>NZ_CP075339.1:600697-1201394 GCF_024399335.1 Leucobacter aridicollis
CTACAACGAACAGGGCGGATACCCGCACCCAGACCACATCCGCACCCACGAGATCAGCATGATTGCGTGGGAGCGTTCGGGAGACGCGAGCGCGTACCCGGATGCCGGCGAGCCGTGGGAGATCGGAAAGATGTACTACGAAGACATCTTCAACTCTGAGCGGGTGAAAGCGATCCGTGCGTGGCTCGTGGAGAACGACCCGGAATCCCCGGTACTGACGCGCATCGATGAGATGAGCGAATGGCTGCTGCGGCGTGGCTACACCGGAACCGCTCGCGTGAATGTTGGCCCGTTCCTCGACAAGCGCGACGACGCGCTCCGAGCGCACGCGAGCCAGGTGTCGCCCGACAGCTCGTTCTTCTTCTGGCCGAACGAGGTTCAGCTGCAGGCGTGGCCGTTTGAGGATTACAGGCTGGCGGGCTCCAGAGTCGAGACCAGCGAGTTTGAAGCAGATCTGTTTGAAGGAATTGAGGAGAACGCACGATGAGTGTTGTTTCGAGCGTGGCGCTTGCCGCTCAGTCATTTGTTGCCGAGGCTGTCATCGCGATCGCCGCGAAAGACGGCGAGACGTTTGACCCAGACAAGGTCACGCCTGGCCCCGAGGGGTTCATTGCGACCGCAGTATTCGCGGCCGCCGTTATCGCGCTCGGGTTTCTGCTCGTGAAGCGCCTGCGCCGTAACACCTACCGCCACGAGATCCGCGAGGACATCGCGGCGGAGCTCGCCGAGAGTGGGAACGCTGATGGTGCGGGGTCCGAGAACAACGCACGCGGTGATGGGAACGACGGATCCCGCAGCACTGGAGCCTAGCTGCATGACGGGCGTTGTGCGCGACCCCCAGGAGATCCTTTCGGGGGTCTTTGGGTACAGCGAGTTCCGCGGCGAGCAGGAGGCGATCATTCGCCACGTTGTTGCTGGCGGGGACGCGGTCGTGCTCATGCCAACTGGCGGCGGCAAGTCGCTGTGCTACCAGATCCCGGCGATCGCCCGCGCGGGCACCGGCATTGTGCTGTCGCCGCTCGTGGCCCTTATGCACGATCAGGTGATGGCGCTGCAGCTCGCTGGGGTGCGCGCCGCGGCGCTGAACTCGTCGCTCGCGCAGGAGGAGCGGCGGGCCGTCGAAGCCGCCTACCTCAACGGCGAGCTCGACGTGCTCTATCTCGCGCCAGAGCAGCTTGCGGTGCCAGGCACCGTCGATTTTCTGAAGCGGGGAACTGTCGCCCTGTTCGCGATCGACGAGGCACACTGCGTATCGCAGTGGGGCCACGACTTTCGGCCCGACTACCTGCGGCTCGGCGCCCTCGCAACTGAATGGCCAGACGTGCCGCGGATCGCGCTCACGGCGACCGCGACGCCCGAGACTCACCGGGAGATCACTGAGCGGTTGTTCCTCGCGGACGCCCGCCACTTCGTGTCGAGCTTTGACCGCGCGAACATCCGCTACCAGATCGTGCCGAAGCAAAATGTGCGCTCGCAGCTGCTCGCGTTTATTCGAGCGGAGCACCAGGGTGAAGCCGGAATCGTGTACGCGCTGAGTCGCAAACGGGTCGAGCAGACGGCGGCCGCATTGCGGGATGCCGGAATCGACGCCGTTGCGTATCACGCTGGTTTGCCCGCAGACGTGCGACTCGATGCTCAGACCCGGTTCCTTCGCGAGGACGGCGTGGTTGTAGTCGCGACGATCGCATTTGGGATGGGCATCGACAAGCCCGATGTTCGGTTTGTCGCACACATCGATCTACCGAAGTCCGTCGAAGGCTATTACCAGGAGACTGGCCGAGCCGGGCGTGACGGAGCGCCCTCTGAGGCCTGGCTCGCGTACGGCCTCGCCGACGTCGTGCAACAGCGCCAGTTCATTGATTCGGGTGACGGAGACCAGGCGACCCGGGCCAATCAGACCCGCCATCTCGATCACATGCTCGCGCTGTGCGAGAGCGTCACCTGCAGGCGCAGGTACCTGCTCGGCTACTTCGGCGAGCTCGACGCCCCCGAAAGCTGCGGCAACTGTGACGTCTGCCTGGACCCGCCGAAGCTCTGGGACGCGACGGTTCCCTCGCAGATGCTGCTGTCGACGATCATCCGTACGCAGAACGAGCGCGGGCGCACATACGCTGCCGGTCAGCACATCGACGTCCTTCGCGGAGTGGGGTCCGAGCGCGTCAGCCAGATGCGGCTTGACGAGCTCTCAACCTGGGGCATTGGAACCGAGTGGACAGTCGCGCAGTGGCGCGGCGTCGTGCGTCACCTTGTCGCAATTGGGCTGCTCGAAGCTCGGGGCGAATGGGGAGTGCTCTGGCCGAGCGAGGCAGCGAAGCCGGTGCTCCGCGGGGAAGAAAAGGTGCTGATGCGCGAGGAAGTCATCGCGCGAGCGACATCGACGCGGCCGAGCAGCGGGGCGAAGCGTTCTGCAGCCGCAGCGGATCTCACGGCCGAGCAGGCCGAGGTGTTCGAGCGGCTACGGGCGTGGCGTGCCGCCGAGGCGAAGGAGCAGGGCGTGCCTGGGTATGTCGTGTTTGGGGATGTGACGCTCGCGGCGCTCGCCACCCATCAGCCAACAACTGACGATGGGTTGCTCGCAATCTCAGGCATCGGGCAGGTCAAGCTTGAACGCTATGGAGATGCGGTGCTCAGGGTGCTCGCCGGCGAGTAGCCGTCGGCTGCGCCCGCGCGCTACTGCAGATAGATGGGGTCGAGCGCGAGCAGCAGTGCAGCTGTCCAGTGACACAGAAATGCGATCACCGTGAGCGAGTGGAAGATCTCGTGGAACCCGAACACCCCAGGCACCGGGTTGGGCTTCTTGAATCCGTAGACGACTGAGCCCGCTGTGTAGAGCAGGCCGCCCACGATCACGAGTACCATCGCGGCGAGGTTCGCGTGCGCGATGTCGACGATGTACATCATTGCCGCCCAGCCGAGCAGCAGGTAGAGCGGAACGTACATCCAGCGCGGCGCGCCGATCCAGAACACCCTGAAGCCGATTCCGAGGAGCGCTCCCGCCCATACGAGCACGAGCAGCAGGATCCCCTTCTCAGGGGGAAGCGCGAGCAGCGCGATCGGGGTGTACGTGCCAGCGATGAGCATGAAGATGTTCGCGTGGTCGAGCCTACGGAACAGCTGCTTCGTCGTGGGCTTCCAGTTGATGCGGTGGTAGAGCGCAGAGACGCCGAAGAGCAGCATGCTTGTGAGCATGAAGACAGCCGATGCCCACTTCGCGAGTGCGCCGTGCGCGAGCGAGATGAGCACGATGCCTCCCGCGACGGCGATGGGAAACGTGCCAGCGTGGATCCAGCCGCGCCAGCGTGGCTTTACCTCGTCGGTAGACGCCTCGTCGTCGCCGCCGTGCTCGGCTTCGTGTTCGAGTGCGTCGTCGAGGAGCGGCAGGGCGAACCTGTCGGTGCCCTGGTCAGCCTCACTCTCGGGCACAGGTGAGGCGGTGTCTCGGGGATCTAGCGGCGCGCCCACCGCATCCTCTGCATCGGAAACGGTCATGCCCTGAGTGTATGGTCCCAACAGATCTCGCGGGGTATATATGTAGGCTACCCCCACTTGTCGCGCGGCTGGGCTGATGAAACACCCGGGCCCAGGCGGCGGCACATCGCTAGACTACCCAGGTGACCCCCCAGCCCAAACCGCCGCGCACCGGCCTGCTGTACCGCCTGTACCAGCAGCGTCTGCGGCGTGAGATCGTCGACGCGCGCGTGCCGCACCACGTTGCTGTCATCGTCGACGGGAATCGGCGCTGGGCGAAGCAGCGGCTGCAAGAGCGTGCGGCGTTTGGGCATCGAGCTGGCGCCCGCAAGGTTCCCGAGTTTCTCGGCTGGTGCGAGAACGCGGGCGTGAAGGTCGTGACGCTCTACCTGCTCTCAGCCGACAACCTGAACGCCAGGGGCAGCGACGAGCTCGAGGATCTCTTTGGGATCATTGCCGAACTTGCCACCGAGCTCGCCCGCAACCCTGCCTGGCGGGTGCAGCATGTCGGCTCGTGTGATGGGCTCGCCCCGGAGCTCGCGACGGCTCTAGCGGCGGCGGAGGAACGCACGCGGGGAAACACTGGCCTGCACGTCAACCTCGCAGTTGGGTACGGTGGCCGCAGTGAGATCGCGGCGGCGGTGCGCAGCGTCATTGAGGCGCATCAGGAGGATGGCGGTACCCTCGAGAACCTTGCCGAGACCCTGACCCCCGACAAGATCGGTGAGCACCTGTGGACGCGGGGACAGGCCGATCCGGATCTTGTCATTCGCACGTCGGGTGAGCAGCGCATCTCGGATTTCATGATTTGGCAGTCGGCGCACTCGGAGTTCTACTTCGTCGAGGCACTGTATCCCGACCTGCGCGAGGTCGACTTCCTCCGCGCGTTGCGCGACTACTCTGCTCGCCAGCGCAGGCTCGGCGGCTAGCCCACTGCCACAGACCTGCCGCGCCCGGTAGCCTTGGCGCATGACGACTGAGACAGTGCTTCGCGCCGACTCCATGCTCACGCCGGCCGGGACGGTGGCCCCCGCAGAGCTCGCCTTCGATGAGACGGGGCGCATCAGCTACGCCGGGCCGCCGCGCGCCGAAAGCGTTGTGACGCATGACCTCGCGGGCCATGCGCTCATGCCGGGGCTCACCAACGGTCATACCCACTCGGCCATGACCCTCCAGCGAGGCGTGTCAGACGACGAGAGTTTCATGCAGTGGCTCGCGACCGTGCAGGGCATCGAGCAGCGGCTCACCCACGACGATCTCGTCGCGGGGCTCGAGCTTGCGCTGCTCGAGATGATTGAGACAGGGACTGTCGCGTTCGCTGACATGTATTACTGGGATGAGGCGCTCATCGAGCGAGTTCGCGCTGCCGGCATGCGCGTGTTTGCGGCGCTAGCGTGCAGTGCGAGCGACCACGTTGCCTACCCAACTGTCTCTCCGATGACGGGGGCCGAGGTGCTCGACGAGGTCGAACGGCTCGCAGACCGCTACCGCGAGGACCCACTCGTGCGGGTAGGCTTCGGGCCCCACGCCCCCTACACGTGCACACCCGAGTTTCTGCGCGAGGTGCGGGAGCGGGCGCTCGCCGGCAACATTCCGATCCACACTCACGTCTCGGAGTCGGCTGCCGAGGTCGCGCAGATTCGAGAGCAGTACGGGAAAACGCCTGGAGATCATCTCGCATCGCTCGACTTCTTCGACGCTGAGGTGCACGCCGCGCACTGTGTGCACCTCACCGAGGGCGAGATCTCGACGTTTGCCGAGACCGGCACTTCCATCAGCCACAACCCTGTCTCGAACCTCAAGCTTGGCAACGGTATCGCCCCGTTTCCCGAGATGATCGGCGCTGGCCTCGCGCTCGCGATCGGCACTGACTCGGTCGCGAGTAACAACTCGCTTGACCTGTTCGAGGAGTTGAAGCACGCAACGATTCTGCACCGGGGGGCTCGCCAGGACGCGGCGGCAGTGCTCGGTCCGCAGGTGCTCGACATTGCGACGAGGGGTGGCGCCGCTGCAATCGGGTTCGCTGATTCGGGGGTACTCGAAGCAGGCAAGTTCGCCGATGTCGTCGCGGTCGATCTTCGCGGCACAGCGGCTGCGCCACTCGCGCCAGAGTCCCTCGTGGCGCATCTCGTCTATGGTGCGACCGGAAGGGACGTGCGGCATGTCTTCATCGGAGGCCGTCACGTCTATGCAGACGGGGAGCACCTCACGCTTGATGCCGAGGGTGTACGCGAGCGCGCGCGGGTCGCGCGAGCCCGGCTCGTGTCGTAGCTAGCGGTCGGCAGTTCGAATCGTAGAAAGCTCCCTCGCCAAGGCGGGGGAGCTTTCGCGTTACTCACTCCAAGCGGCTGAGTAGCGACTGAGTATCAGGGGGTCACCGTGCGGTGATGAACGATTGATGATTTTTCTTCACGCCTGAGAATTTCGTGTATAGAATCCCAATTAACTTGCTGTTTGTTGCCTTGCTATTTCGCTTGCGGTCGCCGTGAGTGACTGCGGTTTCCGCGAATCTGCTGTGGCTACATGAGCAGATTGGATGGGGGACATGACCGCAACGAAGCATCATAGCCACGGCGTTGCCGAAGCTGACGATTCACCGGGCGTCGTCGACGAGGCGCGTCCCGAGAGCATCGACGCTGGCACGCAGTCTGACGACTCGACTGCGACCGGTACTCAGTGCCGCACCAGGCGAGCAGTCATAGCGGGCGCCCTCGGGATCGGGCTCGTCGCGGGCGGTGGGATCTGGCTCGCCCTCCCACACGGCACAACCGACCCCCGCCTGCCAGCTGGATTTCCGACAACACAAGAGGTGCCAATCGCCGCGGGCGAGGTGACTACCTCGATACTCATCGGCTCGCAATGGCAGGTCGATTTGCATGTCGATGACTATGAGGCGCAGCTCGCCGCCATCGAAGACCTGCAAGGAGCCGGTTTTGCGCTCAAGGGCCAGCAGGGCTCTGGGCCAATCGGAACTGTGAGCGCGTTGAGTAGCGAAAGCCACTCAGCGCGCGTTGAGTTTGGACAAGACCACGACGGCAACTTCACAGTGAAGTACGTCGTCTCGGAGAGCCAGGGCGCTCCCCAGAACGAAGGGAACGCGAAGTGAGGATCACACATTCGGCAGGCACCCAGAGCTCCGGGCACCCGCATCGACGCCGAGAACAGCGAGCGCGCACCAGGCGGCAGCGGTTGGCCGGGGTCATCGTCGCGGCGCTTCTCGGCACCTCCGCCGCGGCGTTCGGACCGCTCGCGGTAGCGAGCCCGGCGCTCGCCGCCGGTACGCCCCACGGTGAGGTCGTCGGCATCGTCGAGTGGCCCGCAGACGCTGACCTCCACGCAGGTGGTGTGTGGGGCGGCGGCGACTTCAACCTGATCGTCGGAACGACAGGCACTCCGACCACGGCGATCAAGCGGTTCAACGTGAACGCCGCTGGAGGCCCGACAGGGACTCGCAACTCGTACAACCTTGGAGTCAGCGCGCACGCGGTGAACCCGGGCATCTATGCGACTGCGGGGTTGAACCTCGGCGGACGCTCAGCGGCATCGCCTGAGGCGCTCGCCCACTACGGCTTTGCGAACACGGTCTGGGTGGACTGGAGTCCGTCGACTGACAACGGCTCTGGCGAGAAGGGGAAGACATACTCGATCGAGATCCCGTCTCCCACGGTTGCCGAGGCCAACGCGGCCGGAAAACCGATTCACCGTGACTTCACCAACTCCTCGTGCGGTATGGAAGTGAACCCATACACGAGTGAGCTCGTCATTCTGAACAACTGTACGGCGAACGAAAACCGCGTGCAGTACCTCGTACTGAACCCAGGACCAGACGGCGATCCGTTGACGATGGAAGACAACAGCTTCGATTGGTTTGTCGCCAACCCCCTCACCGCCAACGGTGGCGCGGTCAGTGACATGACGATCGATGCGCTCGGCAACGTTTACAACTTCCTCTCGCCCGCAGTCGGGAGCGGCAGCATTGTGCGAACCGACGCCCAGACGGGGGCGGTTGCCACAGTCGGAACGTGGAATCAAGGGCCGTCAGAGCCTACCGGCATATACGAGTGGGTCTCCCTCGCGTTCCTCGACGGGAAAATGGTCGTACCGACGGGAAATATCAACTCAGGCCAGAAGCTGTTTGCAGTCGACCCGCTCACGGGCAAGGCCGAGGCGATTCCTGGCTACACGCCCGGACTTCTCAACCGCAACTACGTGAACTATGACGGAGCTGGTGTCGAGGGGGCCGTCGGCCTGCAGGGCAAGGTCGTAGACGTGAACGGGACCGGGCTCGCGAACCAGACGGTGGCGATTTACCAAGACAACGGCGATGGAACCGCGACGCTACAGGGCTCCCGGCCAACTGACGCGAACGGCGAGTATGCAGCGCTGCTGAACTGGTCAAACGGCGTTGGCTACGTGCGCGTCGTGCAGCCGCAGCTCACGACTGGCGCCGGCGCAACTGCTGAGGCCAAGAACGGTGAGGTCGTTGCCGCAGAGGTCGCAACCCTTGTGAACGACAACACGAACTCGATCGAAGTGTTGAACGAGGGCAACAACGGCGTGAACCCGCCGCTTGGAACCCCGCTCACCACAACGATCAGCGTTGCTGACACCGACGACCTCGTGAAGATCACGGGCAACAACGCGTCGGTGTTCTACACCGCAGACTTCACCGTCGCATTCGCTGGCTCGACCGCCGACCTCTCTCGGAACAGCCTGCTCAGCACAGACGCCACCGCGGGCAACGGGCCTCAGCACCTCAACGTTGCAGGGGATTCAAGCGGAGACCTGAGACTCGGCGCAACGAACGGCGAATATACTGTCGGCGCGACAGACAACAGCCACGCGAGCGATGATGGTGTGTTCTTGAACCTCGCGGGCGACACTCCGCTCGCGAAAGACCAGCTGTTCGCCAGCGGCCAGACCTACCCGATGCGTGCGGTGAGCGAGGGCGCGCAGGCGGCGAACGCGAAGGTAGGGGCGTGGCTCTCAGCCGCGGGCGCCCAGAACGCGAACCCGCGAGGTGCGTTCGGCGACGGAGTGTTCGGGACAGGAGCGACAGTCGATTTTGACCTCGTCTTCCCGTCGACCGCGGGCTTCTCGACGCTGCGCGTCAACTCCTCGCTCGCAGACGTCACGAAGCCAGACAACACGCTCGGCGAGTACGCGGCGACGGCCGCCACCTCAGGTACTAAGCCGTGGACGACGCCTGGCGAGGTCGAAGACTACGACGTCAAGACGGTCTCCTCGGTCGTTCGTGTGTCAGCCGAGAGCAGCGTCACAGGGTCGTACGCCTACACGCTGACGGGCGTGTCTACGACTGCGCCCTCGACGACAACTGCTGAGGTCGTTGTGAGTGACGCGGGTGAGACCACACCGTCGAGCACGGTGCACGAAGGCACTGTTGGCACCGACGTCGTTGTCAGCCCGACAGCGACACCGGCCGGAACTGTGCTCAAGTCGGCAAAGATCATCAATGCGCTCACGGGCGACGAGATCGGAGAGGCGACATTCACCTCGGCTGGTGTCGTGACGATTCCCGGAACTGCAGTCACGATGGGCTCCGACATCCGCGTGATCCTCACCTACAGCGAGGATCCATCCGCCGAGGACTCGACCCTTGAGCTCGCGCCCGCGACCGCCGAGGCAAACGGCACGAGTTCGATCACCGCAACCGTGACAGTTGTTGGCGGTGTCTCTGGTGAGCCGCTCGCGGGCCAGGTCGTGAAGATCGTTGCGGATCCGGCAAACGCCGACGTGACAGTGTCGAACGTCACCGACAACGGGGACGGGACCTACACAGCGACGATTACAAGCTCGGTGCCAGGCACGTATCCGATCGCCGCGACTGTTGAGATCGCCGGAAGCGACGAAGCGGTCTCGGGCTCGCCCGCAGACGCGGTCTTCACCGCCGGTGCACCGAGCGCAACCGAATCGGTATGGGAGATCGACAAGACGGGCCCCCTTCAGGCGGGGAGCGGCGCGGGCAGCACCTACACCGCAACCGCGACGGTGAAGGACGCAACCGGAAACGCTGTCGGTGCCGGGGTCGACGTGAGCTTCACCGTGCCCGCTGGGGTCAACGGGTTCACGGAAGAAACCGTTGTCGTCGTTCCGACTGACGCGAGCGGGGTCGCAAGCCTCGCGCTTGTCAGCTCTGTAGCTGGCGAGTATGTCTTCACTGCCGGACTCGGAGCTGAGCAGATCGGCGCAAGCGAGACGCGGGCGTGGACCGCGGCGGCAGCTGATACTGCGCATTCCGATTTCTCGGTGACGAGCGGGGTGAAGACTGCTGATGGGACCGCGCAGCACGTGTTGACTGCCGCGGTCGCGGATGAGTTTGACAACCCGGTTTCGGGTGAAGAAGTGACATTCACGCTCCCTGCGGGGGCTGAGTATGCGGGAACGACCGCGGGCACCTGGGTGTCAGGAACGACCGGAACGATTGTTGTTGCGACCGACGCTGCGGGTGCCGCGGCGATCGGGGTGACCTCGACGGCGGCAGCCACGTATTCGGTTGCCGGTGCGATCGGGGCCGGAGCGCTTCCGGGTTCGCCGGCCGATATCGAGTTCGGGGCTGGTGAGGTTGATGCTTCCGCTTCGAGCTGGGAGATCACGCCGGCTGGCCCGATTGCGGCTGGCGGGACCTACACGGTCACGGTGACCGCGAAGGATAGCTCGGGTAATCCTGTTGCCGGTGCTGACGTCGCGCTCACTCTTCCGGCCGATGTCACCATCGTTAGTGGCGGTGCTGCGACTGGAACTTCGGGTGCAGACGGCACTGTCGTTTTCGAGATCACGTCGACTGTGAAGGGCAGTCACGATGTCTCTGCAACGATCGGTGGTGACCCGGTTGGTGGGGCAGGGGCTGGTACCAAGTCTGTCGAGTTCACCGCGGCGGCAGCTGATACTGCGCATTCCGATTTCTCGGTGACGAGCGGGGTGAAGACTGCTGATGGGACCGCGCAGCACGTGTTGACTGCCGCGGTCGCGGATGAGTTTGACAACCCGGTTTCGGGTGAAGAAGTGACATTCACGCTCCCTGCGGGGGCTGAGTATGCGGGAACGACCGCGGGCACCTGGGTGTCAGGAACGACCGGAACGATTGTTGTTGCGACCGACGCTGCGGGTGCCGCGGCGATCGGGGTGACCTCGACGGCGGCAGCCACGTATTCGGTTGCCGGTGCGATCGGGGCCGGAGCGCTTCCGGGTTCGCCGGCCGATATCGAGTTCGGGGCTGGTGAGGTTGATGCTTCCGCTTCGAGCTGGGAGATCACGCCGGCTGGCCCGATTGCGGCTGGTGGAACGTACACGGTCACGGTGACCGCGAAGGATAGCTCGGGTAATCCTGTTGCCGGTGCTGACGTCGCGCTCACTCTTCCGGCCGATGTCACCATCGTTAGTGGCGGTGCTGCGACTGGAACTTCGGGTGCAGACGGCACTGTCGTTTTCGAGATCACGTCGACTGTGAAGGGCAGTCACGATGTCTCTGCAACGATCGGTGGTGACCCGGTTGGTGGGGCAGGGGCTGGTACCAAGTCTGTCGAGTTCACCGCGGCGGCACCTGACGCTTCTCAGTCAGCCATGACCGCAACTACTGGTGTCGTTACCGCGGATGGTACCGCGAGTCACAAGGCGACAGCGACAGTCAAGGACAGCTACGGAAATACTGTCGGAGCCGGTGTCACGGTGACGTTCACCTTCCCGGCGGACGTTGTGGGGGCCGGTGGCGCCTCGCCGCAGACAGTCGTCACGGACGCCGACGGAAAAGCAGCGCTTCAGCTGACCTCTGTGGTCGCCGGCACGTACGAGGTCGCGGCCACGATCGACGTTGCCGGCACGGCGACAGCGATCTCAGGATCGCCCGTGTCAGTTGAGTTCGGATCAGGCGGGGCTTCGGCAGCGAACTCCACCTGGGAGATCACTCCGGCTTACGGAACTGTGGCAGCCGGCGGCACCTACACCGCCAAAGTGACTGTGCGCGACGCGACTGACAACCTCGTCGAGGGTGAAGTCGTCACGTTTGAATTCCCCTCAGGCGTGAACGGGACTGGCGTGACGAGCGGGACAGCGACAACAGGCGCAGACGGTGTAGCCTCGTTCGAGCTCACCTCTGAGACAGCATGGGTTGACTTCCCAATCGCTGCACTCGTCGCAGGAACTGCTGTAGACCCAGCGACGATCCCGATCCAGTTCACTGCTGGCTCAGCGAGCCTCGAAACCTCGACGATTGTGGTCGATCCCACAACCATAGACGTCGGGTCTGAGCCGCCGGGGACCGCAACGGTCACCGTGCAGCTCAAGGATGCCTTCGGCAACGATGTCCACGACAACACTGCGACTGTCGTCATCGAGACGAGCGTAGGTACGATCACCGCGACGGCTGCTGCCGGGTCTGACACAGGCAGCTACACGGCTGAACTCTCGGGCACGACGGCTGACCTGGTAGACGGTCAGGCAACCACTGCTGATCTCTCGTTCACGGTTGACGGAGCGGAAGCAACTGCAACCGCAAGTGCGAAGCTCATCGACGATACGGCCCCGCTCGCGCCCACGGTCGACTCGACCGATGGTGGCGTGGTGACCGGTACCGCCGAACCCGGATCGACGGTTGTCATTCGTGACCCAGATACGGGCGACGTGCTGTGCGAGACGACGGCTGACCCGACAACTGGTGCCTTTGCGTGTGGCTCGGCAGACCAGCCGCTTCCACCAGGCAAGCACGAGGTTGTCGCAGTGGACCCGGGAGGCAACGAGTCTCCGTCAACGCCCATTACAGTGGCAAAGCCCCCCGTCGTCGATTCGACTGATGGTGGTGTCGTGACTGGTGAGGGTGAGCCTGGTGACACGATCGAGGTGCGCGATCCCGATACTGGCGAGGTGCTGTGCTCCACCGTTGTGAAGCCTGACGGCACATTCGAGTGTGGCCCGATTGAGGGCGGCGGCGACCTGGAGGTCGTGCAGATCGATCCGGAGGGGAACGAGTCGGCCCCGATTGAGATCACGGTGACGAAGCCGCCGAAGGTTGACTCCACCGACGGTGGTGTGATCACCGGTGAGGGTGAGCCTGGTGACACGATCGAGGTCCGCGATCCCGATACTGGCGAGGTGCTGTGCTCCACCGTTGTGAAGCCTGACGGCACATTCGAGTGTGGCCCGATTGAGGGCGGCGGCGACCTGGAGGTCGTGCAGATCGATCCGGAGGGGAACGAGTCGGCCCCGATTGAGATCACGGTGACGAAGCCGCCGAAGGTTGACTCCACCGACGGTGGTGTGATCACCGGTGAGGGTGAGCCCGGCGACACGATCGAGGTCCGCGATCCGGACACGGGCGAGGTGCTGTGCTCCACCGTTGTGAAGCCTGACGGCACATTCGAGTGCGGCCCGATTGAGGGCGGCGGCGACCTGGAGGTTGTGCAGATTGACCCGGATGGGAACGAGTCGGCGCCGATTGAGATCACGGTGACGAAGCCGCCGAAGGTTGACTCCACCGACGGTGGTGTGATCACCGGTGAGGGTGAGCCCGGCGACACGATCGAGGTCCGCGATCCGGACACGGGCGAGGTGCTGTGCTCCACCGTTGTGAAGCCTGACGGCACATTCGAGTGTGGCCCGATTGAGGGCGGCGGCGACCTGGAGGTCGTGCAGATCGATCCGGAGGGGAACGAGTCGGCCCCGATTGAGATCACGGTGACGAAGCCGCCGAAGGTTGACTCCACCGACGGTGGTGTGATCACCGGTGAGGGTGAGCCCGGCGACACGATCGAGGTCCGCGATCCGGACACGGGCGAGGTGCTGTGCTCCACCGTTGTGAAGCCTGACGGCACATTCGAGTGCGGCCCGATTGAGGGCGGCGGCGACCTGGAGGTTGTGCAGATTGACCCGGATGGGAACGAGTCGGCGCCGATTGAGATCACGGTGACGAAGCCGCCGAAGGTTGACTCCACCGACGGTGGTGTGATCACCGGTGAGGGTGAGCCCGGCGACACGATCGAGGTCCGCGATCCGGACACGGGCGAGGTGCTGTGCTCCACCGTTGTGAAGCCTGACGGCACATTCGAGTGTGGCCCGATTGAGGGCGGCGGCGACCTGGAGGTTGTGCAGATCGACCCCGATGGGAACGAGTCCGCTCCGATCGAGATCACGGTGACGAAGCCACCGAAGGTTGACTCCACCGATGGTGGTGTCGTGACCGGTGAGGGTGAGCCTGGTGACACGATCGAGGTGCGTGACCCGGACACTGGTGAGGTGCTCTGCTCGACGACGGTGAAGCCTGACGGGTCGTTCGAGTGTGGCCCGATTAAGGGCGGCGGCGACCTGGAGGTTGTGCAGATTGACCCGGATGGGAACGAGTCGGCGCCGATTGAGATCACGGTGACGAAGCCGCCGAAGGTTGACTCCACCGACGGTGGTGTCGTGACTGGTGAGGGTGAGCCTGGTGACACGATCGAGGTCCGCGATCCGGACACGGGTGAGGTGCTGTGTTCCACGACGGTGAAGCCTGACGGCACCTTCGAATGTGGCCCGATCGGTGACGGCTCATTTGAAGTTGTGCAGATCGATCCAGACGGCAACGAGTCGGCCCCGGTGCAGGTCATCGTGGATACAACTCCGCCGGCGCCCCCAGTTGTCAACCCGACTGACGGCAAGACTGTCGGCGGCACCGCTGAGCCGGGGTCAACAGTGACAGTGAAGGATAAGGACGGCAACGTCGTCTGTGAGACTGTCGCAGCGGCAGATGGCAAGTGGAGCTGCACGCTCGAGCCACCTGTGCAGCCGGGCACGTCACTGTCAGTCACCGCTACGGATTCGCACGGCAACGTTTCGGAGCCGACAGTGATCCAGGTCGGCAGCCCCTGGATGGAGCTGTCAGCCAAGACGCTGAAGCGCGGCGAGACTCTCGTCATCACTGGCCACTGGTTCGCGCCTGGCGAGAGTGTCGCGGGGTCGATCAAATCTGAAACCGTCGAGCTCGGTACTCAGGTCGCGAACGAGAACGGCGAGGTTGTGTTCGAATTCAAGATCCCAGCTGACTTCGAACTCGGCGACCACACCGCGTTCCTTGACGGGGCAGACTCCGAGCTCCTGCAGCTCCCGTTCGAGGTTGTTGCGGTGACGCCGCCGAAGCCTGACCCGGGCCTGCCGGGCACTGGCGGACAGCTGCCGTTCATCGGCGGCGCGGCGGCACTCCTGCTTCTCGCAGGCGGCGCGACTGCTCTCATCCTCCGGAGGCGGTCGGGTGCACGGGAATCGGCCTAGGAAGTAAGATGCGCAGCGTCGGAACACTGTTCCGACGCTGCGCATCTTGCTGCCAGTGGGGGAGCGGGTCGCCACTCACCGCGGCCGCGCGCGTGCTGGTTACGCGATGACGCTGCGGTCGAACGCGTCGACGCTGATGCCCTGTTCGAGCACCTGCTTCGACCATTCCTTGGCAGAGTGCAGGCTGTGATCTCGGTAGTTGCCGCAGCTCTCGGCGGTGGTGCCAGGCACGTCTTCCCACTCGACCTTCTCGACGAGGTCGGTCAGCGAGGACTTGATAGCCGACGCGACCTCCGCTGAGCTTGGCTCACCCCACACGATCATGTGGAAGCCCGTCCGGCAGCCGAAGGGCGAAATGTCGATGAGGCCGTCGAACCGTGTGCGCAGGAGCGCGGCGATTGTGTGCTCGATGGTGTGGAGACCGGCTGTCGGGATCTCGCCGGCGTTTGGCTGCACGAGGCGAATGTCAAAGTTCGAGATCGCGTCGCCCTTCGGGCCGCGTTCGACGCCGATGAGTCTGACGTACGGCGCGAGCACCTTCGTGTGGTCAAGGGCGAAACTCTCTACTGCGGCAAGCTCAACGTCACTCATGCCGCAAGTGTAGCCTCGCGGGTGGGGCGCGCAGCCGAATGTGACGCGCAGCTACGGGGCGACCGGAGTAGCACCCAGGAGGTGGGAACGCACATGCCCCGCCGATCCGGTCAGGATCGACGGGGCATTTCAAGCGGTTGCGCGGCTACGCGGCTGCGTCGCTACACGACCGGTGGTTGATCGGCTCGACTACGCGGCGCGGCTGAGCGCGATGCGCGCGTTGGTGCCGGCTGCTTCGACAGCGACGTCCCAGCCTGCCTTGTCCAGTCGGACGAGGTCACGGCGGGCGTCTGCGAGTGTGTCGGTCTCGACAACGTAGAGCGTGCGGCCCGCGCTGCGGTACACGGAGCGGTGTTGTGCCCACGCGGGAATCCGCATCTTTGCGCCTTCGCCGAGCGAGTGGTACGGAGTACGCGGCGCTGGGCGGATGGGGGTGATGTTCTGCGTATGCATAGTGATAGGTCCTTTCGAAGCCGCGTAGTCGTCATGACGAGCGGCGGTAATGAGCACGCTGTGCTGAGTGCAGACACATGTGCGTGCTTGGCCTCGATTGAGGCGGTCGATCCATGCGGATCTTGGTGAGCTGCTGCGCACTTCGCTGGAATGAAGACTGGCCCTGCACTGGACGAAATCGCGGTCGCTTGCAAGCTCTGTTGAATATCTTAGAACAAGTCTTCGAAAAACACCAGTGATGATTTCGCTTCGCTTGCGCAGCCCGCGCAAATCAGCGGCTGACTTTGCGCGATAGCCTTGGTTTCCGGGGCTTGCGATCGCGCCTGAGAGCACCGCTCGAAGCCCCCGCGCTGCAGCGTTTCGCCGCTTTGACTATGAGGAGACTTCATGACAGCCAACCGTACCTTGCTCGTGTTTGCCCACGGTGACGAGGCGTCTGCCTTCGCTGACGTGCCGCACCTGGTGACCGGCGTCGGCAAGATCAATGCTGCTGTGTCGCTCGCCAAGGAGCTTAGCGTCGGCGACGTGGGGCGCGTCGTCGTGCTCGGAACCGCAGGCGTCGTTGGGGAGGACACAGATCGGCTGTCTCTCGACACTGTGTACCAGGTGACCGCGCTCGTGCAGCACGACTTTTCGTTGCCGTCTGCGACTCTCATTCCGGGTGGGGATGTGCTGCTTGAGGAGACCGCCACCATGGCGACTGGGGACCAGTTTGTGAAGGACGACGCGCAGCGTGCCCACATTGCCGGCCTCGGTGCTCAACTCGTCGACATGGAGGGGTATGCCTACGGGGCACTGTGCGCCCGGTTTGAGGTGCCGCTGCAGGTGTTTAAGGTTCCGTCCGACTTTGCTGACAGCTCGACTACCGACGAGGAGTGGGACGAGATTGTTTTCACGAAGAGCCGCCAGCTGCGCGCGTTCTGGGAGGACCGTCTGCGCTAGGCGCCAAACCGCACGCCCATATGCGGGTTCCACGGCTGCCTGGTCCGCGAGGGCTGGCACCCGGTCAAGCGGTCATGCGTGCAACTGGTTGGGGGCGAGTGGGCGCAGTTCGACCCGATGCGCGCCGCAGCGAGCGCAGCGCACGTAGCGCACGATGCCCTCTGACGTCGAATGGTGCGACTCCGTGCGCCACGAGTGTTCGTGTGCGCGGCGGGCTTGTTCGGCTGTGTGCGAGGTCTGTGGGGCGCCTGAGCCGTTGGCGACAGGTTGAGTGCCAGGTTCGGCGGAAGTCGCGTGCGGGGTGGTACCGGGCTGGCGAGTGATTGGTGCGGTGGTGCTCATGAGACAAGCGTGATGTAATGCCCTTATGCATCTCAACCCTTACGGCACCTACGCTGTGCTGCTCGCGGCTTCGCTCGCCAACGACTGGCCGGTGGATCGCTCAGGGATCGAGGAGCGAACGCGCGAGTTCGGCATGACGATGCGCTTCGCCGTGGATGACGGAGACCATGCAGCGGTACGTGCCGTGATCGATGAATGGCTCAGAGTTGTCGACGCCGAGAACCCAGAGCGCCGCGCCGAGATTCTCAATCGGCAGATGGCCGACGCGGCCGCGTTTCCGCAGCTCGTGAACCACGACGGCGAGGGCTGGCACCTCCACTACCGCGACGACAGGCAATCACTCCCAGGGGTACTGCGCTCAGTGATCCCTGTCGGAACGGCCCTGCATCTCACGACGCGCGGAGTCACCCGACTTGGACGATGCGCGGCGGAACCGTGCACCCACGTGGTCGTCGATGTGACCCGCAATGGCAGGCAGCGCTACTGCTCGGTGCGGTGCGCAAACCGCGCGGCGGTTCGGCGGCATCGCGCCCGCGGCTAAACCCGGCGCACGTAGCTAGCGAAGGATCTGCCGATGGCACACCGTGCTCCGGCCGCAGCTAGTCGGCGGCTGGTCTACCGGATTCGGCGGTGAGGTTGTCGCCAGAAAGCCATCGCAGCCACCCCATGTTCGGGTCGCGCTCAAGGATGAGCGCGCGGACGAGGAGCGTCAGCGGGATCGCAAGGATGGCGCCGAGCGGTCCGATGATGAACGTCCAGAAGAGCACTGACACAAAGCTGAGCGTCAGGCTCAAGCTCACGGCGTCGCTGACGAACTTGGGCTGGATGAGCACCTGGAGCAGCACGTTCGCGACTGCATAGACCGCGACCACCGCGAGCATCAGCGGCCACCCACCGACAACGAGCGCGAGAATTGCGGGCGGCACGAGGCCGAGCACGAAGCCGATGTTCGGAACGAAGTTCGTAACGAACGAGAGGATGGCCCACACGAGGGGAGCTGGGATGCCGAGTGCCCAGAGGGCGAGACCATCGACGACCGCGACGAGGAGACCGAACGCCGCGTTCACGACGTAGTAGCGGCGCACGTTGCTGTTGAAGTTTGCGAAGCGCCGCACGCGAGGGCCGGCCGACGGCCCAAACTCTCGCGTGGCCCGTGCGAAGCGGCCGGCGTCGGCAGCCATGAATATCGCGTAGGCGAAGATGAAGAACAGCGCCGTCAGCACGCCAAGGATACTGCTACCAAGCGATGTCGCGTACTGGACAATCGTTGACGGCGTGAGCACCGAGGTGATGGCGTCGGTGAACTGATCGCTCAGGCCCAGCGAGGTGAAAAACTCGAAGAGCGCGTCGGCAGTTGCCCGCAGGTCTGCGCTGTAGGCGATGACGAGCTGCGTGAACTCGGCAGTCGCGAACGCAAGCATGGCGGCGAGCACAAGCAGGATCGCCCATGAGAGCGCAACGACGACCGATGTCGACACCCAGCTCGGCACGCCGCGGCGGTCGAGCGGGCGCCGCACCGGCGAACAGATGATGACGATCACCGCTGCGAGGGCGAGCGGGCCAATCACCTCGCGCGCAAACGACACCCCAGCGAGCACGATGACGGCTGCCGCGAGACCGAGCAGCACGGTGAGCGAAGGGGGTATGCCAGTGTGTGTGCGTACCGGCGCCAGGGAGGCTGGCGTCTCCGCGTGTGCGGGCGAGGCGCTGGGATGAGGCTGGTGCGCAGCGTCGTTCATGCACTCAGCGTAATGGAAGTTACGCCGGCTGCGTCAGGAAAGCGGCTACTCGGCGAGATGAGAAATTGCGGCTACGACCACTTGGGCCGCGGTGGCTGCCACTCGCCGATCTTCGCGAAGAGCTCGGCCGGCTCGGTCGCGACGATCAGTGCGCCCCTTGCCTCAGGCTTTGAGAACCCAGCGTCGACCATCGCGTCGATCGCGCCCATGAGCGGCTGCCAGTATCCCTCGATGTCGTAGAGCGCCACAGGCTTCGTGTGGATGCCGAGCGTCACCCACGTCCACACCTCGAAGATCTCCTCGAGGGTTCCTGGGCCACCCGGAAGCGCGACGAAGGCATCGGTGAGTTCAGCCATTCGGCGCTTGCGATCTGGCATCGACGCAACGACCTCAAGACGGGTGAGCCCCGTGTGTCCGGTCTCGCCGTTGAGCAGCGCTTCCGTGATGACGCCGAACGCGCTGCCTCCTGCGTCGAGCACGGCGTCGGCAACAGTGCCCATGAGGCCGACCTTGCCGCCACCGTAGACGAGTTCGATGCCCGCTCGCGCCATCGCACCGCCGAATTCGCGCGCACCAGTGGCGAAGGCGTCGGAGTTACCGAACGCCGACCCTGTGAACACCGCAAGGCGCTGCGCTGGGCGTTCGGGTCGTGCGAGGGCTGGGAAGATGTGCTCGATGTTGAGCGGCGCCATCGCGGGGTTCTCTTCGTGTGGGTCTGCCCATTCGAGATGTTCAATCTCGGCGAGTGGGCGGTCAACCGCGACGTAGGGATGCTCGAACACGTGCGCGATGACGTCGCGCTCGGGCTCGTTGGCGGCTGGGGAGCGGAACTGCCCGAGGCCGCGAAGACGGAGCGGATCGAGTTCCACTCCGAGTTCCTCTCGGAACTCGCGGATTGCGGTGTCTCGGGGATCCTCGCCGGTCTCCGGTTTTCCGCCGGGAAGCATGAGCGAATCGGTTCCGCGCTTTCTGACGTTGAGGACCCTGCCCTCAGCGTCGCGAATGACGACAGCGCTGACCCGAATGGGCTCGGCTAGGTGTTCGGCCAATCGACGATCTCCTCGTACTCGGGGTGCTTCTTCAGCCACGCCGACACGTAGGGGCAATACGGAACGATGCGCATTCCAGCGGCGCGCGTGTCAGCCATGGCTTCAGTGACAAGCGTACCGGCGAGGCCGCGGCCGCCGAACTCGGGGCTGACCTCGGTGTGAACGAACGCGCGGGCGTTGCCGCGAGCTGGCACCCGGTACTCAGTGAAGCCGGCGAGCGTCTCGCCGAGGTAGATGGCGTACCGTACGTCGTCGGGCTCGTGCGCGACTCGTACCTGCTCTGGTGCTTCGGACATGGGCGCCTCCTCGGAAGACTGTTGCGATTGTGAACTTGAAGTTGCGCCGCTGTTTGCCGTTGCGAGCGTCACTGTTGTGGCAGGAAGCGGGCCGAGCTTGCTCCGCGGCACCAGCCGCGCTGTCGGCAGCTCTGGTGCGGGAAGTGGTGGCTCTGGCTCGTCATCTGGCAGTCCGAACCGATCAGCGGCGTCGGGTTTCCGGGTGCTGATCGTCTCCTGCCACGCGTCGCGTGCGGCGGCGACCTCCTCGTGGGAGCCGCCGATGAAGTTCCACCACATTACGAGCTCGTCCTCGAATGGCGCGCCACCGATGAGGAGGAGGTGTGCGCCGTCTGCTCCAGCGGTGATCGTGAGCTCAGCGCACCCGGCAGCGGCAAAGCCGAGGTCATTTGCGCGGAGCGATGTACCTTCGGCCTTGTCAGGTGAGAGCGTTGCCGAGCCGGTGTCAACGAGCAGACCGTGCTCGTGGGTCGGCTCAACTTCGAGAGTGAGGCTCGTTCCCGCCTCGAGGGTGAGCTCGGCCCCAACGAGCGGCGTGTGTGTCTCGACGGGGGAGTGCTGCCCGAGCAGCGAGCCGAGGAACACCTGAGCCGTGTAGCCGTCGCCGGTGAGAAGCGGTGGCACGTAGTGGTCGAACCGCTTTGCGATGCCGCGCGCGTGTGCGGGGAGCGCGATCCAGAGCTGTGCGCCGTGCAGCAGTGTGGTGTCGGGGGTTGAACGCTCGGAGTGGCTGATTCCTGAGCCAGCGGTCATGAGATTCAGCTCGCCGGGGCGAACCATCGCGTGGTTGCCCGCGCTGTCGCGGTGCTCGATGGTGCCCGAAAAGAGCCAACTCGCGGTCTACAGTCCCGTGTGGGGATGTGCGCGAACCTGCATGCCGCCTGACTCTGCGACATCATCGGGGCCGTAGTGGTCGAGAAAGCACCAGGCGCCGATGAGGCTGCGACCCCGCTGGGGGAGTGTGCGGCGCACCGGCATGCCTCGGAGGCCGCCAAGCGGCACCTCCCTCGGTTCAAGTACCTCTACAGCGCCCGCGGTGCCTGGGCCTGCAGCGCAGACAGTTTCTTCGGGCTGTGCCTCAAGATTGCTCATGATTGTGCTCCTTTTGGAGATCCTAACCCTTGGGCACCGGGGGGCCCAACCAGAGGAGTACAAGGAACACAATCACCACGAGGATCGCGATCAGGCCGATCGAGAGGATCGGTCGACGCAGGATCCACGCCTGGACATGCTCAACGAAGCCGCTTGGGGCTTCGCCGCCGGGGGCGAGGCGCCAAGGGCCGGCAAGGAGGCCGCGCTTGTCGACGGCGCGTTCGAACGGGTAGGTCGCAAATGGCACGATTGCAAGGAGCAGGCCGGTGATGCCGAGACCGGGCTTCCAGCGCTGGTTGATCCACACAAACACTGTCGAGACACAGTAGGCGAGAAATACGAAGCCGTGAATGCCGCCGGCGATCGGGACCGCGCCGGCGGTGATACCAGTCGCCCTGAGGATGAGCGCGGCGATCAGGCCGGCCCAGGTGATGACCTCCGCGGTCGCGAACAGGCGGAACAGATTTCTTGGGCTCATAGTGCTCCTCATCTTGCCCGATCGAGGTTGGGAACTTCCTCGATTCGCCATTGGTAACGATCTTGACACGCCGACCACTTCCGTAGAGACTTCAGAGGCGAGTTCTGCTGGGCGGAACGCATGAACTGAACCACTCAGTTCCGAGCTGCGGAACTGATTGTGTGTTGATGAAAAGTCCAGTTCAGGTTTGATTTCAATGGGCAACTACCGCCAATGTGGGTGAGTATCGGAGACATCTGTCACGCTTGCCAGTCATCGAATGTTCATCGACAAGGCAGAATCGTCGGACTTGATTTTGTGAATCCTGACGCTTATCGTCAACGAGTACGCTATGGGTTCTCTGGGACCCAACGATTACTGCAGCATCATTGGGGACGGGGAATTCGCATGTCACGACGGGGTCAGCAATTTCGATTGGCGGGAGCGTCTGCCAGAGCGCGAAGGCGGAGCATTGGTCGCCTGGTTGCGATGGTGCTCGCGGGCGCGGTGATTTACACGGGTCTGCCGACAGCGGCATACGCCGTGACAACGCCCCCCGCTGATCAGCCAACAGTCGAGACAACCGGGCCGGAAACGACGGAGGCGCCGGAGACCGACCCAGGAACTGACTCGGGAACCGAGACAGGCGAGACACCGCCCGCAGCTCCCGTTGTTCCAAGCGACGAGGAAAGCACGCCGGAACCCCAGGCGGAGGCGCCGAGCGACGACGGTTCCGCGGGAGGCGAAGCCAAGGCGGCTGCCCCGCGAGCTGCAGCGGCAGACATCGCGCCGGCTGCTGTTCCGACGCTCAACGGCGGCCCCGGCGTTGGCACCGCACCCGGGGCCTCCGAGTGGCTGATCCAGATCGCCGCGACAGGCGACAGGAATGGACTGAACAGCCGTGAAAACCTTGCAGGCGTCGCCTTCAGCGCATTCCAGGCGACCAGCCTCACGAACGTGACGAACCAGACTGCCGTAGCGACATGTACGACCGACGCGACGGGCCAGTGCTGGATGAAGGTGCCAACACGGGGATCTGGATCGAGTTCCCCCGGATACCTCGTGAGGTCAGTCGAAGCGCCTGGCGGCTGGTCGATTCTCTCCACGATGAACACCTCATCAAATGGCCTCTCGGTCGGCACGGCGGAGCCCTACAGCTTCTACACCGGGGCGGCGCGCAGCGGCGGCTCGGCCGCCGACCGGACCTTCAGGCCCCCGACAGGCTCGAGCCTCCGCGCGAGCTCCGGTACCTGGTCGAGCGTGCGCAACAACCCGTCGATCCCCGCCGAGTGTGGCATCGACGTTGCCCTGCTCGTCGACCTCTCGACATCGGTCTCACAGACGAGTGGTGCGCTCCAGCAGATCCGTAACGCATCCTCGGCAGTCGTGAGTGCGCTCACAGGCACCCCATCGCGAGTCGCCCTCCACACCTTCGGAACCATGTCGCCGGCGCCAGGGGCAAACAACAGCTTCTTGGGCCTCACAAGCGTCGCGACTGCGGCCCAGGCCCAAACCGTGAAGGACAAGGCAAACGGCCTCACAATCAGCAGCTCGACCCAATACACGAACTGGGACGCCGGCCTCTGGTCACTGAACACAATGGCGCCACAACTCGACGCCGTCATCATGATCACCGACGGTCTTCCCACCGTGTACGGTCAGAACGGCGACGGCGCACGGGCGACGCGTTTCTTCGAGATGGAGAACGCGATCGCGTCAGCGAACGCCATCAAGGCCCAGAACGTGAAGATTATGGCGGTCGGAGTGGGCCTCGGGGTCTCTGGAGACTCCTACAATCTCCAGGCCATCTCTGGCCCGACAGCTAACTCCGACTACTATCAAGTGAGCAACTGGAACAATCTCGAGGCCCAGCTCCGGGCCCTCGCCTCCGCAAACTGTGACGGCACGGTGAACGTCGTCAAGCAGGTCATTCCAGTTGGCGGGACCGTTGCCAACGCGCAACCGAAGAACAACTGGGGCTTCACCGCACAGACGGGTGCCGCCGCGGTTCGCATCGACGAGGTCGGAACGACGTTCGCGACGACTGCTTCCGGGCTGACGGGGGCGACCGGTGTGCTCGGCTTCCGCTCGAACTTTGAAGGTACGACTCAAGCCAACCGGCGCATGAGCGTGACCGAGACACTTGGCCTCGAGCACACGCTCGCGCCGCAGAACGGTAAGAACGCAGTCTGTACGCGAACCGACACTGGCGCGAGCGTGGCAGTCACAAACATTGACAGTCCGACGAATCCAGGCTTCAGCGTCGACCCGATCCAGAACGCAACGGTGACCTGCACGATCTACAACCAGGCGCAGGACAGGTCTGCGCAGCTGCGCGTGGACAAAGTGTGGAAGATCGACGCTGACGGAGACGGCACCTTCGAAGAAGTGACCGACCCGAACGTTGCTCCCACGGCAATCCCCGGGCTCAGCGCAGGCCTGCAGCTCAGCGACAACACCAGGCTTCCAGGCGGAGTCGTGAACTTCGGCCAGACAGTCTCAAACCTTGCGCTCGACTCGACAGTTGCGGTCACTGAGACAGTGAACGGACTGCCGCCGCTCTGCACGAACACTGCAACGTTCACTCCCGAGCTCCCAGGCGGCAAGGTGAAACTCACGCTCGCGAGCGACCAAGGCGTGAACGCCGTCACCATCACCAACACAGTGACGTGTGAGACGAAGCTCACTCTCGAAAAGTCGGTTGCCGACGGCGAGACCCCCGCAACCGACTGGAACCTCGACGCGATCGCCCCAGGCGGTGCGGCCACTGGCCCCTCGGGAGTCTCGGGCTCAGGCGCTGCGACGGCGGCAGTGACCCCTGGCGTTGTCTACCCGCTTGCGGAGGAGGCGCTGACCTCGGCAGCGAAGAAGTACACGCAGCAGTGGCGCCCGACGCTACAGAACCAGTGGGGCGCGAACCACGGCGCCGGTTCGACAGGCTCGTGGGTCTGCGTCGCGGCAACCTCAGTTGTCGATGGAAACCCGGTGTGGGCAAGCAACCAGAGCGACGGCCGTAACGGCGGCGTGACCGTGCAGCCCGGTGGCTGGATGAAGTGCACCGCAGTGAACGAGCCGAAGCCAACACTGCAGCTCGTCAAGCAGGTGCAGATCGACGACGAAGTCGAGATCGTGCCTGTCGGCGACGAGCGCTGGACGCTCGGCGCGAGCTGGACCGCACCCGTCGCAACCGGTAACGACGGAAGCGCGATCACACCGTACCCGGCAACCCAGGAGGCGCTCTCCGGCGCGGGCGGCTTCGCCGCGACCGAGGTGTTGCCAGGCGAGTACTCGCTGACTGAGTCTGCGGCGACCGCCGGGTTCGAGAACGGCACTGCCTTTTCGTGCGTCGTGAACGGCGACGAGCCAAAGCTCATCGACGTCGACTCAGACGACACGCTCCACCTCGGGGCAGGTGACAATGCAGCCTGCACGATCGTGAATACGGCGCTTCCGTCGCCGCTCACAATCGAGAAGAGCGACGGCACCGTCGCGCAGCTCGCCACCGGCGACTGGCAAATTGACTACACAATCGCGGTGAAGAACCCCGGCCAGGTAGCGAGCACCTACACGCTCACTGACACCCCGGATCTGGGGGCAGGATTCACAGTTGTGTCGGGGAACTGGGTGGGCGCACCTGCGCCCGTCGCCGACAAGCCGATTGCGGCCGGCGCGACGCACGAGTACACGTACCGAGTGATCGCGAGCTTTGACAGCTCGACCGAAGAACCGTCGCTGACATGCGATCCTGAGCAGGGCGGTGCGTTCTTCAACACCGCCACGATCGCATTCCCCGGCGGCGAGGCAAGCGACTCCGGTTGTGGCGAACCTGCCACACCGACCGTTGAGAAGACCGCAGCTCAGCCAGTGCAGAACGCAGACGGGTCCTGGACGATCAACTACAAGATCGTGGTGACGAATCCGTCAGACATCCCCCTGGGTATCGACCTTGCTGACACGCTTGGCGAGCTTCCCGATGGTGCGACGTTCGAAGCGCAGAGCGTGAGCAGCACTGGCGGAACCCTGACGTCCGCCTGGAACGGCAGTGGCGCCCTCGTCACCGACGCCCTCGTCCCGCCGAACGGCGCACTCACCGCGACAGTGACGATCAAGTTCGTCTTCCCGGCAAGCACAGACGCCGCCGCGCTGGTGTGCGACGAGGGCGGTGAAACGGGGCTCTGGAACACCGCCGTCGTTGATAACGGCATCGGCACTGACGAGTCGACTGTCTGTTCGGAGATCCCGTCGGGTAGTGCAGACATCACGAAGACGGTGAACCGTGTGTCGCAGCTTGCAGACGGCACGTGGGAGATCGTCTACGACGTGACCGCGAGCAACCTGCTCAGCCCGGTGACTGCGACTTACTCCCTTGCTGACACGCTGAAGTTTGGCGGCGACATCACCGTGAACACAGCGACATGGGCTGGCCCTGCAGGAACGACAGGTGCGTTTGATGCAGCCGGTACCGCCACGCTTGCCACGAACCGCGCGCTTGCCGCAGGTGCGCAAGATAAGTACACGGTCTCTGTAATCGCGAGCATCGACCCGGCTGCGTGGGCGGCCGAGGAATCGACACTCACCTGCGAGTCAGACGGATCAGCCTCGGGCTTCCTGAACACTGCAACGCTCACCGTTGGCGGAAAGACGACAGACGTGCGTGCGTGCGCTGAGCCAGACCTGCCGACAGTGGCGAAGACCGCGGTCGGCGCCGAGCAGGATGCGACCGACCCTGAACTGTGGCACGTGAGCTACACGCTCACAGTCACGCCAGGATCAGCTGACTCCTTCTACTCGCTCACTGATACGCCGGCGTTCGCTGACGGGGTGACACTCGGAGCTGGAACTGCGCAGCGGACAGACACCGACCCTGCCGGCGCCGCGGTGGGCATCACGAGTGGTGAAAAGTTCACCGCCGACCCGGTGGCGATCGCCGCAACCGACGAGCCGCACACGTGGCTCGTGAGCTGGGAAGCACGTCTTGGTGACGTCGCCACCGCAGACGCAGCGTGCGGCGAGCCAGAGTCGGGCTTCTTCAACTCGGCTGCACTCGTGCAAGGCGACGACGTCGTGAGCGAGAGCGACGCGTGCATCCCCGTGCCGAAGCCAGCCGACCCGACAGTCACGAAGAACGTCACGTCGGCGAGCCAGGAGCCGAACGGCGACTGGACAGTCACCTACGACCTCACCGTGACGCTCCCCGCCAAGGGCGAGTTGAACCGCGACGGTCTTTCGGCAAAGTACAACCTCAGCGACACACTCGCGTACGGTGCCGGCATCACCGTGCAGTCGGCTGCGTGGACCGGGCCGGCGGGCGCCGAGGGCGACTTCGATGACACGACGTGGTCGGCGAACCTCGCAACCGGGGCGACAATCGCCGCGGGCGAGACGCTCACATACACTGTGACAGCCGTCGCACGGGTCACCGGCGAGGCTGTAGAGAACGGTACGACCGAGTGCGTCACCGAGGGTGACTCAGGTGGCTTCCTCAACACTGCGAAGCTCGTCTCCGGTGGGAAGACAACCCCTGTGGAGGCCTGTGCAGAGCCTGAGCTGCCAACACTCACGAAGACCGCGGTTGGCGCAGTGCAAGACGAAGCCGATCCTGATCTCTGGAGCGTGAGCTACCTGCTCACCGTGACCCCGAGCGGCTTTGACGCCTCCTACACGCTGACGGATACCCCCGACTTCGCGGCGGGCATCCAGCTCGGCGATGGAACCGCCCAGCGCACTGACACCGACCCTGCGCAGGACGCGTTCGCGATCTCCTCGGGCCAGCCGTTCAGCGTTGGACCGACAGCGATCGGCGCCGGCGACGCACCCCACACGTGGCTCGTCACGTGGGAGGCGCGAGTCGGAACGGACGTCTCCGGCGAGCTCAACGAGTGCGAGGGCCCAGGAACCGGGTTCTTCAACACCGCAGAGCTCACGCAGGGAGAGACAGTCATCGACGACGACAGCGCGTGCGCGCCAGTCGAAGATCGGGTCTACCCGCAGGTCTCGAAGACGGTGACGCAGACCGCGCAGCAGCCAGACGGTAGCTGGACGATCGACTACGATCTCGTCGTGACCCTCGCACCAAAGGGCGAAGCGAACCCGGCAGGCCTGTCGGCAAAGTACGACCTCACCGACGTTCTCGCCTACGGCGCCGGCATCGACGTGAAGTCGGCATCGTGGACGGGTCCAGCCGACGCCTCGGGCGACTTCGACGCGGCCGACTGGAGCGCGAGCATCGCGACAGGCAAGGGAATCAAGGCGGGAAGCACGCACACCTACAAGGTGAGCGTCGCGGCTGAGGTGCCAGTCGGCGCCCTCGAGGAAGGCGCGGGTGAGTGCCTCACCGGCGGCGAAGCTGGCGGATTCTTGAATACCGCGAAGCTCGTCTCTGGCGCTGTGACGACACCTGTCGAGGCCTGCGCAGAGCCTGACCTGCCAACGATCACGAAGACCGCGGTTGGGGCTGAACAGGACGCGATGGATCCTGAGCTGTGGCGCGTGAGCTACACGCTCACCGTCACCCCGAGCGACTACGACTCGTCGTACACGCTCAGCGATACCCCTGAGTTCTCGGGTGGCGTCACCCTCGGTGACGGCACCGCGCAGCGCACCGACACCGACCCGGCAGGGGCGGAGCTCGGGATCGCCGCTGGCGCGCCGTTCAGCGAAGAGCCCACTCCAATCGGTGCCGGCGATGCACCCCACACGTGGCTCGTCACGTGGGAGGCGCGCGTCGGGGAAACGACCGCTGCGGCCTGTGAGGGCCCCGGAACCGGGTTCTTCAACACCGCGGCGCTCTCCCAGGGCGACACAGTCATCGGTGACGACACCGCATGCCTGCCTGTTCCAGACGCTGTGACGCCGCAGGTCTCCAAGACTGTGGCGGGGGCGATCCAGAATGCTGACGGCACGTGGAGGATCGACTACAACCTCGTGGTCGCGCTCGCCGCGAAGGGCCAGGACAACCCTGACGGGCTCGCCTCGAAGTACGACCTCAGCGACGTGCTCGCCTTCGGAGACGGGATCGACGTGAAGTCGGCCTCGTGGACAGGGCCAGCGGGCGCGCGAGGAGACTTCGCTGAGGCGACTTGGAGCGCAGACATCGCGAAGGGTGCAGCAATCGCGCCGGGCGCGACCCACGAGTACAGGGTCTCCGTCGTCGCCGATGTGACTGCCGCAGCAATCGAGTCCGGCTCCACTGCGTGCGCGACCGAGGGCGGGGACGGCGGGTTCCTGAACACCGCTGAGCTCACCTCCGGCGGCGACACGACGCCAGTCACGGCCTGTGCAGAGCCGATCTTCCCGACAATCGAGAAGACTGGCGCATCATCGGTCGACAATGGCGACGGAACGTTCGACATCGCCTACAACGTTTCGGTGACATACCCGGAGATCGAATCGGGCTACCCGCTTGGCGTGAGCTTCTCGCTCGCCGACGAACCGCAGCTCCCAGCTGGCGTCGAGACCGTCGGCGGCTGGTCCGCGGCAGCGGCGAACAGCCAGACCCCAGCTCCGCAGAACCCGCGCCGCCCGGCGACTGGCGAGTGGAGACTCGTGGACGGAGCACAGTTTGTCAAGGAGAACGGCGAGTCATCGATTCCAGAGTTCGACTACCTCGTCTCGGCTACCGTCAAGGTGGTTCCCGGCGAGCTCGGTGAGCCAGGTGTCTGCGAAGACACCGAGGGTACCGGGATCGTTGTTCCGAACTTCGGAATCGTCACCTCTGGCGGATTCTCAGCCGAGGATGGCGGTTGCGTGACTGTGAACTTCAGGGACGTGGGCATCGAGAAGACTGCGGTGCTCGCAGAGGGTGAAACCTCGGTGCAGCCAGGCGACTCGTTCGACTACGTGCTCACTGTCACGAACCACGGCACCGCCCCGGCGACTGACGTCAAGGTGACAGACTCCGACGTCAACGAGCGGCTGAGAATCACGGGTCTCACAGTCGACCCCGACGTCGCGTGGACGGAGGCCCCCGGATACGAGGGCAACGATGTCGAGCTCACGATCGGCGAGATCGGTATCGGCGAATCAGTCGACGTGCGCATCAGTGTCGAGTTCCTCCCAGCAGCGAACCTGCAGACGGAACCGATCCTGCAAGGTTCGCCGGCTCCCGCCGCGCCCGCGGCGCTCGACGAACTCACAAACACGGCGTGCGTCGAGATGGCAGGCGACTCGAATGCAAACAACAACTGCGACGAGGCAGAGATTCCCGTACGGGATCTCACGGCAACCGTCTACACGCTCTGCGTGGCTGACGCGCCGATGCTTGGCTGGTCGGTTTCGAAGTCAGCGCTGCTTGAGGACAAGCCGGTGAACTTCCGGTGGACTCCAGACGGGGCGACTGCAGAAACGGTACCGGCTGAGGTGACGCTCACCGAGCCCGGTGGAAGCACGAGCTGGACCTCCACACAGGCATGGCCTGGATCGGCATTCACACCGTCAGGTGTCAGCATCGACTACCCAGGATGGCGTGCACTCAAGGCGTCCGACTTCGCCGCAGGAGGTGGCTACCTGCTGCCAGGCACCTCGACAGTCATGACTCCGGCGCAACAGGCAGAGTTCGTGTTCAACGGGTTGATCCTCGACCCGAGCGAGCTTGACTTCTCCTGGCGCGGTGACACGACGATTCAGTTCTCGGTCAACCCCGAGCTGACGTTCAACGCGAGCTACCCGCCGGCAACCGCTGGCTGTGGCGTCGCGCGCCACTCGCAGGTCGAGATTGAGAAGGACGCGAGCGTCACACGCACGCAGCCGGGCAAGTCGTTCGACTACACCCTCGCGGTGAAGAACGTGAGCGATGACAGCGCCGCCGAGGGTGTCGTCGTCACCGACAAGATCCCAGCCGATCTGAAGGTCGACTCGGTCGAGTGGGCAGGCAAGGGCAACGCCGACACCTTCCCGAACTGGAGCGAGTGCGATGTGACTGGCAAGGACCAGCGAGGCTACGGTGGAACGCTCCGCTGCGAGCTCTTCGGTCCGCTGCAGCCGAAGGGATCTGCCGAGGGAGCCTCCGATGCACCAGAGATCAGACTCGGTGTGACAGTTAACGCCGGATCGAATCGAACCGACGTCACGAACACCGCGACGGTGGATTACCACACGTTCGGTGACCCGGATGACTCGGGCCGGGACTCAGACAGCGCCACGGTGCTGCTGTGGGGCCTGCCTGTCACTGGCGCGCAGCTCGGGAGCATTGGCGGAGTTGCTGGCGGACTCCTCGTGCTCGGCGGGGCCCTGCTGCTCTGGCGGAAGAAGCGCGGCGTGACACCCTAGCCACCTGACCCGCAGCGCGGACGTCGAGGCTTCCCCCAAGAATCCATTCGACGTATGCCCCATGTATCCCCGCTGCGACGCAAGAAGGGCCGGGCAGAAGCTCAAGCTTCTGCCCGGCCCTTCGACGCGCGGTGACGCGGGTTCGCGCTAGCGAATGCCGCCCATGAGTCGCAGCACCGGCTTACGCAGCAGGAAGAGGATCGCGCCTACCGCGATCGACGCGCCACCGAGCGCGAGGAAGTACGGGACCTCGTTCTCGGGAGTGTAGAAGCGCGACAGCGATCCGGAGGCGGCGGAACCGAGCGAGATCGACAGGAAGAACAGCGCAACCATCTGCGAATGGAACGCTCGGGGCGCGAGCTTCGTCGCGAGCGACTGGCCGACGGGGGAGATGCTGAGCTCCGCGAGCGTGAGCAGCAGAATGATCACCACGTAGGCGAGGAAGGGAACGGTGCCGTTTGCGCCGCCCGCAAATGGAATGAAGCACAGGAAAGCGACGCCCATGAGGGCAGTACCGATCGCAAACTTCACCGGTGTGCTTGGCTGCTTGTCGCCAAGCTTCACCCACATCGCGGCGAAGACTCCCGCAAGAATAATGATGAAGATCGGGTTGATCGACTGCACCATGCTTGGGGGCATCTCCCACCCAAAGATGGTGCGGTTCAGGCGCTGGTCTGCATAGATGGCGAGCACCGTGAACTGCTGCTGCGACAGCGACCAGAAGACCGCCGATGCGAGAAACAGCGGAATGAACGAGAACACCTGACGGCGCTCGGGAGCGGAGACCTGGCGGCTTGAAAGAATCACGGTGAACAGCACAACAACAGCGATCACGATGAGCACAACAACAACCGTCGAGAGGTTCTCTGCGGTGATCACGCCAAGCGAGAGCGCGAGGGCGATGAGCGCGATGGCGACAACGAAGATGACCGACCACACACGCTTCTGAGTTGAAGACAGCGGGTTCGCTGGCTTCCTGCTCGACTCGCTCACCGTGTGCTTGCGCATGGCGACATACTGCACGAGACCAACCGCCATGCCGATGGCTGCGAGACCGAAGCCCCAGTGGAAGCCCTTCCAGCCCCACAGCGCGCTCGTGAGCAGCGGGCCAGCGAACCCGCCAATGTTTACGCCCATGTAGTAGATCGAGAACGCGGCGTCGCGTCGCTGGTCGCCCTTGTCGTACAGGTCGCCGAGTACCGTCGAGGTCGTCGTCTTCAATGAGCCGGAGCCGAGTGCAACGCCAACAAGGCCCATAGCGAGACCGAGCACGCCCGGGACGAGCGCGAGCGCGAGGTGGCCTCCCATGATGAGGCATGCGGCCGTAAGCAGAGTGCGCTCGGCGCCGAGCACGCGGTCAGCGACCCAGCCTCCAAGCACAGCAGAGAGGTAGACGAGGCCTCCGTACGCGCCAACGATCGACGTCGCGGCGGCCTGCGACATTCCCAGGCCGCCGTCGGTGACGGAGTAATAAATGTAGAAGGCGAGGAGCGCCTGCATGCCGTAGAAGCTGAACCGCTCCCACATCTCAACGCCGGCGAGGTTTGCGAGCCCCCACGGGTGGCCGAAGAAGCCACCCTTGCGCGGCTGTGACTGACTCGCCGGCGCCGTATTATCGGGCTGCGTAGTGGGTGATGACACGGGTTCTCCCCTGGGGTATACCGCGTGCGATGGCCCTCGCAGCGCTGGCGAGGGGCGCACCGCTGCGGAAAATCAAAAACATGAAAAAGACCCCGCCAGTGCGCTCCGTACCCCGGCGACCAGTGCCGTTCGTACCGCGCTCCAGTGTGCGGGGCCAGTGAAAACCGTATCACTGTCTGAGATTTCGGGCGCGTCGCGGGCGCGGAATGTGGTCTGGGGCGAGCAGGATCCCTGCCTGTGGTGCGCGACGGCTAGCTGCTAGGCGTCGCCGCCCTCGGACCCAGCGGCATTGCGGCGGTCGATCCGGCGATTGTGCAGTGAGAAGCCCAGGACTGCGGCAATGACAGCGGCAAAGAGAAGCACGAAGTTCCACGGGCCGACGTCGCGAGAAATGAGGAGCCCACTCGACACCGTGAGGACGAGGCCGACGGTGTAGGTCCACTCTGCGTGAGGCGGCATCGGATCGAGCTGCCCGGTGAGCGGGATGTGCTCGTGGGGGTGCGAGCACAACACGATCCTTATGGAGATGAAGAGCAGGGCCAATCCCACACACGTGACAGCCCATGCGAGGAGAACCATGCCCCTAGTCCACAGCAGGTGCGCGGCGACGTCAACCAGTGCGGGTAGTCGCGGTCGAGCGTGATGTGCGATGTGTGCGCGTCTGCTCAGCCGGCGATGAGGTCATCGAGGTGCGCGGCGCCATACTGTTCCGGGGCGATGCGCTGCATGCCCGCGAGCGCGACGCCGAGGAGCACCGTGCGCTCAGCGGCGAGTTCAGAGACCGCAGGGGCTGCGCTGCGGAGGGCCGCGGTCAGCTGGCCGAGGGTCTCGGCGTAGACGGGTCCGAACTCGCGGGAGCGGAGCGCGTAGGCCCAGGCGCTCACCCACAGGCTGACCTCTGCCGCACGCTCGGGGTCGACATGGTTGCCGAAGAACTCGCGAATGGGATCCTTCCCGTCAGTGACGACAGCTTGGTCATACTCGGCGAGGCTATCGGCGACGAACTTCTTCCAGGCGCTCGCGATGAGCGCGGGGACGCTCTCAAAGTGCTGGTGGATGAGGCCGGGCGATCCTTCGACTGCTGTCGCGATGGAACGCGCAGATACACCCTCGAGGCCGTCCGCGAGCATGACGCGGACGGTCGCCTCGATGATTGCCGCGCGGCGCTCTTCCCGGGGCAGATAGGCCATTGATCCTCATTTCTCGCGAACTCCGTGTAGTCTATCTGCGTAATCTGTACGTGTGTACAAATTGCTTGAGATTGCGATTCACGAAGGAGAAATCATGCGCCCCCACGCGCTCACAACCCTGCGCAATGCACTGGGTAATGTCGACGCGTCGACCCGGAGGACCGCCAGAATGCCGCGGGACGGCTTCACCCCTGCAGTGGAGGATCGCGACTATCTCGGCTGGCGAGACCCAAGCGCCCCGCAACGCGGCTACCTCTTCATCGAGGGTGAGCACGGCCTGCGGGGTGTGATGCTCACAACCACTCGCACGCGGAACTCGGTGCGGCGGGCCGTGATGTGTGAATTCTGTCGCATCCCGCGACGGTTCGACCAGGTGGTGCTGTTCACCGCGCCCACGTCGCCGAAGCACAAAGACAGCTCGACGTTCGGGACCTACCTGTGCATCGACCTCGACTGCAATGCGAGGGTGAATGCGCTCAGGCCAATGGGGCCGCTCGACCCGCCGGCCGACGTGATGGTGGCCGCGCATCGGGCCCAGCTCACGGAGCGTGTGACGGCCTTCGTGACAGAGGTGTTGGAGCGCGCGGAACTGCCGGCCACGCGACGAACAGGCTCTGCATCGCGGTGAAAGTGGTCTAAGCCTCGGGACCTTGACTCGGGCTTGCCCGGAGGTCGGGGTCCGCCCGGTAGCCTGGGCCCTCCGCGGGCCGCCGGATAGTCCGTTTTCTGCAAGTGAGTACCTAGCCAACGGGATGCAGGGGGCTGTTTTGCGAGGAAGGGACTGTCTTGCGAAGGGTGGGCCCGTCCCGCTGGCCAGAATGCGGAAAACCCCCGCGATCAGAATGTTTCCATTCGATCTAACGGGGGTTTTCTCTGTGGCGGTGACGGCGGGATTTGAACCCGCGGTAGGGGTTGCCTACACAACATTTCGAGTGTTGCACCTTCGGCCGCTCGGACACGTCACCGCGGAAAAGTTTACGGGAAAGTGTCTGCAGAACCTAATCGGGGTGAAAGGTGTGAGCGCGCCGGAGTGTCGGAGGTCGCCGCTAGTCTCGACACATGGCGAAAACGAGTAGCGCGTATGCCTGCAGCGAGTGTGGCTGGCAGGCTGCGAAATGGGTTGGTCGCTGCGGTGAATGCCAGCAGTGGGGCACCGTCGAGTTGCGTGGTGCGGCCAAGGCCTCGCTCGCGCGTACAACCAAGGCAACCGCGCCAGAGGCTGGGCGTGAGGCTCGGCCGATCACCGAACTCTCTGGCGCCTCCGTCAAGCACAGGCAGACGGGCATCACTGAGCTTGACCGCGTGCTGGGAGGTGGCATCGTGCCGGGCGCCGCGATTCTCTTCTCAGGTGAGCCTGGCGTGGGCAAGTCAACGTTGCTGCTCGATGTCGCCTCGCGCATCGCCCGCCACGGTGCCCGTGTGCTGTACGTGAGCGGAGAGGAATCGACGGGCCAGATCCGCATGCGGGCCGAGCGTACCGACGCGCTCGTTGACACCCTGTATCTCGCAGCAGAGACTGACCTGGGGTCGGTACTCGGGCACATCGAGCTTGTCGACCCGGGGCTCATCATCATCGACTCAGTGCAGACCCTTGCGAGCGACCAGGTCGAGGGCATCGCGGGCGGCCCATCGCAGGTGCGCGAGGTTGCGGCCGCTCTCATTCGGGTGGCGAAGGATCGCGGGACGCCAGTGATCCTTGTCGGTCACGTCACGAAAGACGGGTCTGTTGCCGGGCCGCGACTCCTCGAACACCTCGTCGACGTGGTGTGCCACTTTGAAGGCGACCGCAACACCGCACTGCGGTTCCTACGCACGCTGAAGAACCGCTTTGGGCCGACCGACGAGGTCGGTTGCTTCGAGATGACTGGCGGCGGTATTGCCGAAGTGAGTGACCCCAGCGGGCTGTTTCTCAGTCGAGGCAGTGTGCCCGTGAGCGGCACCTGCGCGACTGTTGCGATGGAGGGGCGGCGCGCGTTGCCAGTCGAGATCCAGGCGCTTGTGGCGTCGAGTGCGACGCCGAACCCGCGACGCGTGACGAGCGGAGTCGATCCTTCGCGAGTGGCGATGATTCTCGCGGTGCTTGAGCGCCGCGCGCGCGTCAGGCTCCACGACCAAGACGTCTATGTATCGACAGTTGGCGGGGTGAAACTCACCGAGCCCGCCGCAGACCTGGCAATCGCGCTTGCAGTGATTTCAGCGGTCGCTGATAAGCCCCTCGAACTCGAATTCGCGGCCTTCGGTGAAATTTCACTGGCCGGTGAGATTCGCGCGGTCACCTCAGGGCCACAGCGGCTCGCGGAGGCAGAACGCCTCGGATACACGCGAATCGTCGACTCAAGAGCCGAAACGCTCGCCGAAGCCCGGCGCCTCGCAATCGGCTAAACCCGGTTCCCTGAGCGCCGTGAGACCCGGGCGCCCCGGTATCCGAGGTACACTACAAGATCGTGAGCACAAACACGGTAGATGTCGTACTAATCGGCGGCGGCGTGATGAGCGCAACGCTCGGAACGCTGATCAAGCAGGTTCGCCCTGACTGGACCATTGAGGTCTTCGAGTCCCGCAGCGAAGTCGCCACCGAAAGCACCAACGGGTGGAACAACGCGGGCACCGGCCACGCCGCGCTCTGCGAGCTGAACTATATGCCCGAGGGCAAAGACGGCAGCCTCTCCGCCGATAAGGCGATCAACATCAACGAGCAGTTCCAGCTCTCGCGCGAGTGGTGGTCAACCCTCGTCGAGCGTGGCATCCTCGCTGAACCGACAAGCTTCATCAACCCGACCCCGCACATGACGTTTGTGCGTGGCGAGGAGAACGTTGATTACCTTCGCCGCCGCTACGAGCTGCTGAAGACTGAGCCGCTGTTCTCTGACATGGAGTTCAGCGACGACCCCGAGAAGATCGCCGAGTGGGTGCCGCTCGTCATCGATCGCCGCGCGAAGAGCGAAGTTGTCGCCGCCACCCGGTCTGAAGCCGGCACGGACGTCGACTTCGGCGCCCTCACCCGCCAGCTCTTCGGCTACCTCGAGCGCGAGGGAGCCCAGATGCACCTCGAGACCGAGGTACAGAAGCTGAAGCGCAAGGCAGACGGAACTTGGGACGTGCACGTTCGCAGCCGCAACGGCTACGGCACCTCGATCACGAACACCAAGTTCGTCTTCGTCGGTGCAGGCGGCGGGGCGCTCCCGCTGCTGCAGTCATCTGGCATCCCAGAGATCAAGGGCTTCGGTGGCTTCCCCATCAGCGGTAAGTTCCTGAAGACCTCGAACCCAGAGATCGTCGAGCAGCACAACGCGAAGGTTTACGGCAAGGCCGCGGTCGGCGCGCCCCCGATGTCTGTCCCGCACCTTGACACCCGCATCATCGACGGCAAGAAGAGCATCCTCTTCGGGCCGTACGCAGGGTTCAGCCCGAACTTCCTGAAGAAGGGCTCGTGGTGGGATCTTCCCGGCTCCATCCGTGCGCACAACCTCGGCCCGATGATCAAGGTCGGCCTCACGGAGTTCTCGCTCGAGAAGTACCTCGTGTCTGAGCTCCTCGCGAGCCGCGAGAAGCAGATGGAGACCCTGCGGCAGTACCTGCCGAGCGCGCGCACCGAGGACTGGGAGATGGTCACTGCTGGCCAGCGAGTCCAGGTTATGAAGAAGGATCCCAAGCTCGGCGGCATCCTGCAGTTCGGCACCGAGGTCATCACCGGTGCAGAGGGCTCGATCGCCGGCCTGCTCGGAGCCTCGCCCGGCGCTTCGACAGCGGTCCACGCGATGCTCGGTGTGCTGAAGACCTGCTTCCCCGACGAGTACGCGTCTGAGTGGGAGAACGTTTTCAAGGAGCAGGTGCCCGCTCTCGGCCAGGGCCTCAACGGTCGCCCCGAAGCCGCGAAGGAATCGCTCGAACGCACAACCCGCGTGCTGCAGCTCGGCGTCGCAGCCCCCGCAGAGGACGCGGCGGTCGAGGCCTAGCCTTCTCGGGCCTCAGTGCCCTATACATACATGTGTGGCCCCATCGGTTGGTGGGGCCACACATGTATGTATAGGGTTTGGCTCCAGGGGGCTTCTGGGCGCTCGCCTCGTACGCCTGTGATCTGCAGGAGAAATGCTGAGACGTTGCAGGTTCTCCATGTCTACTGCAGATGACAGATGTTCGTGCTGGGCCGGTTCTGCTCCGCTCGCCTCGTGTGCCTGTGATCTGCAGGAGAAATGCTGAGACGTTGCAGGTTCTCCATGTCTACTGCAGATATCAGATGTTCGTGCTGGGCGGGCCTGGGTTCGGCCGGGCTGGGGCGGGCTGGGCTGGGCTGGGTCGGGATCGGCGCGGCTCGGTTGTGCACAGGTGTGTGGCAGGGCCTGGCGTGTGAGAGGCCTCTGGCCGGCCCCCACACCGCCTACGCGTCGAGCAGCGCCTCAATGAAGTCTGCGGTGTCTTCCCACCCAGTGACCGCGTGACACTTCACACCCATGGCCTTCACCGGGTAGTCATTGCCGTCGGGATCCAGCCTGTCGCCGACAAAGAGCATGTCGTCAAGCGGAATGCCCGTGTGCTGTTCAAGCTTGCGCATGCCGTAGGCCTTGTCGATCCCTCGCCGGGTGATGTCAACTGAGGTCGATCCGCCGCTGCGCACTTCGAGGCCAGGGAGCCGCTCGGCGACCGCCGCTCGCAGAGTGTTCTTCTTCTCGCCCGTTGGGTCCCATGCGTGCTTGGCGTCGACGGGGGCACGCTGGCCGAGAGCGGAGAATGTGACCTGGGATCCGCGATCCTCAAGGATCTCGCCCCACGGCTCCGCCTCCCAGAGGCCGAGCCGCCCAGCTTCCTCGCGAAGGGCAGCGAGCGCCCCGTCACGCTCCTCCTCGGTGAGATGCTCGCGGTACACGGTGCGCCACGCCCCGGCTTCGCGCCGCTCGTATCTCGTCCCGCACGTTGGTAGGAGGTGTAGCCGCTCGAGCGCCGCTTCGGACACGGACTCCAGGCCGTCGAGCTGAGAGACGAGCTGCGACTCGAACTGCTCGAAGTTGCCGCCGGAGATGACCGCGACCGTTGTCTGCTCAAGCAGACGGGCGAATGCGTCAAGCATGCGTTGCGGGACCGGGGACTTTGAAGGGGCGAGCGTATCGTCGAGATCGAATGCGACAAGGCGGGGGACAGACATGGCCCCGATTCTCCCATAGCGCCCGCGCGGCCAGAGAAGGGCCACCCGGCCCGTTCCGCCGTGCCGGGGGCGGGCGAGTAAGCTGGGCGGGTGACTAGGCACTTTCTGAGAGACGACGACCTGAGCCCATCCGAGCAGCGCGAGGTGCTCGACCTCGCTGCGCGAATGAAGCAGGACCGATTCTCGGAGCGACCCCTCGAGGGGCCGCAGTCTGCCGCGATCTTCTTCGACAAGACGTCGACCCGTACCCGCTTCAGCTTTGCGGCGGGCGTCGCAGACCTTGGTGGCAATCCGATCATTGTGAATCCTGGCGAAGCACAGCTCGGCGCGAAGGAGTCGATCTCTGACACCGCGAAGGTGCTGTCGCGGATGGTGTCGCTCATCGTCTGGCGAACGCACGCGCATGCCGGTCTCGAGGAGATGGCTGAGAACGCGACCGTTCCCGTCATCAACTCGCTGTCTGACGACTTTCACCCGTGCCAGATCTTGGCCGACCTGCAGACGATCCGCGAACAGAAGGGCGACCTGCAGGGCCTCACCGCAACGTACCTCGGTGACGCCGCAAACAATATGGGTCACTCCTACCTACTCGGGTTCGCGACCGCGGGCATGCACATCCGGGTGGCGGGCCCCGCTGGCTTCCACCCCCGAGCTGACATCATTGCTGACGCCGAGAAGATCGCGGCTGAGACCGGTGGCAGCGTCACAGTCTTGACCGACCCGGCAGCGGCAGTCGCAGGCGCAGACGCCGTCATCACAGACACCTGGGTGTCTATGGGACAGGAGGCCGAGAAGGCCGAGCGCATCGAAACCTTTGGCTCGTATCGCGTCACCGCCGAACTCATGGCGGAAGCGAAGGCGGACGCTATCTTCCTGCACTGCCTCCCCGCCTACCGGGAGTACGAGGTCGCGCCTGAGGTTATTGATGGCCCACAGAGCGTCGTCTGGGACGAGGCAGAGAACAGATTGCATGCGCAGAAGGCGCTGATGGCTTGGCTGCTGAAGGAGAGCAAGTGACTGAGAATACGAACCGCGCTGCGGAAGACGGTGCCCTGTGGGGTGGACGATTCGCGAGCGGCCCGTCGCCTGAGCTTTTGAAGCTCAGCAAATCGACACAGTTCGACTGGGTGCTCGCGCAGTACGACATCCGTGGGTCGAAGGCGCACGCGAGCGCGCTCGCCGCAGCCGGCTACCTGTCGGCTACTGAACTCGCAGACATGCGTGCCGCTCTCGACGAGCTCTCGGCTCGTGTTGCTGACGGCCGCTTTGTCGCCGCTGAGGCCGACGAGGACGTGCACTCCGCGCTCGAGCGAGGCCTCATTGAGATCACTGGCGTTCAGCTGGGCGGCAAGCTTCGCGCTGGCCGCAGTCGCAACGACCAGATCGCGACTCTGGTGCGCATGTACCTGCTTGATCACGCCGCCGTTATCAGCGGGATGCTCGTCGAACTCGCGGGTGCCATTCACGCGCAGGCGGTGGCGCACGAGGGCGCGATCCTGCCCGGGCGTACGCACCTGCAGCACGCACAGCCGGTGCTGCTCGCGCATCAGCTCGCAGCACACGCGTGGCCGCTCGTGCGCGACCTTGAGCGGCTGCGCGACTGGTCGCGGCGGGCGAGCGCATCGCCGTACGGGGGCGGCGCACTCGCTGGCTCGTCACTCGGTCTGGATCCGCGCCTCGTCGCAACAGAGCTTGGCCTCGGTGACCCGCTCGAGAACTCGATCGATGGCACCGCGGCGCGCGACGTCGTCGCCGAGTTCGCGTTTATCACGGCGCAGATTGGGATCGACCTGTCACGGCTGAGCGAAGAGATCATCCTCTGGAACACGAAGGAATTCGGCTTCGTTCGTTTGCACGATGGCTACTCGACGGGGTCGAGCATCATGCCGCAGAAGAAGAACCCAGACATTGCAGAGCTCGCGCGCGGCAAGTCGGGGCGCCTGATCGGTAACCTCACCGGCCTGCTTGCGACGCTCAAGGCGATGCCGCTCGCTTACAACCGCGACCTGCAGGAAGACAAGGAGCCAGTCTTCGATTCGGTCGAGCAGCTTGAGGTGTTGCTGCCAGCTTTCACAGGCATGGTCGCGACGATGCGTTTCGACACTGATCGCATGGCCGAGCTTGCCCCGCAGGGCTTCTCGCTTGCAACTGACGTAGCCGAGTGGCTGGTGAAGCAGGGCGTGATCTTCCGTGACGCACATGAGATCTCAGGCGAACTCGTCAGGTACTGCGAGGAGCGTGGGCTGGAACTGCACGAGCCAAGCGACGACGAGCTGCTGACAGTGTCGGAGCACTTGCTGCCTGGCGTGCGCGATGTGCTCACGATCGAGGGGTCTGTGAATTCTCGAGTTGGGGCGGGCGGAACAGCGCAGGTGCGCGTAACCGAGCAGCTCGCGGTGCTTGCTGACCGGCTGCAGGAGTTTGGCGCTTAACTGACCACCGCCCCATCGGGGAGCCGCTGAGAACCGGCCTGTGCACCTTCGCGCACAGGCCGGTTTTTTCGTGCCGGCTGGTCCTTTGTCCACAGATTCCATCGTTTCCCACCGATGCGCCGGATACCGACGTAGTGTGGAACCACTTAGGCGACGGCTGATGAGTAGAGAGGTGGTGGAGTGTGGGACTTTTCGAGCTTTTGGCAGCGCTTGCGAGCGTAGCCGCGATTATCTCGGTCGTGCTGTGGAGCACGCGGGACACGAAGGTAACGCTCGGTGCCCGAATTGACAGTGTCGAAGCGCGACTCGATCGGATGGACAAACGGTTCGACAAGATGGATTCGCGGTCCGACAAAAACGAAGCAAGATCGGCGGACCACTTCGAGCAGCTGGAGGAAGGACTCGCCCGCACGACAGCTGTGATGGAGGCCCGCTTTGACAGTGTGGAGGCCCGCTTTGACAGTGTGGACGTCCGCTTTGGCAGTGTGGACGTCCGCTTTGACGCCGTGGATGCCCGTTTTGACAGGCTCGACGTTCGACTCGATCGGACAGACGACCGGGCAGCTGCGTTCGGAGCCTTGGTTGAGGGGCGCTTCGACACTCTGCGGGAACGGATCGACGCGGGTGCGGCGGAAGCGCTCGCGCGCAACGATGACCTGCGGGCGAGGCTCGAGACTCGCTTTGACTCGGCGAACGTTCGGGTCGACGGAGTGTACGAGAGTATGGAACGACTGCGCGACAGCATGTCTGTGCGTATTGCTGAACTGCGACACGAGTCGCACGGTCAAAATCCCGATCAGGGCGGCGAGAGTAGTTCCCGACTCAAAAAGGCCTGAGCGCCAGAGGCGCACACGGTGCCACTCTCCGAAGACGCAAGCCTTTCCCGCGCTCCGCCAGAGAGTGGAGCGCGGGAAAGGACTACTCGCGGTGACCATCCCCCGCTTCGACGCGTGCCGAGTCTCGAAGCAGTGGACGAGTCCCGAAGAGCGCCCCGAGCACGATGAGGTAGCCGAACATGATCATCGAAAGCATCGTGAGGAGTGACAACGGGGCGAAAATGAGCGCAGCACCCAGAATCGGGAACAGGAGCACCGCTGCGATCGTCGCCGAGCCTATCGAAGCGACAGCGAGCGGCAGAGTAGCTGCCTTGCGCCGTGCTCCGTCCTGCACAGACAACGGGGTGCCCATGATCGCAAGCGACCGATGAACATCACGGCGGTCAAGGATCTGCGCGGCCTGGTTCACCCCCACCGAGCATGCGACCATCACGAAAGTGCCGATGACGACGATCGCGAGGCCCGTGCGCATATCGCTCATGAGAAACTGCTCAGGGCCGGTGAGCTCAGCCTCGGCGCCAGAAGCCTGGCCGAGAAGCGCGATGCCCGATCCTGCGAAGACAGCCATGAAGCTCGACATCGCCACTCCAGAGACCTGCCGCCAGGCGGCCCGTGGAGACTCAAGGACGAGGCGCGCTGAGATGAGGTCGACAGGCGATTGCGCGCGACGCAGACGTGCCCTACCGAAGAGCGAGAGCACCCACGCCCCAATGAGGTCGATCGCGAGTAGGGCGACAGCGAAAGCGACAAGAAAACCGATAAGGACAACCGCGAGACCAGCATCGCCGTCGGCCTGAGTGAGTGCCGACACTGTCAGAACCGCGACGATGATTCCAGCGATTGCGACGATCGCCTGCACCCACGGCATTTTCGGTGCCGACTGCTTCATCGCGACCCCAAGGGGCGAGATGATGACCTTGCGGAGCCCGACCATTGCGCTGAGCGCGGCGATGGCGACGACAGCGAGCACCAGCAGTGCCGCCCACCCGAGCGGGAGTGCGGCCTGCGCTGCCCCGATCGCTGCCCCGCGGAAATGAATGAGGCCGATGAGGGGTGAGAGCGCGTACGCGAGCAGGACTCCCGCCACTGCACCCACACACGCGACCGCAGCGGATTCGAAGATCGCGAGCCCAGCAGTGCTTCGCCCGGTCGCGCCGAGCAAGCGGAGCACTGCCAAACGGTCGTCGCGACGTCGCGCCGAAAGCCTCGCAGCCGCCGAACCGAGCGAGATCAGTGGCGGAACCATGAGGGCGAGCGCGAGGCCCGCCAGGAACCCGTAGAGGTATGCAAGCTCATCGTCGAATACCCAGAACGACTGGGCACCGCCGATGACGATTGCAAGAAGGGCAGTTACGCTCGCAAAGGCGATGCCTGGAAGCAGCAGCCCGGCGGCACCCTGCCTGCTTGGGCGCGAGAGCAGCGGAAGAACTCGAAGAATCATGACTGGGTTCCGTTCGATCCCTGCGCGTGCGCGGTGTCTGCGACGATACGACCGTCAGACAGCGTGACAACGCGCTGGCACCGAGCCGCGACGCCGGGGTCGTGCGTCACAACGACGAGTGTGCGGCCGTTGCCAGAGGTGCTCGAGAGTAGCGCTGTCATCACCTCTTGGGACGTGTTCGAGTCGAGCGCCCCTGTCGGCTCGTCGGCGAATATCACCCGGGCGCCAGTCACTTGCGCGCGCGCGATCGCGACGCGCTGAGCTTGGCCTCCTGAGAGTTGACCGATCCGGCGTTCTTCCATTCCGGCGAGCCCGAGCGCCTGCAGCCACTGCGCCGCCGGCCCGATAGCGTCGCTCTTCTTCGCGCCATTGAGCATGGGAGCGAGCGCGACGTTCTCGACTGCAGTCAGCTCGGGGATGAGGAGCCCCTGTTGGAACACGAAGCCGAACTGCTCTCGCCGAAGCCTGCTGCGTTCAGAATCGGGAAGGCCGCTGATCGGCTTCCCCGCGTACGTCACGGTGCCCGATCCCGGGGTGAGGATGCCGGCGAGCATGTGAAGCAGCGTCGTCTTCCCTGAGCCGGAGGCGCCCATGATCGCTGTGGACGTACCTTCTACGATCCCGAGCGAGAGGGAATCGAGGGCGCGAGTGCTGCCGTATTGCTGTGTGAGGCTGTCCGCCTGCAGGATCACGTGTGTCATGGTTCCATGCTTCCGCGGGGCAGGCCCGGAGGGATCGGCCCGCGGTGCCGGACGATGGTACTTGGGTACCCGCCTGCCCGGTACCGCGGGGCCAGACCGGTGCCCGACTCGATCGGCAAACGAGGTAAACTGCGAGGCGTGTCTGAATTGAACGAACGCACCGAGCTCATGGCCAACCAGCGCATCGACGACAGCTTCCCCACCCTGTGGGCGGAGCTCGAGTGGCGCGGGCTGATCCACGTTTCCACGGACGGCGAAGCGCTGTCCGAGTTGCTCGAGGGTGAGCCGTTCGCGTATTACTGCGGGTTCGACCCGACAGCGTCGAGCCTGCACCTCGGCCACTTGGTGCAGTTGCTGCTCATGCGCCGCCTCCAGCTGAAGGGGCACAAGCCGCTCGGCCTCGTCGGGGGATCCACGGGTCTTATCGGCGATCCGCGCCCCACGAGCGAGCGCACCCTGAACTCGCGCGAGACTGTCGCGCAGTGGGTTGATTCGCTCGGCGAGCAGGTTTCGAAGTACCTGAGCTTCGAGGGCGACAACGCCGCGCGTCTCGTCAACAACCTCGATTGGACGGCGCCGCTCAGCGCGATCGATTTCCTGCGTGAGATCGGCAAGTACTTCCGCGTCGGCACGATGATCAAGAAAGACATCGTGGCGAAGCGCCTCGACTCAGATGAGGGCATCAGCTACACCGAGTTCAGCTACCAGATTCTGCAGGGGCTCGACTACCTTGAGCTGTACCGCCAGTACGACTGCAAACTGCAATCGGGTGGCTCAGATCAGTGGGGCAACCTGACGAGCGGAACCGAGCTCATCCGCAAGGCCGAGGGCGCAACCGTGCACGCGATCGGCACGCCGCTCATCACGAACGCCGACGGCACGAAGTTCGGTAAGAGCGAGGGCAATGCGATCTGGCTGAACCCAGAGATGTGCTCGCCGTACGCGTTCTACCAGTTCTGGCTGAACCAGGCCGATGCTGACGTCGTGGATCGCCTGAAGGTGTTCACGTTCCTCACGCGCGCCGAGATCGAAGACTACGCGGCCCAGGTCGCCGAGGAGCCCTTCAAGCGCGCCGCGCAGAAGCGCCTCGCGCTCGAGGTCACGACCCTCGTGCACGGCGCGAAGGCGACGCAGGGGGCAATCGACGCTTCCGCGGCGCTGTTCGGCCAGGGCGAGCTTTCTGATCTTGACGAGGTCTCGCTTGCGGGCGCGGTGGCTGAGCTGCCTTCTGCCTCGGGCGCCGCCGGCGCGAGCATCGCGCAGCTGCTCGTCGATACCGGGCTCGTGAAGAGCCTTGGCGAGGCACGCCGCGCGATCGCGCAGGGTGGCGTGTACGTGAACAACGCGAAGGTTGAGTCTGATGAGGCCGCGCTCGCCGCAGCCGATCTACTGCACGGCAAGTTCGCGGTGTTGCGCCGCGGCAAGAAGACGCTCGCGGCGGTACGCGCGTAGCGCTCGGCAGTGCATACACGGGCCGGGGAGGATCGCCAGAATCAGTGATCCTCCCCGGCCCGTGTTCGTGTGGAAGGCGTTGGCGGCCGGCTGAATGAGGTTGGCGATTGGGTGGCGATACGCCTCGCCCGGCTCAAGGCCGCACAGAGATTGCACAGCGACCGCGGGTTGATTTGTGGGTAATGCGCAAAGCGTTGCGGGCGGCCCGCAGCACGCTGCTAATCTCTGGCGCTATGACAACTCGACACCGTCGTCGCTGGGTTCGGCGAACCATTATCGGAACCGTTCTCGTGCTTGCACTCGCGCTGACCGCGTTCTTCGCGCTTGCCCCTGCGATCGCCGAGCGGAGCATGAACGAGATCACCGGTGACCCGATCCCTGAGGTGTCTGCTGAAGCCGCCGCCTTGCACTCGAAGCTTGCGGTCGCAGACATGCATTCAGACACGCTCATGTGGGATCGATCACTGAACACCCGTGCTGATCGTGGCCACGTCGACGTTCCCAGGCTCGCCGAGGGCAACGTCGCCCTGCAGGTCTTCTCATCGGTATCGAAGTCTCCCAAGGGGCAGAACTACGACTCGAACACAGGCGACACCGACAACATCACGCTGCTGTCGTTCGCGCAGCTGCAGCCACCAAAGACCTGGTTCTCGCTGCTCGAACGGTCGCGCTACCACGCGGCGAAGCTCGCGAGAGACGCTGAAGCCTCCGGCGGTGCGCTGCGCGTGATCACCACGCGCGCCGAGCTCGAGCAGCTGCTCGTCGATAGGTCTGAGGGGAGTCCTGTGATCGGGGCGCTGTTCTCGGTCGAGGGGCTGCAAAACCTCGAGGGCGACATTGCGAACCTTGACGTGCTGTATGCAGACGGGATGCGGATGGCGGGCCTGACTCATTTCTTCGACAACGAGCTTGCCGACTCGATGCACGGCGTCGGTAAGGGAGGGCTCACAGAACTGGGCCGCGAGGCAATTTCAAAGATGGAAGACCTTGGAATCGTTGTCGATATTGCCCATGCCAGCCACCAGACAATCGCCGAGGTGCTCGAGAGCGCCAAGAAGCCAGTCGTCGCAAGCCACGGCGGAGTTCAGGCGACATGCGACGTGAACCGAAACCTCACGGACGACGAGATCCGCGGTGTCGCGAAGACTGGCGGCGTGATCGGAGTGGGGTACTGGGACGCGGCTGTGTGTGAACTCACACCGCAGGCTGTGGTTGACGCGATCGACCACGTCGTGAAGATTGGCGGGATCGAGACCGCGGCCCTTGGCAGCGACTACGACGGGTCTACCGAGGTTGCCTGGGATACGAGCCACCTTGCGATCATCACGCAAGAACTCATGAATCGCGGCTACGACGATGATGACATTCACGCGATCATGGGCGGCAACACGATCCGAGTGCTCGCTGAGACCCTCCCGGCGGAATAGCTGAGTCCCGTGGGCGGCCTCCAGATCCCCGCTTAGTGCGTTCCGAACGCCGCAGTGAGGCGGTCTCCCTCGCCGTACTGTTCCTTGTGCATCCGCAGGTTGGCCCAGGTGTCCACCCTGGAGATCTCGGGGCGTGAACGGAGTGCGTCGGCGAGTCCAAGGATCTCGTCGTTGGAGGATCCTGAGAGCGTCGCGATGAGATCGTAGCCTCCAGATGCCACGGCGAGAAACTCGGGGCGTAAGTCCTTCACGCATGTGAGGGCGGCCTCGAGCGGGCCGCGCACCTGAATCCCTGCCCCGACGGTGACGGCCGCGGAATGACTGCCTCGAACAGGGATCCCCACGACCTTTACGGCCCCGTGACGAGTCAGGCGCGTGAGGCGGAGGCGAGCTCCACTCGCGGAGATTCCGGCTGCCGCCGCGAGCTCACGAAATGTCGCGCGACCGTCCTGCTGAAGGTGCCGGATGATGGCGCGATCGGCGTCGTCGAGGACGAACCCAGTTCCACCGGTGCGAATTGGTGAGTGCAGGTTTATTTCGATGCTGTCGTAGTGGTGCACTCGAAGCTCACGAACGTGGGGCAGCTGACGAATCCGGTCGATCGTCTCCCGCAGGTGGGGGTCGGCCCCGGTGCGAATCTCGGCATCGAGCCCGTAGCTTCCGGTGATCTCTGCGACGAACGTGGTTTCGGGCATTGCGACGACCGCCTCCCGTGCGGCGGTGATCGGGCCATCGAGGGCAATCTGAACGTATGCAAAACGTTCGAGGCTCAAGAGGTCTGGGCTGATTGACACAGTGATGCGTAGTTCGTCGTGTTCGAGCGCCGACTGGACTATGTGGGTCACCTGGCGTCTCGTGCTTCCGTGTTTGGCCGCAATCTGGGCGTAGCTGGCCCGGCCGTTCTCGCGAAGCTCATCCAGCACCTTCGTCCTGAGGCCATCGGTAGCCTGTTTCGGTTCCACGTGTGGCCTCCAAATTCATCGGACTGGGTACAAATTTTGCGCACCACAAAGCATGCTAATCGAAGATGCTGACGCTATTTTGCACCGATTCCGTGCGTTTGCGCACGAAAGGACTTTCTCAGGTGTAAATGCGTTTGCGCGCGCTTCCACGACGGACTTAGGCTTTCTCCGACTTACGAAGGTGTACGACCGGGACTCACAAGGAGGTCAGACCCAAATGTCTGAATTTATTGAACTGGATGCGGAAGTCGAGCGTCGCCTCGCCATCCTCGAAACAGATGAGGCGGCAGATTCCGTGCACGCCGCAATGAGCGGCAAGAGTCTGGCGCTCTTCCTCACGGTCGCAGCAGCTATCGTCGCGGTCTCGATTGCGATGGTCCTGCTGTGAGCTCGGTGCGTGACAAGCGCGCGCGGGCTGGCGTCGACGCGGATATCGCGAAGGAGGCGGTGTACGGCTCCCTCCCGCTCCTGAAGCACGAGCGCACGTGGAGTGGCGGGGACTTTAGCTGGGTCACGTTGAGTCTCGCGATTGCAACCTGGGCCTTCCTCACAGGCGGATCGACGGTGCTTCTCGTCGGGTTCACCGACGGCATCGCGGCCATGCTCATCGGCAACAGCATCGGTCTCGCAATCATGGTCCTTGGGAGTGTGCTGTTTAGTCAACGGCTCGGCATTGAGCAGTACAAGGTTCTGAAGTCGGTCTTCGGTGTCATTGGAGTCGGCATCGTCGTCTTCGTTGTCGTGCTGCTGACCGAAATGGGCTGGACGTCGCTTCTTGGCGTGATGTTTGGTCGCGCTTTCTCAGAGATCTCAAACCAGGCCTTCGGCACCGAATTTGCGCAGTTTGGCCCCCTCGTCACGGTGTTCGCGCTGCTTGCGATCTTCATCGGCTGGATCATTCTGTCGCGAGGGCCAGTCACGATCAGTAAGCTCAACAGGTTCGTCGCGCCGGGCCTACTCATCGTTGTGGCGCTCATGATGGTGCTGTTGATGACCCACTACAGCTGGGGCGATCTGTTGGCCGCAGAGCCCATCGCGCCGTTCGCGGACGAGCAGCTGAACTTCATGATGGCGGTCGAGTTCAATCTTGGAGCTGGCCTATCGTGGTGGCCTGTCATGGGCACCCTGGCTCGGCTCACGCGGGGCCCGCGTGCAGCGGTATGGCCCGCATACGGTGGCATCTTCATTGGTACCGTCGTTGCGCAGCTTGTCGGCATGGCCGCGGGACTGCTGTTCGGGCAGGCCGACCCGACCTCGTGGATGGTGCCGCTCGGAGGGCCCGTTCTGGGTGTTCTCACGCTCCTGTTTGTCGGGTTTGCGAACGTCACGAGCATGGCCTCTATCGCGTACTCGACAGTCCTCGCCGTGAAGCAATCGAGTGGTAGGGCGCTCTCGCGCCTGCGCTGGCCTGTGCTCGCAGGAGGCTTCCTCGCCCTGCCGGCCGTGCTGAGCTTCTTTCCGGGGTTCATGTACGAGCAGTTCATGACCTTCGTCGTGGTGAGCGGTGCATTCATCGCGGCGATTTGCGGCGTGATCATTGCCGACTACTTCATCCTGCGGCGCCAGGTTGTTCCGCTTCGGGCGCTCTATGCGAGTGGCAGGCAGGACCCGCTGCGCTTTAGCAGCGGCGTCAACATCGCGGCCATCGCTGCGGTGATTATCGCCTCCGCGTTCTACCTCTGGGTCTACAACCCAATCACGCTCGAAACGCAGCCACTCTTTCGGTTCGCGACAGCGACGGTCCCTGCCGTGCTGATTGCGATGGGGAGTTATCTCGTGTTGAACCGGCTCTTGTATGTGCGCCGCGGCCGCGGTGCGTATGGGGGAACCGATACCTTTGCGGCCGCCGGAAGGAAGTAATCATGGCTGAATCGCGGAGGGTTCGCTCGGCTGTATTTCACGCAGATAGTGGCGACAGGCTCGCTGTCGAGACACTTACTCTCGATCCTCCCGGGCACGGGGAAGTGCGGATCGCTGTGCGCGCGGCGGGGGTGTGTGGCTCGGACCGTCACGTCATCGACGGCGAATGGAATGTGCCGCTGCCCGCGGTCATGGGGCATGAGGCGGCCGGCGTCGTCGAAGCGATCGGCCAGGGCGTGCGCGAGCTTGCCGTGGGAGACCACGTCATTATCGCTTGGCACCAAGCATGCCAACGATGCGCCGAGTGCGCCGGAGGGAAGCCGTGGGCGTGCATGCGCGTGAAGTCGAACGATTCTCAACTGCCAGACGGCACCACACGTTGGCGGACGCTCGACGGTGCTGAGGCTTGGCCCTACCTCGCGGTCGGGGCGATGAGCGATCATGTTGTGGTGCCTGATTTCGCCGCGATCAAGGTCGACGAGCGTGTCCCGTTCGACATCGCGAGCCTCATCGGATGCTCGGTGGGCACGGGCTACGGTGCGGTGGTCAACAATGCCAGGGTAGTGGCTGGCGAAGCTGCTGTGGTTGTTGGGGCAGGCGGGGTTGGTCTCTCGATTATCTCGGCCCTCCGGCTGGCGGGAGCTCACCCGATCATCGCGGTCGACGTGACCCAGGAGAAGCTTGCTGAGGCCGCTCGTGTTGGAGCATCGCACGGCCTCATCGGGGGGTCGAACCTCGCCGCGGAAGTTGCGGCGCTCACCCAGGGTGGCGCCGACGTTGCGTTCGAAGCGATCGGCCGCATCCAGACAATGGCGCAGCTTCCTGCCCTCATCCGCCCCGGCGGGCGAGCCGTGTTCGTTGGGTTGCCGCCCGAGGGGCAGACGCTCGAGCTTGATGCGTTGCAGCTCGCCTACGACGGGAAGACAATCATCGGCTCAAATTACGGGGGGCTTGTGCCTGCTCGGGACTTTCCGAGGGTTGCCGCCGCCTATCTGGCTGGCGAGCTGCCGCTCGACGAGCTGGTGAGCTCGAGGGTCTCGTTGGACGAGGTCAATGACGCGTTCGATGCGATGCGCCGCGGCGAGCGCACGCGAAGCGTGATCCTGTTCCCGGCAGACCCGAGCGCGGACTAGCGCGAGCCGCTCCAGGCGGCGGGCACGAGGATCCACACGATCTCGGCGCCCGCCTCGCCAGCCCGCCAGGTGTGCGGCGTGCGGCCCGGGAAGGTGAGGGTGTCGCCGGGGGCGAGGGTGACCTCGCGGTCAGCAAACTGCACGCCCACCTCGCCCGCGACGACGTGGAGTGATTCGACGTCGCAGCTGACGGTGTAGAGCTCGTCGCCACCTGAGCCCCCTGGCTCGACGCTCGAACGGAGCACCTGCACGCGCTCTTCTGCGCGGGGGGTGACGAGTCGCTCGTCGGCTCCGATACCGCCCATGTTGATTCGCGGAGCATCTGCGAGTCCAACGAGCTGCACATCAGGCTCCTCGAAGAGCGACCCGATCGGCAGCGATAGGGCCTGGCAGAGTTGCACGAGTGTCGGCACGCTCGGCATCGTCTCGTCGCGCTCGATGCGGCTAATGAATCCCTTGGTGAGATCCGAGGCCGCAGCAAGCTGCTCAAGCGTGAGCCCCTGGGCCTGGCGCGAGCTGCGAAGTTTCGCGCCGATCTGCACCTGAGTTTCGGCCGCTGTGGGATGGATCGGTCGCACGACGTGGCCTCTTTCGTCAGGGAATTGTGAGCGCGTTGACGCTCCAGCGTTCCCAGTCTATGCTGGTCTCAAGTTCACCAATAGTATTCAAGAGTTTACTATTAGGCAACAAGACTGGAAGGGAACCAATGTCTGAGCACACACCGCAGGGCCCGGTCGACGCGAGTCTGACCCCCCGCTACGCCGGGATCGCCACGTTCGCCAAGCTGCCCCGCATCGAAGACGTGCCTGCGGCCGATATCGCCGTCGTCGGCGTCCCCTTTGACACCGGCGTGAGCTTCCGCCCGGGCGCGCGTTTCGGCCCGTCGCACGTGCGCGAGGCGTCGCGCCTCCTGCGCCCCTACAACCCCGCGCAGGATGTCTCGCCGTTTTACGTGAAGCAGGTTGTTGACGCCGGCGACATCGTGGCGAACCCGTTCAACCTCGACGAGGCAGTCGACCAGGTCGAGGCCGCGGCGACCGAGCTCGGCGAGAAGGTCGACAAGATCGTCACGATCGGCGGCGACCACACGATCGCGCTCCCGCTGCTGCGCGCAATCAACAAGAAGCACGGCCCGGTCGCAGTGCTCCACTTCGATGCGCACCTCGACACGTGGGACACCTACTTCGGCGCCCCGACAACGCACGGCACCCCGTTCCGCCGCGCGTCAGAGGAGGGCCTTATCGACATGACGGCGTCGATGCACGGCGGAACCCGTGGCCCGCTCTACGGTAAGCAGGATCTCGAAGACGACGCAATGCTCGGCTTCCAGATCGTCACGAGCGAGTTCATCGAAGAGAACGGCGTGCCCGCCGCCCTCGAGAAGATCCGGAAGCGCGTCGGCGACAAGCCACTCTACATCTCGATCGACATCGACGTGCTCGATCCCGCGCACGCGCCTGGCACAGGCACCCCCGAGGCCGGTGGCCTCACGAGCCGCGAGATGCTTCGCCTCATCCGCGGCCTCGCGGACCTGCACATCGTGGGCGCCGACGTCGTTGAGGTCGCGCCGGCCTACGACCACGCGCAGATCACCGCTGTCGCGGCGAGCCACGTCGTGTACGAGCTCGTCAGCGCGATGGCAGCCCGCGACTAGGGGTCGCCCCACTTCAGCGCAGGGCCCTCGAGTGATCTCGGGGGCCCTGCGCTGCGTCGTTGGTGCGTTGTCGCTGAGCTTGCCGGTCTACTGTTGAGGTGGGCGGGCGCGGGAACCGCCCCGGCCCAATCCGAACCCGTGGACTCGAGAGGCGAGCATGGCGACCTACGTAGACCTCAGCCACCCGGTGAGCACCGGGATGCCCGTGTATCCGGGGGATCCTGAGGTGCAGTTCGCGAGCGCTCTCACGGTCGCGAACGACGGCGTTGCCGTCGAGCGGCTCAGCATGGGCTCGCACGCTGGCACACATCTTGACGCGCCGTCGCATGCGATCCCCGGCGGGCGCACGGTCGACGCGATCCCGCTTGATTGTCTTGTTGGCGAAGCCCTGGTGCTGCGCGCCGAGGTGGCAGCGGAGCAGCGGATACGCCCTACCGATCTCACGATCCCCGCGACGCTGCCAGGGATCGTCTGTATCGCGACTGGGTGGGACGCTCACTTCGGCACAGCCGAGGCCCTGCGCCACCCGGTCGTCACCCATGAGCTCGCACAGACGCTCTGGAGTCGCGGCGCCCGAGTGCTTGCGCTTGACACGCTGAGCCCGGACCCGACCGCGCAGCCGGAACAGGGGATGCCGGTGCATGAGTATTGGCTCGGGCGCGTCGGCGTTCTCGTCGAAAACCTCAGAGGACTCGCCACTATCCCCGACGCCGTGGAGCTCTCGCTCCTGCCGCTTCGGCTCGCGGGGGTCGACGGCTCGCCGATTCGCGCGGTGGCGAAGATCGGGTAGCGCAAGCGGGAGCCGGCCCGCCGGCAGAGGCGCAGGCCTAGGTTGCGGAGCTGCCTCCGGGAGGCACCCCTGGCGGCGAATCCGCCGCGAGCGCAGTGAGTGCGAGGAGTACCCGGGCCCGCTCGAGTGGGTCGTCGAGGTCGCGCCCGAGGCGGAGCTGAGCGTCGCCAACGAGTCGCCTGACAGTGTTGCGGTGCACGCCGAGCTCGCGGGCGCTGCGATCCCACGAGCCGTGTTGGTGCAGCCAGCTCGTGAGCGCCGCGCGCTGCTCCGCGGTCTCTGCCGTGAGGATCGGCGCGAGCCACTGGGTAGCCGCCGCGCGGGCGACGGCCGGGTCTGCGGCCGCGCCGAGCGGCCAGCTCGCCTCAGCGGGCGGGGCGGTCCCGTCAACGTGGCTCCCGATGTGGAGCGCGGCTCGAGCGAGCACCTCTGCTTCCTGCATTGCGGTCGGGAGCTCAAGCAGTGGATGGGGCTTACTCACGGCGAGAAGCCATCCGAGTTGCCCCGCGTGCTGGAGCTCACTCTGGCTTGGGGCGCTCGCGACGAAGGCTCTGAGTTGCTTGGAGCGGTGTTCGACGAGTGGGGTGTGCAAGAGCTGGCGCAGCCAGTTCGTGTCGGACGCGACGGTCTCGCCGGCCGGGACTGGGTCGCCGATGGCTGCTGCGTTCGGATCCCGCATCGCGATGACTGCGTGCGCTGTCTTCGAACCACCCCCGAGTGAGTTCGCGAGCAGTCGCGCGAACCTATCGCGCTCGGCACCGAGAAGCTGGGAGCCGTGCCGCTCCATAAGCAGCTGCATGAGGAGCTGGTCGACCGCCATCGACTGCGCGGCAGGAAGCTGCAGAAGGAGGCCGACGAGGTTCGCGGCGAGCTGCAGCGCCGTGAGGTCGATCCTCGTGAGCCTGGGGGCGCGGCCGATTGTCAGGATCGCGTTGCCGTCGACGCTGCGATTTCGTGATGTGCGTGGCGTCGCCTCGTGCGCGGCGACCTCGTACTCGGCACCGGCCGTGCGCAGGGTCGTGAACGCTGTCGAAGCGCCGCCCTTTGCGCCACGTGGGCGGCGGAGGCGCTCGTCGAACTCGGTGAACATCTCGGCGAGCGCCAGCTCGTCTGGCACAACCCCGCCGAGGTACAGCTCGTCCCCGATGCGAAGCGCGGCCCAGCTGCCGGGCTCTGTTGCGAGCCGCTCGACGAGCCGCTGGGCAGGCCGGTGCTGCAGCACTGCCTCGGTGAGATGCCTGGCGAGCGTGTTCATGTGTTCGAGCGCGCGGGTGCGCTCGGTCTCGAGTGCGCGGTTGACGATGCTCGTGACTGCCGCGAAGTAGATCGGGGGAGGGAGCACGATGAGCGGGAAGTTCGCTTCGCGGCAGGCGGCGAGGAGCGTCGGCGGAATCTCCGCGTGCACCGGCTCGAGCCCGAAGACGAGCGCGGAGACCCCGCTCGCGCGAAGCCGCGCGATGTAGTCGCGGTCGTGCTCAGCGTCGCCTGAAAATGCGAGGCCGGTCACCATGAGCAGGTCTCCGGGGAGCATGTATTGACCCGGGTCATCAAGCTCGATCACGATCGCGGCGGCCACCGGTGTGCTGCGGATCTGCGCGGCAAGTCTGGCGTCAGTCGCGAGTACGCGAGGTGCGGGCGAGGCAAGCTCGGCCTGGAGCGATGGCTCGTCGAGGAGCGTGGCGAGTGGCACCGTTGCCCTGTCGAAATAGTCGGGTTCGTCGTGCACACTGCCTCCACGAAAAGTTCTTTTGACCCATCGCTGGTCAATTTTAGGATAAATCGTCGGCGAGTTCCGCGCGAATCCTAGGTACCTTCCCTAGAAGAAACACGCAGTCGGCGTCGACACCACGGATCGGTGTCGATCCACACCACCGGATCAAGGAGGACACTGTGGTCCTGGACTACATCATCATTGCCGCGTATCTCGTCGGCATCCTCGGCGTCGGCTATTGGGGCATGAAGCGCTCCAAGTCGAAGAGCGATTACCTCGTCGCAGGCCGCAGGCTCGGCGGCTTCATGTACTCGGGCGCGATGAGCGCAATTGTGCTCGGCGGCGCATCGACGGTTGGCGGCATCGGCCTCGGCTGGGAGTACGGTATCTCGGGCGCTTGGCTCGTCACCTGCATCGGCCTCGGCATCCTCGTCTTGAGCGTGTTCCTCGCGAAGCGCATCGTGAAGCTCAAGGTCACCACGGTCACCGAGATGCTCGACCTGCGCTACGGCGGCTCGAACGGGCTTATCTCGGGCATCGTGATGTTCCTGTACACGCTCATGCTCACCGTGACATCGACCCTCGCGTACGCAACGATCTTCCACGTGCTGTTCGGCATCTCGAACGTGTGGGGCGTCGTGATTGGCGGCTCGATCGTTGCAATCTACTCGATCATGGGCGGTATGTGGTCGATCACCATGACCGACGTCGTGCAGTTCGTCATTAAGACTGTCGGCATGTTCCTGCTGCTGCTGCCGATCGCGCTCATGACCGCATCCGACGAGGCAGGCGGCTGGGCTGGCATCCGTGAGCGCCTCGGTGACTCGTTCTTCTCGCCGTGGTCGATCGGCGGAATGACAATCGTCACCTACGTCATCGTCTACACCCTTGGCCTGCTCATCGGCCAGGACATCTGGCAGCGCGTCGTCACCGCCCGCACCCCGCGCGTCGCGAAGTGGGGCGGCATCTCCTCGGGCGTCTACTGCCTGCTCTACGCGTTTGCCGGTGCCCTCATCGGTATGGCAGCGCGCGTGCTCTTCCCCGATATGCCGAACCGCGACGACGCGTTCGCGTTCATGGCGCAGGAGATGCTGCCGCCCGGCGTCCGCGGCATCGTGCTCGCAGCCGCGCTCTCGGCGATGATGTCGACCGCGAGCGGGGCGCTCATCGCGTCGGCGACGGTGTTCACGTCCGACCTCATGCCGGCAATGCGGCGCGTGCTCGGTATGAAGCCGAAGCAGGCGAAGATCGAGGACGGGCACGTCGCAGGCGACAGCCTCGTGAGCTACCGCGTCACCATCTTCGTGCTCGCAGGCGTCACGATGTTCATCTCGACGCTTGTCAGTGACGTCGTCGCGGCGCTCACCATCGCGTACGACATCTTGGTCGGCGGCCTGCTCGTCGCGATCGTTGGCGGCCTGTTCTGGAAGCGCGGCACACGCGCAGGTGCGCTCGCGAGCATGCTCGTCGGCACCGTGACCGTCGTCGTCTCGATGTTCATCTGGGGCATCCTCGCGAACGAGCCGATCTACTTCAGCCTGCTTGCGAGCCTCGTCACCTACGTCGTCGTGAGCCTCTGCACAAAGCCCGTCGCGCCGCAGGTGCTCGACGAGTGGACCCACCGGCTGAGCCTCGACGACCGCACCGCAGTCAACGACGTCGTCTACACGGACGTCGAGCGCTAACGCTCGAGAACACCTCACCGGTCCCGCGGAGGGCACGCCCGCGGGACCGGCTCCCTTCCCCCTGAGTGCCTGCTCACCACAGTTCTTACGGAGGAACCAATGACCACTCAGACACCAGACACCGGCAAGCGCATCGGCGGCGACGTCGTGCTTGAGACGCTCATCGCGCTTGGCGCGCGCGGCGTCGTCGGGCTCCCTGGCCAGCACGCGCTCGGCCTGTTCGACGCGCTCCGCCGCTCCGACCTCGCCTACCTGAGCGCCCGCGTTGAGAACAACGCCGGGTTCATGGCCGACGGCCTCGCCCGCGTGACTGGCGACGTCGCGCCGTTGCTGCTCTCGACTGGCCCCGGCGCGCTCACCTCGCTCGCGGCACTGCAGGAGGCCGCGGCCTCCTCGATCCCGGTCCTCGCGATCAGCGCCCAGATCCCAGTTGCAGGTCTCGGCGGCGGTCGCCACGGCTACCTGCACGAGCTGCCCGAGCAGTCAGCGTCGTTCCGTGGCGTCGTGAAGCACGTCGTGACAGTTCGCACGATGGCGCAGATCCCGACCGCGATGGCCGAGGCCTGGCGGATCGCGGCCGCGGCACCGCAGGGCCCCGTGCTCGTTGAGGTACCGCAGGACATCCTGCTCGCCTCGGCGCACGACGTGCCAGTGCTCACAGGCGCGACTCTCGCGAAGGTGCCCACGCCGCTCGCGCCCATCACCGAGACTGTCGCCCACGCCGCGGCCGTGCTCGCCGCTGCGGAGCGCCCGGTGATTTTCGCCGGCGGCGGCGTCGTGCGTGCGGGTGCCCAGCGTGAGCTCGCAGCACTCGCGGAGCGCCTCGACGCGCCAGTCATCACGACGTTTAGCGGGAAGACCGCGCTGCCCTGGGGGCACCCGCTCTCCGCGCAGGGGTGGATCGAAGACATCGCGACGACCGAGTTCCTCGAGCACGCAGACGTGCTCGTCATCGTCGGCAGCGGTGTCGGCGAGCTCTCGAGCAACTACCACACGTTCCGCCCCCACGGTCGCGTGATCCAGATCGAAGCGGACCTCGGCAAACTGGGGTCGAACCACCCAGGCATCGGGATCCACGCCGACGCGAAGCTCGCGCTCGCGAGCCTGGACGCCGCGGTGGCGGCGGCAGGTCGCGGGTCGACGCCCGAGCGCCGTCAGGCTGCGACGGCGAGCATCGAATCGCTGCTGGGCACCGTGCTCAGCCGCGTCGAAGGCCAGGGCCGCGAAGCCGAGATCGCGCTCGTGCGCGGACTGCGCGAGGCTGTCTCGGATGACACGAAAGTCTACTGGGACATGACGATCCTCGCCTACTGGGCGTGGTCGGCGTGGGACGCCCGTGGCGTCGAGTTCGCGTCTGCGCAGGGCGCTGGCGGGCTCGGCTACGGCTTCCCCGCGGCGCTCGGTGCCGCGTTCGGGCGCAGGATCAACGGCGAGACCGGTTCCGTCCTTGCGGTCTCCGGCGACGGCGGAGCGCTCTACGGCATCGCCGAGCTCGCCGTCGCGGCCCAGCACGACCTGCCTGTCGTCTGGCTCATCGTCGACGACGGCGGATACGGCGTGCTGCGCGAGTACATGGAGGGCGCGTTCGGCGCGGCAACCGCGACCGAGCTCACCCGACCGAACTACGTCGCGCTCGCCGAGTCGTTCGGCATCCCGGCCGAGCAGACGACGCTCGAGGACGCCCCGGCGACAGTCGCGCGCGCCCTCGCGGCAGGCGGCCCCCGGGTCGTCGTGCTGCCTGCTGTGCTTGAGCTCTTCGCACCGACGCACCTCGACCGCCTCACCGGCGCGAACGGGGCCGCAGCATGACCCGGCCGCTTGTCATCTTCACCGACGAAACCGACCTCGACCCGGCGCCCGGCCGAGCGCTCCTCGAAGCCGCTGGCTGCGAGACGCTTCTCGCCGAGCTGCCCTCGCGCGCGGGCGAACCGCAGGAGCTTCCAGCGGGCGCCGAGCGGGCGGTCGCGCTCGTCGTTGGATACGCGCGGATCGACGAGGCTCTCCTCGAACGCCTGCCGAACGTCGGGTTCATCGCGACGATGAGTGCTGGCTTCGACATGATCGACCGCGCGGCTGCCGAGGCGCGCGGCATCTGGATCGTGAATCTCACGGACGCCGCGACAGAGGAGGTCGCCGCGCACGCGCTGACGCTCATGCTCGCCCTCGAACGCGACCTGCGAGGGAGCGTTGCGGTGACGGCTGCCGGCGGCTGGACCGATGACGTGACCGCCGTGCCGCGCCGGCTCAGCGGGCTCACGCTTGGCCTGTTCGGGTTTGGGCGCATCGCCCAGCGGCTCGCCCAGGTCGCCGGCCCAAGCATCGCCAGGGTGATCGCGCACGACCCCTTCGTGAGTGCGCCCGTGCACGGCGTCGAACTCGTGGATCGCGACACCCTCATCGCGGAGTCGGATGTGCTGTCACTGCATCTGCCGCTCACAGCCGACACCCACGGCGCGATCGATGCGGCCGCGTTCGCTGCGATGCGACCGGGCGCGAGCCTCGTAAACGTTTCGCGGGGTGAGCTCGTTGATCCCGCTGCGCTCACCGCGGCGCTCGACTCGGGCCAGCTGCGCGGTGCGGCCGTCGACGTGCTGCACGGCGAGCCCCCGGCCGCCGACCACCCGCTGCGAAACGACCCGCGCGTGATCGTCACCCCGCACGTCGCGTTCCTCTCAGACGGTTCGCTCGAGCACTACACGCTCGACCCCGCGCGCAACGTGCTCGACTGGCTGCGCACCGGAACCGCGTCGCGAGCGGCAGTGCTCGGTCGCGATTCGGAGCCGCTGCTCAAGAGCGCGGAGTAGCCCCAAACGGAGTTGGCAGTTGTTGTCGCTTGCTGATCGTGCAAGCGACAACAACTGCCAACTCCGTGGGGCCCGAATTGCTGCCGGACCCCCTTGCTCACCGGCCTAGCGGTGCCAGGTGCCGAAGACTTCCTGGCTCCGAGCGATCGCCTTCTCCTCGGCCGACGTGTCGCGACGCAGCGAGAACAGGTAGTAGGAGACGCCAGAGACGACGAGGCCGATCGCGAACGAGAAGTCAGCGCCGTCGAGCGCATTCGCGACTGGGCCCGTGTAGAACGAGAGCGAGAAGAACGGGATCATCGCGACGAAACCGAGTGCGTAGGCTGCGACTCCGCGCCAGGCCCACTTGCCGTACACGCCGCCGCGCGGGTTCACAATGTCTGTCAGCGCGTAGCGACCCTTCCGGACCAGGTAGAAGTCGACGAGGTTGACCGCTGACCACGGCACGAGGAAGTAGAGCATGAGCCCGACGAAGCTGTTGAAGCTGTCGACGTAATTGTCGGGGATCGCGAGCGCGATGACGAGGGTGATGATGCCAACGATGGTGAGCGCGATGACGCGCATCTTCACTGTCGGCTTCACCGGTGTGAAGCCGTCGATTGCGCTCGCGCCGGTAAGCATGGCGCCGTATGCGTTCACGCCCATGATTGACACGAGCGCGAGTACCGAAACAAGCACCGCGACTGTGCCAAACCCGGGCACGATCATGTCGCCAACCTCGCGGAGAGTGCCAATCGGATCCGCACCCGGAATGTAGCTCGCGAGCACCGCGCCGAGCGACATCAGCCAGATCGCAGAGAGCCCGGCACCCGCGTAGACGGAGGAGATGAGCTTCGGGGCCGAGGCGTTCACCGGCAGGTAGCGCGTGTAGTCAGAGACGTAGACGGAGTAGCTGATGTTGTAGCCGGCGGAGAGCGAGAACTGGATGAGGAACGCTGAGGTGCTCCATCCCGCGGTCGCCACGGCGGCGGCCGGATCAATGGGGGCCTGAGTGAAGTGCACGATTGCGAAGACAGTGATGATCGCGAACACGGCGACGAGCGCGTAGGTGAGCCAGCGCTGGATGAAGTGCAGCAGATCGTGCCCCACGACGGCGATGACGATCGAGACCGCAATGATGATCGGGTACCAGAACCACGTCGCTTCGGAGTAGACGCCGATGCCCTGCGTGACGAGGATCGTGTCGAACACCAGGAATCCGATGTACACAAAGACCGTCGCGATGAACGGTACGACAGCGCCGCGGCTACCGAACTGCGCGCGCGACTGGATCATCTGTGCGAGCCCCATCGTGGGTCCCTGGTTCGCGTGGAACGCCATGAAGAACGTACCGAAGCCGGCGCCGAGCACCACCGCGAGCACTGTCCACCACACGCTCAGCCCGAGGCTCGGCCCGGTGAACCCGACGACCATCGTCGTGAGTACGAAGTTTCCGGTGAACCAGAATGGGCCCTGGTGCCAGACTTTGCCGTGGCGTTCCTCGAGCGGCACGACGTCGATCGAGCGGGTCTCGATCACGCCCGTGCGTGGCGTTGAAGTGTCTGAAGACATCATTATCCTTAACTATCGGTTTCCCGCGATCGTTGCGGGAAGTGGGATCTGCCCCGGGCCGTTGGCGCGCGGGGCGCGTGGTCAGTGTGTGTAGCGTTCGTAAAGCTCAGGGCGACGATCTGCGATGACGTCGCTGTACGTTGCGATGCGCTTGACCCGGCTTGCCGCAAGGTCGACGTCGGCGTAGAGGGTCGTCGGAGCGTCGATGCGATCCGGACCGGCTGCGGCGTCGTCGGTTGCGGCGCGGTGGGCTGTCGCGCGGCGGCGGTCGCCCGCTCGCTCGGTGAGCGCGAGGGGCCAGCCGTCTGCGTCGACGATGACCGAGGCACCCGACCATTCGACTCCGCGCTCGTTGCCGCCACGATCGCACGCCGCAATGGCGACACGATTCATTGACGCCTCTGCCTGCACTCGAACGACCTCGCCTGGGCGCTCGCCGTTGGGGCGTTGCACTGTTGGCCAGTTGACCGGGGCGCAGATGAGGTCGGCGCCCTGCAGTGCGGCGATCCGCACCCACTCGGGGAACTCGAGGTCGTAGCAGACCATCACTCCGATGCGCCCGGCTGGGGTGTCGACGACCGGCGGCAGGCCGTCACCCGGGGTGAAGATCAGTCGCTCTCGATCCCACAGGTGTGCCTTGCGGTAGATCACCGGGTCGGCGCCTGGCATGACAAGCGCGGCGCTGTTGTATGGGGCACCGTGTGGGTTCGCCTCGACAAAGCCCGCGACGATCACGATGCCGAGCTCTTCCGCGGCCTCGCGCCAGCGGGCGACAGTCTCACCGTTTGCAGGCTCGCTCGCGGCTGCCGCATCGGCGGTGTCGACGAAGACGTAGCCGGAGTTTGCGAGTTCGGGGAGCACAACAACCTGCGCACCGCGGCCGGCTGCGTCACGGATCAGCTCGAGTGAGCGATCGACGTTTTCGCGCACCGCCCCGAGTATCGGGGTGAATTGGCTACATGCCACCACTGCCATGACGAGTCCCTTCGTTGGATGCCGCAAACGCGGGCGACTTCGTAGCCTACGTTGGGGAGACAGGATGCGCGAGCGAAAATGCACGTCAATGGCTTACGCTCTGATGTATTGAGCGCAACAGCGAGCAAATGGCTACGCAACTGGACCTACTCGGCGAAGTTCGGTGATGATTTGCGAATTCAAGGAAAACGGAAGTGGGAGCCAACCGTGGCAGATGTGACCGGTGAGGCGGCATTGGCTCTGCGCGGGGAGATCCTGCGGGCACTGCAAGAGGACGGCCGCGCGAGTTACTCGCGCATAGCCGCGAGTCTTGGCGTGACGCGCCGGCTCGTCACCCAGGTTGTGCAGCAGGCAGTCGATTCGAATGAGCTGCGACTCACGGTGTCGATCAGCCCCGACCTGCTTGGGCTTGAACGGTTCGCGTACTTGCAGGTCGCAGTCGAGGGGGCGGTGGAGCCTGTGCGACAGGCCCTTGTCGCCCTGCCCGAGTCGAGCTTTGTCGCAGACGTCGCGGGGGTGTTTCCGATCGACGTGGAGGTCAGAGTCGGAGCCGACCCGCATCTCAGCGACGTACTCGCGACGATCCAGGGCATTCCGGGGGTGCGCAGTGTGCGCACGCACATGTACGAGAGCATCGAGGTAAATCGCTACTCACCGCTTCGAACTGGCCACACTGACTTCAAAGTCGACAGTCAGGATCGCGCGGTGATCGCCCACCTGCAACTCAACGGGCGGGCGAGCTATCGCGAACTGGGGGAGGCCGCGGGGCTGTCGCCGGGAGGTGCGCGCCTCAGGTTTGAGCGACTCAAGCGTGCGGGCGTCGTGAAGGTGGTTGCGATGCCCGTCAGAGATCACCAGCGCGAGACACCATCTATCGGCATGGGAATCAGGAGCCGACTAGCGACGGGGGAGATGCTTCAGTTTCTCCGCGACCTGGAGCCCGAGTTTCTCGCTGTGACAGTCGGAAGCTACAACTTCGTCGCGACCTTCTCGCGGGAGTCTGCGACGGAGCTCATCGCTGTGACCGATGCCCTGCGCGCGGAGCCTGGCATCACCGCGGTCGAGAGCTGGGCCAACTTGCGGGTTCTCAAAGAGCAGTATGGCGAAGGCGACAGGCTCAGTGTCGTGAGCGAAACGTCGACTGGCGGCGTTGAGTAGCGATGTGACACGCCCGGCGGTGGGGGTAGATCGGCGCGGTGACAGGGATCCGGGTCGCGGCCCCCGCATGGATTTGTGTGGCGGGTGTTTCCCGCGTAATGTATTCATCTGTTGGCCGGCGCGGAAATCGCGACTGGCGGCAAGGATCTCTCACACAACACCCCCACTTGAACCGCAGTTTGGTTTGTAAAGCGGGTAGGGAAAATGGGATTCATCTTCACCTGGATGTGACTGTTCTTCGGAATGTGTCCGGGCGGGTTCGGGTGGTAGCAGGAATGCTGCCGGCACGGATTTGCGGGAAAGCGTCTGGGTGGTCTAAGATAGAAAAGTTGCTCTTCGGAAAGCCTCAGGGTGAGTACGGTGGGTGTCTGGATCTTGAGAACTCAATAGTGTGCACTTAAATTGTCAAATGCCAATTTATTATCCCCGGCATCAAGCTTTCTGGTTTGGTGTTGGAGATTCCTTTTTTGGATAACAAAGAAATTTCGTCAGTATTGATGAGTTTCTGTTGTCAGGTTAAACTCGCTCGCTTGCATGGCTTATTCCGCTGTGTGTGTGGGCATGTAATTTTTTACGGAGAGTTTGATCCTGGCTCAGGACGAACGCTGGCGGCGTGCTTAACACATGCAAGTCGAACGATGAAGCCCAGCTTGCTGGGTGGAAGAGTGGCGAACGGGTGAGTAACACGTGAGTAACCTGCCCTGAACTCTGGGATAAGCACTGGAAACGGTGTCTAATACTGGATACGACCTATCACCGCATGGTGTGTAGGTGGAAAGATTTATCGGTTCTGGATGGACTCGCGGCCTATCAGCTAGATGGTGAGGTAATGGCTCACCATGGCGACGACGGGTAGCCGGCCTGAGAGGGTGACCGGCCACACTGGGACTGAGACACGGCCCAGACTCCTACGGGAGGCAGCAGTGGGGAATATTGCACAATGGGCGCAAGCCTGATGCAGCAACGCCGCGTGAGGGATGACGGCCTTCGGGTTGTAAACCTCTTTTAGTAGGGAAGAAGCGAAAGTGACGGTACCTGCAGAAAAAGCACCGGCTAACTACGTGCCAGCAGCCGCGGTAATACGTAGGGTGCAAGCGTTGTCCGGAATTATTGGGCGTAAAGAGCTCGTAGGCGGCTTGTCGCGTCTGCTGTGAAATCCCGGGGCTCAACCCCGGGCCTGCAGTGGGTACGGGCAAGCTAGAGTGCGGTAGGGGAGATTGGAATTCCTGGTGTAGCGGTGGAATGCGCAGATATCAGGAGGAACACCGATGGCGAAGGCAGATCTCTGGGCCGCTACTGACGCTGAGGAGCGAAAGCATGGGGAGCGAACAGGATTAGATACCCTGGTAGTCCATGCCGTAAACGTTGGGAACTAGATGTAGGGCCTGTTCCACGGGTTCTGTGTCGTAGCTAACGCATTAAGTTCCCCGCCTGGGGAGTACGGCCGCAAGGCTAAAACTCAAAGGAATTGACGGGGGCCCGCACAAGCGGCGGAGCATGCGGATTAATTCGATGCAACGCGAAGAACCTTACCAAGGCTTGACATAACCGAGAACGCTGTAGAGATACAGAACTCTTTGGACACTCGGTTACAGGTGGTGCATGGTTGTCGTCAGCTCGTGTCGTGAGATGTTCGGTTAAGTCCGGCAACGAGCGCAACCCTCGTCCTATGTTGCCAGCACGTTATGGTGGGAACTCATGGGATACTGCCGTGGTCAACACGGAGGAAGGTGGGGATGACGTCAAATCATCATGCCCCTTATGTCTTGGGCTTCACGCATGCTACAATGGCCGATACAAAGGGCTGCGATACCGCGAGGTGGAGCGAATCCCAAAAAGTCGGTCTCAGTTCGGATTGGGGTCTGCAACTCGACCCCATGAAGTCGGAGTCGCTAGTAATCGCAGATCAGCAACGCTGCGGTGAATACGTTCCCGGGCCTTGTACACACCGCCCGTCAAGTCATGAAAGTCGGTAACACCCGAAGCCGGTGGCCTAACCCTTGTGGAGGGAGCCGTCGAAGGTGGGACTGGTGATTAGGACTAAGTCGTAACAAGGTAGCCGTACCGGAAGGTGCGGCTGGATCACCTCCTTTCTAAGGAGCACTCAGCAACATGGTTGCTGCAGAATGGTGCGTTCATCACCGATCGTGTGATGCGTAACCGCTCATGGGTGGAACATTTGATAAAGCAAGCTGTGATTAGCTCGCCGGTGTGAGTACATCATGTCCGTTTTTTACGGGTGTGGGAGGAAAGCTTGGGTGAGTTGGTGATTGCTTCATTAAGTGCATACTGTTGGGTCCTGGAGACCCAGACCTGCTGATGCTTTTTGGGTGTTGGTGGTGCTTGGTTTCTTCAGCCCTGGTGTCTAGAACGTGTTGTCTAGTTGTCCAGGGATTGACCGTACGTTGAGAACTACACAGTGGACGCGAGCATCTTCGATACACGCACCTGACCTTTCGAGGTTGTGGTGTGTGTCTCATTGGTCACGTGAGATTTTCGGATCTTACGTGTTTCTAAATAATTTACTTATGTGATTTCAAGTTTCGAAGAGCAAACGGTGGATGCCTTGGCATCTGGAGCCGAAGAAGGACGTAGTAATCTGCGATAAGCCTCGGGGAGCCGATAAACGGGCTGTGATCCGAGGATTTCCGAATGGGGAAACCCCGCCAGCGCGCGTGCGTAGCTGGTGACTCCCGCCTGAATATATAGGGCGGGTAGAGGGAACGTGGGGAAGTGAAACATCTCAGTACCCACAGGAAGAGAAAACAACATGTGATTCCGGTAGTAGTGGCGAGCGAACCCGGATGAGGCTAAACCGGTGGTGTGTGATACCTGGCAGGGGTTGCATCATCGGGGTTGTGGGACGTTTCAAGGAGCGCTGCCATGCTTCTAGCGTGAATGTTCAGGTTATAGGGGAACCGCTTGGAACGGCGGACCGGAGTGGGTGAGAGTCCCGTACCCGAAATGATCTGGCTGCGCGAGGCGTATCCCAAGTAGCACGGGGCCCGAGAAATCCCGTGTGAATCTGTCAGGACCACCTGATAAGCCTAAATACTCCCAGATGACCGATAGCGGACTAGTACCGTGAGGGAAAGGTGAAAAGTACCCCGGGAGGGGAGTGAAATAGTACCTGAAACCGTTTGCTTACAATCCGTTGGAGCAGCCTTGTTGCTGTGACAGCGTGCCTTTTGAAGAATGAGCCTGCGAGTTAGCGATATGTGGCGAGGTTAACCCGTGTGGGGAAGCCGTAGCGAAAGCGAGTCTGAATAGGGCGATTCAGTCGCATGTCCTAGACCCGAAGCGAAGTGATCTATCCATGGCCAGGCTGAAGCGCGTGTAAGAGCGCGTGGAGGGCCGAACCCACTTAGGTTGAAAACTGAGGGGATGAGCTGTGGATAGGGGTGAAAGGCCAATCAAACTTCGTGATAGCTGGTTCTCTCCGAAATGCATTTAGGTGCAGCGTTGCGTGTTTCTTGCCGGAGGTAGAGCTACTGGATGGCCGATGGGCCCTACAAGGTTACTGACGTCAGCTAAACTCCGAATGCCGGTAAGTGAGAGCGCAGCAGTGAGACTGTGGGGGATAAGCTTCATAGTCGAGAGGGAAACAACCCAGATCACCATCTAAGGTCCCAAAGCGCGTGCTAAGTGGAAAAGGATGTGGAGTTGCTGTGACAACCAGGAGGTTGGCTTAGAAGCAGCCATCCTTGAAAGAGTGCGTAATAGCTCACTGGTCAAGTGATTCCGCGCCGACAATGTAACGGGGCTCAAGCACGCCACCGAAGTTGTGGCATTCATATAACAGGTAGGCCTTCGTGGTCCAGCCGTATGGATGGGTAGGAGAGCGTCGTGTGGCGAGTGAAGCGGCGGTGTGAACCAGCCGTGGATGCCACACGAGTGAGAATGCAGGCATGAGTAGCGAAAGACGGGTGAGAAACCCGTCCTCCGGAAGACCAAGGGTTCCAGGGTCAAGCTAATCTTCCCTGGGTAAGTCGGGACCTAAGGCGAGGCCGACAGGCGTAGTCGATGGACAACGGGTTGATATTCCCGTACCGGCTGGTAACCGTTCAAGACCTAACTAGTAGTGCTAAGCAAACCAAAGCTTCATGGATCCTTCGGGTGATGTGGGGTGGCGGCTGCGAACCCGAACTGGGGTGGTGAGCGTGAGGTGTGACGCAGGAAGGTAGGTGATCCCGGGCGATGGTTGTCCCGGGCTAAGCATGTAGCCTGCGGGATAGGCAAATCCGTCCCGCATATAAGGGTGAGATGCGATGGGGACCCGTATGGGGAAGTCATTGATCCTATGCTGCCGAGAAAAGCATCGACGTGAGGTTGCTAGTTGCCCGTACCCCAAACCGACACAGGTGGTCAGGTAGAGAATACTAAGGAGCTCGAGATAATTATGGTGAAGGAACTCGGCAAAATGCCCCCGTAACTTCGGGAGAAGGGGGGCCATCCACTTATACGGGCTTTGCTCCGGAAAGGGTGTGGTGGCCGCAGAGACCAGTGGGGAACGACTGTTTACTAAAAACACAGGTCCGTGCTAACACGCAAGTGGACGTATACGGACTGACGCCTGCCCGGTGCTGGAAGGTTAAGAGGAGCGGTTAGCAGACTTGTCTGCGAAGCTGTGAATTTAAGCCCCAGTAAACGGCGGTGGTAACTATAACCATCCTAAGGTAGCGAAATTCCTTGTCGGGTAAGTTCCGACCTGCACGAATGGCGTAACGATTCCCCAGCTGTCTCCACCGTAAACTCGGCGAAATTGCAGTACGAGTAAAGATGCTCGTTACGCGCAGAAGGACGGAAAGACCCCGTGACCTTTACTACAGCTTGGTATTGGTGTTCGGTGTGGCTTGTGTAGGATAGGTGGGAGACTGTGAAGCGGGCACGCTAGTGTTCGTGGAGTCATTGTTGAAATACCACTCTGGTCATATTGGATATCTAACGACGAACCCTGATCGGGTTTTCGGACAGTGCCTGGTGGGTAGTTTAACTGGGGCGGTTGCCTCCCAAAAAGTAACGGAGGCGCCCAAAGGTTCCCTCAACCTGGTTGGCAATCAGGTGGCGAGTGTAAGTGCACAAGGGAGCTTGACTGTGAGACTGACAGGTCGAGCAGGGACGAAAGTCGGGACTAGTGATCCGGCAGTGGCTTGTGGAAGCGCTGTCGCTCAACGGATAAAAGGTACCTCGGGGATAACAGGCTGATCTTGCCCAAGAGTCCATATCGACGGCATGGTTTGGCACCTCGATGTCGGCTCGTCGCATCCTGGGGCTGGAGTCGGTCCCAAGGGTTGGGCTGTTCGCCCATTAAAGCGGTACGCGAGCTGGGTTTAGAACGTCGTGAGACAGTTCGGTCCCTATCCTCTGCGCGCGTTGGAAATTTGAGAGGATCTGACCCTAGTACGAGAGGACCGGGTTGGACGAACCTCTGGTGTGCCAGTTGTTCTGCCAAGGGCATGGCTGGTTGGCTACGTTCGGGATGGATAACCGCTGAAAGCATCTAAGCGGGAAGCCGGCCTCAAGATGAGATTTCCGTAGGAGTTTACTCCTGTGAGGCTCCCAGTAGATGACTGGGTTGATAGGCCAGATGTGGAAGCGCGGTAACGTGTGGAGCTGACTGGTACTAATAAGCCGATGACTTGACTTCATCCCAAATAGTGTTTTGGGGCATGAGTAAAGTGTTGTAACGATGTTCGCGTCTACTTTGTGGTTCTTGACGTATGGCCACAACCCCAGCACGTTACGTGCCTGGTCGGGGTTGGTTTCATGTCAATAGAGTTTCGGTGGTTATAGCGTCAGGGAAACGCCCGGTCACATTCCGAACCCGGAAGCTAAGGCTGACAGCGCCGATGGTACTGCGAGGGGGACCTCGTGGGAGAGTAGGACACCGCCGAACAACCTTTATTGAAAGGGGTTGTTCAGATGAAGCTGACCAAGATGGTCGCCTCGTCTGAACAGCCCCTTTTTCATTTTGTAGACTGAGAAGCACAGTCTCGTAGAGATAACAATCACACAGGGAGAATCACATGAACGACCGACAGGACCGACCCGAGGAATCCGGGCGTCCGCGCCGTTCAAGTGGTGACCGTCCCCGGAGCTCAGGCTACGATCGAGATCGCACACCGCGCGATGATCGCGGAGGCCGTGACGACCGACGCTCCTCCTACGGTGGGCGCGATGATCGCCGCTCGTACGGCGGCGACCGTGACGGTCGTGGCGATCGTGCACCGTACCGTGGTGACCGCGAAGGCGGCCAACGTGGTGACCGCACTCCGTACCGCGGTGATCGTGACGATCGCGGACAGCGCGGCGACCGGCCCGCGTACCGTGGAGACAGTGCAGGTGGCGATCGCCGCCAGTTCCGTGGCGATCGCGACGATCGCGGCCAGCAGCGTGGCGACCGTGCTCCCTACCGTGGCGACCGTGACGGCGGCCAGCGCGGTGACCGTGCCCCGTACCGCGGTGATCGTGACGATCGTGGCAAGCGCGGCGACCGGCCCGCGTACCGTGGAGACAGGGAAGGTGGCGATCGCCGCCAGTTCCGTGGCGATCGCGACGATCGCGGCCAGCAGCGTGGTGAGCGTGCTCCTTACCGTGGCGACCGTGACGGCGGCCAGCGCGGGGATCGTGCTCCCTACCGCGGTGACCGTCCCGCGTACCGCGGTGACCGTCCCGCGTACCGCGGTGACCGAGACGATCGTGCCCAGCGAGGGGACCGCCCCGCGTACCGCGGTGATCGTGACGGTGGCCAGCGCGGTGACCGTCCCTCATACCGAGGCGATCGCGACGATCGTGGTCAGCGGGGGGATCGTGCTCCGTACCGTGGCGACCGAGATAGCGGGCCCCGTGGAGACCGTCCCGCGTACCGTGGAGACCGCGACGATCGTGCTCAGCGCGGCGACCGTGCTCCGTACCGCGGTGACCGAGACGATCGCGGACAGCGTGGCGACCGTGCTCCGTACCGTGGTGACCGCGACGACCGTGGCCAGCGTGGGGATCGCCCCGCGTACCGCGGCGACCGTGATGGTGGCGAGCGTCGCCAGTTCCGGGGCGATCGCGATGATCGCGGGCAGCAGCGCGGAGATCGTGCTCCCTACCGTGGTGATCGTGATGGCGGCCAGCGTGGTGATCGTCCGGCGTACCGTGGTGACCGCGACGGCGGGCAGCGCGGCGACCGTCCTGCCTTCCGCGGCGGCCGCGACGATCGGCGCGAGAGCGATTCGAGGGGGCGCGGCGGCACACGCGGTGGCGGCCGCAGTGACCGTGGCGGCCAGGACCGCGAGTTTACCGAGGAGGAGCGGCTCCAGCACTCGCTTCGCCCGGTGCGCAGCGAGCACGACGACCCGATCATTGCCGACCACATTCGGGTCAACGACCTGCACCCGTCTGCCCGTAACGAGCTGAAGACCCTGCAGCCTGAGGTGCAGGAGCGCGTCGCACTACACCTTGCGATGGCTGCGGAGTTGATTGAAGACGATCCTGAGCTTGCTCACCAGCATGCGATCTCTGCGAGCAGGCGTGCGGGGCGCATTCCTGTCACCCGTGAGACCCTGGCGATGACTGCCTACCGAACCGGTGATTTCGCGCTCGCGATCCGTGAACTTCGCACGTTCCGCCGTCTGAGCGGCCGTGACACTCACCTCGCGATCATGGTCGACTCTGAGCGCGGCCTGGGCCGTCCGGAGAAGGCGATTGAGACGGGGCTTGAAGTTGACCCTTCGACCCTTGATACTGCTGATCGTGTTCACCTTGCTATCGCGATGTCTGGTGCTCGTCTCGACCTTGGTCAGACGCAGCAGGCGCTGTTTGAACTCGAAATTCCTGAGCTTGATCCGAAGAAGGGCTTCTCCTGGAGCCCAGAGCTGTTCGGCGCGTACGCGACGGTCCTTGAGGATCTCGGTCGTGTCGACGAGGCAAAGACATGGTTCGCTTACGCGGATCGGGCAGAGGCCGCGCTCGAGGAGCACTTCGGCGGAATGGATGAGATCGAGGTGCTCGAGATCACCGAGTACGAAGACCTCTATGACGACGAAGCTCGCGAGGACGCTGATGACGAAGGTCGTGAGCACGCAGACGCGGACGGCGTTGAGGCGGCAGCGGTCTCCAGTGACCTCCCGGGCGTCGAGGGCTCAGAAGACTCCGGGGAGTCAGCGGATGCGGCAGATTCAGACGACTCAGAGGAGTCAGACGCCGAGTCGGACGAGTATCTTGACGCGTTCGTAGAGGCAGAGGCAGAGGCAGAGGCCGAGGAACTCGCCGCTGCAACTGAGCGGGACGAAAAGGAGTAACACGATGGCCCTGTTCGGTAGGCGTGAGAGGTTTGATGCTGCACCCGTGGAAGGCCGGGAGGTGTTGCTCACCGACCTCGATGGAGTTATCTATCGTGGGCACGGAGCAGTCGCCGGTGCCGTGGAAGCGCTGAACCTCGCTGCCGAGCAGGCCCGCGTGGGGTACGTTACGAACAATGCTGCGCGCACCGATGCGGCCGTCGCGGCGCACCTTACCGAGCTCGGGCTGCGCGCTACCGCCGCCGATGTGATTACCTCGCCCCAGGCGGCAGTTGCGCTGCTGCGTGAGGCCGTCCCTGCGGGGTCTCGGGTGCTTGTTGTTGGGGGCGAGGGGCTGACCCACGAGCTCGAGAAGGCAGGCTTTCAGTGGACCCGCAGCGCTGACGACAATCCCGTCGCAGTGGTGCAGGGGTTCGCGAAAGACGTGGGGTGGGAACAGCTTGCCGAGGCCGCGTACGCGCTGCAGGAAGCGCCCGGGCGCGAGCCGTTGCCGTGGATCGCGACGAACACTGACTGGACAGTTCCACGCTCGCGCGGAATTGCCCCGGGAAATGGGACGCTCGTGTCTGCGGTGCACACCGCCGTTCAGCGGCTCCCAGATTTCGCGGGCAAGCCTGAGACTCCGATCTATGAGGCGGCGTTTGAGCGGTTCGGCTCGCGCAACGCCCTGATGCTCGGCGACCGCCTGGACACGGATATCAAGGGTGCTGTTGCGGCGGGCATTCCATCGCTGTTCGTGCTCACTGGCGTCGACAGGCCGAAGCAGCTCATCGCCGCGTCTGCGGATATGCGGCCTGACTACATCGTCGCCTCGCTCGCCGAACTGCACAAGCCATACATGCGTGCTGAGACGCTGAAAGATGGCACCGTGCGGGTGGGGTCTGCGAAGGTTCGTATGGACGGCCACATCGTGAAGGTGCTTGCAGAGGGCGACTCGCCAATGGAGTTGTTGCGCGCCGGCTGCGGCGCGATCTGGGCCTCGGGCCTCGCGATCTACGGGCTCAAGGTGCCCGAGATTCTTGTGGAGGATCACTGGCGTTAACCTCAGGGGCCACAGACGTCGCTCAGCTACCATGGAGGTGCAGAACGATGACCGGGAGGTTGAGGCCATGCGCCACGTAGCATCTACACTCACAATCGCAGGCGCGTTGGGGGCGGTGCTGCTGTTCTCAGGCTGCGCGCCCACGGTCACGGCGATCCCGCCAGAGACCTCAGAGGCCCCGTCTCCGTCCACCCCCGAGGCTGCGCCGGATGCGGGGACGCAGGACCCGTCAGTTGGTGCGACGCCGTTTGACGTCGACCTCACGAAGACCGAGTTCGCCACGAGCTGGCGTGATGCGCTCGCCACCGGCGCCACAGCGTTCGACGGGGAGCCGGTATCGGTGTCGTTCGAATGGAACCGCACGGTCTGGGCGTACACCGTCAAACTGCTTTCGGCCGATGAGGTCTACCTCGCCACGGTGAACGCTGACACCGGCGAGATCATCGGTGAGTGGACGAAGCCGCGAGGCGGTGGTGGCCGCGCCGGGACGCCAACTGGCGTGTTCCCTGCTGACGGCGTCATCGAGCCGTCGGCTGCGATTGCAGCGGCGCTCACCGCCGCGCAGGGAACGTTCGAGGAGTGGGAGCTCGAGCAAGACAATGGCGTGCTCGCATACGAGGTGCAGATCGATCAGGGGAACGACGACGTCGATGTCAGGATCGATGCGCGCTCTGGCAAAGTCCTGGAGATCGATAACTAGCTCAGCTCTCTCGTCGAGGTGTGGCTGTCTCCGCTACGCCCCGAGTACCAGCGTTGAGTAGAGCAGCCAGAGATTGAGTGCGACGATCGCGAGGACGACTGCGAGCGAAACGTAGCGAAGCGCTGCGCCGTTCGTGAACTCGCCCATGAGTTCGCGCTTGCCTGTGAACGCGATAAGTGGGACGAGCGCGAAGGGGATACCGAACGAGAGCACGACCTGGCTCACGACGAGCGCCCACGTCGGATCGATGCCGAACCCAAGCAATATGAGGGCGGGCATGATCGTCACGATCCTGCGGGCGATTAGCGGCACGCGTACGTGCAGCAATCCGGCCATGATCTCGGAGCCGGCGTAGGCGCCAACTGACGTGGATGCGAGGCCAGACACGAGCAGGCCGATGGCGAAGAGGAGCCCAACGGCTGGCCCGACGTGCTCGGTGATCGCGGCTGCCGCGCCCTCAATAGTGTCGGTCCCATCAATACCCGGTAGCGACGCCGCCGCAAGCAGGAGCATCGCGATATTCACGCCGCCGGCGACGACAAGCGCGAGCACGACGTCGAGCTTGGTTGCGCGCAGGAGCCGCTTGATGCGCGTGGCGCGACCCTCCGCGTGGCCCTCGGGAGTGTGGCCGTGTCTGTCACGCGAGAGCGACGAGTGCAGATAGATCGCGTGCGGCATGACAGTCGCGCCGAGCATGCTCGCCGCGAGCAGCACCGACTGCGTGTCAACGAACCGAGGAACGAGGCCCGCGAACATTGCGCCGATGTCGAGCTGGCTGACGAACAGCCCGCCGACGAACCCAACAGTAATGATGAACAGCATCGCCATGATGACGACCTCGAAGCGCCGCTGATGTCGTCCCTGGAGGAGCAGGACGAGCAGCGAGACGATCCCGACGATGACGCCGCCGGCAACGAGCGGAACGCCAAACAGGATGTAGAGGGCGATGGCTCCGCCAATGACCTCTGCGAGATCGGTCGCCGCCGCCACGAGCTCGGCTTGAGCCCAGTACAGCCTGCGTCCAGCTGGGCGAAGGCGCTCCCCAAGCAGCTGGGGCAGGCTCTTGCCGGTGACGAGACCAAGCTTTGCAGAGAGGTACTGGACGATGACAGCCATGACGTTTGCCGCGACAAGTACCCAGAGCAGCGTGTACCCGTACCGTGCGCCGGCCGACAGGTTCGCGGCGACGTTGCCTGGATCGACGTACGCGATCGCCGCCACGAACGCAGGACCCAGGAGGCCAAACAGCCGCCGTTCAGGGCGTCGGTTCGAAGTCGAGGGCAGCATGCCCCCATCGTAGTACGCCTAGTCGGAACCTCAAGTTCGATGCATCGAACTTCGACTTTCCGGCGGCGCGACAGAGGGGGCGGATAGGCTTGACGCATGCAGCACGACGCACAGGACGAACTCTCTGGGGCAGTTCCGCCCTCGAGCGAGTCGACCGCGGCTGGCGCCGAGAGCGACGGCCTCCTCGGCCGCATCGAGATCATCGAGTCCCAGCCGCTCGATAAGCGCGCGCAGGGGTTCGAACAGCTCCACGATGAACTACTCGCCGAACTGCAGCGCAGTGACAATGAAGGGGCCTGATCCGGTGGCAGCGCAAAGCCGGTGGGATGGCCCACTCGAACGCGTTGATCGCGCCGTCGTCGAGCTCGGCCTCGTCCGCTCGCGCAGTAGGGCTGCAGAGCTGATTGGCGCGGGCGGAATCGCGATCGACGGTGTCCCAGCGGCAAAGCCAGGGGCACGCGTGCGCGCGGGGTCGCTCGTGTCTGTGCTCGGCGACGACAACTACGTGAGTCGAGGCGCCCACAAGCTTGTGGCAGCGCTCGACGAGTTCGCGATCGACCCCGCGGGCAAGCTCGCGCTCGATCTCGGAGCGTCGACAGGTGGGTTCACCCAGGTGCTGCTCGAACGCGGTGCGCGGGAGGTGCTCGCAATCGACGTCGGCCACGACCAGTTGGCGCCGGAGCTCCGTGCCGACCCGCGCGTTCGCGTCGTTGAGGGCTGCAACGCGCGTGAACTTGATGCCGCGCTGCTCGCTGACTTGACCGGCGTTGCCGAACGGCCGAGCCTTGTTGTCGCAGACCTCTCGTTCATTTCGCTCACCCTGATCCTGCCCGCGATCACGCGTTGCACCGATGCGGGGGCGGAGCTCGCGCTGCTCATCAAGCCCCAATTCGAGGTGGGCCGCGTGCGAGATGGCATCGTGACCGACCCCGCGCTGTGGCGAGAGGCGATCGTGAAGGTCATCGCCTCGGCAGGGGAGAACTCACTCGGTGTCCGGGGACTCGCAGCCTCCCCGATCGCTGGCGGGGAGGGAAATCGCGAGTTCCTCGTGCATCTCGTGCGCGGCGAACCCGCCGATCCGGGAGAATGGAGTTCGCGCATCGATGAGGTGTGCGGGCCCGTGGACGCGCGTGACGAGGGGAGCGGAGAGTGACAGTTTCAACGCAGGACCGGTGCATGCTCATCGTCTCGCACACCTACCGGACTGAGGCGATCGAGGCGACCGCAGCGGTCGTCGAAGCGCTCATCGGCGCGGGTGTCGTGCCGGTTCTTGGCGCGGCCGATCGCGACGAGTTCGCGCCGCACATGGACGTCACCCGAACGGCGGTGCTCGATGACGAGGTGCCGCTCAGCCAGCTCGAGGCGGCGTTCGTGCTTGGCGGCGACGGCACGATCCTGCGCGCGGCAGAAATGCTCCACGGCTCTGCCTGCCCGATCGTCGGCGTGAACCTCGGCCACGTCGGCTTCCTCGCCGAGATGGAGAGCTTTGACCTCGGCTTCACTGTCGAGCAAGTACTCGCCGGCAACTACACGGTTGACGAGCGCCTCACCCTCGACGTCCGCGCCGAGCTGAATGGCGAGGTGCTCGCTGAGACCTGGGCGCTGAACGAGGCGACGGTCGAGAAGCGCAGGCGCATGCTTGAAGTGTCGGTTGGCATCGACGATCACCCCGTCTCGGTGTTCGCGTGCGACGGCGTCGTGCTCGCGACTCCGACTGGCTCCACTGCCTACGCGTTTTCGGCGGGCGGCCCGATCGTGTGGCCCTCGGTGCAGGCGTTGCTGATGGTGCCGATCGCGGCCCATGCGCTCTTCAACAGGCCGCTCGTCGCCGGCCCAGACTCCGAACTCACCGTGCGGATTCTGCCGCAGAATGTCGGACCTGGCGTGATGTGGTGCGACGGCCGCCGACGCACAGAGCTTCCAGCCGGGTCGGTCGTGACTGTCCGCCGGTCACCGGAGACAGTGCGCATTGCTCGCCTGAACGAGGCCCCCTTCTCTGAACGCCTGGTGCGCAAGTTCGACCTCCCGGTTAGCGGGTGGCGGGGCGACCGGAACGGGAACGGGCGCCGTGTCGGAGGCGGCGCGGACTCACAGGCCACGGTTGCTGGCCCCAATGGAGGTGGTGAGGCATGATCGAAGAACTCCGCATCAAAGACCTCGGGGTGATCGCCGACGCGACGCTCCCGCTCGGGCCAGGGTTCACCGCGATCACCGGCGAGACCGGCGCGGGCAAGACGATGGTTGTGAGCGCGCTTGGCCTGTTGATGGGTGAGCGTTCTGACGCCGGCGCGGTGCGCATCGGCGCGAGTCAGGCGCGGGTCAGCGGCATCGTCCACACCTCCGACGCCGCTGTCGCAGACATTGTCGACGAGATCGGCGGCGAGGTCGAAGACAGCGAGCTCGTGATGAGCCGCACCGTGTCAGCCGAAGGCAGAAGCCGCGCGGCGGTCGGCGGTGCGAGCGCCCCTGTCGGGGCCCTCGGCAGGCTCGCCGACAGGCTGTTCGCCGTGCATGGTCAGTCCGAGCAACTGCGGTTGAAGTCGCAGTCCGCACAGCGCAACACCCTCGACAGGTTCGGTGGCTCGAAGATCGCAGACGCGGTGCGCGCCTATCGCGATGTGCACGCCGAACGTGTCGCCGCAGAGGATCGGTTGCAGACCCTCACCGAGACGCAGGAGTCTCGGTCGGCCGAAGTCGCAAAGCTTCGCGCCGAGCTCGCGGAGATCACCGCCGTCGAGCCCGTCGCAGGCGAAGAGTCAGAGCTTGCCAAGCGCATCGAGCTGCTCGGCAACGTCGAGGGCCTGCGCGCGGCCGCTGTCGGTGCCGGCGAGGCACTCGCGAGCGAGTCAGACGACCCCATGCAGCGGGACGCCGGTGGGCTCGTTGATCTCGCGGTGCAGGATCTCGAGCGAGTCGCGGACCTTGATCCGCGCATCGCCTCGGTCGCAGAGCAGTTGCGTTCGGTGAGCTTCCAGATCGCCGACGCCGCGAAGGAGCTCGCCGCCTACGCGAGCGACCTCGACGAGGAGGGCCCGGGGGAGCTCGCCCGCGCGAACGACCGCCTGGCACAGCTCACCGCCCTTTTTCGCTACTACGGCGCGACGAGTGAGGAAGTGCTCGCGCACGCGGATGCGACGTCGCGCGCCCTCCTCGAACTCGATAACGACGACGAGGCCCTCGGAGGCCTCGCCGATACGGTCGCAACGCTCACAGCCGAAGAGCGGGCGCTCGCCGAGCAGCTCACGCAGCTGCGCACGAGCGCGGCGGATCAGCTCGGTTCAGCAGTTTCGAAAGAGCTCCGCGCGCTCGCGCTCCCCGATGCCCAGTTCGTGGTGTCTGTCACACCCCTTGACGCGCTCAGCTCGTCGGGGGCCGACGAGGTCCAGTTTCTGCTCGCGCCCCATCCGGGATCGACGCCCCGGCCCATCGCGAAAAGCGCCTCTGGCGGCGAGCTGTCACGGGTGATGCTCGCCCTCGAGGTCGTGCTCGCCGGCGCCGACCCAGTCCCCACATTCGTGTTCGACGAGGTCGACGCTGGCGTCGGTGGCGCAGCGGCAATCGAGATCGGGCGGCGATTGAAGCAGCTGTCGCAGACCTCCCAGGTCATCGTTGTCACGCACCTCGCGCAGGTCGCGGCGTTTGCGACCAACCATCTTCGTGTCGTGAAAGACTCGAGCGGCGGATTCACGCAGTCGAGCTGTCAGCGCCTCGAGGGTGACGCGCGGCTTGCTGAGATGGCACGACTGCTCTCGGGCCTCGACACCTCTGAGAGCGCCCTTGACCACGCAGCGGAACTGCTGCAGCTCGGAGCGTAGCGCGCAAGGCGATGCCTCGCTCTGAGCGGCTCTCCTCCGCGGTTCCCGCGTCGGCCGGGCCCGGGGGGCGTGCCCGGCGGCGTCGCCGCGCAAGGCGATGCCTCGCTGTGAGCGGCTCTCCTCCGCGGTTCCCGCGTCGGCCGGGCCCGGGGGCGTGCCCGGCGGCGTCGCCGCGCAAGGCGATGCCTCGCTCTGAGCGGCTTGCCGCTGCTACGCTCACTGCATGGGGATATTCAAGTCCATAGGCTTTGGCAAGAAATCCAAGGCTCCGGCGGTCACTGTCGAACCAGCCTCCGAGCCGGCGGAGCCCAAACTCGTGCTGCACGCAGACACCACGCAGATGGACTCAGAGGTTCGCGAGATGTACCGCGACGCGCGTGACGCAGCCCAAGACGCCGAAGACGAGGCTCGGACAAGCCCCAAGCGTGAGTTCTTCGTCGGGAGGCCGTTCGCGCTTGGCTTCACAGTCACGCTCGGTGTGCTCGTCGCGATCGTCGTCGGCGACATGATCGGTCAGCTCTCGACGATTCTCATGTACGTCGTCGCGGCGCTGTTTATTGCGCTCGGCCTCGATCCAGTGGTGCGCTGGCTCGAACGTCACGGCGTGAGGCGGCCTCTTGGCATTGGGATCGTGTTTGTCGGCTTCATTCTCATCATCGGCGGGATCCTCGCTGTCGTCATTCCGATGATCGGAAACCAGGTCGCGCAGCTCGTGCAGAGCGCACCGGAGATCGTGCGCAATCTCACGAGCGAGCAGTGGTACAAGGACGTGAACGACAGGTTCGGGGAGTTCATCGATTTCAACTCCATCTTGAAGATGGGGCAGGACTTCATCGGCAAGCCCTCGAACTGGGCGTCGGTTGCTGGCGGCGTCTGGCAAGCGGGAATCGGGATCGCGAACGGGCTCACCGCGGGCCTCATCGTGCTCATCCTGTCGTTGTACTTCCTGTCGTCGCTGCGCACGATCAAGCGCGGCTTCTACTCGATCGTGCCGCGTTCGGGCCGCGCGAAGGTCATCGACATCACCGAGCAGGTCACGAAGTCGGTCGGCGGCTACGTGAACGGCATGGTTGTGCTCGCGCTCGTGAACGCGACGCTCGGCTTCATCATGATGACGATCGTTGGGGTCCCGTTCGCTGGCCTTGTCGCGGTCGGCGTCTTCCTGCTCGCGCTCATCCCGCTCATCGGATCGGTGCTCGCGACCGTGCTCGTGACGGCGATCGCGCTGTTCAACTCCCCGATCACCGCGCTCGTTGCGGCAATCTACTACCTCATCTACATGCAGCTTGAGTCGTACCTGCTCACGCCGCGCATCATGAACCGGGTGGTCTCGGTGCCAGGCTCGCTCGTTGTGATCGGTGCGCTCGCGGGCGGTACGTTGCTCGGTCTGCTCGGCGCGCTGATCGCGATCCCCGTCACTGCGGCGGTGCTGATGATCATCAAGCAGGTGTGGGTGCCGCGCCAGAACTCCCGCTAGTCGACAGCTGTTCACAAGACCGAAGAAGTGATAGGATTGAAGCCCGTGGGCACAAACGCGGAACAGAGCAAAACAACCAAGCACATCTTCGTGACCGGTGGGGTTGTTTCCTCACTCGGCAAGGGCCTGACAGCCGCGAGTCTCGGTAATCTTCTTACCGCACGCGGCCTGCATGTTGTCATGCAGAAGCTGGATCCCTACCTGAACGTCGACCCGGGAACGATGAACCCGTTCGAGCACGGCGAGGTCTTCGTGACCGACGACGGCGCTGAAACCGACCTCGACATTGGGCACTACGAGCGTTTCCTCGGCATCAACCTGTCGCAGGCCGCGAACGTGACGACCGGGCAGATCTACTCGGAGGTCATCCAGAAGGAGCGCCGCGGCGACTACCTCGGCGCGACCGTCCAGGTGATCCCGCACATCACGAACGAGATCAAGCGCCGCATGCGCCTGCAGGCTGAGCAGGATCCGCAGCCAGACGTCATCATCACCGAGATCGGTGGCACCGTCGGCGACATCGAGTCGCAGCCGTTCCTCGAGTCGGCGCGCCAGGTACGCCACGAGCTCGGCCGCAAGAACGTTATCTTCGTGCACGTCTCGCTCGTCCCGTTCATGGGCGCATCTGGCGAGCAGAAGACCAAGCCGACCCAGCACTCGGTCGCGCAGCTGCGGTCGATCGGCATTCAGCCCGACGCGCTCGTGCTGCGCTCGGACCGCCCGGTGACTGGCGACAACCTTCGCAAGATCGCGCTGATGTGCGACGTCGAAGAGGGCGCGGTCGTGAACGCGATCGACGTGAAGAGCATCTACGACCTGCCGCAGCTCTTGAACACCCAGGGACTCGACCAGACAATCGTCGACCACCTGCAGCTTGCAGACCGCGTCACTGACGTCGACTGGACCGGCTGGCGTCCCGTGCTTGACGCGGTGCACAACCCGAAGGGTGAGGTCACGATCGGCCTGGTCGGCAAGTACATCGACCTCCCCGACGCGTACCTCTCGGTCACCGAGGCGCTCCGAGCCGGCGGCTTCGCGCACTCGACGAAGGTGAACATCGAGTGGATCCCCTCGGATTCGTGCGAGACCCCTGAGGGAGCACGCGAGAAGCTGTCGCACCTGCACGCGATCTGCGTGCCTGGCGGCTTCGGCATTCGCGGCATTGAGGGCAAGCTTGGCGCGCTCCGTTTCGCCCGCGAGAACGGCATCCCGACGCTCGGTATTTGCCTCGGTCTGCAGTGCATGGTCATCGAGTACGCGCGCAACGTCGCTGGGCTCGAGGGTGCGTCGTCGACCGAGTTTGACCCCGAGACCCCGGTCCCTGTCATCGCGACGATGGCCGAGCAGGTTGAGATCATTGACGGTGGCGACCTTGGCGGCACCATGCGCCTCGGGCTGTACGAGGCGAAGCTCGCTGAGGGCTCACTGGCCGCGGAGGTCTACGGGTCTGACACCGCGAGCGAACGGCACCGCCACCGCTACGAGGTGAACAACGAGTACCGTGACGAGATCGCGGCTGCTGGCCTCTCGTTCTCGGGCCTCAGCCCTGACGGCGGCCTCGTCGAGTACGTTGAGCTGCCCCGCACCGTGCACCCGTACTACATCGCCACTCAGGCGCACCCCGAGCTGCGTTCGCGCCCAGGCACACCGCATCCGCTGTTCGCGGGCCTCGCGGGTGCCGCGATCGAGCGCCGTGAGGCGGCGAGCCTGTTCGAGGTCGACGAGACCTCGGCGGAGTAACCCAACGTGCCACACGCGGCCGGCCACGAGCATCTGATCGCCGACGAGCCCGCACTCGATGTGCGCGTGCTCGAGAGCACTGAGCTCGTGGCCGGCCACGTGTGGGACATCAGGCGTGACCGCCTCGAGTTCGCTGGCACCGTGCTTGAGCGCGACTACATGGACCATCCCGGTGCAGTCGCCGTGCTCGCGCTCGACGAAGACGATCGCGCGCTCATGTTCAGGCAGTACCGCCACCCGATCGCGCACCGCGACTGGGAGATCCCTGCGGGCCTCATGGACGTCGCGGGCGAGAGCGGCCTCGCCGGCGCGAAGCGCGAGCTCGCCGAAGAGGCCGACCTGCAGGCGACAGACTGGTCGCTGCTGCTCGAGATGTTTCTCAGCCCCGGGGGCTCCAGCGAGGTGATTCGCGTCTTTCTTGCCCGCGGCCTGAGCGAGGCGGTGCACGAGTTCGTTCGCGAGGGCGAGGAAGCCGAGCTCGAGCCCGTGTGGATCCCGCTCGAAGACGCCGTCGCCGCGGCGCTCGACGGCCGCATCGGAAACGCGCTTACTGTCGGAGCCGTGCTCGCCGCGGCCGCATCGAAGGCTGCGGGGTGGTCGACCCTCCGCGATCCTGATCTGCCGTGGACCGCGCGCGATCTCGTGCGCGGCGAACGATCGAGGTAGGCGCATGGAGCCGGGGCAAGCGATCGCGAAGTACCTCAGGCACCTGAGCATCGAGCGCGGGCTGAGCGACAACAGCATGGCCGCGTACAGGCGCGACTTCACGAAGTACGTCGACTGGCTTGGCGAGCGCGGTATCGACGATCTCGCGGGCGTCACCCCTGACACGATCTCTGCGTACGTCGCCGCGCTCGCCGAGGAGCAGCGCGCCCCGCGGGCCGCGGGGCCGGGCGCCGAGGCGGGCGATCAGGATCCGGTACCCGCGTATTCAGCCGCCTCGATCACGCGGATGGTGTCGACGGTGCGCGGGCTTCACCGGTTCCTGTACGACGAGGGCGCGCTCGCCGAGAATGCTGGTCGCGGCGTGCGCACCCCGAAGAAGGGCAAACGGCTCCCGAAGGCGCTCGCAATCGAAGATGTCGAGGCACTCCTCGGGGCGGTGAGCGGAGACGACCCGGTCTCGCTTCGAGACCGGGCGCTCCTCGAACTGCTCTACGCGACAGGCGCCCGAGTGAGCGAGATCGCCACGATCGACCTCGACGACCTCTACGCGGGAACCGGCCGCGAGGGCGCAGACGTCTGGGGCGACCCCGAGGGCACGCTCAGCGAGGGCGGCCTGCTGCGCGTCACGGGCAAGGGATCGAAGACAAGGATCGTGCCCTACGGCAGCTACGCCGGCCGCGCGCTCGCCGCCTACCTCGTGCGCGCAAGGCCGCAGTTCGCCGCTCGCGGTACCGGGACTCCAGCGCTGTTTCTCGGCCCGCGCGGCGCGCGGCTCTCGCGCCAGAGCGCGTGGCTCGTGATCCGGGCCGCCGCCGAGGCGGCGGAGCTCACCCAGGAGGTGTCGCCGCACACGCTCAGGCACTCATTCGCGACCCACCTGCTCGCCGGAGGGGCAGACGTGCGCGCGGTGCAGGAACTCCTCGGCCACTCGTCAGTAACGACGACGCAGATCTACACCCAGGTGACCGCGGACACGCTGCGCGAGCACTACGTGAACGCGCACCCGCGGGCGAAGTAGGGCGGCGCCCGCATTGCTGGTCGAAGACTGCCTGGGAGCTTCACGCAGACGGGAACCGAGCTTGAGCACCCCGGGACCAGCCCCAGGCCCGATAGGATAGGGCGTTAGCGACGGAAGGGAACTGGAGTGGCGAAAAAGCAGGTTGAGCTGGGACCGACGGGACGCCCGGAGCGCGTCATCCCCGCGCCCAAATCGCTCGATCGGCACGGGCCCGCGCGCATCATCGCGATGTGCAACCAGAAGGGCGGCGTCGGGAAGACCACGTCGACAATTAACCTCGCGGCTGCGCTTGCGCGCTACGGTCGCCGCGTGCTCGCTGTTGACTTCGATCCGCAGGGCGCGCTCTCTGCCGGTCTTGGCGTTCCCGCGCACGACGTTCCCACGATTTACGACCTCATGCTCGGCAAGCTCAAGGATCCGCGTGAGGCGATCCAGCACACGAGCACCGAGGGCCTCGACGTCATCCCCGCGAACATCGACCTCTCGGCTGCAGAAGTGCACCTCGTGAGCGAGGTTGCGCGCGAGCAGATCCTCGGCGGAGTGCTGCGCCGCATCACGGACGACTACGACGTGATCCTTATCGACTGCCAGCCCTCGCTTGGGCTGCTGACTGTGAACGCGCTCACCGCGAGCCACGGGGTGCTGATCCCGCTCGCGTGCGAGTACTTCGCGCTTCGCGGCGTCGCCCTGCTTGTCGAGACGATCGACAAGGTACGCGACAGGCTGAACCCGTCGCTCGAGCTCGACGGCATCCTCGCGACGATGTACGACCCGCGCACCCTGCACGCCCGCGAGGTGCTCGAGCGCGTCGTCGACACGTTTGGTGACTCGGTGTTCGACACCGTCATCGGCCGCACCGTGAAACTGCCAGACGCGCAGATCGCCGCGCAGTCGGTGCTCGAGTACGCGCCGTCAAACCCCGCCTCCGAGGCATACCTGAAGCTCGCTCGCGAGCTCGTGCAGCGCGGCGTGGTTGCCTAACCGAGATGCCATGACAGCGCTCGAGACCGGGGCGGAGCCTGAGGCGCAAGAGCCCGGGTTTCGGGTCTCGCTCGACGGCTTTGACGGGCCGTTCGACCTGCTGCTCACCCTGATCGGCAAGCACGAGCTCGACATCACCGAGGTCTCACTGTCGCTCGTGACCGACGAGTTCATCGCCTACCTCGCGACGCTCGAGGGGGAGGGGCTCACGGCCCTCGACCAGGCCTCAGAATTTCTCGTCGTCGCCGCGACGCTGCTCGACATGAAGATCGCGAGTCTACTGCCGCAGGGAGAGACCGTTGACCCCGAAGATATCGCCCTGCTTGAAGCCCGCGACCTGCTGTTCGCTCGGCTCCTGCAGTACCGCGCGTTCAAGCAGGCGAGCCAATGGTTTCGCGAGAGGCTCGCGGCCGAAGAGCGGCGTCACCCGCGCCAGGTGCCACTCGAACCGAAGTATCGAGAGCGCGGCCCCGAACTCGTGTGGACGCTGTCACTCGACGACTTCGCGGCTATCGCGCTGCTCGCATTCACCCCGCGCGAACTACCGACGGTCGGACTTGACCATTTGCACGCCCCGCTCGTGTCTATTCGCGAGCAGGCGGCGATCATCGTCTCGATGCTGCGTGGTGGCCCGGCGCGGAGCTTTCGCGAACTCATCGTCGGGGTCACCGAGAAGGGCGTCATCGTTGCGCGCTTTCTTGCGATCCTCGAACTGTACCGGCGCGACGCGGTGCTCTTCGATCAGGCCGAGCCGCTTGGCGAGCTCAGCGTCAAATGGTCTGGCGAGCACTGGAACGATGAAGAACTCTCGACGCTAGGAAATGACTATGACTGACGAGACGCTCGATCCTGAACGGGAGACGCCGCTCAGCGCGGCCCGCGCCGCGCACACCCTGCAGCAGCAGCTCGAAGCGCTGCTCATCGTCGCCGACGAGCCGCTCTCGGCCGTGACCCTCGCGACTGCCTGCGACGCCCCCGTGCGCGAGGTACGCAAGGCGCTGAACGCGCTCATCGCCGACTACGACGGAACCGCCGCGAGCACCGCGGCCGACGCCCCCGTGCCGCGCGGCTTCGAACTGCGGGAAGTCGCCGGTGGCTACCGGTTCTACGTGCGCGAGAGTCTCGACCCCGTCGTCGAAGACTTCGTGCAGCAGCAGACACCAGCGAAGCTCTCGCAGGCTGCGCTCGAGACGCTCGCTGTTATCGCGTACCGCCAACCAGTCTCGCGCGGCGCGATCGCGTCGATCCGCGCGGTGAACGTCGACTCGGTCGTGCGCACCCTGCTCGCCCGCGGCCTCGTCGAAGAGGTCGCGCACGACGCAGAGACAGGCGCGATCCTGTACGGCACGAGCGACCAGCTGCTCGGCCACCTGGGCATCGGCGACATCAGTGAACTTCCGTCGGTAGCGCCGCTACTCGACGATGGATCGGAAGGATTTGACAATGAATCGCTCTAGCAGCGAAGACCGCGGCGGCATGCGCGGCGAAGGCGACGAGGGCGGGGACCTCGGCGGACAGTTCATCGTCGACGGCAAAGCCGTGGAGATCGACATGGCCGAGTGGGGTTGGGACCGGCCGGTCACCCCATCCGCCAACGAAGTCGACCGCACTGGCGAAGAGGGCACGGTGCGCCTGCAGAAGGCGCTCGCGAACGCAGGCGTCGCCTCCCGCCGTGCATGCGAGACGCTCATCACGAGTGGCCGCGTCACGGTGAACGGTGAGGAACAGCGCGAGCTCGGCTCCCGCGTGCACCCCGAGACCGACGAGGTGCGCGTCGACGGCGTCGTCGTGCAGCTCGACTCGTCGAAGCGGTACTTCGTGCTCAACAAGCCCGTCGGGGTCGTCTCGACAATGAGCGACGAACAGGGGCGCCCCGACCTGAGCGAGTTCGCGAACCAGGTCGAAGACAGGCTCTACAACGTCGGGCGGCTCGACACCGACACGAGCGGCCTGCTGATCTTGACGAACGACGGCGAACTCGCACACAAGCTCGCACACCCCAGCTTCGGGGTCGAAAAGACATACATCGCGAAGGTGCGCGGCAGGGTCACCGCCGCAGTTATCCAGCAGATGCTTGACGGCGTTGAGCTGAAAGACGGGCCGATGCGCGCCGACCGGGCGAAGCTCCTGCCAAACGGCTCAACGAAGACGCACTCGCTCGTTGAACTCACCATCCACTCGGGCAAGAACCGCATCGTGCGACGCTTCCTCGCCGAGCTTGGCCATCCTGTCGAAGAGCTCGTACGGCGCCAGTTCGGCCCGCTGAACCTTGGCACCCTCCGGGCCGGCGAACTGCGCGAGCTGTCTGCGGCTGAGCGCGGTGCGCTACTGTCAGCAGGCGAGACAAGCGACACCCGCGCAGACTCGACGGGTGCCCGCGGCTCGAGCCGCGGCGGTGGCCGCGGTGCCGATGGCAAGCATAAGAACGCGAGCGCGCGGGGCAAGGATCGCCCGATCACGGGCGGGCGGCCCGGCGACGGCAAGGGCGCAAAGGGCATGCGCGGCATCGCGGCGCGAGGCAACCCGAACGCGGGCCGCGGACATGCCGGTGAGGATCGCGCGGGCGCACCCCGCGGCGGCGGCGCTGGCAGCGGTGAGAGGCGTGGCGGTGGCTTGCGCGGTGAAGGTTCCCACGGCGGTGGCGCTTCCAGCCAGGGCGCCTCGTACGGTGGCAGCGACAGGCGCGGCGGTGGTCCACGCGATGCAGGTCGTGCGGGTAGGCGCGGACAGTCGGGCGACGGCTTCCGCAGGTCTGAAGCTGGTCGTGGCCGCTCTGGCGAGAGCCGCGGGTGGGCCAGCGACGGCCGGGGCAGGACCGATGACCGTCGCGGCCGGAGCGCTGGAAGTGGCGGTCGATCCGGTTCTGGCGGTGGTCGTCCCTTCGAGCGCGGTTGGGTAGACAACCCCTGGGAGGATTCGCGCGGCGATTCTCGTGGTGGCTCGCGCGGCGACTCGCGTGGCGGTTCACGTGGAGGGTCCCGCGGTGACTCCGGCGAGTCTCGAGGTGGCTCTGGTGGTCGCTCCGGCGGCCACCCGGGCGGACGCTCCGGTGGTGCTCGCGGCGGTCGCGGGCGCGCCGGGCGCTGACGCCGGGATGGGCGGCTGCCAGCCGGATCCTTATCCGACGAGCAGCACGCCCACGTAGGCGATCGCAGCGACAAGCACAGTTGCGAGCGCGGCCAGCACGAAGGGCCTGAACCCGACCTTCAGGAGGCTCTTCACCTTCACGCCGCACCCAAGGCCGAACATCGCGGCCGAGAGTAGCACGGTCTGCAGGAGCTGACCCGTGGCGAGTACCCCGTCTGGGAGCGGCGCGAACGAGCGCAGCAGCACCATCGCAAGGAACCCGATGATGAACGGCGGCACGATGGGAGGCAGCGTGGGCTGGCTTCCTGAGTGAGCCTCGGCCGATGCGGTTGCGGTGTCGGCGTCAGTGCCGACGCCTGTACCGCTGCCAGCGCCCGTGCCTACGCCATTCAGGGCGCGAGCCCGTGTGGCGCCCGCGCTTGCCGCACGCCTGATGCGCAGGCTCAACACTGCCATGATCGGCGCGAGCAGCAGCACGCGGGCAAGCTTTACGACAACCGCGAGGGTGAGCGCGGTCCCGCCGAGGATGCCTCCCACCGCGACGACCTGCGCGATCTCGTGGATCGAGGCGCCAGCCCACATGCCTGTCTGATCGTTCGTGAGCCCGATGAGTGGGCAGAGGAACGGTGCAAGCGGAATCATGATCGTCCCGAAGATCACGACAAGCGCGACCGCCGTAACTGTGGCCTGCTCGTTCTCGTCGTCAGGGTCTGTGACTCCGGCCGCGCCGGCGACAGCCGCCGCACCACAGATCGAGAACCCGCACGCGATGAGGAGCGTCAGCTGGGTGGGGACCTTCAGGAGCTTCCCGAGCGCGACGGTGCCGAACAGGCCGCCTGCGACGACGCAGACGACGACGACGAGCATCGGCGCGCCGAGTGCAACGATGTCACCGAGCACGAGTTGCAGACCGAGAAACACGATGCCAGCGCGGAGCAGCTTCTTCGCAGAAAAGTCGATCCCTGGGGCTGCGACTCCCGGCAAGATCCCGGTGTTCGCAGCGATGATGCCTAGCGCGATCGCGATGATCATCGGGCTCACCCCGGGTAGCGCGGCGCCGACTGCGTAGGACGCACCGGCGGCGGCGAGGCAGATGAGCAGGCCGGGAGCGATCCTTCGCATCCATGTCGCGAGCCGCGGGCCGCGGTGTGCGCCTGGCGCGTCTGCCGGGGAGCGGCGGGCTGGCACGTGTGCAGCCGCGTGGGTGGCGGGGGCTACCGATGATTCAGCGGGGACTGTTTGGTCGTTCACGCTCCTCATGTTCCTCCTCGGCACATCGGTGCGGTAGAGGCACTATCCGCGCGGCCTACAAGTTATCCTTGTGGCTAAGAGGAGGCCGCATGGATCGTGAACCCGACGTAGCCGCGCTGCGTGCGCTTGCACTCATCGCCGAGCGCGGCAGCATCTCGGCGGCGAGCTCTGAGCTTCGGCTGAGCCAGCAGGCAGTCTCATTGCGGGTACGCTCGCTCGAACACGAGATCGGTGTGCCGCTGCTTGTGCGGTCTGCGCGGGGGTCGCAGCTCACCGCTGCCGGCGAACTCGTGATCGGGTGGGCCCGCCCGCTGCTCGACGCGGCCACCGAGTTCGGTGCCGCGGTCCAAGATCTCCGGGCCGGACGGGAGGGCAGCCTGCGGATCGCGGCGAGCCTCACGATTGCCGAACACCTCCTGCCCGGATGGATAGCGCGCTGGCGCGGGCTACAAGGACCGAGTGGTGCCACCGCAACCCTCACCGCGGCCAACAGTTCAGCCGTGATCGCTGCGCTTCGCTCCGGCGAGGTCGACCTCGGGTTCGTCGAAACTCCCGAGCTTCCGTCAGGCCTCACCGCGGCGACCGTCGGCCGCGACCGCATCGAGGTCGTCGTCGCCGCGAGCCATCCGTGGGCGGGTCGCACGGTGAGCCCGGCCGAGCTCGCCGCGACCCCGATGGTGCACCGCGAGCGGGGCAGCGGCACCCGACTGGCGTTCGAACAGGCGCTCGCCGCAGCCGGCCACCCACTTGAAGTAGAGCCCGCCGCGGTGCACGACACCACGCTTGGGGCGCGCAGTGCGGTGATGGCAGGCGTGGCGCCCGGCGCGCTCAGCGTGCTCGCCGTGCGGGATGACATTCGGGGCGGCCGTCTGGCGCGCGTTGCAGTGTCTGGGCTCGAAATTACCCGGCCGCTCACGGCGCTGTGGCGTGGCTCGGACCCGACGGCTGCGGCGCAGGCTCTCCTCGACGAAGCCCTGCGGCCTGTGGAGCCAACAGCCTGAGGGATAGCCCGCCGCGGGGTCGTGCGGGCAGCCCTGGTGGCCCTGGTGGCCGGGATGCCCCTCGTGGCCGTGGTGCCCGTGAGGGCCGTGGCTGCTGTGGCGCCCCTGGCGTCCGTGGCGGCCGGGGCGGGCCTGGCCGCCGGAGAGACTATTCCCCGCAAGAATGGCAGCTTCCAACCGGCGGAATGGGGGTGACCTGCAGGGAAGGGGCGCTCTCGCGAGGCTGGCTGGGCGGAGAAGCTGGGCGGAGTGACTGGGCGGAGTGACTGGGCGGAGCGGTAGCGGCGCCAAGCCAAGCCCCGCCAAGCACCGGCCCGGCCGAGCACCGCCCGGCCAGCTCCTCTAGCGGCTGGCGGGGAGTGTTGCGAGGGTTGCGAGAAGCGAGCCAGGGACGAGGTCGGTGTTCGCGCGACCATCGCGGACGATGTCGGCGATGCGTGTGCCGAGCTCTGCGGTCGAGGCTCCCATCTCTGCGCCTGCGAGCGCTGGGAGCGTGCCGAGGACCTCGACGGTTGCGGCCTCAACAGCCTGTGCGGCGTCGCCCTCGCCGAGGTGGCCGAGCATGAGGGCGAGGGAGAGGATGGCGCCTGACGGGTTCGCCCAGCCCTTGCCAGCAATGTCGGGGGCGGAGCCGTGGATCGCCTCGAACATGCTCGGTGCGCTGCCGTCGAGGTTGAGGTTCGCGCTCGTTGCGACGCCGAGGCCGCCCTGGATGACTGCGCCGAGGTCGGTGATGATGTCTCCGAAGAGGTTGTCGGTGACGACGACGTCGAAGCGTTCCGGGGTGAGCGGCAGGTGGAAGCACATCGCGTCGACGTGCACGTAGTCGGTCTCGACCTCGGGGTAACGCGCGGCGACGGTGTCGAATACCTCTTTCCAGAGTTGTCCGGCTGCGACGAGGATGTTCGTTTTGTGGCAGAGCGTGACTTTTTTGCGTCGTCCGAGTGCGAGGCGGAAGGAGAAGTCGACGACGCGTTCGATGCCGGCGTAGGTGTTCAGGGATTCCTGCATTGCGACGGCGTTGGTGGTGCCTGCGTGGACGGTTGATCCGCCGCCGACGTAGGCGCCCTCGGTGTTTTCGCGGACGATGACCATGTCGCAGCGCTCGGGGGTGAGGCCTGTGATGGGGGTGGGGACGCCAGGGTAGAGGCGGACTGGGCGGACGTTTGCTGCCTGCTGGAAGCGTTGGCGCATTTCGAGGATGAAGCCGCGTTCGAGGATGCCGGGGGTGACTCGTGGGTCGCCCATTGAGCCGAAGAGGATCGCGTCAGCGCTGCGCAGCTCGTCTGTGATCTCGGCGAAGAGTTCGCTCGTTTCGAGGTAGTGGTTGGCTCCTGCGGCGTATTCGGAGCGGTCGGTCGTGAAGCCGAAGCGTGCCTCGGCGGCGTCGAGGACTTCGAGTGCGCATGAGGTGACTTCGGGGCCGATGCCGTCGCCGGGGAGTACAGCGATGGTGTGGGAGCGCGTCATTGGGATCCTTTCGGGGCCGAAGGGCGCGCGGCGTTGTCGCGGGCCAACTGTTCAACTATATTAACTGGTAAGACCACTCGTTTGAAGGCCCGCCGCCGCGCCCAGGTTGCCGCGGTGCGGCCGGCGGACGATCCTCATCACAGTTCAGCACGACAGTTCCGCACCGACAGCAAGGATCCAGCAATGACCGCCACATCCGCCGCATCGACTGCCCCCGAGCTCCGCGCCCCCGCGGGCTCGCTGCCCATCGGCACGGGCTGGCGCGAGCTCGCCGCGACGTCTGACGTCGTTTTCCCGTTCGACGGCTCAGCCTTTGCGCAGGCGCCGGTGAGCTCGGCCGCCGACTCACGCGATGCGCTCGACGCAGCCGAAGCCGCTCGCCCCGAGGTCGCAGCGCTCACGACGGCCGAGCGCAAGGCGATCCTGCAGGGCATCCACGACCGGCTGCGGGCTGACGCGCAGCGCTTCGAAGATCTGCTCGTACTCGAGACCGGCAAGCCCCGCGCCGACTGCCGGGTTGAGGTGAACCGCACGATTGTCACGCTGCAGGCCACGATCGAGGAGGTCTCGCACGTCACCGGTGAGACCGTGCCGCTCGACGTGCAGGAGCTCGGCCGCGGCATGATCGGCTACTACACCCGCAAGCCCGCGGGCGTGATCGTCGCGATTGCGGGCTTCAACTACCCGCTGCTGCTCGCGACCCACAAGCTCGCGCCCGCGATCGCCGCGGGCTGCCCGGTCATCGTGAAGCCCGCGCCGAACACCCCGCTCGCAACGCTCGAGCTGCTCGCCATCACGCGCGACGTGCTCGCCGAGCACGGGGTGACCGGTGCTGCCGTCCAGCTCGTCAACGGTGGCCCGGAGGTCGGCGAGACGCTCGTGCAGGATCCGCGTGCGGCCGTCGTCTCCTTCACCGGATCGGCGAAGATCGGGCACCTCATCGCGAAGCAGGCGGCCCCACGCAAGGCGCTCCTCGAGCTCGGTTCGAACACGGGCTTCATCGTCGCTGCCGACGCCGACGTCGAGGCCGCGGTCGACGCGGTGTTCCGCGGCGGGTTCTACGCGAACGGCCAGGCGTGCATCTCCGTGCAGCGGGTCGTGCTTGAGCGCCCGATCGCCGAACGATTCACCGCCCGCCTGATCGAACGCATGGGTGAGATCGTTGTCGGGGACCCCCGCGAGATCGAGACGAACGTCGCGCCCGTGATCAACGAGGCGTCGGGGGAGCGGATCCGAGCAATGGTGGATCGTGCCCTCGCCGCCGGAGCCACGCTCCTCACCCCGGCGGAGCTGCCTGACGGGCCTGCCGCAGGCGCGTCCGTGCCGCCGATCGTGCTCGGCGACGTTCCCCGGGAGGTCGACGCCTGGTGCGAGGAGATCTTCGGCCCGGTCGTCTGCCTCACTACTGTCGATTCTGTCGACGAGGCGATCGACCTCGTGAACGACTCGCGCTACGGGCTGCAGGCAGCGGTCTACACTGCCTCGCTGGAATCGGCATTCGCCGCTATCGAGCGGCTTGAGGTCGGTGGCGTCGTCGTGAACGAGATCCCAGGCTTCCGTTCCGACATCATGCCCTACGGCGGCGTGAAGGACTCGGGCATCGGCCGCGAGGGCCCGCGCTACGCGATCGAGGAGTACACGGTCACCCGCATGGCGATGATTCGCCCGAGGGCCCGCTCCTAGCTGGCGGCCTCCACACACCACGCTCGCACACAACCAAAGGACTCACACATGACCGCCGTTGACTACTCCAAGCTGTTCCGCCTCGATGCGCGCACCGTCGTCGTGATCGGCGGCGGCAGCGGCATCGGCCGCGAGTCTGCCCAGGCGCTCGCCGCGCACGGCGCGCACGTCGTCGTAGCCGACCTCAAACGTGAGGGCGCCGACGAGACTGTACAGCTCATCGCCGACGCGGGCGGATCCGCCGAGTCGTTCCAGCTCAACGTGCTCGACGACGCAGAGGTTGAGGCAGCGGCTGAGCGCTTCGGCACCGCTCACGCGCTCGTGTTCACCGCGGCGACGAACGTGCGCAAGCGCATGGAAGACTACTCGCTCGACGAGTTTGACCGCGTCGTGAACCTGAACATGCGCTCGTCGTTCCAGCTGATTCGTCACTTCGGCAAGCGCTTCGCGGCGAACGGCGGTGGGTCGATCATCGGCTTCGCCTCGATCCGTGCGCAGGTCGTCGAGCCAGGGCAGGGCGTGTACGCCGCGACGAAGGCGGGTCTCGTGCAGCTGGCGAAGACCGCTGCGGCCGAGTTTGGCCCGCAGGGCGTGCGCGTGAACGTCGTCGCCCCTGGCGTCGTCGAGACCCCGCTCACCGCGCAGATCAAGGCGAACCCCGAGTGGTACGACGCCTACGCGAAGAAGAGTGCGTTCGGCCGCTGGTCGCGACCCGAGGAGCTCGCGGGCGCCGTCGTGTACCTCGCCAGCGATGCCTCGTCGTTCGTGACTGGCTCGACGCTCATGGTCGACGGCGGCTGGACCGCGATTGACGGCCGCTTCACCCCGCCGGCGTCCTAGCTGATCGGCGAGCCTGGTACCTGACGGCGGGCCCGCCGCCTGACGGCGAGCCGGGCGTCGCGAAGCGAGGGGCTCGCAGACAGAAGCAGCCTGCGCCACAGATTCCGGCGGCCATCCCCAACTTTCCCCAAGTTCGGCCCCGGTTCCCCCGGGAGATGCCGATGAGGCCTCCCAGCACTGCGCCCCCTCCTGGTACAGGGAGGGGGCGCAGCCTTTGGGCGATCGCGGCCTACTTCGCCGATTCGGGCAGGCCGACGAGCTTGTCGAACGCCCACGAGTAGACGTAGGTGAAGACAAGGAAGAACACGAGCAGGCTCGCTTCAATCATGAACGCCTCGATGAGGCTGACCTGCAGCATGAACGCGACGAGCGGGATCGTGAAGACGAGCACGCCGCCCTCGTACCCGAAGGCGTGGCCGAGGCGCACGAGCACGCCGCGGCCGGTCCAGCCGAAGCGCCGCTCAGCGCGCTCGAAGAGCGTGTTCCACACGTAGTTCCAGATGGTCGCCGTCGTCGACAGCAGGATCGCGGTGAGCGTCGCCTGCCCGCCTGAGTGGCCGAGCATGCCGCCGAGCACGAACACTGTGAAGACGACGCTGAGGATCTCGTAGCCGCCGACGTAGATCACGCGGCGCAGGATCGGGTGCATCGCCGCTCGCGGCGCCACGTCAGGCGATGCGGTGGCTGGGAGGTTTGGCGCACCGGCGACCTGAACGGTGCCGGTGGAAGGGATGGACAGGGTAGCGGTAGCTGGCGCTATCGACAGATCGTGGTGGCCTGGGCCGGTCACGGGTATCACTCCAGAAGCGAAAGGTTCGTTGCAGAGGGGTCTTGGCGTGACCGCACCTCTGAATTGCGGATTGCAACGTGATTCGAGTGTATCTCAACGAATTCCGTCGCGCAAACGCGCAAGTGCTGCCGAAAACAGAGGTGTTACCCCGACCGGGCGTGGTCTCCCTCTCCACGAGATCTTGGAGCGTCTGCCCGGCACAGTCCCTGAGTTGGCAGTTGTTGTCGCTTCAGGGTGCGCGAAACGACAACAACTGCCAACTCTCGGGTGCGGCTGGGCGCGACGGGGCTGGGAGGGCCGGGCCGGGAGAACCGGGGCCGGAAGGGCCGGGAGGGCTGGGCCGGGAGAACCGGGGCCGGGAGAACCGGGGCCGGAAGGACCGGGGCCGGGAGGGCCGGGAGGGCAGGCGCAGAGTGAAGAGACGGCGGTAGTGGAGAGAACAGCCCTCCCTACGGGATCGCGTTCCAGTCGACCTCTGCATCGGCGCCGCGCACAGTCTCGAACCAGTGGGCGACGCGCATGAGGCGGTCGTCGGAGCCGATGGGGCCCGCGATCTGCAGGCCTACCGTGCGGCCGTCGGCCTGGATTCCCGCGCCGATCGACACTGCTGGCTGGCCAGACATGTTGTACGGCACCGTGAACGAGATGTGGCCCATTGTCGCGAGCGGGTCGGTGATCGGCATCGGATCCTCCGCAGCGAACGCCGCGACAGGAGTCACCGGCGAGAGCACGAGGTCGTAGGGCGCTGTCGCGAGGCGCGTGAGTCGCGCCATCTCGTCGGAGCAGTTGCGGTTACGCACAGTCTCGGCCGCGGTGAAGTCCTTGCCCGCCGAGCACCAGTCGACGATGAACGGCAGCACGAGCGCGCGCTCAGCGGGCGAGAGCAGCTCGAGGTCTGCGTACGAGCGCGAACGCCAGAAGTTCACGAGCCCGTCGAGCACCTCGGCACCAACGAACGGGTCGAGCCTGGAGACAGTCGCGCCAGCGTCGGCGAACAGCGCAGCCGCGCGCTCGATGACCTCAAGAGTCTCGGGTTCGACGTCGAGGCCGGAACCAGCGTCGAGCTGCACCGCGACCCGGAGACCTGCGGGGGAGAGCGGCTCGAGCGACCAGTCCATCTCGCGGTACTCGCGCGTGAGATAGTCGCGCGCGTCGGGCGTCGCGATGATCGACATGAGCCTGATCGAGTCAGCGGCGGTGCGCGTGAGCGGGCCAGCGGCGCGGCCGGTGTAGGGAACGTCGAGCGGGATCAGGCCCTCGCTCGGCTTCAATGCCGTGAGCCCCTGCCAGGTGCCAGGCAGCCGGATCGAGCCGCCGATGTCGGTGCCGACGTGCATCGGGCCGTAGCCCGCCGCGGCCGCGGCCCCGGCGCCGGCGCTGGAGCCGCCCGAGGTGTGGGCGGGGTTGAGCCCGCCTCGCGTGATGCCATGCAGCGAGGAGACGCCGGAGGACAGCATGCCCCAGTCGGGCATGGTCGTCGACCCGACGATGACAACGCCTGCCTCGAGCAGCCTGTCGGTCGTCGGCGCGTTCGAAGCGGCGATCGGCGGGTTCGGGAGCGCGGTGCCCGAGGGCTTCGGCCGACCGGCGCGGGCGATGTTCTCCTTCACCGTGCCTGGCACACCGTCGAAGGCGCTGAGCTGCTCACCCGCGGCCCAGCGGGCGGTCGACGCGGCCGCGTCTGCGCGCACCTCGTCTGGCTCGTGCAGGTAGAGCGCGTTCAGTTCGGGTTCACGCTCGGCGACGCGGGCGAGCACATGCTCCGCGACCTCCGAGGGGGTCAGCGATCCCGCGGCGTAGCGCTCGGCGAGCGTCCCTGCGTCGAGGAAGGCGTATTCGGTTGTGGGGTGAGACATCGGTGCCTTTCGCGCGGGGTGAAACGGGGGGACAGCGGGTGAAATGAGTGAAACGGGTACAGCAGGGACGGCTACGCCTCCGCCGAGAGCAGCTCCTGCCTGAGGGTGAGCGACGAGTCGATGAGTCGCTTCGTGTACGGGTGCTGCGGGTCGCGGTAGACCGTCTCGGTCTCGCCGGCCTCGACGATCTCGCCAGACTGCATCACGATGACCGAGTCGCACAGGTGCCGCACAACGTTCAGGTCATGCGAGACGAACACGAGCGTCAGCCCGTACTCGTCGACGAGGTCTGCGAGGAGGTTCAGCACCTGCGCACGCACCGACACGTCGAGCGCGCTCACTGGTTCGTCGGCGACGACGACGGCCGGCCGGCAGATGAGAGCGCGGGCGATCGAGATGCGCTGGCGCTGCCCGCCCGAGAACTCGTGCGGGTAGCGCTCGGCCGCCGACGCGGGAAGCCCCACGGCCTCGAGCATCTCTGCGACCATCTGCGACCGCTGGGCTGCGGTCTCGTTCCTGCCGCGCACAAGCAGCGGCTCCGAGATGATCTGTTCGACGCTCATGCGCGGATCGAGCGACCCCATCGGATCCTGGAACACGATCTGCAGCTGCTGGCGGAGCTCCCGGAGCTGCGCCTCTTTCGCCCCAGCAACCTCGTTGCCGACGACGACTGCCGAGCCGGATGTCGGCTGGTCGAGGCCGGCGAGGATCCGGAGCAGTGTCGACTTCCCCGATCCTGATTCGCCGACGACGCCGAGGCGCCCGCCGCGCGGTACCTCGAACGAGATGCCCTTGAGCGCGTGCACTTCCGCCGCAGGCTTGAACAGGCTCGTCTTGCCGCGCGTGTACGTGCGCACGAGATCGGTGACGCGCATGACTGGCTCCGCGCCGGGATCCACTGCCGCGCGCTGGGCGATGTGCTCGCGCTCGGCGGCCGCCGCGTGGGCCTCAACCTCGCGGTCGGCCGCTGGGTCAACCGTCGGCGGCACATAGTCGCGTGCGCTCGCGACGGTGAACAGGCGCCCGTCGGCGTCGGTTGCCTCGAGGTCGGAGGCCGCGAGGAGTCCTCGCGTGTACGGGTGCTGCGGGCGGGTGAAGATCTCGTCGGTCGGGCCCTCCTCGACGATCCTGCCGTCGTTCATCACGAGCACACGGGTGCACATGTTCGCGACGACGGCGAGGTCGTGGGTGATGAAGAGGAGGCCCGTGCCGCGCTGCTTCACGAGCTCGAGAATGAGGTCGAGCACCTGCCGCTGCACGGTCACGTCGAGCGCCGTCGTCGGCTCGTCGCAGAGCAGCAGCGCCGGGTCGTTCGCGAGCGCCATCGCGAGCATGACGCGCTGGCGCTGCCCGCCCGACAGCTGGTGCGGGTAGGCTCGGGCAGCCTGCGCGGGGTCGGGGAGTTTTACGGCGTCGAGCATTTCGATCGCACGCTGTTTCGCCTCGGCCTTGCCCTTCACGAGCCCGTGCTGGGTCATGATCTCTGCGACCTGGTCGCCCGCGCGCATGAGCGGGTTGAGCGCCGTGAGCGGCTCTTGGAAAACCATCGCCATGTCGCGGCCGCGAATCTGCATGAGCTCGCGCTCAGAGGCCTCAAGCAGGTTGCCGTCGCGGCCGTTCTGCTGGGCGGCGCCGCGCAGCGTCACTGAACCGTCGGCGGTCACGCCGTTCGGCAGGAGGCCGAGGAGCGCGGTCGTCGTCATCGACTTGCCCGAACCGGATTCGCCGATGAGGCCGATCCGCTCGCCCTGCTGCATGTGCAGCGAGAAGTCGTGCACGAGCGTGCGGTGCGCGGTGCGCACATTGAGGTGATCGACAGCGAGCAGCGTGCCGGATTCAGGGTTCACGTTCGTTGCCATCAGCTGCGGCTCCCGTTCAGCTTGGGGTCGAAACGGTCGCGCAGACCGTCGCCGAGGAGGTTGAAGCCCATCACCGCGAGGGCGATTGCGGCGCCGGGGAAGATCGCGAGCAGCGGGTGCGTGCCGAGGAACTGCTGCGACTCCTGCAGCATGCGTCCCCACGACGGGGTTGGCGGTGGGGTGCCGAGGCCGAGGAAGCTGAGCGCCGCCTCGGCGAGCACTGCGAGCGCGAATGCGACCGAGCACTGCACGACCACGATCCCGATGATGTTTGGCAGGACGTGGCGCACGGCGATCCTGAACCGCGACTGGCTCGCCGCCCGCGCGGCGAGCACGTACTCGGTGCTCATCACCTGCAGGGTGCCCGAGCGGGCGACGCGCGCGAAGCCTGGGATCGTCGAGACGCCGATCGCGACCATCGCCGTGAGCGTCGACGCGCCGAAGACTGCCGCAGACATGATGGCGAGCAGGAGCGCGGGGAAGGCGAGCACGATGTCCGAGGAGCGCATGATGAGCTCCTCGGTCCAGCCGCCGCGGATGCCAGCCCAAATACCGAGCGGGGTGCCGATGAGCAGCGCGATGCCGACCGAGACGAGACCAACGAACAGGGTGATCCTCGCGCCGACGAGCATGCCAGAGAACAGGTCGCGACCGTACTTATCGGTGCCGAACCAGTGCTCGGCGCTCGGGCCCTGCAGCCTGTCTGGCGCGTTCACTTGCACGGGGTCGAACGGGGTCCAGAAGAACGACACGATCGCTGTGACGACGACGATGCCAACGAGCACCATGCCGACGACGAGCGTGGGGGAGAGACCGCGGCGCTTCCGCGGCGCCCGGGGCGCCGAGAGCGCGCTCGTGCGCGGGCCCTGCGTTGATTTCGAGGTCTGGCTCACGGCTAGGCCCCCTTTCGCATGCGCGGATCGACGATCGTGTAGAGCACGTCGATGAGCAGATTGAGCAGCAGCGTGATCGCGACGAGCACCATCACGACTGACTGCACGGTGAGCAAATCACGGTTCCCGACAGCGTCGAGCAGCATCGAGCCGAGGCCGGGAATCACGAAGACGCGCTCGATAACCACGGCGCCGATGATGAGCGCCGCGAGCTGCACGCCGGTGACGGTGATGACCGGGATTGCGGCGTTTCGCATGCCGTGCTTCAGCAGGGCGCCGGTGGGGCTGAGCCCCTTCGAGCGGGCGGTGCGGAGGTAATCCTCGCTCATGATCTCGAGCACCGCCGAGCGCACGTAGCGGGTCAGGATCGCGCCCTGCACGCTGGCGAGCGCGAGCACCGGAAGAATGAGGCGGCGCACGAAGTCGCCGAAGTTTTCGCCTGGCGGGGTCCAGCCGCCGGCGGGCAGCCAGCCGAGCCCGACAGCGAAGACGAGCACGAGCAGGATGCCTGCGAGGAAGCCTGGAATCGCGACGCCGAGCTGGCTGCCAGCGCCGATCAGGATCCCGGAGGCGTTGCGGTGCCGTACGGCAGCGATCGTGCCGAGCGGGATTGCGATCGCGAGTGCAACGATCATCGCCGTGATGACGAGGATGAGGCTCACCTGGAGCCTGTCGAACACGAGCGGGCTGATGTCCTGCCGCGTGATGTAGGAGGTGCCGAAGTCGCCTGTGAGAAGACCGCCGACCCAGTCGAAGTATTGGACGTAGAGCGGCCTGTCGGTGCCGAACTCGTGCTGCAGCTGCGCGACGAGTTCGGGGCTCGCGTTCGTACCGAGCGCGACCTGCGCCGGGTCGCCGGGGATGAGCCGCATGAAGAGGAACACGACGACTGTCGCGACGAGGAACGTCGCCGCGAAGCGCGCGAGATTGATGAGAATCCGAATGGCCATGCCGTGGTCCTAGGTGTTGAGGGCGTGGGGCGAACCGGGGTGGTGGGCTCGTGCGCCCACCACCCCGCGTCGGGCTACTTCCAGGAGAGCCCGGTGAGGTCGAGCGACTCGACGATTGCGTTCTCGGGAACGCCTGCGAGGTCCGACTTCGTGATGACGATGTTCGGGAAGAGGAACAGCACGCCGCTTGCGGCATCGTCAACGATCTGGCGCTGTACGTCTTGCATGCCCGAGATGTAGCCGGCCTCGTCTGCCTCGTCGGCTGCGGTGACGAGCGGAGCGATCTTCGAGTTGTCGTAGCCGATGTAGTAGTCGGGGTTGTTGAAGACGGTGAGCACGTCGCGCGCCTCGACGGCGAGCACGGTTGTCATCTCGAAGTTGTGGTTCGTGAACACGTCATCGAGCCAGACCGCAGGGAACTCGGAGGACTCGATGGTGACGTCGATTCCGACGTCTGCGAGCTGCGACACGACGATCTCAGACACTGCCTGCGCGTATGGGCGGGTGGGCACCTTGTAGGTGACCTTCAGGTTCTCCTTGCCCGCCTCCTTGAGCAGCGCCTTCGCCTTCTCGGGGTCGTAAGCGTACTGATCGTTGAGGTCGACGTAGTAGGGCTCCTTCGGGGTGACGAAGGTCGCGTCGAGCGAACCGTAGCCGTTCCAAGCGGTGTCGATAATCGCCTGGCGGTCAAGCGCGTACAGCACGGCCTGGCGCACGCGTACGTCGTTGAACGGCTCAGTGCGGTTGTTGAATGACAGCGAGACCTCGCCGGAGGAGGTGCCGCTCGTGACGGTGAACGCATCATCAGACTCGAAGGTGCTGACAAGCTCGGGGGCCTGAAGGTTCACGATCGCGTCGACGTCGCCGGTGCGGAGCGCGTTCGTCGTCGCTGTCGCGTCAGCGAAGTACTTGAGCGTGACGCCCTCGACGCCAGGTGTGTCGCCCCAGTAGTCGTCGCGGGTGGCGAGCTCGATCGACTCGTTCTGCTTCCACGAAGCGACAGTGTAGGGGCCTGTGCCGACCGGAGCGTTCGCGAGGTCCGCGACTCCGTTCGGGGAGAAGATCGCGCCGACGGGGGTCGCGATGTCGAACAGCCAGGCGTTCGACGGGCGCGAGAGGTGCACGGCAACCTCGGTGTCAGAGATGACCTCGACGCTCTCGACGACGTCCATCTTCGCCTTGAGCGTCGTGGTCCAGTCGGTCTTGACCCGCTCGAAGCTGAACTTCACGTCGTTCGCGGTGAATGCGTCGCCGTTCGAGAACGTCGCGCCTTCCTGCAGGGTGAACGTGTAGGTCTTGCGGTCGTCCGAGAGCTTCCACTCTTTGGCGAGGAGCGGCACGATCTCGCCCTCCTGGTTTACCTCGACGAGGCCCTCGTAGACGTTCGTCATGAGTGCCTGCGGAATCGCAGAGCCCGCGGTCGTGGTGAAGTCGAGGTTCACCGGCGCGCCGGTGAGGGCGATTGTCGCGGTGGTCTCGGTCGAACCGGCATCGCCGCCGGTGCTGCCGCCCGAGCCTGCCGAGCAGCCGGTGAGCGCGAGCGCGCCAGCCGTGATGATCGCCGCGGCGATGGAGAGAGTTGTCTTACGACGCATGGTGCTTCCTGTCACATGTGGGGTCGGCGGCATCGCCGACGGCTTGTGCTTCGGTATGAAAGTGTGGGCTGGATTTGCTGGGTGTGCAAACCCGGTTTGGCGCGAACGGTTGGATATCACCCCTCGGTGCGAGTCGGCTCTGACCCGCCCCTCGCGCCGCGAGGATTCAAACCAGGATACATGGTAAGGCCACTTGTGGGGCGCTACTATCTGAGAGAGTTTCCCGAATCGGTTCTTCCGCCTTCGGCCGTCGACCTCACAGAGGAGTGCAGTCGTTTGACCACACACAGCTTCACCCCCGCGGTGCCAGTACTCACCTACCAGCGGATCGTCGAACAGGTGGAATCGGCAATCATCTCCGGGGAGATCCCCGTTGGCACGCAGCTCTCGAGCGAGCGCGACCTCATGGTGCAGTTTGGTGTGAGCCGCCCGACCGTGCGCGAAGCGCTCCGCGTGCTGCAGAGCATGGGGCTCATCGAGCCGAAGCCCGGCACCCGCGGTGGCCCGGTGGTGCTCGCGCCCTCACCCGAGACACTCGAAAGATCGTTCAGGGCGATGCTTGGCACCGCGTCGCTCGGGCTCGCCGAACTCGTGCAGTTTCGCATCGTGCTCGACGGGTCAGCTTCCGAGCTCGCGGCCGTGCTGCATACCGACGAGCAACTCGAACGCATGCGCGAAGCCGTGACCCGTATGCGTGAGGCAGCCGAGGGAGTCGGCGGAGCTGGCGGGACCCCGGCGAGCGACGCCGAGTTCGCAGACGCCGACCTCGCATTTCACCGGACTGTGTGGGAGGCAAGCGGCAACCAGGTGTTGCAGCTCAGCGGTCAGGCTGTCGCGGGGGCGCTCAGGGCGCTCGTGCAGCGGGACCTCGAGCGCGGCTCAGGGCAGAGCGCGGTGCGGCTCGACTCCGCGCGCATCGACTCGGGCCTGTTCGAAGCGATCGAGCGCCGAGACTCGGCGGAGGCTGGGCGCATCGCACGCAGCGCAATCGCCGACCGCTTCAGCTCCATGCTGACAGAGCGGGAGCGCCTCGCGCTCGCAGCGATCACCGGGCCCTAGCTTTGGCGCGCGGCCGGCCCGGGCCCCTCGCTCGGCCCCGCCTGGCCGGCTCGCCTCGCCCGGCGCGGGGGCGGCGCGGCCTGCCCGGCTCGCCCCGGCTCGGCCCGCCTCCGCTCGCCCAGGTTCGCCCCGGCTCGGCCCGGCCCGCCCCGCGAATGCACACGGCTTCCGCAGATGTACACGATTTCAACGCGTAGTTTTCGTGTACATCTGCGGAAGCCGTGTGCATTGGGGTGCTGGGGCGTCCGCCGGGGAGTGGGCGGGGGCGTCCGCCGGGGAGTGGGCGGGGCGTCTGACCGGGGGAGCCGGACCGGGCGGGTGCTCGGCTGGCAGCGTGGGGCGGGAGCCCGGCGCCTCAGTCGCCGGTGCGGGCCGACCTGAACGCCACCGCAGCGAGCACCGCACAGGCCACAGCAATCGCTCCCGTGAAGGCGAGCACCGCCGGAGTCAGCCCGAAGGTTGACGCGGCAATGCCGAGGCCGAGCACCGGCAGCGTGCTGCCGAGGTAGGTGACGGCGTAGATCGCGTTCACGGTTGCTCCGTGGCGTGCCGACGGCACCGCTGCAACGGCGGCGCCGAACGCCCGCTGGAAGGCGATGCCCTGGCCTGCGCCAGCGATGAGGCATGCGGCGACAGTGAGTGCCGGGCTCGCAAGCGCCGTTGCGAGGCCGAGGAGCAGCGTGCCCGTGGCGAATGCGACGAGCCCGAGCGGCGCCGCGAGGCGGCCACGCACCGGGAAGAGCTGCACGGCTGCCGACGCGAGGAGCACGAGCGATGCGAGCAGCCCGAGCAGCGGGCGCGAGGTCGCGTGGAACAGCTCGGCGAAGTGCCCGGGGGCGAGCGAGAGTGCGAACCCGAAGAACGCGAAGCTCACGAAGCCCACGAGCGCCGCCATACGGATCGCTGGAACCGAGGCCGCGACGGCCGCTGGTGTGGAGAGCTGCTGCGTGACCGGCCCGGGGGCTGCGGTGTTTCGGCGCCCCACAGGCTCGCACTCGGGGTGCGGCGCGATCACGAGTATCACTGGGATGAGGGCGACGAGCAGGATCGACCAGGCCACGAACGGCACCTGCGTTGGCTGTTGCCCCGCGAGCGAGAGCACGCCGCCGAGGATCGGACCTGCCGCGACGCCGCCCGATGTTGCGAGGAGCGTGAGCCGCCCGCTCAGGTTGGGCCGTCCAGGCAGGAGCACCCTGAGTGCGCTCGAGCCGGTGCCTGTTGCGGCGGCGATCGCGAGGCCTTGGATGGCGCGTGCGAGGCAGAACCACGCGAGCGTGGGGGCGAGCGCGAGCCCGAGGGTCGCGAGCGAGGTTGCAGCGAGCGCCCAGACGAGGACTGTGCGCCGGTTTGCCCGCTCGCCGAGTGGTCTGAAGAGCACGAGCCCGACGAGCAGGCTCAAGACGTAGCTCGCGAATGCGACGGTGATGCCGAATTCGTCGACGTGTAGCCTGTCACCGATGAGCGGATACAGCGCGGTCGGGAGGTTGACCGCGGTGAGCAGCCCGAAGAGGCTAACGATTGTGAGGGTCGCGCGGATTCGGGGGCGCCGGAGGGAAACTGGCGCGCTGCCTGGGTGCGCGAGGGCATGGGTGCTGCTCAACTTGGTGCTTTCGTACTGGCAACCGGGGTGGTGGTCGCGTGCGGTGCTGCGGGTGCCGGGTGTGGCGTGCAGCGGTGCGGGGAGCGGCTGATTGGCTGAACCCCGAGGAGTATTCAACCTCACGGTGCGGCCGGCATGCAAACCTGCATGGCACAGTGCGAAATGTGGCTCTGATTGGCGCCCCCTACGCCGCGGGACCGCGGCGTACCCACGGCGATTGTGGGTGCACTATGGCAGGGAGTTGCGCTCAATCAGGTGCTAGGTGCGAATGGCCTGGGGTGGTGGTCATCTGCGGTGCGGGTCCCTCCTGGTGGGGCGGGCCGCGGGGTCGGAAGCGGATGGTGCCGCCTCCCGAGAAGTATTCAATCGAGGGGTGCAAGATTCGCGCAACCGGTTAAGCTTTGAGTGCGCAATTTGTATAGCCAAACCCGAAGAACGGAGCGCGAAGTGAGCGAAGTGTATGCCCTCGATGCGACGGATCGTCGAATCCTCGAGCAGCTCGACGTCGACGCGCGTATGCCAGTCGCAATGATCGCCCACAAGCTTGGCCTCGCCCGCGGCACCGTGCAGGCGCGTATCGACAAGATGCAGGCGGCTGACGTGTTCAGGCCGCACAGCGCGCGCGTGAAGCCCGCGGCATTCGGCCGCCCCGTTGCCGCGATGGTGCAGGTTGAGCTCGACCAGCACCTCATCAGCGAAGCGATCCGCGCCCTCGCGAGCATTCCCGAGGTGCTCGAGTGCTTCGCTCCGGCGGGCGACACCGACCTGCTGCTGCGCGTCGTCGCGCGCGACCCTGAAGACCTGTACCGGGTGAGCGAGGAGATCAGGCTCTGCCCTGGCATCACGCGGACGTCGACGAGCCTCTTCCTCAGGCAGGTCATTCCCTATCGCGTCACCGGCATGCTCGCTGAGTAGCGCGGGGCGGTAGCCAGGCAAGCCGAGGAGGCCCGGTGCGAGATTTTCCGCGAAAAACCGCTAAAATCGAGGGAGTTTCATCTCCTGGCGCTGGCGTAGCGCCCGCAGCGCCACGAACGGAGAACCCACTCGCGATGAATGAACTTGAATCCCGCGTCCGCGGTACCGTGCACATCGTCGGTGCCGGGCTGCTCGGAGCGAGCGTCGGCCTCGGCCTGCGCGAGCGCGGTGTTGACGTCACGCTTGAGGATCTCTCGCCGACCGCTGTCGCGCTCGCCGCAGACTACGGCGCGGGGAGGATCCGAGACGCCGCTGATCCTGAACCGTCAGTCGTGGTTGTCGCGACCCCTCCCGACGTCGTCGCCGATGCCGTTGAGCGGGCGCTCGCAGAGTTCCCGGACGCGGTCGTCACCGACGTCGCGAGCGTGAAGCTCGCCCCCTACCTCGAACTCGTGCGTCGCGGCGCACCGCTGAAGAACTACGTCGGCTCGCACCCGATGGCAGGCCGCGAGCGGGGCGGCGCGATCATGGCGCGCGCCGACCTGTTCACCGCGCGGCCGTGGGTGATCTGCCGCGACCGAGACACCCCAGCGGAGGCGCTCTCGCTCGTCGAGGCGATCGCGCTCGATCTCGGCGGCGTGCTCACCGAGATGACGCCTGAGGAGCACGACCGCTCGGTCGGCCTCGTCTCGCACCTGCCACAGGTCGTGTCGAGCCTGCTTGCCGCACGCCTCGTCTCGGCTGAGGAGCAGGCGATCGCGCTCGCGGGCGCTGGCCTCCGGGATACGACGAGGATCGCGGCGAGCGATCCTGAACTGTGGGTGCAGATCTTGGGTGCGAACCGCGAGCCCGTTGTCGCGCTGCTCGAAGAATTCTCGGCGGACGTCGCCGCGTTCACGGCGGCGCTGCGGGACGTCGACGCGCCTGGCGCGAAGCGGAGCGTCGCAGACCTGCTTGCGGCTGGCGGCCGCGGCGTGGGGCGCATCCCTGGCAAGCACGGGTCGTCCGAGCGGTTCATCACGATTACGGTGCTGATCGACGATACGCCGGGCGAGCTCGGCCGGCTGCTCACCGAACTCGGAGAACTCGGTATTAACATGGAAGACTTGCGCCTTGAGCACTCGCCGGGCGCACAGATTGGCTTTGCGGAGATCGCCGTGCTGCCAGAAGCCGCCGAACGGGCGGTCGCTGACCTTACCGAGCGCGGATGGAGAACACTGTAATGGGTGCAACACCTGTGGCCACCGAGCCCGTGCTCGTCGCGATCGACGGGCCCGCGGGCAGCGGCAAGTCGAGCGTCTCCCGGGCTGCCGCAGAGCAGATGGGCTTCGGCATCCTCGACACCGGCGCCGCGTACCGCGCCCTCGCGTGGGCGTGCCGTGAGGACGCTGTCGATCTTGACTCCGAAGATGCGGTGCTCGCGATGCTCGACGGCTGGACGTACGCGATCACGCTGCAGGGCGAGCAGCGCGTGCAGGTGACGCTTCCCGGGGGCACTGAGGCGCTCGACGTCTCTGCGGTGATCCGGACCCCCGAGATCTCGAGCCAGGTGAGCCGCGTCTCCAAGCACGCCGAGGTACGTGTCCGGCTGAACACAATGTTCCGCGACATCGTTGCTGCCTCGGGGCTGCCCGGCGTCGTCATCGAGGGCCGCGACATCACCACAGTCGTCGCGCCTGACGCGCCCGTGCGGATCCTGATGACTGCGTCACCCGAGGTGCGGGCGACGAGGCGCCAGGGCGAGCTGCCCGGCGTGAGCCACGAGCAGGTGCTCGCCGACATCACGGCACGCGATGCGAAGGACGCCGCGGTCGTAGATTTTCTGAACCCCGCCCCCGGGGTCACGCTCATTGACACGAGCGACATGAACTTTGGGCAGTCGATCCAAGCTGTGATCGACACCGTTGAGGAGGCCCGCGGGGCCCGCCCATCGAACGAGAAGGAACGATGATGAGCGAAGAACAAGAATTTGACCTGTCGCAGGTCGACCCGAGCGAGATTATCTCGGGTGGCGGCGACGTAGACCTCGACGGCGAAGAGTTTGACGGCAACGTCACCGACGAGGAGCGCCTGCGCGCGATGCGCTCGTCGCTCGACTCGTTCGAGCTTGAGGACGACGACCGCGACATTCTGACCGCCGACGGCGAGTTCGTCGGGTTCGCTGAGCCGAGCCTCGAGGCGTTCCCTGTCGTCGCGATCGTGGGCCGCCCGAACGTCGGCAAGTCGGCGCTCGTGAACCGTATCCTCGGCCGCCGCGAGGCAGTCGTTGAAGACATCCCGGGCGTGACCCGAGACCGCGTCTCGTACCCAGCGCTCTGGAACGATAGGCGCTTCACGCTCGTCGACACCGGTGGCTGGGAGCCCGACGCCCGCGGCATCGACGCTTCTGTCGCGCTGCAGGCCGAGGTCGCAATCGAACTGTGTGACGCAGTGCTGTTCGTCGTCGACTCGCGCGTCGGCGCGACGGCGACCGATGAGCGCGTCGTGCAGATGCTGCGCCGCACGAACAAGCCCGTCTTCCTCGTTGCGAACAAGGTCGACGACGCGGTGCAGGAGCCCGAGGTCGCCGCGCTCTGGTCGCTCGGCCTCGGCGAGCCCCGCAGCGTCTCTGCGCTGCACGGTCGCGGCGTCGCCGACCTGCTCGACGACGTCATGAAGGTGCTTCCCGAGCAGTCGGCTGTCGCACAGCCGAAGCTCGCAGGCCCCCGCCGCGTCGCCCTGCTCGGCCGCCCGAACGTCGGCAAGTCAAGCCTGCTCAACAAGGCCGCCGGCGAGGAACGCGTCGTCGTGAACGAGCTCGCCGGCACCACCCGCGACCCTGTCGACGAACAGGTTGAGATCGCGGGCCGCGTCTGGACGTTTGTCGACACCGCAGGTATTCGCCGCCGCGTGCACCTGCAGAAGGGTGCAGACTTCTACGCGACGCTCCGCACCTCTGCGGCGCTCGAAAAGGCCGAGGTCGCCGTCGTGCTCATCGACGTGACGCAGGAGATCAGCGATCAGGATCTGCGCATCATCGACCTCGTGCTCGAGTCTGGCCGAGCGCTCGTGCTCGCGTTCAACAAGTGGGACATGCTTGACGACGAGCGCCGCAAGTACCTCGAGCGTGAGATTGAACAGGATCTCGCGCACGTTGACTGGGCGCCCCGCGTGAACATTTCGGCGCGCACGGGCCGCCACCTCGAGAAGCTCGTGCCCGCGCTTGAAGCTGCGCTCGAGTCGTGGGACACGCGTATTCCGACCGCGAAGTTCAACGCGTTCCTCGCTGAGCTCGTGCAGGAGCACCCGCACCCGCTGCGCGGCGGAAAGCAGCCGCGTGTGCTGTTTGGCACGCAGGTGCAGAACCGTCCGCCGACGTTCGTACTGTTCGTGTCTGGCTTCCTTGACCCAGGCTACCGTCGCTTCATTCAGCGTCGTCTTCGCGAGACGTACGGCTTCGAGGGCACCCCGATCGTGCTGAACATGCGTATTCGTGAACGGCGTGAGCGACGCTAACTCTGTCGCGTCGCGGCGGCCCATGCTGGTCGCCGAACTGGAGCCGCTCGCGTGACGACTGATGCGGGCGGCTTTCCGTCGCACGAGCTTACGAGGCTCGAGCGCGCGATCGACCGCGCCGCGAATCGGGTGCTTGCAGGCGCCCCTGCGCGCGGCGCCAGGGCGGTGCTCGTCGAGTGCTCAGTGTTCTTGCTCAAACAGGCGTGGGCGTGCATCTTCGGCGCGCTGCTGCTCGTCGTGCTCGTCGCCGCGCGGCTCTGGTACCCAGACGACGCGATCCTTGCCAGGAACGATGCGCTGACGATCGCGGCGGTCGTGATTCAGATCCTGCTGCTTGCCTTCAAGCTTGAAACGGGTCGAGAGCTCTGGGTGATCCTGCTCTTCCACATCACAGGCACGGTGATGGAGCTCTTCAAGACCGATGTCGGCTCGTGGGCGTACGAGGGGGAGGGGATCCTGCGCATCGGCGCCGTGCCACTCTTCAGCGGGTTCATGTATGCCGCTGTCGGCTCATACATGGTGCGCGTCTATCGGCTGCACGATCTACGGTTCGCCCGCTACCCGTCGCGGCTCGTGACGACGGTGATCGCCGCGCTCATCTACGTCAACTTCTTCTCGCACCACTTCATTGTCGACCTGCGGTGGGTGCTGCTCGCCGCGGTCGCCGTGGTGTGGTGGCGCACCTCTATGCACTTCAGGGTATACAGGGCGACGCTGCGTGCCCCGCTGCTTCTCGTGTTCTTTGGCGTCGCGACCTTCATTTGGTTCGCCGAGAACATCGCGACGTGGGCCGGCGCCTGGCTGTACCCGCACCAGGAGGGTGGCTGGGAGCCCGTGTCACCGCAGAAGCTCATCGCCTGGTTCCTGCTCATGATCATCTCTGTCGTGATGGTGACCTGGGTGTACCCGCCCCGCGCTCCGTCCGATCAGCCGAGCCGGGCGCCGCGCGCGTGAGGCGGCTGTTCGGGAGCCCGCTCTTCTGGGCGATCGCCTGCTTCGGGTTCGCGCTGCCATGGGTGCTCGCGGGCAACGCGGCCGACTTCTTCCCGGTCGTGTGCCTCCTCGTCTCAGGCTTCTTCGCTGGCCTCGTCGCTATGCGGCTGCTCGCGCGCATTCCGTCGCGCCGTGCCGGCCTCGCCGCGCACATCGGGCTTGCTGGCGCGCTCGCACTGTACGGGGTACTGTTCGTGCCGCGCATCGGAGAGGCCATGGCCTGGCTTCGCTCGGTGCTACCCGACCCGCTGGTGTCGCTTGCGTGGGCGCTCTGGTTCACGAGCATCACCCTCACCGCGGTCGTCTGGCTGACGCTGCTCGGCCGGGCGGTTGCCGCGCTTCCCGGCGGCCCCGCATCCGACCTCCCCGCCCCGGTCTGGGTGGGGTCGGAAGACGGCGCGCAGACCGAGTTCACAGCGGTCGAGATGTCGCGACACGCATACCTCGTGGCGGTTGCTGCCTGTGCGGCGGCGGTGCTTGGGGCGGCCGTCGCGATCTTCATCGCGGCCGAGCCCGTCGTGAGTCGGCTGTCGCCAAAACTCCTGTTGCTGGCGTTCGGTGTGCTTCTCATGCTGCCCGTGTACCTCGCGGCGCGCGCGTACTTTCGCGCGCGGACTCGCGCCTGGCGGGTCACATTCACGGCGGGCCGGATGCGTATCGCGGAGCTGCAGCCCACCCGGGAGGGTGCCGCTCGCGACTGGCTGCCCGTGGAAACTGACCAAGGGGCGGATCGGGTGGCGGAATGGACTGCCGCCTTCGCCGACATCGACTCTCTCGTATGGTGTGAGGCGGGGGAGGCCGCCCGCATCGAGGTGCGCTCGCGGCGGGGCGACCGTACGCTGCTTGTCGGCGTCGCAAAGCCGCTCGCTGGGAAACGGGCGGCGCTGCCGGGCCTGTCCCGCAGGGTGCGCGCGGAGCTTGGCGACGCGGGGCTCGGCGAGGCAGGGGTCGGCCAGGCGGGGCTCCGTGGACGCTCAGCGAAGGGTCGCCCTGGCCAGTGGCGCTTCGTACGAGCTGGCGCCAGCGACTCCCGGCCCTAGGAACGTGAGAAGCGGGCACTCCCATGTTGGGAGTGCCCGCCTCTCGCGGCCGGTCTGAATTAGAAGCCGTAGCTCACGGCGCTCGAGAAGATGCCGAACGATGCGAGACCGATGAAGAGCACGAGGCCGACAGCCGCGAACGCAAGCATTGCGCCGTTGAGCCAGACGCCCCACAGCGCGAGGGTGCGCTCCTTGGTGTTGCGGCGCAGCGCGAGGATGCCGAGCACGAGGCCGACGATCGGTGCGACGAACGTCCAGGCGCTCAGGATCGATGCGATGCCGATCACGAAGCTCGCGATCGCGAAGCCGTAGCTATTCTTGCCTGGCGTCGGGTCGAGGGGGCCTGGAACTGCGTACTGCGGTGCCTGCGGCGGGACCGGATGCCCGCCCTGCGGCGTAGGTGCGTAGCCGCCCTGCGGGGGCACTCCGTAGCTGCCTGTCGGCGGCACCGCGTAGGTCGGCGCTGCGCCCGGCTCCGCCGCCTGGGGCACCGTCGCCTGGGGCACTGTCGCCTGGGGCACGGTTACCTGCGGGAGCGTGACCTGCGGCACAGTTGCCTGCTGGGCGGACGTCTGCGGGCTGGGCACCTGCGGGGTGGAGACCTGCGGGGCAGCGTATGCCGCCGGAGCCGCCGGACCAGCGGGGGCCGCGGTCGCAGCAGGAGCCTCGGGAGCTGAGTCGGCCGTTGCCGGAGCCGGAGTCGGAACCGCGGTAGTGTCGGGTGTCGAATTCTCGGACTGGATGTCTGAACCTGGAAGCTGAGTGGTGTGTGCGTCGGTGGTCATGATGACATTCCTTTCTGCCGTACGCCGCCTTGATACTTCCAAGACTACGAGCCCAAGCAGCCATCGTCGTCCTGCCCCAGTACCGGGGCCGGTGGTACCCAGGTACCTATCGACCCCGAGAGCGCGCCCTCTCCCCCTAGTGGGAGCTCGCTGAGACGTCTGTGCCCTTCGGCGTGAGGAAGAAGACGATCGCGGCAATCGTCAGCATGCTCAGGCCGCCGACAATTCCGGTGGTCTGCATCGACGAGGTGAACGCCTCGCTCGCGGTCGCGAGCAGGTCAGGGAGCTTCAACTCCTCGGCGATCGCGGCGGCGGCCCCGAGCGAGTCGTTTGCCTGCTTCGCGGCCTCCGCGCCGAGCCCGTCGACGAGCGGGTTACCCGCGAGCCCCACGCGGTAGAGGATCGCGGCGATCGATCCGAGGATCGCGACACCGAGTACGGCGCCGAGCTCGTACGAGGTCTCTTCGATCGCGCCCGCGCTGCCAGCCTTCTCCTCGGGGGTGCCGTGCATGATCATTGCCGACCCGATCGCGAGCGATCCCGTGCCAAAGCCCACGAGGGTGAGCGCGATGAGCACCGTCGTGTAGTTGAGCGTTCCCGGCTGCAGGCCGATCGCGAGCATGCCGGTGCCTGCGAGCGCGATGCCACCCGCGAGGACCGCGCGCGAGCCGACGAGGCGCGCGATCGGGGGAGCGGCGAGCGAGGCCACCGCGCCGGCGATCGCGACGGGTATGAGCCTGACACCCGCTTCGATCGGGGTCGCGCCGTCGATGATCTGCATCCACTGGGCGAGCAGCAGGAGTGCTGCCCCCATCGCGAACGACGAGCCGAGCGCCGCGATGATGCCTGCAGAGAACGGTCGGTTCCTGAAGAGTCCCAGTTCGAGCAGCGGGGCGTCGCTCCGGAGGCAGCGAATGATGAACCAGGCGAGCAGCGCGACGCCCGCGGCGAACGCGGTGAGCGCGCTCGGCACGAGGAAGCTTGACTCGGCGGCGAAGGTCTTGATCGACCAGATCACGAGTGTCATTCCGGCAATCGAGAGGAGTGCGGCGAGGAAGTCCCAGCGGCCGGGGTTCTTCACCTTCGATTCGGGCAGCACAAGCACGCCGGCGATGACTCCAGCGAGCATGAGCGGCACGTTCACGAGGAACGCGGCGTGCCACGAGAAGTGCTCGAGCAACACGCCACCGATGAGCGGGCCGACCGCGGCGCCAAGGCCGGAGACCGCGGCCCAGATGCTGAGCGCGGTGGCGCGCTCGCGCGGGTCGGTGAAGGTGACGCGGATGAGCGAGAGCGTCGTCGGCATGATCATCGCGCCGCCGATGCCAAGGAGCGCGCGGATCGTGATGACGGCCTCGGCGCTTGACGCGATGAGCACGAGCAGTGACGCGAGCCCGAACAGCGTGTAGCCGATCATGAGCATGCGCTTGCGGCCCCAGCGGTCGGCGAGCGCGGCGAACGAGACGAGCAGGCCCGCGAGCACGAGCGAGTAGACGTCGATGATCCACAGCTGCTGCGCCGCCGTCGGGTGGAGCTCAGCGGCCATCTTCGGAAGCGCGATGTTCAGGATCGTCATATCCATCGTGATGACGAGCAGGCTCGCCGTGAGCACGGCGAGGGCGCCCCAACGTCGGGCACGGCTGATGAGCGCGGCGGTGGCCTGCGCCGGATCTGCGTGCGGGGCGTTCAGTATGGGCGTGTGTTCGTTCGTCATGACTCAGACTTTTCGGATGGGTGGCCAGTCGTGCTGGTGGGTCGAGGTGAAGTTGGTGGGCCCGCGAGCGCGGTCAGCGCGATGGTGAGCGCCTCGCGGGAGAGGGAGTGCTGGCGCAAGCCTGCGTGGACCGTCGCGCCGTCGATGTAGACCGCGATCGCCTCGGCGCGATCCCGATCGAAATGCACCGAGAGCATCTCGATGAGCTTGTCGCTCCATCTGAGGGCGAGCTCCCGGAGGCTCGGGTCTGCCGTGGCGCTCGAGAACAGCGCGATGTCGGCGTTCACGGCGCGAGGATCCTGCAGGTAGCTCAGCAGCTCGGTGACCGCTCCTGACGGGTCGGTCTGGAGCGTGGCGAGGTGCGGTTCGAGCGCGGCGAGCGCCTCGTCGTCTTCTTGGGCGAGCGCGCGGAGTGCCTCCTCGCGCAACTCGTCGATCGACGCGAAGTATTGGGTTGTCGAGCCGAGGGCGACGCCCGCGTGGCTCGCGGCTGCGCGGTGCGTGAGTGCGGCGGCGCCGCGCGTGACGATGATCTCGGTCGCGGCAAGCAGGATCGCACGCCGTCGCGCCTCCGGATCTCGCTTTCCGGGCGCGAGTGGTTCGGTGCTCATCGCTTCTCCCCAAAATGCTCATGTACTTCTGTACATGTACATTTGTACATGATGTGACCGTAGCGTCGCAACTCTGTCGCGCGGTAGCGTGGGATCGGCGGCAGAGTCGCCGCGCGCGGCAGTCGGCCTAGCCAACGATCGCCGCGTTCTCGAATAAGGAATGAGGCCCATCGAGATGGACACCATCAGCACCGCAGATCTCTACGACGAGCGGGGCGACGAGCTCCAGTCAGTGTCGCTGCAGTTTCAGGACTGCGGCGGTGACACCAGCTTCAGCGGCACCGTGCGCACGGTGAAGTGCTTCCAAGACAACGCGCGCTTGAAGAGCGTGCTCTCGACGCCAGGCGACGGCGCCGTGCTCGTCATCGACGGCGAGGGCTCGCTCGAGACCGCGCTCGTCGGCGACATCATCGCGGGACTCGGCGCAGACAACGGGTGGGCAGGCATCATCGTGCACGGCGCGATCCGCGACCGTGTCGCAATCGGCACGCTGCCGCTCGGCGTGAAGGCGCTTGGCTCGAACCCGGCGAAGTCAACGAAGACCGGAAGCGGCGAGACCGACGTGCCCGTGACGTTTGGCGGCGTGACGTTCACTCCCGGCGCGATGGTGTGGTGCGACGCAGACGGCATCCTCGTCGAGAAGTGACCGACCCGTCGCGCGGCGGGCTGAAAAGCCCCGAGCTGTCTGAGGCGACTGCTGGGCCCACTCAGCTCCTGCTGCCGTTCGTGCCGTACGCCGCGATCTCGATCGTCCACGTCGCATTTGTCTTCATCGGGAACCCGCTCGCGGGCCCGACAAAGCTGTTGCTCATGCCGCTTTTGGCAGTCGCCATCCTGTGGGCATCGGCCGGCGTCCGGCCGTGGCCCGGCAAGGCGCTCTCGCTCTTGCTGCTTGGCGTGCTGTTCTCGTGGCTCGGCGACGGCTCCTCGGCGTTCTTCCCGATGTTCGCGGACGAGGTGCCGATGATGCTCGCCTGCTTCGGTATCGCGCACGTTTTTTACGTGCTGCTCATGTGGCGCGGGCGCGGCCTCGCCCGCGGCGGGTTTCCGAAGTGGGCGCTCGGCTACGTCGCCGCCTACGCCCTCCTCGTATCGCTGCTCGTGCCGCATACGGGCGACCTCACGGTTCCGGTGCTGTTCTACGGTGCGCTCCTCGTCGCGACAGCCGCTTTCGCTGCACGCTGCGGCGGCCTGATCGCGTGGGGCGGCTTCTGGTTTCTCGCGTCTGACGCGATCCTGTCGTTTCGCATCTTCACCCCAGACGCGATGCCCGACTGGACGAGCGGTGCGGTGATGCTCACCTACACGCTCGGCCAGGGGCTCATCGCGTACGGCGTGGTGCGGGCGCTCGCGACGAGAGCGAACTAGCCGCCAAAGGACACGAAGTGCGAGCTCGTTGTCGTGTAGAAGTCGAACGCACGAGTTCCCTGCTCTCGCGGGCCGTAACTCGACGCACCGACCCCGCCAAACGGCGCGTGGAGTTCAGACACCGCGGGTGAGGCGTTGACTGAGACAAGGCCGGCCCGAACCTCGGCCTGAAACCGTTCGCTCGTCGCCAGTCCGGTTGTCACGATGCCGGCGGAGAGGCCGTAGGGCACGTCGTTCGCGATCTCGATTGCATGCTCGATGCCGTCAGCCTCAATAATGCACGCGACCGGGCCGAATATCTCATCTTGGTTGAGCCGCATCGAGCTCTGCCCGCCCGCGAAGAGTGTCGGCTCGAGATAGTACCCGCGGGTGCTGCGCTCGAGGAGCGCGCCTCCAGTCAGCAGCTCTGCGCCCTCGCGCTGTCCGAGGGCGATCGCCGCGAGATCCGTTTCGAGTTGCGCGTGTGTGGCGACGGGCCCCATCGTCGTCGCCGGATCGAGGGCGTGGCCGACGCGGATCGCGGCGGTTGCCGCGGTCATTCGGCGCACGAAGTCGTCGTGGACTGCGTTGTCGACGATGAGCCGGCTGCTTGCGGTGCACCGCTGGCCCGTCGCGCCAAAGCACGAGTCGATCGCGACTCGAACGGCGAGGTCGAGGTCTGCGTCTGCCGCGACGACGAGCGGGTTCTTGCCTCCCATCTCAGCCTGCACACGCTTCGACCCCGTTGCATGCGCGGTCGCGAGGAGATGCCTGCCGACCCGTGTCGAACCCGTGAAGCTCACTGCGGCTACGTCGGGGTGGGTCGCGAACCGCTCGCCGACGATACTGCCGCGACCGGTGACGAGGTTGAACACGCCCGCTGGCGCGCCCGCATCGGCGATGATCTCTGCGAGCGATGCAGCCGATGCAGGCACTGCCTCTGCTGGCTTGAACACCACAGTGTTTCCCGCCGCGAGGGCAGGGGCGATCTTCCAGCTCGGCACGGCGAGCGGGAAGTTCCACGGGGCGATGATGCCGACGACACCGAGCGGTTTGCGGCGTGTGTGGATCGAGGTGTCTTGTCTGCGCGATGCAAGCACCTCGCCCTGGGGCGTGAAGAGGTGGTTCGCGTAGTAGGAGAACGTTTGCGCCGCCCGAGTGACCTCGCCAATGCCCTCGGCGCGCGTCTTGCCCTCCTCGCGCGCGAGCTGCTCGCCGAGCTCGTCGCGGCGCGCGAGCAGCCGCGCAGCGACGCCCTCGAGGAGGGTGGCCCGTTCGGCTGCGGGCGACCTTCCCCACGTCACAGCCGCCGCCGCGGCGGCGGCGATCGCGTCGTCGGTCTGCGCGAGAGAGGCCATGCCGTACTCACCGAGCGGCGCATCGAGGTCGCTCGGGTTCTCGTTGAGGGTCACGTCTGCGCCTGGCACCCAGGCGCCGTCGATGAAGATTGGATGGGTCGACACCTGTCGGTCTCCTTACGTGGTTTCGGCGCCGAGCGCCTCAAGCGTGAATCGTGCGACATCAACTGCCATGCGCTCGAGCGCTTCGGCGGTCATCGCGGCCATGTGCGGGGTGAGCAGCAGGTTTGGCGCGCCAAACAGCGGCGAGGCAACGTCTGGCGGCTCGGGCGAGAAGACGTCGACTGCGGCACCCGCGAGTGTTCCGCCGGTGAGTGCGCGAGCAAGCGCATCCTCGTCGACAAGTCCGCCGCGGGCGGCATTGATAAGCACGGCGTTGGGTCGCAACATTCCGAACTCGCGTTCGCCGATGAGCGGGCCGCGGGCAGGATCGCCGGGAACGTGCAGGCTGAGCGCGTCGACAGTCGGAAGCAGCGAGGCGAGGTCGGCCACTGGGGTGATTCCGGCCCGCTCGAGCGCATCCGGGTCGGCGTAGGGATCGACCGCAGACACGCGCATCCCGAGCGCCAGCGCCCGCCGAGCGACGGACTGACCGATCGCACCGGCGCCAACAAGCCCGAGATGGGCTCCTGAGAGCTCACGGCCAATCAGCCCAAGCCTGTCGACCTGGCCGGGGAGTGAGCCAGCTGCCGCGGTGAACTTGCCGCCGCGGAGCGCCGACTCCACTTCGCTGAATCGCTTGAAGAGGTGCATGAGCGCGGCGATCGTGTACTCGCCGACTGACTCGGTGTTGCTTCGTGGGGTATTCACGATGTGGATGCCGCGCTCGGCAGCGAGCGTGCCATCGATGTTGTCGATGCCAGCACCGTGACGGCCGATGACACGGAGACGCATGCCCTGATTGAGGGTCGCGGCGGTGATCGGGGTGCTGCGAACGATGATCGCATCTGAGTCGGCGAGCGCCTCGGGCAGTCGCGGGTCGTCGGGGCCGGAGAGCTCCCGAACAGTCGCCGACTGTCTGAGGATCTCGACGCCGGCCGGATGGATTGATTCGAGCAGGGTGATGATTGGCACTGTGAGCTCCGGGTTAGAGAACGCTGGGAAGGAACGTGGTGACCGCTGGCACGTAGCTCACAAGCAGCAGCACGATGATGAGTGCGAGGAAGAACGGCATGAACGCCCGTGTGATCTCGCCGATCTTTGCGCCAGTGATTGCGCTCACGGTGAAGAGCGTGCTGCCGACGGGCGGGGTGATCGAGCCGATTGTGACGTTGAGCACAACCATCACGCCAAACTGCACGGGATCAATGCCGAGACCTACGGCGAGCGGCGCGAGCATCGGGGTCATGATGATCATGAGGCTCATCGCGTCGATGACGGCACCGAGCAGCAGCAGGATGACGTTGACGAGCAGCAGGAACAGGATCGGGTTCTCGCCGACGACGCCGAGCAGGTCTCCGAGCTGCTGCGGAACGCGTTCGTAGGCAACGACGATGCTGAATACCGCCGCTGCGGCGATGATCAGCATGAGCATCGCGCTCGTGAGCGCGGCGTCCTTGAGCACCTTCGGGATGTCGCGCCACGTCATCTGCTTGTAGACGAACATCGAGACGAGCAGCGCGTAGATGACCGCGACCGCGCTGAGCTCGGTCGGCGTGAACACGCCCATGCGCAGCCCGACGAGCAACAGCACGGGCATGAGCAGCGCAGAGAACGACGCGCGGAAGCCCTGCATGACCTCGCGAAATGACGCACGCGTATCGCGGGCGCGGGGGTGGTTGAGTCGTTCTGCGAGGATCCGCACCGCAACGCTCAGTACGACGGCGATGAGCAGCGCGGGAAGCACGCCGCCCATGAAGAGCGCGCCGACTGAGACGTCGGCGAGGACGCCGTAGAGGATCAGACCGATTGAGGGCGGAAGGACCGGGGAGATCGAGCTTGAGGCCGCGGTGAGGGCTGACGCGTACGCGTTGCTGTAGCCCTCGCGCCGCATGATGGGCACGAGCACCTTTGAGTCGATCGCGGCGTCTGCCTGCGCCGAACCGCTCATGCCGCCGATCATGAGGCTGTTGAGCACATTGACCTGCGCGAGTCCACCCTTGAAGTGGCCGACGAGCGTGCCTGCAAAGCTCATGAGGCGCTCGGCGAGGCCGCCGCCTGCCATGATGCTTCCGGCGAGGACGAAGAGGGGGACCGCAACGAGCGGGAAGGACTCGAGGCCGCTCGTGAGCCGTTGAACGACGAGTGACATTGCCCGGCCATCGACGAACACGTAGATGAGCGAGACGCTGAGCAGCGAGAGGTACACGGGCACGCGGAGCGCGAGCAGCGCGAGCAGTACGACAAAGAGTGCGAGAAGCAGCATGGATCAGCCCTGCTTTCCGGTGAGCTCGTCGCTCACAACGTTGACGAATCGCGTATCAAAGTCATCGAGTTCGACCTCTTCGATGGGAACGTTCACTCGCTCGTAGTCTGGGTTTCGGAGCCCGGAGATGGCGCGCACGGCGTGCCCGCACGAGTGAATGACCATGAGTACCAGCCCGACGAGCGCGGCGACGGTGATGTACTTCTTCGAGAAGCCCAGGCCGGGCATGATGAGAAAGCGCGCCTTCTCAAGGTAGATGACTGTCGCGACGCAGATCGTGCCGAGCACTGCGAGGGTCACGAGTTCGACGAAGAGGTCGACAGCCGCGCGGCCACGGTGCCCGAGTTTGGTTGACAGGAAGTCGAGGCAGATGTGTGCGCCGCGGCGCGAGACCGCCGCTGAGCCGAGGTACACCATCCACACCATGCAGAACATGGAGAGCGGGCCTGCCCAGGCGAGTGGGTGGTTGAACACGTACCGCATGATGACATCGGCGGTGATCGCAACTGCCATGACGCCCATGAGGGCGGCCGGCACCCACTCTTCTACGGTTGCGAGGGTGCCCCTGAGCCAGCGGGGCGCTGATCTTGCGGCTGGTGATTGCACGGATGCTCCTTTGCACTCTGCACGTCGCACCTGTGCGACGCCGATACGTCAGGCATCCAGTCTAGTGATAAAAAATCACTCATGTTGTGACTTTGCGTCACAATTTCACATTGCTATGCGCTTAGAGTGCTCCCCATCCAAAGCGATGAGTGCGAATTGAGTAGTACGGAAAAGTCTCGATTCGCAGTACGCCTGGCACGTTGCGCACCTGGTGGTTGATCGCCTCGAACATCGCAGCCTGGTCTTCCGCGATAACCTCGGCGAGGATGTCGTACTGGCCGGCGGCGATGACCACGTACACGACGTTCTGGAGGTCATTCAGGGCCGCCGCGATCTCCTCGACGTCGCCCTGGGCGACGATGCCGACCATCGCCATGCTGCGGTAGCCGAGCTTGAGCGGGTCTGTGACTCCGACGATCTGGATGATGCCGCGCTCCTCGAGGCGCATGACGCGGCGTCTCGCGCCGCCCGCGGTGAGGCCGACGAGCTCGCCGAGCTCGGCGTAACCACACCGGCCATCTTTCTGGAGCGCCGACAGCAGCTTGCGGTCAATGTCATCAATGTCGTTGGGCTCGTGGTTTACGTCGATCACGCTCTATCGCCTTGCTGTGATGAAAAATGACTAATCTGGACAATTTTGTGATGTAGGGTGATTTCTCAGAGGCATTGAGTGTTCCACGCGACATCGAATGGGGTTGTAATGACTGAGAGTATCAGCCGGACTTGGCTTTTTGCGCGCCCAGTGGTGGCCGAAAGCGACGCAATGAAGGTGGCGAACGAGTGCTTCGGGGTGAGCGGCACGGCCGTCGAGGTCGGCAGCCAGCAAGACCGAAACTTCGCGATCAGGGGCGCCGGTGAGCGGAATATCCTGCTGAAGTTCGATAACGCTGCCACGACAGAAGCCGACCGCGAGTTCCAGGCACTCGTCGGGGGCGCGCTCGCCGCCGCTGGCGTCTCGACCCCGGCGCAGCTTGTGCCGATCCCTGGCGCGGGGATCGCACACGAGACCGTGTCTGAGGTCGGAGAAGCCGAGACCGTCGTCGCTCGGGCGTTCGAGTGGGTTGATGGGGCGCCTATCGCAGATGAGCCTGAGCTTCGCGGTTTCCGTGCCGAGCAGCTCGGCGAGCTCGCAGGCCGCTCGGTGTCAGGCCTGCGGGGGGTCGCGCATGCGGCGGCCGAGCGCGATATCCAGTGGGAGCTCGGTCGCGCACTTGATGTCGTCGAGCAGCTCGCCGACGCATTGCCCTTCGAGCGCCGCGAGCGCTGCCTCGCCGCCGCGCGCCGCGCTGCTGCCGCCGTGCGCGCCGCCCAGCACGCGCTGCCTCGCCAGGTGATCCACGGCGACATCACTGCCGATAACGTGCTCTGCGACGCTCGCGGCACGCTGTGGGTTGTCGACCTCGGGGACGCGGCGATGTCGTGGCGAGTCGCTGAGCTCGCGGTGACTGCCGCCGACGTTCTCGGGCGCACGGGCAGCATTGCGCACACCGGGCGAGTGGTTCGCGGCTTTCTTACTGCCGCCACGCTCACTGAGACAGAACTCTCGGTCGTGTGGCCGCTCATCGTGCTCCGCGGGGCGGTACTCGCGGTGAGCGGGTGGAGCCAGCTCGATGTTGACCCTGGAAACGAGTACGCGCGTGAGCGGCTCGAGCACGAGTGGGAGGTATTCGAGCGTGCCTGCGCCATCGACGATGAGACAGCCTACGCGCAGCTGCGACTCGCTGCAGGCATGCCGCATCGCCCTGACATCGAGTACGCGCCGCTCGCCGGGTCGCAGCCCCAGCTGCTTGATTTGGGGGTTGAGAGCGCCGAGCTTGATCGGGGCGCCTGGCTCGAGGCTGGAATCGAAGATCGTCTCGCGCAGCGCGCACTCGAAACGACGCAGGCTGTCGCGGCCCCGTTCGGGCAGGCGCGCCTGAGTCGCGTATCGCCCCGCGCAGACGTGCCCGCAGCGGCGCGGGCTCGCTGCATCGAGCTGTGGACCGCGCCGGGCGCGACGCTCGTCGCACCGTATGCTGGCGAGCTCACTGCCGACGGCGATGTGCTCGAGCTGAGCGACAGTGGCGTCGTGCTTCGCCTTGAGGGCGTGCGGGCGCTTGCGTCTGCTGGGAGCGTGCTTACCGGGGCGCCGATCGCGGTTGCCGAGTCCGGGGCGCCCATCCGAGTGACCAGGCGATTCGCTGGCGTCGAGCCGGCCGACCCGTTCGTTGAGTTCGACGGCGAGTACGAGTGCGATGGGGCGAGTGATCCCTCGCTGCTCGTTGGTGTCGTGCCAGTACCCGATCCTGATATCGAGCTTCGAAGCGAACGAGCGCGCCGCGACCTGGCGATGGGAGGGGCGAGCGAGCGCTACTATCTTGAGCCGCCGCGCATCGAGCGTGGCTGGGGCGCGCTGCTCATCGAGACTCGCGGTCGCGCCTACCTCGACATGGTGAATAACGTCACGGCTATTGGGCACTCCCATCCGGCGCTTGCAGATAGCGTGTCGCGACAGCTCAACCTGCTGAACACGAACTCGAGGTTTCTCTACGGCCTCTACGCAGATTTCACTTCCAGGCTGCTCGAGCACTCGCCAGATCCCGCACTCGACGTGGTGATCCCCGTGAGCTCTGGCTCCGAGGCGAATGACCTCGCGCTGCGCCTCGCCCAGGTCGCCACGCAACGCAAGGTCGTTGTGGCGGCGCGCGAGGGGTACCACGGGTGGACGATGGCGTCTGACGCTGTCAGCACGTCTGCGTTTGACAACCCCAACGCGGCGGGATCGCGGCCCGAATGGGTCGATATCGTGAGCGCCCCGAACTCCTACAGGGGCGAATACCGTGGCCCTGAGTCGGGTGAGCGGTACGTTGCGGAGCTGCGTGAGCGGCTCGCGGAGCTTGTTGCCGAGGGGCGGCCCCCGGCAGCGTTCATCTCGGAGCCCGTGCTTGGCAACGCGGGCGGAGTGATTCCGCCCGCCGGCTACCTCGCTGGCGCGTATGACGCGATTCGCGCGGTTGGCGGCGTCGCAATCGCCGATGAGGTGCAGGTCGGGTACGGGAGGCTCGGTACGCACTTCTGGGGCTCCGAGCTCGCCGGGGCAGTGCCCGACATCATCACTGTCGCGAAGGCCGCAGGAAACGCTTTCCCGCTTGGCGCGGTCATCACGAAGCGGGAGATCGTCGACGCGTTGCGGGAGGAGGGGATGTTCTTCTCATCATCTGGGGGCGCACCGGCAAGCATGGCAGCCGGGCTTGCCGTGCTCGACGTCATCCGCGACGAGGGGCTCCAGGAAAATGCTCGGGTGATTGGGGAGCACCTCGTCGCCGAGCTTGCGCGCCTTGCCGACAGACACTCGATGATCGGTGCGGTGCACGGGTCGGGGCTCTACCTCGGTGTCGAGTTGGTGCGAGACCGCGAGACCCGTGAGCCAGCGGTCGCTGAGACGCGCGAGGTATGCGAACTGCTGCTGCGCCACGGGGTCATCATGCAGGCGACGTCTGAGCGGCAGAACGTGTTGAAGGTGAAGCCGCCGATGACGCTCACTCGCGAGCAGGCTGACGTGTTCATTGCAGCGCTGGATCGTGTGCTCGAAGAAGTGAATTCGGAAGAGTTGTGACGAATTGTGATGAATTTACTTCAAAAAGTGTTGTATGGTGATTATGTGCCCGATCGAAAAGATCTTTCGATGATGAAACTGAATTCTCGTGGCACGCATCTGTGAAGGCAGACCGGAGGTATCAAAGATGATCAAACGCAAAATTCTCGCGGCGAGCGTCGCCGCTGTTGTTGGGCTCGCACTCGCCGGTTGCTCGGCAGGTGGCGACGGTGGTGACTCAAGTGAGGCCGGGTCGACGACGACAATTTCGGTGTCGCACGTCGAATCGTCGTCGAGCATCACCCACAAGACCCTTGAAGCTGTCGCAGACCGCGTGAAGGAGCGGTCGGGTGGCTCGCTCGAGCTCGAGATCTACCCAGACGGCCAGCTCGGTACGTCTGCGGACACGTTGCAGCAGTCTGCATCGGGCGAGCCCCTCATCGGGTACACCGATGCGGCCGAGCTCTCGGCGCTGGCGCCGAGCAGCAACCTCGACGTGCTCGCGGGGCCGTTCCTGTTCGAAAACACCGACCAGGCACAGACGTTCCACGAGTCAGATGTGTTCGCGGAGATGAACGACGCGCTTGCCGAAGAGGGCGGGGTTCGCGTGCTCGCGCTGAACTACTTCCTCGGCACCCGCAACATTCTCGGCAAGGACGCGTACCCAGAGCCCGCAGACCTCGGGGGCGTGAAGCTCCGAGTACCTCCGATCGATTCGTTCACCCGCACCACCGAGCTGCTCGGCGCCGTGCCGACGACTGTCGACTACACGGAGGTCTACAGCGCGCTGCAGCAGGGCGTCGTCGACGCAGCAGAGAACGACATCAACTCGATGCTCGACCAGAAGTGGGGAGAGGCTGCGAACCAGCTCACCATGACCCACCACTTCCAGCTCTTCCTCGGCTTCGCGATCGGTACCGCAGCGTTCGACGCACTCACCGAAGAGCAGCAGCAGATCCTCGTTGAGGAGTTCGCGCAGGGCGGGGTCGACTCGACAGCCGAGAACGCCTCGATCGAGAGCGACACGCTCCAGGCGCTCGAAGATGCGGGCGTGACAATCACCGAAGCGAACCTCAAGGCATACCGCGAGACGACGAAGTCGTACTACGACGGCTACCCCGAGGGGCTGCTCGACAGCGTGCGCTCAGCCGCAGGCATGTAATTGGTCGGGTTTGGCGGGCAGTGCCCGCCAAACCTGCCTTCGCGGTGCCCGAATCCGAGATTCGCACCGAACAGAAAGCAGGATTTTGATGAGGGTCACCGCCGAGATCAATGGTGAAGTGTCGTACTGGTTTTCGCAGGTCGCAACCAGGCCCGCGAGAGCTCCACTCGATCGCGACCTCACCGTCGACGTCGCACTCGTCGGCGCGGGATACACGAACCTCTGGATCGCCTACTACCTGAAGCAGGCTCGGCCGGATCTCGAGATCGCGATCCTCGAGCGTGAGGTCGCAGGGTTTGGGGCGTCGAGCCGCAACGGCGGCTGGATCTCGTACGGGCTCCCCGGGCAGCACAGCCGCTACGCGAAGGCGCACGGAGTGCAGGCGGTTCGAGACTTTCAGCGCGAGCTGTTCGCGACGATCGGTGAGATCGTCGACGTCGCCGCGCGAGAGGGCATCGAGGCCGACATTGCCCACGAGGGTGAAGTCGCAATCGCGCGAAACCCCGCCCAGCTCGCGCGGCTGCGCGAGGAGTACGAGGGCGGCTCGCAGTGGGGGTTTGGCCCCGGCGACCTTGTCATGCTCGACCGTGACGGCGCGAACGAGCACGCGAGGCTCTCGAACGCCGTTGGTGGCCTCTGGTCCCCGCACTGCGCTCGCGTGCAACCGGCGCTGCTCGCCTCGGGCCTCGCCGACACCGTCGAGCGGATGGGCGTGCGCATCTACGAGCACACCGCAGTCTCCGAGATCGTGCCGCACACGGCACTCACCGAACGCGGCAACAGGGTATCCGCCGAGTTCGTTGTGCGCGGCACCGAGGGCTACACCAACTCGTTGAAGGGCCACTCGCGTGACTGGCTTCCGAAGCTGTCGAGCATGCTCGTGACCGAGCCGCTCACTCCCGAGCAGCATCGCGAGATCGGCTGGGACACGAACGTGATGGTTCGAGACGCGGGCCACTTTTTCAGCTACATTCACCGCACCGCAGACGACAGGATCGCGCTCGGCGGGCCGGGCGTTCCCTACCTGTGGGGCTCTGGCTGGGACGACAGGGGGAGCACGCTGCCAGCCTCTGAGCAGGCGCTCGTCCGTGCACTGCACACGCTCTTCCCGATGCTCAAAGACCACCCGATCGCGCACACCTGGACCGGGATTCTCGGGATCCCGCGGAACTGGTCGGCCACGGTCACGCTCGACCGCGCCAGCGGGATGGCTGTCGCTGGCGGCTATGTCGGTGACGGGGTGACAAGCACGAACCTTGCGGGGCGCACAATGCGCGACCTGATTCTGGGGGATGACACGCAGCTCACCCGTATGCCCTGGGTCGGCGGGCAGATTCGCAAGTGGGAGCCCGAGCCGCTGCGCTGGATTGCGCTTCGCGGCATGTACGGGGTGTACAACCTCGCTGACAGGCTTGAGGATCGGTCGGGGAGCCCGAAGACGTCGATTCTCGCGCGTGCCGCAAACGTCATCGCCGGCCGGAGCTGACTGGGCGAGGATTGCATCATGACTGTTCCACCAAACACGCTGCTCGTTGTCCCTGACGCAGAGAGCGATGCAGACGCTGCAGCCTTTCGAGAGTGCTTCGCGGCGCTCGCGCCGCAGGGCGTCGAGCTCAGGGTGCACGTTGGCCAACCGGCGACCGATGCGGCGTGGCGTGAGCTCGTCGCTGACGCCGACGGAATCGTCTTGAACTGGCGGTTGCCAGACGAGGCGTTGCGGGCAGCGACCAAGCTTCGCGTCGTGTCGTTTCTCGGGACCGGCGCGGCAGATCACCTTGATCTTGGCGCCGCCCAGGCTCGCGGAATCGACGTTCGAACGGTGTCTGGCTATTCGAACGACGCCGTCGCGGAGCACACACTCGGGCTGCTGCTTGCGCTTGCGCGCGGCACGGTTGCGCGAAACCGCGAGCTCCGCGAGGGCGAGTGGCTGCCTGCGACAGGGATGCAGCTGTCTGGCAAACGCCTGGGCCTCGTCGGCTACGGCGGTATCGGGCAGCGGGTCGCTGAGCTCGGCGTGGCGTTTGGGATGGACGTTGTCGCGTGGACGCGCAGCGGCCGTGTCGAAAACCCCGCGCGGTTCGCCGAGCTCGCCGAGGCGTTGAGCGAGAGCGACGTCGTCAGCCTGCACCTCTCGCTGACGCCTGGGACAACTGCCTGCATCGGCGCCGAGGAGCTCGCAACCATGCGCGAGGGGGCCCTGCTTCTCAACACCGCCCGCGGGGCGCTCGTTGACGAAGCCGCGGTGCTCGACGCCCTCGACTCAGGCAGGCTTGGCGGGTACGCGACTGACGTTTTCGTCGAGGAACCGGCGCCGCCAGGGTCGCCACTCATCGCTCACCCGCGCGTGCTTGCGACTCCACATATCGGCTACGCCACCGCCGACGCCGAGGCGGCACTACTTCGACGTGGCATCGAAAACGCTATCGCTGGCCTCACCGAGTCCAGCCCGACGACCTAGCCAGACACGGCCATGCGCTCCAACGAAGGGACACCCATGTCACAGCACGCATCTCGCAGCGGCGGCGAACTTCTCGTCGACACACTTGCCGAGCAGGGGGTGACCCGCGTCAGCTGCGTACCCGGCGAAAGCTACCTGCCGGTGCTCGACGCACTGCGCGAGGCGCCAATCGAGGTTGACGTGTGTCGCCACGAGGCTGGCGCGGGCAACATGGCGGTCGCGACAGGCAAGCTCACTGGCCGAGCGGGAGTCGCGATGGTCACCCGCGGGCCAGGCGCGATGCACGCTGCCATCTCGGTGCACACCGCCGAGCAGGACGCGGTACCGATGCTGCTGCTCATCGGACAGGTCGCGCTGCGAGACCGCGAGCGCGGCGGGTTCCAAGAGATGAACTACCACGAGGTCTTCGGGTCAGTCGCGAAATGGGTTGTCTCGCTCGACACCGTCGAGCGCATCCCAGAGACGATCGCGCGGGCGTTCCGGATCGCCGAGGGCGGCAGGCCGGGCCCAGTGGTGATCGAGATGCCCGAGGACGTGCTCGCTGAGACCGCGGCCGTCGCGGCAGTGCCCCGCATCGAGCCGCTCACCGCGGCCCCGACCCCCGCGGCGGTCGCGCAGATTCGGGAGCGCCTGCGGCTCGCGAAACGCCCACTCGTGCTGCTCGGCCGCAGCACCTGGTCGCAGGAGACAGCCGACGCAGCCCTCGCGTTCGCCGAGCGCTACGAGCTACCAACGCTCGCAGCTTTCCGCTGCCAGGACTACATCGACAACACGTCTGCCTATTACGGTGGCCACGTTGGGCTCGGCACCGACGCTGCGCTCGCCGCCAGGCTCGAAGAGGCAGACGTGATTCTCGCGGTTGGCGGTCACATCGGTGACGCCGAAACCAAGGGCTACGAGATCTTGGGGCCCAAGCCTGGCCGCACGCTCATACACGTTGCGGCGAGCGAGATGGACGTCGACAGGTACCTGCAGGCGACGATCGCGGTGCAGGCGACCCCGCGGGCGTTCTTCGACGCCATGCTCGGGGCGGCTGGGGAGCCCCCTGTCGCCGCGAGTGGCGCGCGACGCGACTGGGTGAGCACGGTTCGGAGCGAAGAGGTCGCGCGCTCGATCCCGCCGGTGCAGAGCGACGACCTGCTGTCAGCGATCATGACGCAGCTCGCCGACGAGCTCCCGGCCGACGCGATCGTCGCGAACGGGGCAGGCAACTACGCGGTGTGGGTGCACCAGTTCGTGAAGTACAGGAGGTACGGCACACAGCTCGCGCCCGCGAGCGGCGCCATGGGCTTTGGGCTTCCCGCGGGCATCGCCGGGGGCCTCGTGCACCCTGACCGCCAGGTTGTCGTGTTCGCGGGCGACGGCTGCTTCAGCATGGCGATGACCGAGATGGGTGTGCTGCGCAGCTCAGGCGTGCCAGCCGTTGTCGTCATCGTGAATAACGGCATCTACGGCACCATCAGGTTGCATCAGGAGCGCCGCTACCCTGGCCGTGTCAGCGCCACCTCGTTTGAGAACCCAGACTTTGTGATGCTCGCACAGGCGTTTGGGTTCACAGCAGAACGCGTGACCACCGCCGACGACTTCATGCGCGTGTACCGCGCTGCGATCGCAAGCGGCGAGGCCGCGGTGATCGAGGTCGTTGTCGATCCGCTCAGGTCAACCCCGAGCGTGAGGCTCGACGAGCTCGCGTAGCTGGCGCTAGCGCTCAGACCTGTCGAGCAGGTCGAGGAGCCGCTTCGAGCCGTGCGCGGTGGTGACGCCAGCCGCCGCCGCGCGCACTCGAAGTTCTGCGTCGCTCGTGACGACGACGCCGAGGCCGCCCTGCGCTGCGACTGCCGCGGCCTCCTCGACGATCGCGTCGTCACCCGAGGTCGTCGCGTCAACGACGCGCACGTTCTCGGTCGTTGAGATGCCGCGTGCGGTGCTCTCGGTGACGAACACCCACTCGGGGAACACGAGGCCGCCGTGGAGGTCTGCCGGCATCTCGAAGAACGCGGCGCGAACGCCCTCGCCCGAGAGCGCGTGCGCCTCGATGCGATCGCGGAGCCGCTCGGTCGATCCCTTGCGGTCCTTCCACCAGCCGTCGGGCACGGTGCCCACGACGTTTGCGGCGTCGACGATGATCGTCGGGGTCCGGCGCACGAGCGGCTTCAGCAGCTGCCAGGTCGAGGCGAACGCGGGGTGGAGTTCTTTGCGTTCGACATCGTCGACAGGCACCCACTCGAGCGCGTGGCTCTCGGGGTCGGTGATCTCGGGAGTGAACGGGGTCTTCACCTCGGCGACGACGGTCGTGTACGACCAGCCGCCGCGATCGAGCACGTGCGTGTAGCGGGGGAGCACTGCGTCGTCAGGGACGCCGGCCTCTTCCTGCGCCTCGCGGATCGCGCCGGCGATCATCTCCTCGCCCTGATTGATCGCGCCGCCAGGGATGCCCCAGGTGTTGCCGTGGTCGCTCCAGCTCACGCGATGCTGCATGAGGATCGCGTCGAGCCCGCGATCGTACGCGAGCAGGCCGGCTGCCCCGAACTTGCCCCAGTAGCGGTTTCCGTCTGCGGCCGTCACCCACGCGTCGCCGGGATCTCGAAGGTCGCTCATGCCTTCCAGACTACCGGGCGGGGCTCGCTCGCGGCCCGGATCGGATAAATCTTCGGGCGGGGTATCAGTCGGGTCGTGTGTCATCCTTGACAGGTGGATATCACGGTCACGCACAAGCTGACCATCCCAGCCGCCGAGCTCGGATGGCGGTTTTCGCGATCCTCCGGGCCCGGCGGGCAGCACGTCAACACCTCCGATAGCCGGGTCGAGCTCTTCTGGGAGGTGGCCTCGTCGAAGGCGCTCACCGACGAGCAGCGGCTGCGGCTACTCGCAAAGCTTGGAAACCGGCTCGTGAACGGCACGGTCACTGTCACCGCGTCTGAGGAGCGCTCTCAGCTGCGCAACCGCGAGACCGCGCGCGAGAAGCTCGGGCAGCTCGTCGCCGCCGCGCTCGCGCCCGACGGGCCGAAGCGCCGGGCGACGAAGCCGACCCGCGGTTCGCGCGAGCGGCGCCTGCAAACAAAGGGCAAGCGCTCAGAGGTGAAGCGCAACAGGCAGCGGCCAGCCTTCGACTAAGAGTGGGCGGGGACGCTGCGCCGGCGTGATGGGCTGCGTGACCGGGTGCGGCCCGGGTTATGCCGGGGTGGGAAGGGTGCGGAGGATCTTCTCCATCGCCTTCCCCTTCGCAAGCTCGTCGATGAGCTTGTCGAGGTAGCGGATCTCGAGCATCAGCGGATCTTCAATCTCCGCGAGCTTCACGCCGCAGATCGTGCCAGTGATCTGCGAGCGCGCGATGTTCATCTTCGGGGCATCTCGGAAGAACTCCTCGAGGTTCACGGGGTTGCCTGGCTCGATGAGCTCGTCGAGCTGCGCCTGCGAGTAGCCGGTGAGCCAGCAGATGATCTCGTCGACCTCCGCCTTCGTGCGGCCCTTGCGCTCGGCCTTGTGCGTGTAGTTCGGGTACAGATCCGAGAACGCGAGCTTGTAGATACGGTGTGCGGCCATGCGCCAAGGATACGTCGGTTTCGCTGAGTTGTGGCTCTCAGGCTGCGGCACAGCTCTCAGGCCTTTCCTTACCGCGAACGTGCAGCACTCGCCGAGCGTCGGGAGCGTATGCTGGACGGAGTCCATCTAAGTCGAGCGCGAGGAGTCTCCGGGTGCCGATCACGCAGTCGATACTTGATGTCGCGAGGCGACACCCCGATCGGGTCGCGATCGCTGGTGAAGGCGGCAGGCTCAGCTACGCCGAGCTCGTCGAGGATTCGCGCCGCGTGTTCGCCGTCGTCGACGCCCTGCACCGAGCACAGCACGCTGCGCCCGACACAGAGTCCGACGCTGAGCCCGCCGCTACGCCCGCCGCGGCGCCGGAGCCCGCACCAGAGACGCGCGGCATCCCGATCACCGCGGTGAGCATCGACTCTGCCTTTCACACCTCCCGTATCATCGCGGGCCTCGCCGGGTATCGCGCAGTGTCTGCGACGATCGACCCGCGCTGGCCGCTCGAACACCGCGTCAACGTGATCGTCACGACAGGCATCGGAGTCGTCGTGAGCGACGCCCAAGACCTCGCCCCCGCGCTTCGCGCGCGCGGCTGGGGCGGCACGATCATCTCGCTCGCCGAGTTTCGGGCGGCTGAGCGGGGCGTTGGGGATCCTGATCGCCCGCTCGCGCCACCGCCGACTGTGCGCGATGGCGACGAGGCGTTCCTGCTGCTCTTCTCGTCTGGCACGACGAGTGCGCCGAAGGGGTTTCTGAAGACGCGCGACCAGTACCGGGCGAACGTCGCGGTGTCGAGTGCGTACCTCGAGCCGCTGCCAGGCGTGCACACGCTCGCGCCGGGCCCGGTGTCGTACAGCCTCACGCTCTACGCGCTCATCGAGTGCCTCGCGACGGGCGGGGCCGCGCACATGGCCGACGCGTTCGACGCGATCGAGATGGCCCGGCGAGTGAGCGAGGAACGGATCACCCGCGTCGTCGCCGTGCCCGCGCTCGTCCAGTCGCTGAGCGACGCCGCCCGCCGCGACCCCAGCAGGTTCGGCTCGCTCGAACTCGTGGTGACCGGGGGAGCGAACCTCTCGGCCTCGCTGCGCGCGGGCCTCGCGTCCGTGCTGCCAGCCGTGCGACTCATTAGCTACTACGGGGCAGCCGAGATCGGGTTTATCGGCGACAGCCGCGGCGGCGACGGCACGCTCATCGAGGTGTACGACGGGATCGGGTTCGAGATCCGCTCCGACGCAGGGGAGCGGCTGCCCGACGGAGAATTCGGCACCCTCTGGATCGACGCGGCGGCCTGCTCCGACGGCTACCTCGCGGGCACCACCGACGCCGTGCTGCGCGGGGACGACGGCTGGGCGACGGTGCACGATCAGGGGCGCATCGTCGACGGCAAGTTGCAGCTCGCCGGGCGGGCCGGCGACATCGTCGTGACCGGCGGGCACAAGGTTGCGCTGCCCGAGGTCGAGCGCGCGTTCGAGGGCATGCACGGGCTTAGTGCTGGTGCTGGCGCTGGTATCGTATGCGCGATCGCGCTACCGCACCCGCGGCTCGGAAGCGTCGTCGCGCTCGTGATTGAGGGCGGCGCTGACGCGCCCGTTCCCGGCAAGGACGCGATGCGCGGGTGGGCCCGCGAGCGCCTCGCACCGCAGTTCGTGCCGCGCCAGTGGTATCGCTTGGACGCCCTGCCGCGCACCGTCGGCGGGAAGATTCGCCGGGCCGAGACCGTTGCACTCATCGAATCGGGCGAAGGGGAGCGATTGTGAGCGAGAGACGAGTCGTCATCACGGGGCTCGGGGCCGTCACCCCGAGCGGGATTGGCGTGCCGAGGCTGTGGAACGCGGTTGCCCAAGGGTGGAGCGCAATCACGCGGCTTGAGGGCCCCGAGTTCGACGACCTCGCCGTGCGCATCGGCGGGCAGGTGCGCGGCTTTGACGTGTCGACTGTGCTCGAGCGGAGCCTCGCGAAGCGGCTGAGCCCCGTGCAGCACTGGGCGATCGCCGCGGCCGATGAGGCGCTCGCGCAGGCTGGCGTTAATGCTGCGGGTGTTGCTGGCGCGGTCGCTGGTGGCGTTCGGGCTGGCGGTGATGCCGGTGTCGGCGATGGTGCGCGAGCTGGCGATGGTGGCGGATCCGCTGCCGCGCTGCCGTGGGACGCGACGCGGGTCGCCGTGATCGCGGCGACGGGATCCGGCCCCATCGACGCGATGCAGTCGGCAACGCGGGTGCTCGATGCACGGGGGCCGCGCGCGGTGCCGCTCACGCTCTCGATTCACGGCGCCCCAGACTCCGCGGCCGCCCTGCTCAGCCAGCGGTACGGCATCCGCGGGCCGGCCCAGGGCGTCTCCGCGACGTGCGCGAGCGGCGTGGTCGGGCTTGGCGACGGGCTCAGACGCATCCGCCACGGCTACGCCGACGCCGTGCTCGTCGTCGGGTACGAGGACTGCCTGAACGGCGTGAACCTCTCATCGAACGCGAACATGCGGGCGCTCGCCGCAGGCTACGAAAACGACCCCGAGACCGCGTCGCGACCGTTTGACCGGGCGCGCTCGGGGTTTGTGATGTCGCAGGGGGCTGCGGCGATCCTCATTGAGTCGGAGGAGCACGCGCTCGCGCGCGGCGCGGAGATCCTTGCGGTGCTCGCCGGGTTCGGCTCCGCGAGCGACGCACACCACCCGACCGCCCCGCACCCCGAGGGTCGCGGCGCCGCGCAGGCAGTGCGGGAGTGCCTCGCAGACGCGGGCGTCGAACCCGAGGACGTCGACCACATCAACGCGCACGGCACCGGCACCCCCGCGGGCGACGCGGTCGAACTTCTCGCCCTCGAGGCCGCGCTCGGGTCGCACGCCCGGCGCACCCCGATCTCGGCGACGAAGTCGAGCACCGGGCACCTGCTCGGCGCGGGCGGGGTGGTGGAGGCAATCATCTCGGTGATGGCCGTGCGCCAGCGGCTGCTGCCGCCGACACTGAACCTTGAAGACCCAGAGTTTGACGGCTGGGACTTCGTCGCCGGGAAGTGGCGGCCCGTCGCGGTTTCGCGCGTGCTGTCGACGTCGTTCGGGTTCGGCGGGCACAACGGCGCCGTGCTCATCGAGCGGCCGTAGCGTCTTACTGCTTACTTACGAACCAACGATCGGAGAGAGAATGAGTGACCGAGAGACGCGGCATCAGGAGCTTGCCGAGCAGTACCTGCCGAAGGAGCTGCTTGAGCGGTTCCGCGAGCGGGCGGCCGTGTACGACCGTGAGAACAGCTTCTTCCACGAGGATCTCGCTGAGCTGCGTGAGCAGGGCTACCTCACGGCGTTCGTGCCCGAGGAGTTCGGTGGGCCGGGCCTGACGCTCAGCGAGGTGTCGCGGCTGCAGCAGCGGCTCGCGACCGCCGCTCCCGGTACCGCCCTCGCCATCAACATGCACCTCATGTGCACTGGCGTGATCCGCGCGATGTACGAGCGCGGCGACCACTCCCTCGACTACGTGTTCGAGGAGGCCGTGGCGGGCGAGATCTTTGCGTTCGGCATCAGCGAGCCCGCGAATGACTGGGTGCTGCAGGGCTCGAAGACCAAGGCCGAGCCGCAGGGTGACGGCGGTTACTTGCTCTCTGGCGTGAAGATCTTCACGTCGCTCTCCCCGGTGTGGACGAGACTCATCGTGCACGGGCTCGACCAGACGACCGCTGGTAGCGACGCGGAGACGCTCGTATATGGGTTCCTCGAGCGTAGCCACGAGGAGGCCGCGGCCGGTACCGGTGCGGGGATCACGGTGTCAGACCAGTGGGATGTTCTCGGCATGCGGGCGTCGCAGAGCCGGGCGACGATCCTCAAGGAAGCGCCGATGCGGGCTGAGCGGGTCGCGCGCAGAATCCCGGCTGGGCGGCACCCAGATCTGTTGACGTTTGCGATCACCGCGAACTTCCAGTTGCTCATCGGCTCCGTCTACGCAGGCGTCGCGCGTCGCGGGCTCGAGCTCGCGGCCGCAGGAATGCAGAAGCGGCGCTCCGCGAAGGCAGGCACGTCGCACGCCGAGGTGCCAGAGGCACGCGTTCGCCTCGCCGACGCCCATATGGATTTCATGGCGGTGCCCGCGCAGCTCGATGCATACGCGCGCGACTTCGACGAGCTCGTCGATCACGGTGCGGGCTGGCCGCTGCGGCTCGTGTCTGTGCGGCTGAACGCCTCAGCAGCGGCCCGCCGCAACGCAGAAACCGCGCTCATCTGTGCCGGGGGATCGGGCTTCGACAACGGCAGCGAGATCAGCCGCCTGTACCGTGATGCGACCGCAAGCATCTTCCACCCGCCGGGCATAGACGCGGCACGCCCGATGTACGCGGCGGCCCTGCTCGACGAGAACTGAGACGCCAGGCGGGCGGCGCGCCAAGCATTTGCTGCAGAATCTGCGCCGCCCGGCCAGACGTGTCATTCGGGCCCCAAAAGTATGGGTAAGATGGAGAGGTTGCTTCGGCAGGATCCGGTTTTGATCGGTTCGGCTGAATAACAACGGGCTGTGGCGCAGCTTGGTAGCGCACCTGACTGGGGGTCAGGGGGTCGCAGGTTCAAATCCTGTCAGCCCGACAGAAAGGGCCTGGTCAAAGTGAGTTTTGATCAGGCCTTCGTCGTTTCTCGCTGGATCGCGCTGCTTGTGCGTGACCCCGACTTGGAACCCAATGTCTGAGGCGAACTGTAGCGTCTCGATATGGCGGCACAGCGGAAGTACTCTGACCAACAACTGGCTGAGGCGATCGCATCGGCAAGATCTTGGCGTGGGGTTCTTCGTGCGCTCGGCCTCCCTGATACTTCTTCAAGCGCTATTCGTGTCGCACGGCAACGAGCAAATGACTTGGCGATTGGATACGGCCACTTTATTGGGCAGCGAGCATGGACCGAGCCTCGTTTACGCGCGGCTGTCGCAAGCTCAAACACATGGTCAGGTGTTGCTGAAACGCTCGGAATCGCCGGGAGCTCTGCCGCTGGTGCGCTGGAAGGGCATTGCATCCGATTGGGAATCGACTCTACGCACTTCATAGGTCCTCAGGAGAATCCAGCGGCTGAGGAGCTGAGGCCAAGCATTGCGAACCTAGACAGGGCTGGCGCGCTGCTGGCTGCTTCCTGGTTCGCGCTGTGCGGGCACGACGTTTCCTGGCCGTTGGAACCGAGCCGTTACGACCTCCTCGTTTCACGTGGGGACGGCATTCGAAAGGTTCAGGTAAAGACAACCACTGTTCGTGTTGGCGAGACTTGGAAGGTCTACCTTTCGACCTCGCGAATGATGCGCAAAACGTACAGTCCAGACGAGATTGACGAGTTCTTCGTCGTCACGGCGGAGTTCGAATGCTACTTAATCCCGCTCGCCGAAGTTGGGGGACTTCATGCAATTCATTTGAGCGGCTATGACCGGTTCCGAGTTCCGCGAGCTTTGGAAGCCGCTGCTCCCAAACCTACTGACCAGAAAGCCTGTTGATCTAAGCAAGACCCCCTCTTTTAATGGACTATTTGGGCTGCGTGTAAAGGTCGCCCTTTCGGCCCATGATGATGGAACAGTTGCGGGAAATATCTTTGCGCGTCGCAACTCGCGCTCGTGTGCAAGCTCACGCGCAAGTCACAGAAAAGCACTGAGGAAGATAACCGCCCGCAGGGCTCTAGAGGACTCCCCTGACACGCGCTGGCTCGTCCACTTGGGCGGAACTGGTTTGCGCAGAGTTCGGGAGCATACGGCTGTGCTGAGACGTCGATGGAGTTTTCATAACTTTCGGTGGTGCGGACTGGAGGGCCTTTACCAAAATGTCGCTGGGCACCGATACGGTGAGCAATAGACACGGCCGGTCATCGGCGGTGAATCAGGTCTCACAGTAGGAAGTTGATGACAAACGGCATGAAAGAACAGCAGCGGGCAGAGCTTCACAAGACCATCTGGCAAGTCGCAAATGATCTTCGGGGTTCAGTCGATGGCTGGGACTTCAAGTCCTACGTACTCGGCATGCTGTTCTACCGCTTCATCTCCGAAAACCTCACCACCTACATCAACAAAGGCGAGCGCGAAGCCGGAGCCCCTGACTTCGACTTCACTCACCTCTCAGACGAAGACGCCGAGTTCGCGCGTGACGAGATCGTCGCTGAGAAGGGCTTCTTCATTAAGCCGTCTGAGCTGTTCGAAAACGTGCGAAAGAAAGCAGCATCGAACGAGAACCTCAACGAGACGCTCGAATCGATCTTCCGCGACATCGAAGGCTCTGCCGTCGGCACCGACAGCGAAGACGACCTCAAAGGCCTCTTCGACGATCTGAACGTAAACAGTACGAAGCTAGGCAACACGGTTGCGAAGCGCAACGAGAAACTCGTGAAACTGCTCGATGCGATCAGCAGCCTCCCGCTCGGTGGCGATTACGCCGACAACTCGATTGATCTCTTTGGTGACGCATACGAGTACCTCATGCAGATGTATGCATCGAGCGCCGGTAAATCCGGTGGCGAATACTACACCCCGCAAGAAGTGTCCGAGCTGCTCGCGCACATCACCACGATGGGTAAGAAGCGGGTCAACAAAGTGTACGACCCTGCTGCAGGATCAGGCTCACTGCTGCTGAAGTTCGCAAAGGTTCTTGGTAAAGAGAACGTGGGTGGCTTCTACGGTCAAGAGATCAACCTCACCACCTACAACCTTGCTCGCATCAACATGTTCCTCCATGATGTGAACTACGAGAAATTCGACATCGCACTCGGTGACACCCTGCTTGAGCCTGCCCACTGGGACGAGGAACCGTTCGAGGCCATCGTCTCGAACCCGCCGTACTCGATCAGGTGGGAAGGCGACGCGAACCCTCTCCTGATCAACGACCCACGCTTCGCGCCTGCGGGTGTGCTGGCCCCGAAGTCGAAGGCCGATCTTGCGTTCACGATGCATATGCTGCATTGGCTTGCGACCGATGGCACCGCGGCCATCGTCGAGTTCCCGGGTGTGCTGTATCGAGGTGGTGCAGAGCAGAAGATCCGCAAGTACCTGATCGACAACAACTATGTCGAGTCCGTGATTCAGTTGCCGCCGGACCTGTTCTTCGGCACCACGATCGGCACCTGCATCATCGTGCTCAAGAAGTCCAAGAAGACGAACGACGTGCTGTTCATTGATGCGTCGGCAGAGTTCGTGCGAAGCGGCAACAAGAACAAGCTCTCACCCGACAACCTGCAGAACGTACTCATGGCGCTCGAGGACCGCGAACATCAGGACCACTTCGCCACCACAGTCGCGAACAGTACGATTGCGGAGAATGACTACAACATCGCCGTCTCCTCCTACGTCGAAGCAGAAGACACCCGCGAGGTCATCGACATCACGGAACTGAACGCCCGGATCGAGACGATCGTGGCGAGCCAATCAGAGCTGCGTACCAAGATTGATGCGATCGTCGCGGATCTGGAGGGTTCGAAGTGAGCCGCATCGATGATCTGATCGCGGAGCACTGCCCTGATGGCGTGCCTTACCGGGGCCTCACTGACGTAGCTGATTATGTTCGCGGAGTTACCTACAACAAAAGCAACGAGCAGGCCGACGGGCCGGTGAGCGTACTACGCGCCAATAACATCTCTCTAGCTACAAACACATTGAATTTCGCTGATGTCAAACGTGTTTCTGGCTCTGTTCGAGTCCGAGACAATCAACGTCTAGTACACGGTGACATTCTTATCTGTGCAGGAAGCGGCAGCAAAGACCACATCGGAAAAGTTGCGTTCATATTTGACGACTTAGAGCATACATTCGGCGGATTCATGGGGGTTGTGCGCGCAAAAGGTGAGCTAGAACCACGATTCCTGTTCCATCTACTCACAGGCGGCTCATTTCTTGCCTACTTACGGAGTGCGCTTTCGACAACCACTATTAACAACCTCAACGCGGGAGTTATGCGAGGGTTTCGTATCCCGGTTCCGCCGATTGAGGTGCAGCGTGCGATCGTTGAGGTGCTGGATACGTTCAGTAAGCTGGAAGCGGAGCTGGAAGCGGAGCTGGAAGCGGAGCTGGAAGCCCGCAAACAGCAATACGAGCACTACCGCAACAGCCTGATGCTTGCGGGTGGAGGCACGCATACGGTGCTCCTCGAAGACATCGCGACTGTCGGCACCGGAAGCCACGACACCAAAGACGCTCAACCGGATGGTGATTACACTTTCTATGCTCGAGGGCGCGAGCCTCTCCTGCTCAATACCTTTGATTTTGACGAGAATGCCATCATCACCGCAGGTGACGGTGTTGGGGTTGGTAAAGTCTTTCATTTCGCGCGCGGGAAGTACGCGCTTCACCAACGCGCATACCGCATAGTTCCTGATGAGGGCGTTGACGCGCGCTTCATCTATCACTATTTTCTCGCTGACTTCGCCAGATATCTTGAGCGAACCTCAGTGCATGCTTCGGTAACTTCTCTGCGGCGTCCAATGTTCCTGAAATATCCACTCCAGTTGCCGCCGATTGAGGAGCAGCGTCGTATCGTCGAGATTCTTGACAAGTTCGATGCACTTGTGAACGACCTGAGTGTCGGTCTGCCTGCTGAGCTTGCTGCGCGTCGGCAGCAGTATGAGTACTACCGTGACAAGCTCCTCACCTTCAAAGAACTGGAGGTGACAGCATGATGGGCTCGCGTGTGAAACATGATCTGATCGCGTTTGGTGGTGAGTCGACCGTAGTCGTCGAATACGAGCCTGATCCGCGGGACCGGTCGAGCTATCAGTCGGAGTCGCAGCTCGAGAACGAGTTCATTCGCCAGCTCGAGACACAAGCCTACGAACGCGTGAGCATCACGAGCGAGACCGACCTCATCGTGAACCTGCGTGCTCAGCTCGAAACCCTCAACGGCTACCGGTTCTCAGACACCGAGTGGGAGCGGTTCTTCACCGAACGCGTTGCGTCGGCCGGCGACGGCATCGTCGAAAAGACTGTACGTATCCAAGAGGATCACGTGCAGTTGCTCACCCGTGATGATGGTTCAACGAAGAACATCACGCTGCTAGATAAGCGCGACATTCACAACAACCGACTCCAAGTCATCAACCAGTACGCGGTAGACCGTGGTGAAGGCGGCGCTTCGTTCTCGAATCGGTACGACGTCACCATCCTGGTGAATGGTCTACCGATGGTGCATGTGGAGTTGAAACGGCGCGGTGTGCCGATCCGTGAAGCGTTCAATCAGATCGACCGGTATCAGCGCGACAGTTTCTGGGCAGGCAGCGGCCTCTTCGAGTATGTGCAGCTCTTCGTGGTTTCGAACGGTACCCAAACGAAGTACTACTCGAACACCACCCGCCGCCAACACGTCGCCGACCAGACCGGGTCGCGCCGTACGAAGAAGACCTCGAATTCGTTCGAGTTCACTTCGTGGTGGGCCGATGCCCGCAATAAGCCGATCCTTGATCTGACGGCGTTCTCGAAGACGTTCTTCGCAAAGCACACCCTGCTGAATATCCTCACCCGCTACTGCGTGCTCACGAGCGACCGGCTACTGCTCGTGATGCGTCCGTACCAGATCGTGGCGACCGAGAAGATTCTCCAAAAGATCGACATCTCCACGAACTACAAGACCCTCGGTTCCCGAGATGCAGGCGGCTATGTCTGGCACACCACCGGCTCGGGCAAGACTCTCACCTCCTTCAAGACCGCGCAGCTTTCCTCACGCGTCGAGTCTGTGGACAAGGTGCTGTTCGTGGTTGACCGGAAGGACCTCGACTATCAGACGATGAAAGAGTACGACCGCTTCGAGAAGGGGTCTGCGAACTCGAACACATCAACAGCGGTGTTGAAGCGTCAGCTGGAGGATCCGTCGAAGAAGATCATCATCACGACGATCCAGAAACTCTCTAACTTCATCAGCGGAAACAAGGGCCACGACGTCTACTCCGGGCACGTCGTGTTGATCTTTGATGAGTGTCACCGTTCCCAGTTCGGTGACATGCACACCGCCATCACAAAGGCGTTCAAGCGGTACAACCTGTTCGGGTTCACTGGCACCCCGATCTTTGCCGAAAATTCCGGCAGCGGTGGCAACCCGCAACTCAAGACCACCGAGCAGGCGTTCGGCGACAAGCTCCACACGTACACGATCGTGGACGCGATCAATGACAAGAACGTACTGCCGTTCCGCATTGACTATGTCAACACCATCAAGGTCGGCACTACCGGCGACAAGCAAGTGAGCGCGATCGACACCGAGAATGCGCTCCTCGCCCCTGCCCGTGTGTCGCAGGTGACGAACTACATTCTTGAGCACTTCGACCAGAAGACCAGGCGACAAGAAGGCTACGCGCTCGGTGAGCGGCGGGTGAAGGGCTTCAACTCGATCTTTGCCACCGCCTCCATCACCGCGGCACGCACCTATTATCAAGAATTCAAGAACCAGCAAGAAGGCCTGTTGCCGGATCAGCGGCTCAAGGTCGCGACGATCTTCTCGTACGCTGCGAACCCTGACAGCGAAGACGGGCTGCTCGATGAGGAGGGCTTCGAGACCGACGCGCTCTCGGGTGATGCGCGCAGCTTCCTTGAGACCGCGATTTCGGACTACAACCGCATGTTCGGCACGAGCTTCGATACGAGCTCGGATAGCTTCCAGAACTATTACAAGGATCTGTCGCAGAAGCTCAAGACCCGCGAGATTGACCTGGTCATCGTGGTGAACATGTTCCTCACCGGGTTCGACGCCACTACTCTCAACACGCTGTGGGTGGATAAGAACCTCCGCAGTCACGGCCTCATTCAGGCGTACTCGCGTACGAACCGTATCCTGAACTCGGTGAAGACGTACGGCAACATCGTGAACTTCCGAGACCTCGAGGAAGCCACGAACGACGCGATCGCCCTGTTCGGCAACAAGGATGCTGCGGGTATCGTGTTGATGAAGCCGTACCGCGAATACTTCGATAGCTATGCCGAGAAGGTCACGCTGCTCATGCAGCAGTACCAGCCGGGCGCGTTGATCGTAGGTGAGGAAGCCCAGCTCGAGTTCGTGAAGCTCTACGGCGAGATCCTCAAGCTTCGCAACATCCTCACTTCGTTCGATGACTTCGAAAACGACGAGATCCTCTCCGTGCGAGACATGCAAGACTACCAGTCCACCTACCTCGACCTCTGGAACGAGCGCAAGCGCGCGACTCAGGGAGAGAAGGAAAGCATCATCGAGGATGTGGTGTTCGAGATCGAACTGATTAAACAGGTCGAGATCAACGTCGACTACATTCTGCTGCTCGTGCAGAAGTACCGTGAAGAACGTGGCGACGGAGATGACAAGGAACTCCGTGCAGGGATTAGCCGTGCGATTGATTCGAGCCCGTCACTGCGAAACAAGAAGGACCTCATCGAGAACTTCGTCGATTCCGTGTCGGTGAAGGGAGAGATTGAGGCCGAGTGGCGTGCCTATGTTGCAGCGCAGCGCGAAAAGGAACTGGCCGAGATTATCGGGTCTGAGAATCTCAAGCCGGAGGAGACGGCGCGGTTCGTAGAAGCGGCGTTCCGCGACGGCGCACTGCGCACCACCGGCACCGCCATCACAAAGGTACTCCCGCCGGTCTCACGTTTCTCGAAAGACAAGAACCATAGCGCGAAGAAGCAGCGAGTGATTCAACTGCTTGGTGACTTCTTCGAGCGATTCTTTGGGCTGGGAACGGGAGGGGCGAACTAATGGCCTCCAAGACACCTAGCATCGACGAGCTCAAGGAATTGGTCCAGCGTCAAGCAAATATGTTGGTCGGTGCCGGAACCGGTCAGATCATATTCAAGGACCATGGCGTCGAACAAGACTACGAGAGAGTCGACTCTGCTGTAACGGCTCACCTCAGACAACTAGGCCTGAAACCCCCCTTTCCATGGCGATCACTCGGTGAATGGCATGGCTTCTATTCGCAGGGGGACTTCCCTTCATACGCATCACGCCGTCTGCACATCGCTGAGTTGGTGAACCCTGTCTTGGGGCAGCTGGACGAATTACTCGGGACTGGCTCGGTTCATGATCCGATGTCCGATCGGGGCGAGCCGACATGGAGCAACATCGACACCCGGATTGCGGGACTCATCCACAGATACTCAATTGCCTCCGATAAAGATGACTGGCAGGACGTAGGACGACGCTCGCGAGAGATCTTGATTGATTTGGGCAAGCTAGTGGCCGACCCTGCCCTCGTCCCTGAGGGGACTGAGGCCCCTAGGGGTGCGGACGCCCGAGCATGGTTTGATCTATTCGTGAAATATCGTGCTTTGGGGGGCGAGCACGCCGAACTTCGCGCTTTGATGAAAAAGACGTGGGACCTCGCTCAGAAGGTGACTCACGGAGACATTGGCGATATTGATGCGTTTGCGGCAGCCCAGGCGACTGTGATGCTCGTGCGTACGTGTCAAAAAATGCACTCAGCGGAAAGCTATGAAGCCTAATGGCAGAGATACCGTATTCAGTTAAGAGCTGGAAGGCTCTCGCAGAAAGGGAGTCACGACGAGGGGCGGATATCTCCCGTACTGTGCCCGCAGTAAAGGATGCTGTCGCTGCACTCCGTGCCAGAAGAGAACTTTACAAGACTGAAGTAATGCCTCTTGCTTTAGGCAGCCCCGCCAGACTCGCCGCCTTGGATCAGTTTCGCTCAGACCGTAAAGAGCTGCGCCAGAACCGCGACACTGCCCTCGAAGAGGCCCTACAAGAAGCATTAGGTCAGTTCGAGCAAGCTCTGGAATCGGATAGTTTTACTTTTGATCTTGTACCGGCGGTGAAACTTGGAGATCGGCAGACCTATCGGATTAGCGACAAGTTAGACATTGCCTTCCCGGCAAAACAAGCAGCTGCAGTTATTCGCGATCTCCGTCCTGCAGAGAGCCAGAGCCGCAATGGTATAGTCCGTGCGCTCAAAGAAGCACTTGGGAAGAAGTACGCACACGCCATCTATCGGCTTGATATAACTTCCTTCTTCGGGTCAATCCCGCATGCCGATCTATTAGAGCGTCTTCGCTCTCTAAAGAGGCTCGATACAGTAACCGCCACTCTTGTGTCTCGGCTGCTCGATGAATTCGCGGCGCTGACTGGTAGCCGTGTTGGCATTCCGCAAGGCGTAGGTTTGAGCTCTCACCTTGCCGATCTTTATCTACACGCGTTTGATCGCCAGATGAAAGCAACTCCCGGCGTTCTCTTCTACGCGCGCTACGTTGATGACATGGTTCTTGTCCTGGAGGATGAGACGGTACTAGATCTTGTGAGGAATGAGATCGACGACGAGCTTCAAAAGCTTGGTCTGAAAAAGAACCTCGCGAAGACCGACACAATTACTGCGACGGACAACGGTGACTACCCGGCGGGGAGCGCACTGGAATATTTGGGCTATAGGTTCACCCGCGCTCAAGGCATTCTTGCCACAAGCCTTACCGCTAACCGCCACCAACGGAGAATGAAACGCTTAGAACTAGCCCTTCAATCATGGCTTGATTCATCCCCCGACGCGGCTAAACCGAATTACGGGCATGATGGCATGTTGATCGATCGACTTCGCTATCTAGCAGGCAACACGAAGCTATTGAACTCGAAGGACAATGTGGCGATTGGTCTTTTCTTCTCGAATAGCGCCTTGGATGCGGACGCGAGAGAGCTAACTGATCTTGACGCTGTGCTAGAACAATTCAGGCAGGATCATGCCCAAGAAATGTCTGAGGGCCTTACGAAAAAGATGAAGGCCATCTCGTTTGTAGGGATGTTCGCTCAGAAACCCTTTTACCGGTTCAGTCAAAGGAAAATACAGCGAGTTATCCAGGCCTGGGAGGAGGGCAACTAATGAAGTATCAGAAGGTAACGCGTGACCCCCTCCGAGCACTAACTTCAGAAATGCTGCCTTACGAAGTGCCGCTTCCGTTCAACACCGCTATGCTCTACGGATTCCTGCGCAGGATCAAGTTTGCCTGGGTCGATGAGCACAAGTTCAGGGTTTTCAAGAGTCGATTCGGGCGAGCAGAAAAGTACTGGCTTGAGATCATCTTCGATGGTCAGTCATTTGAAAGAGGAGCCACTCACGGCGACTATCTCCTGTTTGATCTGAGGTCACGAGGTGGAGCTGGATACGATCTTCGCCACCCCTACAAGTATCGTGCCAAGCGCAACAATGGGAAGAATCGAAATTTAGCGCTACCCCACCCGCAGTCGATGCTTGCGATGACATATTTTATTAGCGAGTACCGCGATTCGATCCTTTACTATACAAATAGGAGCAGCTTTTCGATCCGTCATCCGCAGCGTGTGGCTCGGCTTCACGCCAAGAGAGACTCGGAGTTCGCTCGCCGCAGAGACAAAGAGTCGTATGGTTTCGAGCAATATGACCTTGAGTACGAGCATGTCAGTTCCTTCTTCTCGTACCGGCGCTACAACAACATCAACCGCTTTTACTCATCACCTGAGTTTCGAGCATGTGAACGTAAGTACCCGAAGCTGGTGCGGGCAGACGTGTCCAAATGTTTCGACAGTATTTATACGCACACTGTGTCATGGGTGACGAATGGTGTTCGGGCCAGCAAAGAATTCCGTGGAGAAGGCGCTGTCGATGCAACTTTTGGTGCCAAGTTTGATCACTATATGCAGTATCTCAACTACGCGGAGACCAGTGGAATCATTATTGGTCCCGAATTCTCGCGCATTTTTGCCGAGATCATCTTGCAGGAAGTCGATGTCCGAGTAGAGCGGCTGTTGGCCGAGAAGGGCATGCAGGCCGGTCATGACTACGAGATCATGCGCTACGTCGATGATTACTTCATCTTCCTCTCGGACGCTAAGGAGAGCCAACGCGTCGAGGAATTATTGGCGAGCCAGCTTAGCGAGTTTCGGCTGCACCTCAACGACCACAAGCAGCACGAGTTTGACACCCCGCTGCGCTCACATATATCAGTAGCAAAGCTCCGGATTCGAGAGAATCTAAAGTCTCGCACCGACTGCACGATCGACCAAGAGTCCGAGCAACCCAAGGCGAACCTGTATTTCTCGAGCAGCAAAGCAATTTTGGACTACAAAGCCACGCTGATCGATTCAGAACTTGAACATGGAGAAATTGCCAACTCTTACCTATATGAAATTGGCAGAAGAGTATCGAAGACCATCAAGAAGTATCAGAAGCACCTCGACAGAGTTCATGCCGAAGGCGACGCGAAGATGCTTGCGTCTGCCCAGACCGCGTTGGTCACTTACCTAGTCTCAAATTTAGATACAGCCATTTTCGTATACGCGGGAGCACCGTCAGTTTCTCACAGTGTCAAAGTCACACGGCTTATCGTCAGCGCATTAAAGACATTGGAGGACAATGACTTTAGCTTCCTTCAGATCCAGGCGTTCAAGGACAAGATGCTGCGTGAGATCGAGGCTCAGCTGGCTGCCGTTCGTGATGAGTCAGAGTTTGGCGTGCACACCCTACTACTTGCGGATTGCTTGATCTACATGAATCCGAGCATCGATGAAAACCGGCTCTCGGAAATCCTCAGCCGAAGAGGGGTGGAAGTCCGTGAGCTAGATGCCTTCGGAGTATTGACGTTCTTGCGGAGATTTAGTCAGGAGGCCAGCAGTAGTCCGCTGAAGACAAGCCTGCTCGTGAGGGCAAGGCAACTGGTCGATTTAGGGGAGGCAGATCAGAAATTCAACGCAGCAAGAGTTATCCTACGAATGAGTCTGCTTTCAATGCCAGGTCTAAGCGAGCTAGAACTGAGAGAGGCCACCGGCCTCTCTGGCGGAAAAGTAAAGGCTCTAAGGCGGAGTAAAGCACACCCCTCCCTATTCGCCTGGAACGCCAATGACGACTATCACGAGCGTCTGCAGCTAAAAATCGCCCAAATGGTATACTAGAGATGCAGCCACGACGCAACGGTCTTAGGACCCACACACTGGCGCTGGGAGCCGGGCGTCTCGAAGCTCCAAGTGACGGCCAGACTTATGTCTGGCCGTTGCGCGTATCTCGGCGGCTACCCTCGTGTTAATGCGCAGGTTAGTCGACGAGATACTTCCGAATGGTTTTGTGATTCCGCCCTACCTTCTTCGCTATAGCCTTCAATCCGAGACCTTCTGCTCTTAGCTCCTGCCACCGGAATATCTCATCATCGGTTGGAACGGCCACACGTGATCGAATCCCAGCCCCCGCAAGATACTTCATTATCGTGCCCCGATTGTGCCCATATTTGTCAGCCAGCTCATAGGCTGACATCCCCGCCTCATAATCAGCAATCATGAGCTGCAGCTTCTCGTTGGTGACGCGAGCAAGTGATCGTGGCGGTTGGTGTAAATCTGCGGATTTTGGCGAAGTGGGAGCCTCCTTAAGGAGTCGCCACCCCTGTTCTAAATGGTTTGAATACGAGGAGAACACCCCGTCAGAAAAAGCCTGATCAAATTAGGTTTTGATTAGGCCTTCGTCGTTTCGTGCGAGCCCGTGGCCCTTGCGCGCGTGGCCCTCGCCCTGCAACCAGTGTCCGACGTGCCCTGTACCGTCTCGATATGTCGGCACAACGGAGTTACTCGGACCAACAGCTAACTGATGCGGGAGCGATCGTGACGTGGATCGAGCGTACCTACCATCGGCGCCGCAGACAGGTTAGGATGGGCCGTTTGACGTCGATCGAGTGCGAGACCATCATGAACAAGACAGGTCGCACCCGCTGCCTGACCAGCCTGTCACCTAGTCGTGCACCAGACCCAATATCTGGTAACTACGCCATGCCCGCACCCGGCTACGCCAGGGCGGGCGTGACCTGAGGATTCACCGAAGAATTCGTTGCTGTGGGCGTTCATGCACCTCCATTCTGAGGATCGAGAATTGCAGGAACGCCAACGTCGTACCGGTGCCAGTAGCGTGGGGGTGATTCGAAGATGGGGGTTCGCTTTCCCAGGGGCGCGCCGTGGTCGGAGGCCAATCAACGAGCTTCGCTGCACTTAGACGCCCCATAGATGGCTCCAGGCGCCGATAGCTCATGTCCAGTCCTGAGGAGCGATGCGTTCAGCGGACTATTTGAGCGGATGTGGGCACAAACCTTGACTCACAAGCAGACAAGTGTAAATTGGATTACTCAAGTTAGTTTACTTTATCCTAGGGAGTAGAGAATGTTCCAGTTGGTGAAGTTTAGTTTTAAATCACTTGTGTTGCCCTTGGTTGCCATTGCTGTGGCGATAGGGATGGTGGTGTTCACAACAGTCACGCCTGCACGTGCTGACGATAGTTTTGGCGCTGGCGCTGGCGCTGGCGTTGGGGATTCGGTTGTTCAGCTTGATCAAGCGCTTGAAAGCGGAGGGGTCGAGGTTGCGGGGTTGGATGGGCAAGCTCGAACTCTGGAAAAGGTCCCTGGCGCCTATGGAGATGCCCTTCAATTCGAGTTCGCCGAAGGCGACAACGTCTCGCTGTCGCCGGACAAGAAGTCGTTGACTATATCTAATGCCGCCGGGCAGGTGCTTTTGGCGTTCGACTCACCCGAGCTTCGTAGCCCGGGCGATCCCGAAGTTGTGGTGGATTCGGAGATCCTCATTGAAGATGGTCTTATCCAAGTTGTTCCTAGTGGTAGCTCGTTTGTTGAGGGGGTGGAGGCTCGTGCAAGTTGCTTTGCTTCGTGGCTAGGGAGTCTGGTGGTCTCCGTGGGTTCCGGTGTCCTTGTCTGCCTTCCCCTGGGTCTCGCCAACGTGGCAGCTGGCATCGCTTGCACCGTAGCAATGGGAGTGGGGAGTGCGTCATTGGACTATGACAAAGCTTGCCGTTAGGAGGCACTGCGGTGCTTGGTGATTCTGGAAAGGGACGGAAGGCAATGACCCCTCTTGAACGTTTGAACGATCAAGGGGCTGTGTTGAACTTGTTTATCTGGCTTCTCGTTGGCAGTTTCGTGGGGACACTGATTGGTTTGGGCCTGAAGGCCAATGCGAGCTGGGAGGAATTTCTGCATCTTGTGGTTGTTTTTGTCCCCTTTGTGTGGGTCCCGTCTGGGGCAATTCTTGCGACTGTTGGGGTGGCGTTGTTTATTCGGGCAGGGAAAATTGCCGCGTCGGGTGACGAAGGGCGCTGAACAGTCTGCGGTTGAGGTGGAGTGCTGCCGGGTCTGTCGCACTCCACCTGACCCCAGCTCGCGTGGGGGGCGAAATATGAATTGGCGCGACTGATCTCGCCCTACACTGCGTAAAATAGAGTCACCCAGCCGAACATGTTCCTGCTGGCCGTCACGCATTCGAGTCGTAATGCAACACCTTCGCGGGAAACTCGAGCATTAGGGTGCCACCAGGCATCGATGATGCGGTCGTAGCGCTTGGTGACGAACGCGGGGAGCCCGTCGAAGTCCATGATCTTGACCACGGCGGTTCCGACGCCCGGTAAGCGCGCGGCGCCTATCATGACGAACTCGACGGCTTGCATCTCGGCGTTCGAGTGGCCCGGTCCAGTCACCATTCCCGGTTCGACGATGTGGGTGCTGGCGATTCGCCCGTTCGGTTCAAACTAGGCGCCATCCGCGCGTGCGAGCGCGAACTTCCCTTGGTCGCCGCCCAGCGAGAAGCGGCTCTAGTCTTCGGTGGCGTCATTCGCCCAGCGATCGGGGTCATCGATGAGCTCGCTGATTCGTTCGGTGATGCGGGCATCGGTCATGTGCGACATGCTGCCGAGCATCGAAAGCCCGGTGCCCTGCGGCACGACCTGCACCTAGCCTGGCGCATCCTTTCCCAGGTGGCGCAGCACCGTGAAGGGGTCGTTTCGTGTTTCGCTGAACTTGGCGGCCCATCGGTCGCGAGCCTCGACCGCGTCTGGCAGCAGATTTGAGAGCGGAGGTATTACCTCGTTGGGGCCGTGGTTCTCTCGAGCGAGCGGCATTCTCACTGAGAGTGGGGTGGACCCGCGGCGGTCGAAGCAGGCGGCATCACCCATATGGCCTTCGGCGTTGACCTGCTCTGGGTCACGCAGGGTGCCAGTGACCTCAATTGTGGGCGGGCCGAACCCACGGGCGCTAGGCAGGGCTCAAGGCGTGCTAAAACTTCGCCCCCAGCGCAGTCGCCGCAGCGATCACCGCAGCCCCTGCCTCCGCGATGCCGTCGCCCTTGAGGCGATAGCTCGGGCCGACCACGCTGAGCACCGCGATGATCTCGCCGGTTGACGAGTAGACGGGTGCCGCGACGACGGTTGCTTCTGAGGTGACGACCGCGTCCATCACCACGTAGCCGCTTTCTGGGATGCGGCGTTCGAAGACCTCGGCAACCGCCGAGCTCGCCATTGGCACTGTGCGGCCCTGCCAGCCCGAGAAGCCGACGTGCCTGATCGGGTGCGTGGTCTGTTCCTCGCGCAGGTAGACGCAGGTGTTGGCGTCGCCCCGCACCGCGAGGTAGCTTGATTCGCCGGTCGACTGGGTGAGCTCGTGCAAGATCGGCGCGCTGAGGTCGTTGAGCGCCTCCGCAGAGGCCGGCTCCGGTGTGAACCGGCTCTGCGCGAACCTGGCACCGACCACGAAGTGGCCCTGCGGGTCTTTCGCGACGTAGTCCCAGTGCTCGAGCACCCGGAGCATGCGCATGGCTGTCGACGCGGGGAGATCCGCCTCACGCGCGAGCGCGCTCAGCGAGATCGGCCCCGACTCGACAACGCGAGTGAGCAGCTCGAGCGCTCGGTGAACGGCACGAGGGCCCTGGCTTGGCCCCTGAGCGTCGTCGTGCGATTCGTGCGATTCGTTCATGCTCATCTCTCGCTAGGATACCGATACTCGTACGTGGTCGAGAACCCCCAGAGTCGCAGCCACCTCTGCGCTGAGGTCTCGGTCGCGCAACTCGTGCGAGCTGTCTGCGAGCGCCGGGGCACCCGCGACGCCGCCGGGCAACCGCCCGAGCGCGACGCCGATGCAGGCGAGCAGCGTGCGGTATGCGCTGTCGGCGCGCGCGAGCCTGCGCACCGCGTGGGCGGTGAATGGGGCGTGCTCCTCGGCGCCCTGAGAGACGTTCACGCCGTACGCACCGTGTGCGGCGGCGGCCTCCCTGATCTCGGCGACCGCCGCGGCCGCTGCGTATTCGAGCATCATCGCCCCGGTCGCGTCTGCGCTGCCGTCGCTGAGGAAGTCGGCCGCGCCCGTGAAGCGCGCGTCGAGCAGCAGCCCGAGCCGCGCGGCGGCGAGGCTCGCCTCGTGGGCGAGCGCGCGCAGCAACCCGTCGATCGCGAGCGCGAGCTCGACGGTGTAGAAGTTGCCGACGTGTGCCACGTCGCCCTGCGGCAGCGCGACCGGGTTCTCGAAGCGCGCGTTGATGCCGATCTCGACGGTGTCTGCCGCCGTGTTCCAGGCGCGCAGCACGCTGCCGTGCGAGTGCGGGGCGAGCCGCACCGAGAACGGTTCCTGTACCCGGGAGGCGGGGGCGGTGCCGCGGATCGCGCGCAGTCGCTCGGCGACCTGCCGCACCTCGGCGTGCTGCGGCGCGAGCGCTTCGGCCGAGAAGTGGTCGTGCGTCGAGTGCACTGCCCGGGCGACGAGCCCAGTGAGCTCGACCCCGGCGGCGAACGCGCGCGCGCTCGACTGCAGCGTGAGCGCCGCGTCGGCGTAGGTGAGCGCCCCAGAGCTCATGAACGGCAGGCCGTCGCTCGGCAGAAACGCGACCCCGGTCTCGGTGAGGTGGAGGGCGACGGCGGCAAGCGCGCCAATGTCGCCCGTGCCGAGCGACACTCCATAGTGGATCGTTGGCAGCTCAACGCCCCCGGCAGCAGCAGCGAGTCCCGCCGCGAGCTCGGAGCTCACGCCCGAGCCGCCCTGCGCGATCTGGATCGAGCGGATGAGCAGCGTTGCCCGCGTACGATCCGGATCAACGGTCTCGCCGATCTGCAGCGCGTGCGCCTGCCAGAGCCGCACGCACGACTCGAGGTCGCGCTCGACCGCAACAAACCTGCGCGCGCCAACCCCGGTTGAGAGGCCGTACACCTCCTTGTGCGCCGCGGCCGCGAGCAGGTTGCGGTGCCCTTCGGCGATGCGGATCTCGTCGTCCGCGGCGAGCTCTGCGCGGAGTTCTTGGCGCGCGAACTGCTCCACCTGGGCGAGGCTCCAGCGCGAACCGAGTGCCTTCGCGGTCATGCCCCGGGCTCGATCCTGCGGCCGCGACGGGCGACCACCTCGCCGCCGATATAGACCTCGGCAGCGAGGTTTGAACCGAGGCGGTGCACGATCTGGCCGTGCTCGGCGACGTCCCAGAGCACGAAGTCAGCGGTCTTGCCGACCTCGATGCTGCCGCGCTCGCCGCCGGTGCCGAGCGCGTGCGCGGCGTTGATGGTTGCGAGGTTCCAGACCGCTGCGAACGACATCCGGTACAGGCGCGCGGCGAGCTGCATGGTGAGCTGCATCGAGGTGCACGGTGCGGTGCCGGGGTTGTAGTCGGTCGAGAGCGCGAGCGCCGCACCCGACTCGACGAGGCGATCCGCCCAGGCGACGAGGTCGCGCGGCTGCTTCGCCGATCCACCGACACCGACACCGGCCCCCGCACCGGCCCCGCTGCGGCCCGGAGTGACATCGAGCAGATGCATGTTTGCGGCTGGGAAGATCACCCCGACGGTCTCGGACCCGGCAAGCGCTGCGAGACTGTCGTCGCCAACGAAATCGAGGTGGTCGACCGTGAGTGCCCCGGCATCGGCGGCGATTCCTGTGCCCGACACGTCGCCGGTCTGGTCGGCGTGGACGCGCAGCGTGAACCCGTGCTCCCGCGCCGCGGCGATAAGCCGCTCGCCCTCCGCCGCGGTGAACGAGACGGGGTCGATTGCGATGTCGCAGGTGTCTGACAGCTTCCGCGCGGCTGGCATCATCGCGATGACCTCGGCGATGTACGCCTCGCGGTCGTCGCGGTGCCGCTCGGGCACGGTGTGGGCACCGAGGAACGTGCTTTCGAGTGCGACGGGGTGGTCGATTGCGGCCGCGAGTTCGAGCAGCCTGAGTTCGGAGCGCTCGCTGAGCCCGTAGCCGCTCTTCGCCTCGACAGCAGTGGTGCCCGAGGCGAGCATGTCGTCGAGAATCGTCTCGGCGTGCGCGAGGAGCGCAGCGTCGCTCGCCTCGGCGGTCGCGTTGATTGTGGATCTGATCCCGCCGTCGATCCCGACAGCCGGCCGCTCGAGCACCTTCGCCTCCCACTCGGCGTGCCGCGATCCACCGTGGATCAGGTGGGTGTGCGGATCGCTGAACGCAGGGGAGACGAGGCGGCCGCCCGCGTCGACGTGACGCGTGGCGCTGTACCGCTCGAGGAGTTCGTCGGCGCTGCCGACGGCGACGATCTTGCCCTCGTTTACCGCGAACGCGCCGCCAGGAATCACCTCGATGTGATTGAGCGCGTCGCCCCGAACCGGGCCCGCGGCGGCGCTGCGCGCGGTGAGTAGTTCGGAGGTGTTGAGAACCAGCAGGTCGATGTTTTCTTGCATTTTCCCTCGATGTAACGGTTTTTGATTGGCGCTTGACAGCTTGCGAAGCGTCTGCGTTAATGAGTAAAGCGTTTCACGTGATGATTCGCAAGTATTTCATACAATGCAAAGGAGCAACAGATGGAGCGGGTGTCACCCGGTACTGGCCGAGAGCTACGCTGTCGGGGTTGGCGTCAGGAAGGCATCCTGCGGATGCTCGAAAACACGCTCCACAACGCCGAGCGTCCCGAGGATCTGGTGATCTACGGCGGCATCGGCAAGGCTGCCCGCGACCACGAGAGCCTGCGCGGGATCATCGAGTCGCTGAAGGTGCTCGGCGACAATGAGACGCTCGTTGTGCAGTCGGGCCGCGCGGTTGCGATCATGCCAAGCTCCGTCGCTGCGCCCCGCGTGCTCATCGCCAACGCAAACGTTGTGCCGCGCGCCGCCACCCGCGAGGAGTTCTTTGACCTCAGCGACCGCGGCCTCACCATGCACGGCCAGTACACGGCAGGCAGCTGGGCGTACATCGGCGGGCAGGGGATCGTGCAGGGCACCTTCGAGACCTTCGCCGCGGCAGCAGAGCGCGCGTTCGGCGGCGACCTCACCGGCAAGATCGTGCTCACCGCAGGTCTCGGCGGCATGGGTCAGCCCCAGGGGCGCGCGGTGCGGATGAACGGGGGAGTCGCGCTCATCGCCGAGCTCAACCGTCAGCTCATCGAGCAGCGGATCGAGGCCGGCAGCGTCGACGAGGTGTTCGACACCCTCGACGCGGCGTGGGAGCGCGCAGAAGCGCTCGCCGCGCAGGGCGAAGCGCGCGTGCTCGCGGTCGTGCAGAACGCGGCGGACGTCGCAGAGCAGCTCGCAGATCTGGATCGCGTCCCCGCGATCACCACCGACCAGACGAGCGCGCACGACCTGCTGCACGGCTACATCCCATCCGGCCTGAGCTTCGCCGAGGCGACGCAGCTGCGCGCCGAGGATCCTGACGGGTACCTGCGCCGCAGTGAGGCAACCCTGCTGCGCCACGTCACAGCGCTCGTGCGGCTGAAAGAAGCGGGATCGGTGGTGTTCGAGTACGGCAACGACATCCGCCAGGCCGCCCGCCGCCTCGGCCACGAGCGCGCAGACGAGATTCCCGGCTTCGTGCCCGAGTACATCCGGCCGTCGTTCGGCGTGGGGCGCGGCCCGTTCCGCTGGGTCTGCCTGAGCGGCGACATCGCCGACCGCGACAGGCTCGACCGCGCGGCACGCGAGCTCTTCCCCGACGACACCCGCCTGAACACCTGGCTCGACCGCGCAGCCTCCGAAACCCCGGTTGAGGGGCTGCCCGCGCGCATCTGCTGGATCGGGCATGGCCAGCGCGCCGCGATGGCGCTTGAGATCAACCGCCTCGTCGCGAACGGCGAGCTGTCGGGACCCGTCGCGATCACCCGCGACCACCTCGACTCCGGCTCGTGCGCGTACCCGACCCGCGAGACCGAGAAGATGCCCGACGGTTCAGACGTCATTGCCGACTGGCCGTACCTCAACGCGATGCTCAACGTCGCGGGCGGCGCAGACCTCGTCGCGATCCACCAGAACGCGGGGATCATCGGTGGTTCAGTCTCCGCTGGCATGACGATGGTGCTCGACGGCACCGAGCTCAGCGCGGCGCGCGCCCGCATCTGCTTCGAGAACGATCCTGCGATTGGCGTGATCCGCCACGCGAGCGCGGGCGTTCCGGAGGCCGTGGCGTACCTGCCGCAGAGCGGGATCCGCGCCGTCGGGGTTGGCGAGGTTGAGGATCGCGCAGCCGGTGCGAGCACGGCCGACAGCACTACCGCCGGGGTCGGCGCATGAGCGGGCTCACCCCCGTTGCCCACGGACTCCTCGGGGCCGAGATCAGTGGCCCGGAGGAGATCGCGGCGGGCGACATCGCGGTGTTCGGTGCGCCGTATGGCTCGCCGTACTGGATGAGCGGGGTGCACTCTGACGCGGCAAACGCGCCACGCGTGTTCCGCGAGCGCGCGAACCAGCGCTTCGGCGTGCACCAGAACCGTTACGACTTCTCGCTCGGCGGCACGCTGCTCGGCGACACCGGTGTGCGGCTGCACGACCTCGGCGACCTCGTGGGCGACCCGCGCGATCTCCCGGGCAACGCCGCAGCGGTGACCGCGACCGTGCGCGACATCGTGGATCGCGGTGGCGTGCCGATCGTGCTCGGCGGCGACGACTCCGTGCCGATTCTTGCTGCTGCTGGTTTTGCCGGACCCACGGGGTCCGCGGGGTCGGGCGGCGGGCCGGGGGCTGCGGCAGATGCAGACGCCGCCGATGCAGCCACGGCAGCCGCCCCGCGGATCAACGTGCTGCAGATCGACGCGCACATCGACTTCGCAGACGTCGCGCACGGCCGCGCCGACGGGTTCTCGAGCACGATGCGGCGCATCCGCGAGATGGGCTGGGTCGGGCAGATCGTGCAGGTCGGCGCGCGCGGCACCGGCAGCGCGACCCCGGCGGACTACGACGCTGCGGTCGCCGCGGGAAACGTCATCGTGCCGATGGCGGAGGTGCGCCGCAACGGCATCGAGAGTGTCATCGAACGGATGAACACCGACCTGCCGTGGTTTGTCACCCTCGACGTCGATGGCCTCGACCCGACGATCGCCCCCGGCACCAGCTGTCCCGTGCCTGGCGGCCTGAGCTTCGACGAGGCCGAGGCGCTGCTCGCCGCGGTCGGCGGCACGCTCGGGCTCGCAGGCATCGACATCGTCGAGCACTTCCCGTCGCTCGACGTCAGAGACACCACTTCAACTACACTTTCCCGGCTGCTCTCCGTGCTCATCGGAAACGCCGCACGATCGAGGAGACACGCATGATCACATTTGAGAAGGTCGAGAAACGCTACCCAGACGGCACACTCGCCGTCGAGTCGCTGTCGCTCGAACTGCCTGCCGGGCAGACCACAGTGTTTGTTGGGCCGTCGGGCTGTGGCAAGACCACGAGCCTGCGCATGATCAACCGCATGATCGAGCCGACAAGCGGCAGGATCACCATCGACGGTCAAGACGTGACGACGCTGAAAAAGGCCGAGCTGCGTCGCGGCATCGGCTACGTCATTCAGAACGCCGGCCTCTTCCCGCACCGCACGGTGCTGCAGAACATCATGACGGTGCCGAAGCTCAACGGTGTGCCGACGGCGCAGGCGAAGACGCGTGCGTACGAGCTGCTCGACACCGTCGGCCTGCCGCGTGAGTTCGCCACACGATTCCCGACCCAGCTCTCGGGCGGCCAGCAGCAGCGCGTCGGCGTTGCCCGCGCGCTCGCGGCGAGCCCGAAGGTGCTGCTCATGGACGAGCCGTTCTCGGCGCTCGACCCGGTGGTGCGGCACGAACTGCAGGAGGAGTTCGCGCGGCTCGGCCCCGAGCTCGGCACGACGATCGTGTTTGTGACGCACGACATCGACGAGGCCGTACGGCTTGGGGACCGCATCGCGGTGTTCGAGAAGGGCGGCAAGCTTGCCCAGTTTGCGACCCCGGAAGAGCTGCTGAGCTCTCCAGCGAACGAGTTCGTCGCGGAGTTCGTCGGCAAGGATCGCGGGTACCGTGCGCTCTCGTTCAAGCAGGTGGGAACGACGGTGAACCCCGTGGCGACGATCCAGCTCGGCGACTCGACCGCCGAGCTCCCCGCCGCTGGGGCCGCGGTCGTTGACACCTCGCACCGGTTCGTCGGTTGGGCGCGGCGCGGCGAGCAGGCCGACCGCGCGAACCAGCTTGAGCAGCGCGCGACGGTGCGCCAGAGCGACTCGATGCGCCTCGCAACCGACGCCGTGCTCACGAGCCACGATGGCCAGGCGATCGTCGTCGACGACGACGGCAGGCTGCTCGGCAGCATCGACCTCGCCCTGCTGGCGCCGCGCCTGCACGCACAGGGATCCCGAGCATGATCGAGTGGATCGCTGACAACCTGCAGCGCGTGCTCGGTCTCGCGGGGCTGCACTCCGTGCTCGCGGCAGCCGCGACGCTCATCGGCCTCGTGCTCGCGCTCGTGCTCGGCATGCTCGTCGCCCGCACCCGGTGGACGGCGGGGGCGATGCTCGCGATCAGCGGTGTGCTCTTCACGATTCCGTCGCTCACGCTGCTCATCTTTATCCCGGTGCTGCTTGGCACCAAGATCCTCGACCCGATCAACATCGTCATCGCGCTCTCGGTGTACTCGTTCGCGCTCCTGTTTGGCGGCGTCGTCGAGGCGCTCCGGGCGGTTCCGGTGGAGACGCGGCAGGCGGCAGAGGCGATGGGGATCGGCAGGCTGCGCCTGCTCTTCACGGTCGAGCTGCCGATTGCGATCCCGGTGATCGCTGCAACGCTGCGGGTCGCGGCGGTGTCGAACGTCAGCCTCGTCTCGGTCGGCGCGCTCATCGGTGTCGGTGGCCTCGGCGACCTCTTCACCGAGGGGTTCCAGCGGAGCTACCTCGTGCCGATCATCTGGGGCATCCTGCTGAGCGTTCTGCTCGCCCTCGTGTTCGACATGATTGTGGTGCTCATCGAACGAGTATCTACCCCCTGGGTGAAGGCAGGTGAGCAGCGATGATTCTGCAACAGATTCTTGAGTTCTTCTCGAACCCGGCGAACTGGTCTGGGCCAGACGGCATCCCCGTGCGGCTCGGCGAGCACCTGCTCTACACGGTGATCGTCGTCGCGATCGGCATCCTCATCGCGATCCCGGTCGGCGCGCTCATCGGGCACACCCGCCGCGGCGCCTGGCTTGTCATCAACATCGCAAACGGCTCTCGCGCGCTCCCGACCCTCGGCCTCCTCACCCTCATGGTGCTGCTGCTCGGACTCGGGTTCCTGCCAGCCGCGATCGTGCTGGTGGTGCTCGCGATCCCGCCGATGCTCACCGCGACCTACGCGGGCGTGCGCGGTGTCGACCCCGCGGTCGTTGACGCGGCCCGTGGAATCGGGATGCCTGAGTGGCGGATCCTCGTCACTGTCGAGCTGCCGATCGCAGCGCGCGTGATCGTGAGCGGCATCAGGTCGTCGGTGCTGCAGGTCATCGCAACCGCGACGGTCGCCGCGTACATCGCGCTCGGCGGTCTCGGCCGCTTCCTGCTCGACGGCCTCGCGCTGCGCGACTACGGCGAGATGGCGGGTGGCGCACTGCTCGTCGCTGGGCTCGCGCTCATCACCGATGGGCTCTTTGCGCTCGGGGGTATTCGCCGCAAGAAGCCGCTCGCGAAGGCCGAGGCGGTCGCGGCGGAGGCGACCGAGACCCGTGCCGTCAGGCTCACTGAACAGCCCTAACCATTCTTTTGAATCTCTCTCACACCCTGTACACCCGGAAGGAATTTCAATGAAGAAAACAGTTCTTGCCGCGGCCGCCGCGGCAGTCGCACTCACCCTCGGAGGCTGCGCAAGCAGCGGCTCACTCGACGGTGGATCTGAGGAGTCGAGCGGCGACACCATCACCATCGGCTCCGCCAACTTCTCGGAGAACGTGCTGCTCGCGCACATCTACGCTGAGGCGCTGGAGGACGCGGGAGTTGCAACGACCGTGAAGCCAAACATCGGCAGCCGCGAGGTGATCATTCCGGCGCTGCAAGACGGCAGCATCGACATCGTGCCAGAGTACAGCGGCGCGCTGCTCGCGTACCTCGGTGGCGACGAGACCGCGTTCAGCTCGGAAGACGTGCTCAAGGCGCTCGACGCAGTCGTGCCCGAGGGCACGACGCTGCTTGAGGCCGCATCGGCTGAGGACAAGGACACGCTCGTCGTGACCGCCGAGACCGCAGAGAAGTACAACCTCGTGTCGATCGGCGATCTGCAGCCCGTTGCCGGGGAGCTCGTGCTCGGCGGCCCGCCGGAGACGAAGGACCGCCGCGCGGGCGTGCCCGGCCTGAAGGAGCTCTACGACGTCACGTTTGGCGAGTTCAAGTCGGTCGACCTTGGCGGCCCGCTCACCGTTGCCGGCCTGAATGGCGGCGACATCGATGTGGCCCTCATGTTCACCACGCAGTCTGCGATCGCCGAGAACAATTTTGTGTCGCTTGAAGACCCCGAGTACATGTCGCTCGCTGAGAACATCATTCCGATCGTGCGCAGCGACCGCGCAGACGACACGGTCACGGAGGCGCTGAACGCGGTGTCGGCGAAGCTCACCACCGAGGATCTCATCCGCATGAACCGCGAGATCGAGGTCGATAAGAAGGATCCGCAGAAGGTCGCGCGAGCCTACGTCGATTCGCTCTAGTCGCGCAGACCCTGAGGGTGAAGCTCGAGAGACCTTCGTGGCCGAATGCGAGCCGGTATGAACCCGGTTCGCGGCTACGAAGGTCTCTCTCTGCTGTCCCAATCACATACGTGCCGCGCTGGTCTGAAGGTGTCAGGAGCCCAAGCGTTGTGCGCAGGTCCGGGCTGCAGCCTTCGAGGTCGACCAGGTGGATCGGCCCGAGTAATTCGTAGCGAAAGTCGCTACGGGTATTTCGGTCGTTCGAAGTTCGTGTCACAACGCCGCAAGGCCAACAACCCTCCCGTCCACCCGCAGGCAACCTTCGCGCTACCTGGCCTCCCTACGCTGACTTGAGCGTCCGGCGGCCATTCAATTATTCCTTTGCTGCCGCACGCGCATTCCAAAACTTAAGAAAGGTCTGCGGCAACTCGTGGCTTGGTTTAGACGAACACCCCTGAAAACAACGCTTGCGGCCGGGCTCTGTCTCGGCATCGCTGTGAGCGGCATCGCCCTCGCACCCCAGTCCACCCTCACGGCCAGTTACGCGTCACCCGACACGGGTGGTCTCGACCTGGGCGGCCGTGATTCGAGCCTGCTTCGCGCTGACACGCGGCAGCTCGCACCGGGTCTGAAGGCGACAAGCTTTGACAGGCTGCAAGGTGAGGGATGGGTGACTGGCGACGTGCTCGTCGCGGATCTCTCCACACCCACGCTGTCGATGGACGTGCGTGACTCGGGCAGCCTTACGAAGCCAGCGCCCGTCACTGAGCACACGCTTGGCGATCACGCCGTGGCCGCGGTCAACGGCTCCTTCTTCGACATCAACAACTCTGGTGTCGCCCAGGGCACGAACGTCTCGTCGACGGAGGGCGTGAAGACAACGAGCGGATCACCTGTCCAGAGCTTCACAGTCAGCGAGGGTATCGCTGCGATCCAGGCGCTTGCCTCAGCCGCCACCCTCGACATTGCGGGCGCCAATCACCCGGTGAGCACGGTCAACAACATCGGTATTCCCGCCGACGGCATCGGCTACTTCACGCCGATGTGGGGCGAGTACCCAATCTCGCGCGCCATCGGCGGGCCATCGAACATCGACCCGAAGTTTCTCCGCGTGGAGATCACAGACGGGGTCGTGACGCGCACATCTGCGGACCTTGCCGAGATTACGGGACCGACCGCCATCGCAGCAGGATCGGGCGTCGTGCTCGCGCGCGGATCGGCCGTCGACCTGTTCGCTGGCGTGAAGCCAGGCGATCCGCTGCCAGTAACTGTCGCTGCCAGCGCCGATGTGGATCTCGCGATCAGCGGCAACCAGCGCCTCGTCGCTGACGGCGTCGTCGTCGGCGCTCCCGACAAGGGCGAGCCCCGCACCGCGGTTGGCGTGAGCGAGGACGGCAGCGAGGTCTACGTGGTCTCCCTCGACGGCCGCCAGAGCCATTCCCGCGGCATGGCGCTCGACGAGCTCGGCGAGTTCATGGTCGAGCTCGGCGCGCACAACGCGGTGAATCTCGACGGTGGCGGATCCAGCACCCTGCTCATGCGCGAGCCGGGAACCAGCGAGCTGAGCGTCGGCAACGCGCCCTCAGATGGGCACCTGCGCAGCGTGCCCAACAGCCTCGTGTTTTCGTCGACCGCGCCCGACACCGGGCTCGCCGACGTGATGGTTGCCCCCGAGTCGAAGCTTGACGACGCAGACGCAGTGTTCCCTGGCTTCTCGCGCACTGTCTCAGGCATTGGCCTCGACGCGAATCGCGGCGCGATCGCTACGGCGGGCGAGTTCTCGGTGGCGGGCAAGAACGCGACGCTCACGGCGGTCGACGGAGACACCGCAACGGTCACCGGATCCGCACCTGGCACCGCGCCCGTCACGTTTACCGCAGAAGGGAAGTCGGCGACGAGCGAGCTGCGCGTACTCGGCGAGCTCGACAGGCTCCGTGCGAGCCAGAGCGTTATCGCTTTGGTCGACGAGAACGGCAGCGAGACTGTGACAATCACCGGCCTCGACAAAGACGGCTTCGGCGCGCCCATCGAGGCCGCTGACCTCACGGTCTCGGCCGGCGCTGACGTCGCTGTCGAATCGCTTGACGGCGACACCTTCACGATCACCCCGCGTGCAACGTCGGGGGCGGCGACGGTGTCGTTCTCGGCGGGAGATCGCCGCGTCGACGTCGCAGTCACGATTGGCTTGGAAGAGGAGCCTGTCTCTGACCTCGCAAACGCGAAAGACTGGACCTTCCGCTCAGACCGCGCCACCGGCCAGATCGCTGAGGCAACCGGACCGAACGGCGAGGCCGGGCTGAAGCTCACCTACGACTTCGCCTCGTCGACTGGCACGCGCGGTGCGTACGCCGTTGCGCCCGAACCCATCGAGATTGCGGGGCAGCCGAAGGCAATCAAGATGTGGGTGCACGGCGACGGCAACAGCACCTGGCCACGGCTCCAGATGAAGACCGGCGCGGGCACCACGATGAACATCGACGGCCCGCACACCAGCTGGAAGGGTTGGCAGGAGCTCACGTTCAACGTGCCAGTTGGCACCGCCTACCCGCTGAAGCTCGAGCGCGTGCGCATGATGGAAACCTCGGCAGCGAAGCAGTACCAGGGCGAGACAATGTTCGCCGGCATCCGCGCCATCGTGGCGCCCGAGGTCGATCAGCCGCAGGCGCCGGTCGTGCACGATCCGCTCGTCGTCACGAACGGCACCGTCGACAAGCGCGCGCAGCGCATCGCTGTGATGAGCGATGCGCAGTTCGTCGCCCGCAACCCCGAGGGCCCCAACGTGCACGGCGCACGCCAGACCCTGCGTGAGATCCTCGCCGCGAAGCCCGAGATGTTTGTGATCACGGGTGACTTCGTCGACGAGGCCGCGCCCGAGGACTTCGCGCTCGCCCGCAAGATCCTCGACGAGGAAATCGGCGACAAGCTGCCCTGGATCTACGTGCCTGGCAACCACGAGGTGATGGGAGGGCCGATCGAGAACTTCATTGCCGAGTTCGGTCCGACGAAGACGAAACAGCAGGTCGGCAGCACGCTGGTCATCACGCTGAATACCGCGAACGGTTCGTTCAATGCCTCTGACAAGCAGCAGATGCGCTTCCTTGAAGACGCACTCGCCGAGGCCGAGAAGGATTCGACGATCACGGGCGTGCTCGTGTTCGCGCACCACCCCGTCGACGACCCGAAGAGCAGCAAGGACAGCCAGATCTCGGATCGCATCGAGGCGAAGCGCTATCAGGATCGGCTCGCGGAGTTCCGTGCCGACACCGGCAAGTCAATTGCCTCGATCAACGGCCACGCCGGCGTTTTCCATGCGACGAGCCACGAGGGAGTCTCGACCTTCCTCAGCGGCAACAGCGGTAAGGGGCCGTCGAGCTCGCCAGACAAGGGCGGTTTCACGGGCTGGGCGATGCTCGGCATCAACCCGAACTCGGGCGTCGTTGGAAAAGATCCGGCGCCCGTGACAAGCCGCACGAACTGGCTCCAGGCCGAGGTGAAGCCCCGGGTCGACGAGCTCACCCTTGGCGCGACCGCGGCAGTGCCGGCGGCGATGACCGTTGGCGACTCGGTGACCGTAGATGCCACCATCTCGCAGGACGGCGGGCGCATCGTGCCCGTGCACTGGCCGATGAGCGCGGTGTGGGGCGGGGACGGTGTCGTCGTCGACGACGGATCAGTCGAGACCGATAAGCGCGGCCGCGCAGTGAGCGCGAGCGCAAGCGAGGCGACCGATGAGAGTGTGCTCCGGTTTAACCCGTCGACGGGCGCCCTGACCGCGACCGGTGCGGGGGAGGCGACGCTCGGCGTGACCGTGAACGGCGTCACGAGCGAGCACACGATCACTGTTGCGGACGACACAACCGGACCGGTGGATCCGGGTGGTCCCGGCGAGCCGGGCGGCCCGGATCAGCCGGGTGACGGCGGCGGCACCGGGACCGGTGACGGTAGCGGAACCGCCCCCGGCGCCGGTGCCGAAACTGGCGGCAAAGTCGATACGGGCGCCGAAGGAAAGCAGGGCCTTGCGAACACCGGCGGCCCCGAGGTCCAGTGGACGCTGGCGATCGTGCTGATGACCGTGCTCGTCGCTGCCGGGGGCCTGCTCGCGTTCTGGCGCCGCCGCTCGGCCTAGGTCACCGGGCACGGGTGCAGTAGGCGGCTCAAGCTGTCTGTCGCCGCGGGTCCCAGCGCAGTGCTGGGACCCGCGGCGACGTTGCGTTCGGGGCGCTGGGCTCTGCGCCAGGGGAGTGCCAGATCAGAGCGGGAGGGACTATCGCAGCGAAACGGCGAGAAGCGCGACCCCCGCAATCGCGGCGAATGCCCCGACGGCGATGAGGAGCGTCCCGTTCGTGCGCAGCTGGGCTGGCTGAGACGTCGCGGGGTTCTGGGGGTCGTACGCTACGAGGCAGTTGCCCCCGAAGGGCGCTCGCCAGACGACTTTGACTCGTGACGATCCTGTGCGCTCGACCCCGTCTGGGGTGCGGTAGCGGTAGGGGTGCGGCGAGAACTGGAGTGCCGGGCCGATCCAGTCGCCCGGCACCGTCGCCCAGTGTTTTGGCACGAGCCTGCGAACGCGGAGCCCGGCGAGGATGACGACGCCGGAAACGGCGATGAGCGCAAAGCATGCGATGTACAAGTGGACCTCCCGGCAGTGCGGAAGTCCATCCGCGTCCGACAGTGATTCTATCGAGTGCGCTCTCTTGCGCCGCTAGCTGGTGGTGGCCTCTGCGGCGAACACGGCGTCGATCTCGACGGCAACTCCGCGGGGGAGCGATGCCATGCCGAGCGCCTTGCGTGTCGGGAGATCCTGATCGCCGAAGACCTCGCGCAGGAGGCCGCTCGCGCCCTCCGCGACCTCACCGTGCTGCGTGAAATCTGGGGTGGTGTTCACGCACACGTTGAGCTGCACCAGCCGCAGCCCATCGAGCGTGCCGTTGTGTTCGAGCACCGAGTGGAGCAAACGCAGCGCGGCCTCACGCGCGGCCTGTGCGCCGTCTGCGACTGTGAGCTCCGCGCCGACCTTGCCGAGCGTCAGGCTCGTGTGGCCCGAGGTGAAGATGAGCTCGTGTGCGCTCGCGCACTGCGCCATCGTTGGCGAGTTTGGGCCGTCGGTCGCGCCGAGCGCGCGGGCGAGTGAGTCTCTGGTGCTAGTCATCGTTCGTTCCTTCTGCAGCGCCGGTGGAGCTTGGCACAGTAACCGGGCTGACGATCCAGTGCACCTCTGCAACGTCGTCACCCACGTTCACCGTGCGGTGCAGCTGTGAGCTGCGGTACTCGATGGTGTCGCCAGCATCGAGGAGGTGCGACCTGCCGTCGATCTGGACGTCGACCGAGCCTCGGATGACGATCAGGAACTCCTGGGAGTCGCCGTGGTTGTATGGCTCGTCGCCGGTCGATTCGCCCGGGTCGAATTCGCCGGCGAAGATCTCGATGTGTGACAGCGGGCGGGGGCTCAGCATGAATTTGCGGGCGCCACCGTGGATGAGCTGCGGGCGTTCGGCGTGCCTGACGATGCGTGGCCCCGGTGGTTCGTCGGCGTTGAAGAGTTCGGCGAGGGTTGTGCCGAGCGCCTCGGTGACGTCTCGAAGCGTTCCGAAGCTCGCGCGGCACGTGCCCCGCTCAAGCTGGCTGAGGAAGCTCGCGCTCACGCCTGACATTTCTCCAAGCTGGGTCAGCGACAGTCGCCTGAGCTTGCGTATCTCACGGATGCGTGCGCCGAGTTGGGCGTCTTCGTCTCCGGATTTGCGTTTTTGAGTACTCATCCCTTCGCATGTTACAGGTTTTCGACCGCCGTGTCTGCACCCAAGATGTAGCAATGCTAAAAGTAAATTGAAGTGAAATCGGCAGGCCGTGGCCGTCTGGTTTGCCGTGAATTCAAGTAACTGCCTCGATTTTGCGGGGAGCGTTTCGAATTCAATTCAAACAGCTTGTAGAAATACTGAATTTCATTTACAGTGAATCCATCGACCTTGCGAACGCCTGAGGAACCCCTCTGGAAAACGTAGGTGCGTCAACGTAGACGAAGCCCGGGCCGGGCTCGACCGAAAGGTGGCCGAGTGAAAACCACATCCCCTCCCAGTGCTCCAGCGTCAGCTGGAACTACAGCGGAGATCACCCCGCTAGAGATCGTTCCCCTCAAGCGCTACGGTCGCATGGTCATTGCGGCAGTCGCCGCACTGATCGTCGGCGGCCTCATCTTCGCCCTCGTCACGAGCGAGAACCTCGACTGGAGCGTGGTGGGCCAGTACCTGTTCGCGCCCGTCATCATCGAGGGCGTCATCTTGACGGTGCAGCTCACCGTGCTCGCGGTCATCATCGGCATCCTGCTTGGCATCGTCCTCGCGCTCATGAAGCTCTCTGACAATAAAGTGCTCACCGTGCTCGCCGACCTCTACCTCTGGTTCTTCCGCGGCACACCGCAGCTCATCCAGCTGATCTTCTGGTTCAACCTCGCCTTCCTGTTCCCCACGATCAACCTGGGGTTCGCAAGCTGGGACACGAACGCGCTCATCACCCCGTTCATCGCCGCGCTCATCGGGCTGAGCTTGAACGAGGGCGCCTACATGGCCGAGATTATCCGTGGCGGCATCCTCGGTGTGCCAAAGGGACAGCGTGAGGCAGCCGTCGCGCTCGGCTTCACCCCGCTCGAGATGATGACGAAGATCATCCTCCCGCAGACGATGCGCATGGTGATCCCGCCAACAGGCAACCAGGCAATCGCGATGCTCAAGGTCACCTCGCTGGTCTCGGTCATCTCCGCGCGCGACCTCCTCACGAACGCGCAAATGATCTACTCGCGGAACTACTATGTGATCGAACTGCTCATCGTCGCCTGCGCGTGGTACCTCCTGCTGACCACGGTCGCGACGCTGCTACAGAACCAGCTCGAGAAGAAATACGCAGGCCGCAGTGGCAACACCTCGGGCCGCGGTGCCAACCGAGGCATGTTCAAGCGCCTCACCCAGACGGGAGCACAACGATGAACTCGACAGAGCACGCGACGAGCGCGGAGCGCCCAATGGTGCAGGCCGTGGAGGTACGCAAAAGTTTCGGCGGCAACGAAGTGCTTCGCGGCGTCAGCATCGAGGTGCAGCGGGGAACGGTGACCGCGCTCATTGGGCCGTCAGGATCGGGCAAGAGCACCTTCCTGCGATGCATCAACGACCTTGAGACGTTCGACTCGGGCGACATCCTCGTCGACGGCGAACGCGTTGCTTACCGGCGCGAGGGCACGAAAGCCTACGAGCTCAAGCCGCGGATCGTCGCGAAGCGGCGCGCCAAGCTCGGCATGGTCTTCCAAGGCTTCAATCTGTTCGGCCACCTCACCGTGCTCGAGAACATCATGATCGCCCCGGTGCAGGTGCTCAAGCAAGACAAGCGCGCGGTGGAGCAGCGCGCGCTCGAACTGCTTCGCAAGGTCGGTCTTGCCGACAAGCGCGACGCCTACCCCGACTCGCTGTCTGGCGGGCAGCAGCAGCGCGTCGCCATCGCGCGTGCCCTCGCGATGGAGCCGACGCTCATGCTCTTCGACGAGCCAACTTCTGCCCTCGACCCCGAGACCGTCGGCGAGGTGCTCGAAGTCATGCGGACCCTCGCCCGCGAGGGGATGACGATGATCGTGGTCACCCACGAGATCGGGTTCGCCCGCGAGGTCTGCGATCAGGTCGCCTTCCTTGAAGACGGTGTCATCCAAGAAATCGGCCCGCCAGAGCAGGTCCTCGACAACCCCACACACGAACGAACCCAACGCTTCTTGAGTCGCGTCATCTAGTACGCGGCAGCAGAACACTTCACACTCGATCCGCCCAACGACGGGCCGGATCTCGAATCCCACGAGAAAGAACACGCCATGAAACGACGTACCCCCTCCCTGAAAGTCGCCATCCCGGCGCTGATTGTCGCGAGCTTCGCGCTCTCGGCGTGTGCGCCAGCCGGCGCATCCGCAGACAAAGAAGCCGCGCCAGTCGACTCCGCAGCCGTCGTCGACGAGATTCGGCAGCTGCTGCCCGAGAAGATTCTGAGCGCAAACACGATTAAGGTCGTCACCGACCCATCGCAGGCGCCCTACGAGTTCACCGACGATGACGACAACATCGTCGGCATCAACCCAGACCTCGCCGCCGAGGTTGCCGCAGTGCTCGGCGTCGAGCTCGAGTGGTCGCGAGCAGACTTCGGTGGCCTCATCACCGGCGTCGCGACGAAGCGCTACGACATGATGAGCGAAGCGATGTGGGACACGGAGCAGCGTCGCGAACAGATTGACTTCGTCGACAACCTGATCTCTGCGAACAACATCGTTGTCGCCAAGGGAAACCCGCTCGGCATCAAGGACCTGCCCGATCTCTGCGGCAAGAACGTCTCAACGCTCGAGGGAAGCATGATGGTGGAGCTCTTTGAAGAGTTTCAACCCGAGTGCGGCGACAACCCCATCAACGTGCTGATCGCGCCGACCACTGCCGACCAGCTGCTCTGGCTGTCGACAGGCAGAGCGGTCGCGACGATCGCGAACCCGATCGTCACCGAGTTTGGCATCGAGCAGGGTACCGCTCGCGACATCGAGGTCGTTCCGGGCGAGGGCTACCTGAGCAACAACTACGGCTGGGCCTTCCACAAAGACAACGTCGAGCTCCGCGACGCCGTGGCTGCCGCCATTCAGCACCTGATCGATACCGGCGTCTACGACGAAGTGATGGACAAGTGGAACGTTTCTGACAACAGCAGGCTCGCGCAGGTCGAGATCAACAGCGAGATCGTGAAGTGACCCGAGATATGCAAGAACTCGATTCCTACGGCCGAATGTACGAGCTCGCACCTGACGCTCCGATGGCCGGGTCGGTTGTTCCCGGGAGGGAGTTCACGGTGCACACGCTCGACTCCTCTGGTGGGCAGATCCGCACCGACGTCGACTACGGCGAGCTCGACGCGAGCCAGTTCTTCCCTGTCGTCGGCCCCGTCGAGATCGTCGGAGTTGAGCGCGGCGACGTCGTTGAGATCGAGATTCTCGACATGCGCCTCGACCCGCTCGCCCACACGTGGACCCGCCCGGGCCTCGGGCTCCTCGGGCAAGACAGGTTCGCGGTGATGGCAGTCGACACCGAGACGCTTGAGCTCAGGCCGGGCGGGCCTGGAACTCCGGTGCTCGCCGCCGCGCAGCCGAAGGCGCACGTCGGTGCGCTCGGCCTGCTCACCGACACGGTCGAGCCAGCGCGAACGCTCGGGCACTACGGCGGAAACATCGACTTCAGTGCCGTAGGCGTCGGGGCAAAGCTGTGGATCACGGCGTCCGTTGCCGGCGGTGGCTTCTTCATCGGCGATGTGCACGCGACCATCGGCGACGGCGAGGTCTGCGGCACTGGCGCGGAAACTGGCGCGTCTGTCTCGCTCAGACTCAACCGGCTCGCGGGCGTCGGCTCGATCCTCCCGACGGTGGAGGACATCGAGGGGCGGCTGTGGGTCATCGGTGTCGGCGCCTCAGTGGAGGAGGCGCTCAAGGAGGCAACTGCGTACTGCGTCACGCGAGTCGCCGAACACGCAGGAATCAGCAAGGATGAAGCGTACCTCTCGGTCGGGCTGCTCTTGAACGTCAAGGTCTGCCAGGTCGTGAACCCGCGCACGAGCGTCGCGGTGTCGCTCGACGGCGGGCTTGACAGGGTGCTGCGAGTCGCAGCCGCCGCGACGGCGCTCGCGGAGTAAGAAAGGACGAGAAGTGAACCTCAGAACAGTGCTCGGCGACGTGAGCGTCGAACAGATCGACCGCGTGCTGCCGCACGAGCACCTGCTCTGTGACTTCAGCCCGGTGACGGGGGATCGCAACCACATCTTCAACAACCCAGAGTTGGCGGTGCGCGAGCTCGGCTACATGAACGCCGACGTGCCGCCAGCTCAGGGGATGCAGCACGCGATTGTTGAGGTCACGCTTCGCGATCTCGGGCGTGACCCCGAGGGGATGCGACGGATCTCGCGGGAATCGGGCCTGCACGTGGTGATGGGCACGGGCTGGTATCTCGAGCCCTACTACCCGAAGGAAGTGTACGAGGTATCCGCCGAGAGGCACGCGGCTCAGATGATCCAAGAGATCGAGGAGGGCGTGCTCGCCGCAGACGGGACCCGCATTCGGGCAGGCGTCATCGGTGAGATCGGCACACACGGTGGCACGCTCTCGCCGGCTGAGGAACGGGTGCTGCGTGCAGCAGGACGAGCCTCCAACGCGACGGGTGCCGCCGTGACGACGCACGCTTTTATGTACCCGACTGGCGTCGACCAGCTGAGCATCCTCGAGGAGGAAGGCGTCGACCCTCGCCGTACTGCGATCGGCCACGTCGACACCTTCCTTGACCACACCTACCTCACCGGGCTGCTCAAGCGGGGCGTGTACCTGCAGTTTGACACCTGTGGCCGCGAGCACCTCATGCCAGACAGTCTGCGAGTTGAAATGCTCGTGCGGCTCATCGACGAGGGGTGGAGCGACTCCCTGCTCATCTCGAGCGACCGCTGTCACATGACCGACCTCAAGATTCGTGGCGGGCTTGGCTACTCGTGGGCGGTCGGCGGCTTCTGCGACCTGCTTCGGGCTGCGGGCGTTGCTGAGTCCGTCGTTGACAAGCTCACGAGGGAGAACCCGCTGCGTCTGCTGACGGGCATCGATTCTGCGCGCGGGTGATCGGGCGCTTGACGCCCTCGCCAATTTTGACTGTCACTCCACCCCCTTCAGCGCCTCGGTCATGTCTATGCGTTTGACCCGTCTCGTGAGTAGCAGCGTGGCGGTCAACGCAGACAGGATCGTGATGGCAGACGCAATGACCAAGCTCGTTACTGAGATATACGGAAAGTATGTGGCGCGGTCAGTGCTGAATAGCTCCACGTACGTGCTGAGAAACCACCAGCCGGCGGGGACGCCAATGAGCCAGCCGGCGAGCGTCACAAGTACGTTCTCGCGACTGGCCAACGCGCGGATCTCGCGGAGAGTGAAACCGAGCACGCGAAGCGTCGCGTAATCGCGAACCCGCTCGGTGAAGCTCAGCGTGCCGAGGTTGTAGAGCACGATCACCGTGAGGAGGATCGCGAAGACTTTGATCAATGTGAAGACGCTCGAAAGTGAATCAACAAGTGACTGTGCGTTGCTGCGTTGCTCCGAGAAGTTCAGCATGGCGGTCACGCCATCGGTAACTGCGATGGCGTCGGGTGGTGGGTTGCGCGTCAGGTAGGCGGTGGGGGTGAACGTTCCGCCGCTCGACACCCAGAATTCTTCGGTGATGAGGATGCCAAGTGGCTCCGAGACCGCCGCCACGCCATCGAGATGCACGTTGGTGGTGCTGCCGTCTGGCAAGGCGATTTCCACGTCAGACCCGGCTTTGGCATTGAGATGCTCGTTCAACGGCTGTGTGACGAGGCTCCGTACCCCGGAAGCCGAGAGCGGAGTGCCTGCGGTGTCGCTGACTTGCACGAGGTTGCCCTTGCCCAACACCGTTAGTACGCCCTCCGCGCGTTCACCCCGCGGGAACTGGATAGGAACTTGTTGTATCCATTGACCTGGCCCTGCTGTGGCCGCGATCTCCGCGCGCACCTCAGGTGGGGCGAGCGGCGATACTGCGAGCCGTGTGCTGTAGCGGTACTGCTCCGAGAACGACTCTTGGACTTGATTATTCAGTGTGTCGGGCATGCCGAATCCAGCGATGAGGAGCATCATGCCTCCTGCCGTTGCGACGACACCCATCCCGAGCCGGACTGGGTTTTCCGCGGCGTCTCGGAGTGCCCAACGGCTGCCGAAGGACAGCGTTCTCCAACGTGCGTTCGAAGTTTTGGTCGCCTTCTCGTTCGTGCGGATCGGGCCTGGGCGCATCCCCGTGGCAGGGCTTGAACGTCTCACCGGGCGTGTGGCTGTCCAGGAGCCCAGGGCGCACACTGCGATCAGTAGAAATGGCAGCAGGCCGCTCGCGAAGGTGTAAGAGGGCGTCCAACTGGGAAGTGCGAAGCTCGATTGTTGCGTACCGAGTACGTACGTTGACAGGAACGGGGCAAACGATAGCCCGACGACAATTCCCACCGAAACAGCGACCATGCCAACGGCAGTGAAGTATGCGCCTACAGCCGAGTTTGTGAAACCGAGCGCTTTGAGAACTGCAACTTCGCTCTGTTGCGTGTCAGTGAGCCGGCGGATTGAAGTGAAGATCGAGAGGAGCGAGACAGCCACAAACAACGAGGAGAATAGATACGAGAGGCTTCGTATCTGGTCGACGCGCTCATATGCCGTCGATACGGTGGGGTTGGAGCTGCGGTCTAATATGGTGGCATGTTTGCTCCCTAGTGTTTCTGCGGCTTCGGTCCGCACAACCGATGCGTCGCCTCGCACGAGAATCGACGAGGTCGAGGGCCCGCTCGACTTGAGCTTGTTCAACACAGATGCAGTCACAAGCCCATAGCCGTGTTTTTCGGGGTCAGGTGCGACCAGACCAGCGCCGGTGTAGGCGATCTTGTCAGGCTGGAGTATGAGCCCGGCCACCCTCAGCGTGAAAGCACCGGAACCGTGCATCAGCGTGACCTTGTCACCGACCTGTATACGGTTCGCTTCGGCATACGCCGTATCCAGGGCAAGCTCGTCGGCTTTGAGGTCAACGGTGCCGGCTAGCACGTAGGGTGCATTTAAGGTGTCGTGGTCTGAGGTGCTCAAGGCGAGGATGTCGGTATGCCCATCGTCCTCGCGTTCGACGGTCACTTCAGAGACAAGCGTGGCACGCTCTATTCCAGACAACGCTTCGACCTGTGCGGCATCTCGTGGTGTCAGCTGGAGACCTGTAATCCATGCGTTGGGCATGCGCGCGCTGTCGGACATTGCGTCGAGCTGAGTTTGAATGCCACGCCAGCCTCCTTCAAGCCCTGAAAAGACAAGGACGCTCAGGGCTGCCATGAGCGTTACCGCCAGAAACTGCGGCCACACCTGAGCTAAGTCCCGCCAGAGTTTACGGGCGAGGATCCTCACGCGCGTGATTCCGGGTCGGATAGTGTCTGAGGGGTTCGCACGACACGCTGTTCAATGACTCTTCCATCACGCAGGTGAATGACGCGGTCGGCAGCGTCAGCGAGTGATTGTTCGTGGGTGACGACAACGACAGCAGTGTCTGTGTTGCGTGCCGTCCGCTGGAGGTGCGCGAGCACGTGGCGTCCTGTCGCAGAATCGAGTGCCCCGCTCGGCTCGTCGCAGAGCAGGAGCCGTGGGCCTTTGGCGAGGGCGCGCGCGATGGCAACTCGCTGCATCTCGCCGCCCGAGAGGTGGCGCGGAAAATGATTGAGGCGGTGCTCTAGTCCCACCTCGGCCAAAGCAGCTGAGGCGCGGGTGTCTGCCTCAGCCCGAGACATGACCAGCTCGGCGGCGAGTGCAACGTTCTCGCGCGCGGTCAGCGTTGGAATGAGGTTGTAAAACTGGAAAACGAAGCCCACTTGCTCTCGCCGATACCTTGTCAGGTCCCGTTCCGATAGGGATTCGATAGAGAGCCCTCCGACCTGCAGCGTTCCAGCCGTCGCGGCGTCCATCCCACCAAGCAGATTCAGTAGCGTGCTTTTGCCTGAGCCCGAAGGCCCAAGCACCACCGTGAACTCGCGCGAGTGAACCTCTATGTTCGCGTCGTCGAGAGCGGTGACTCGAGTATCGCCGGTTCCAAACGTTCGACATAGACCCGAAGTGGTGATGAGCGGGGCGGCGGCATTCACCACCGCACTACCAGCCCTCCGTAATGTGTGCCTGACCCGGTTCCGATCAGGAGCGCTGTTTCTCCGGGCAGGATACTTGAGCGATGAAGTGCTAAGGGGATGCTGGCCGCAATGGTATTGCCCACGGTCGGAAGCGTCACCATCATCTTGTCCCATCCCCAAAACCGCGACATGAGTTCCATTCCTGCCTGACTAGTTTGGTGGGGAATGACATGCTCGATTCCGCTGGGGTTTTCGCTGAGGCCTTCTCGAAGGGACTCTAGAAAGGCGGGGAACCATCGAAGGGCCCCGCGAAGTAGTTTGAGTCCCTGCATATCGAACTTGAAGTCTTCGATGTGTTCGGCTGCGTCGGCTACCGGCACCCTGCTTCCGAACCCACGGATCTCTGCGTCATGCACCCCGTCAGTGTCAGTGGAGAAGTGCGCCTCCGTGATTCCCTGCCTCGGAGTGTCAGGCGGCCCGACGACGACCGCTACCGCCGCATCGCCTATGAGGAGCGCGCTTTCTGGCTGGTTGAAGTTGAGGCCCCGGCTGCCAGCTTCAGTAGAAACAATGAGCACGTGCTTGGCGCTGCCCATGCTGATGTGGAACGCCGCCTGCTGAAAAGCGACCAGAAACGAAATGCAAGTTGCATGAACTGAATAGCCAAAGCTGCCGCTCATGCCGAGCTCTGCCGCGATGAGTGCGCCGCCGTCAGGAATTGCCTGCATAGGAGTGCCTGAGGCGTTTAGAACTAGGTCGATATCTGGCGCGGAGAGGTGGGCATCATCGATTGCCATTTCAGCCGCGGCGACGCCTTGCAGTAAAGGATCTTCGTCATCACTGAGCCAATGTCGTGTTCTCACACCAGTGCGGCTTATCGCCTCATCAGTCGGAATTCCGCAGAGCTCAGCCACTTCGGCGGTCTCCACTACCCGTCGCGGCATGCACTCTGCTGACCCCAGTACCCGAATCCCCACTACATTCACCGCAACCACCTCGTTCGCTCGTGATGAGTATTGTGCTGAGGCTAGCCGTGTCACTACGCCCGCGCAGTAGCCGAGATTTTCACGTGGCAGTGTGGCTCAACATGAGGACACATTGCTACCGTCACCGCCCCGAAGCTCTCGCGGCTTAGGTCGTGTCGCAGGCTTGGCTGGACCGTCTACGGGCGGTCACACTCACACGCGAATCTCCGTCATGCTCACGGATGGCCAGCGTGCGAGCGCGTCGAGCACGCGACGGCGAGACGCCTCGATGTGGGGGCCCAGGAAGTCGACTGCGCTGTCGGCGTCGCGCTCAACGACGAAGCGCACCACATCGGCGAGGGCGCTGACGCGGCCGCCGAGCTCCGCGAACTCCGACTCGATGACGAGTCGCCAGACGCGACTGAGCTCGCCATTGATGCGGTGGTGCGCGGCAAGCAAGTAGGGGTTGTCGCTCGACTCGGCGATGAGCGTGAAGATCTGAAGCGCGGCGTCGATCGCCGAGAGCAGGTTCGCGCGCGTGGCGTCGTCGTCGCCGGGAACGACCTGCGCGTCGAGGCGGGTGCCTGTCTCGGTGATCTCGGCAAGCTGGGCATCGCTCAGCGCCGGGATGCCGGTGCGCGCGATCTCTGGTGCAAGGAGTGCCCAAAAGTCGAAGAGTTTTCCCACAGAGTGCAGCGTGAGCGGAGCGACGACTGACCCCTTGCGCGGCTGGGTGACGAGCAGCCCTTCTTGGTCGAGTCTCGTCATCGCGTTGCGCACTGACGCCATACTCATGCCAAGGCTCGTGACCAGTCCACGCTCGGTCACTTTCTGCCCTGGTGCAAGACGGCAGGAGATGATGTCGCCCCTGATCTGGTTGTAGGCGATCTCAGCGAGCGGCAGGTCTGCGGTGGCCTCCGGCACGGCGCATGGCGCAGTCGGCGTTGGCTGTGGCATCTCTCCGCCTCTCGGTAAACGTCCGGTTCAGGTGTGCGATTTGGCGTCGTCAGTTGCAGGAATCGCTGGGCTCGCGGCTGCTGCCGTAGGTGCCTGCCGGTGTGGAACGATCTCAGACTACAACCTCTTGCACTCTCAGGCACTCAGGCTTAACATTTGAAAAGTGGCTCTGTGACATGTCAGATGCGCGGGGTTGAGAGTTCGCGAGGTCGCGCCCTGCTGGAAGCGCGCCCACACGTCTCGAACAATGTGTCGCAGAACGAAGTTGGAGCATGCCATGAGATTTGTCACCTTCCAGAGACCAGGGGATCCGACACCGCGCCTCGGCGTCGATAACACCGACGGTGAGACCTACACAGACCTCGGCGCCCGCTACCCAGGCGACCCGGCCTTCACGTCGATGCTCGCGCTGATCGATGCGGGCGACCGCGGGCTCGAAGCCGCCTGGGAGGCCTACCAGAAGCTCGATGAGGCGGCGCTCGTTGAACAGGACGCGGTGACGTTGCTTGCGCCTTTCGCCCCGCGACGCATGCGCGACTGTGGCCTCATCGTGAGCCACCTGCGCCAGAGCATTTCGCGCACTGCGCGCTGGATCACCGAGCACATCGACGACGCGCCCTCGTACGCGACGCTCTACAGGCAGCTGGATGGCGCCTTCAGCCCGCTGTACGATCCGCGGACCCCGGTGCAGTACGCAGAACGCAGCCCAGAGACGGTTTCCGCCCCGAACGCCGTGCTCGAATGGCCGGCCGGCAGTGACTACCTCGACTACGAACTCGAGCTCGCCGCAGTCATCGGTAGGGGTGGCACGAACATCGCGCCGGAAGAGGCCGAACAGCACATCTTCGGGTACACCGTCTACAACGACTGGTCGCTGCGCGATGTGCAGGCCCGCAACGCGCTCGCGGGCGCCGGCGCGCATGGAAACGCAAAGGACTTCCCAGAGTCGAACCCGTTCGGTCCGTGCGTGGTCACCCGTGACGAGATCACCGACCCGCAGAACCTCCGCATGTCGGTGCGGGTGAACGGCGAGACCTGGGGCGAGGGATCATCGGCCCAGATGATCCACTCGTTCCCCGAAGCCGTCGCAGACATCAGCGCCCGCGAGCCGATCGTCGCGGGGGAGGTCTGGGGCACCGGAACAGTGCGCAATGGCTCATCGTTCGAGATCGGCCGACGTCTTCCACGTCCAGCGTTCGTTGAGCTCGAGATCGAGCGCATCGGAGTGCTCGCCCAGTACGTCGTCCCGAAGCCATAGCGGCAACATCCCACCCAGAGAGATCTCGAAAGGAAACCACTCATGAACGCACAAGTTCCCGCCCTCGAAGGTGACCCCCGCCTGATCCGACTGAGCGACGACGTGTACGTGTTCGGTACATACCCCTACTCCGGCCTCGTTGTGACCGACGAAGGCTGCGTTGCGATTGACGGGCCAATGTCGCCGCGCAACTCGGCGCTCTGGAAAGAGTTCATCGACAGCAAGGGCCCCCTCAAATACCAGGTGTACTGCGAGCACCACTCCGACCACGCGGTTTCCGCGCCGCTGCTGGAGCCCGAGGTGCTCATTACCTCGGAGACGACGGCCCTTGGCCTCGACTCCGATGAGGCGGCGCGCGAGGCGATGCGCACCTGGGGCGCCTACCCAGACACTGCTCCCGAGTTCATCGACGCGTTCGAGATGCGCCGCCCGAACCTCACGTACCGTGGTCGCATGAACTTCGAGCTCGGCGGCAAGCGGTTCACCCTGTTCGAGGCGCCGGGGCACACCATGGGCTCCACGGTCGTGCACGCCATCGACGACCGCGTGGCGTTCATCGCCGACACGGGAACCACGCCCGCGATCCAGTCAGGTAACCCGGTCTCCTGGCTCACGACGATCGCCCTGCTCGAGACGCTCGACGTCGACTGGTACGTGCAGGGCCACTCCGACCCATTGAAGCGCGAGGATCTCCACTACTGGCGCACGAAGCTTCTCGCCGCCCTCGACCAGGCGCGCGCAGACCTCGCGAACGGGGTGACCCCGCAGGAGGTGGCAGAGCGTGGCGGTGTGCTCTCAGTCGTCGAGCTCATGCAGAAGCCATTTGTTGGCCGGGGCGACATGCCCCCTGGTCTGCGGCAGGCGGCGGGAACGACGCTGCAGGAGTGGGGTGTCGACCGCATGTACGAGGCGCTCGCTGCGCACCCGACCGATGCGCCCGGCGCTTCGCTCGGCCCAGGCCTCCGAGAGATCGTCTAACGTGCGTGGTCGGCGAGCGTGCCCGCTCGCCGACCACGGGTCGGGCCTCACACGGCTCACAAACGCAACAGGCGGGGCGCCGAACCGAAGTGTCGGTGCCCCGCCTCACTCGCGATTACTCAGCCTCGATCACTCCGCACCACGAGGCGAGAAACAGCGCCATCGACTGCGTGCACTTGCGGATGGATTCGATGCTCACCCGCTCGTCGAAGCCGTGGATGTTCTCTGAGACAGGCCCGTAGACGAGCGTCGGGATGCCACCGTAGTTCACGAACACCCGCCCGTCGAGGTAGCCGGGGGTGGTGAAGCTCGTGAGCTCGCGCGAGAACGCGGCGCGGTGCGTCTCCTCGAGCAGCGCTTCGGCGTCGCTCCCGGGCTCGAGCACGTAGCCCTCGGCGTAGAAGCCGTCGCGGGTGAGCTGCACGTCGAACGCGCGCGAGCCGTCTGCCGCGAGGGTCGCGCCGTCGACGCACTCGACGATCTGACGCCAGGCGTCGTCCGCGGTGACCCCCGGATAGGTTGCGACGCGCACACGAATCTCGCACCAGGCTGGAACGCTCGACGGCCAGTCGCCGCCCTGGATTCCGCCGAAGTTGAAGTTGATGGGGTGGTCGAGGTCTTCGAAGTAGCGGTGATTGCCGCGGTCGGCGTTCCACTTCTCCTCGAGTACGCGCAGCGCCGAGATGACCCCGTAGGCAGCGTCGATCGCGTTGAAGCCGTTTGCCATCTCGCGCGGGTGGGTGGGGACGCCCTCGACGCGGGCAGTGAACCAAAGCACGCCGACGTTCGCGCGCACGAGGGCGTCTTCCTCGGGCTCTGAGATGATCACTGCGTCGGCGGTGTACCCGCGCAGCAGCGCGGCGAGCGAGCCGTTGCCAGTGCACTCCTCTTCGACGACGGACTGGAGGTGCACGCGCCCGGTGAGTTCGAGGCCCGCGGCGCGGATCGCGTCGAACGCGAAGAGGTTCGCGATGAGCCCCGCCTTCATGTCGCCGGCGCCGCGGCCGTACATCCAGCCGTCGTTCACGGCGGCGTCCCAGGGCGACCGCGACCACTGCTGCTCGGGCCCCTCAGGGACGACGTCGATGTGTCCGTTGAGGATGACTGACTTGCCAGAGTCGGTGCGCGGCTCGTAGGTGCCGACGACGTTGGTCATCTGCGTGTAGTCGACCGTTGACGGGCCGTATCCGGGGTGCGCGGTGAGTTCGTCTGAAGCGATCGTCCACCTGTCGAGCTCGAGGCCGAGGGCGCGCATGCGTGCCTCCATGATGTCTTGGGCCGGCTCTTCGCCTGCGCGCAGAGACGGTGCCTCGACGAGGTTGGCTGTCGCGGCGAGCTGCGCGTCGAAGTTTGCGTCGACTGCGGCGAGGATGCGCGCGGCGAGTTCGTTCTGGATCATGTGTGTTCCTTTCGAGGGGAGGGGAGGTTAGGCGTCGACGACGATCGGCTTGTCGCGGACCCTGAGCTTCTCACCGAAGTAGCCTCCGGTGGCGGTGAGGAGCGCGATCACGACGAGGATGAGCGCGGCGCCCCACGACGCGTTGTTCGAGACGGTGAGCATCGCTGTCGCGATGAGCGGGAGGAAGCCCGAGGTCGCGCCTGCGATGTTGTACCCGAGTGCGACACCTGAGTAGCGCAGCTTCGCAGGGAAGAGCTCGGCGAGGAGCGCGCCCGAGACCGCATAGGCGATGGTGACGAGCATGATGCCGACGGTGATCGCGAGCGTGATTGCGATCGGTGACTTCGTGTCGATGAGCCAGAACAGGGGGAAGGAGGCCGCCGCGGTCAGGATCCCTCCCCAAAAGGTGACGCGGCCCGGGCCGACGCGCTCGGCGAACCTGCCGGCGATGACGGTAACGAAGATCTGCGCGACCGCCGCGATCAGGGTTGCGTTCACCATGACCTGGCGGTCGACGCCGAGCGTATTCGAGCCGTACGAGACGACGAACGTGGTGATCATGTAGAAGCCGCCGACGCCGAGTAGCGCGCTGAGCGTCGCAACGATGAGCCTGCCCCAGGCAAACCTGAAGACCTCGAACGCTGGCACCTTTGCGACCTCTTGCTCGGCGAGCAGGTCGGCGAAGATCGGCGACTCCTCAACCTTCACGCGGATGTAAAGGGCGACGAGCAGCAGCGGGAACGCGAGGAGGAACGGGATGCGCCAGCCCCACGCGTCGAACGATTCGGGCGGAAGCATCAAGACGACGGCGAATGCGCCAGACGAGAGCAGCGTGCCGACCGGCGAGCCGATCTGCACGAGCGCGGCGAACCTGCCGCGCTTCTCGGCGGGCGCGTGTTCGACTGCCATCGTCACTGCGCCGCCCCACTCGCCGCCGACGGCGAGCCCCTGCACCAGGCGCAGAATGGCGAGCATGACGGGCGCCGCGAGTCCGATCGAGCCGAAGTCTGGGAGCACGCCGATGAGCCCTGTCGCCACACCGATCATGACGATCGTGATGAGCAGCGCTGGGCGGCGGCCGACGCGGTCGCCGATGTAGCCGAAGAGGATCGCGCCGAGCGGCCGGGCCGCGAAACCGACGCCGAACGTCGCGAAGGAGGCGAGCAGGGCTGCGGTGGGGTCGAGCTCTGTGAAGAACAGCCTGTTGAAGACGAGTGCGGCGGCCGTGCCGAACAAGAAGTAGTCGTACCACTCGAGCGCGGTTCCGACGAACGCTGCGCGAGCGATCTTGCCGGCGTCTGCGCCGCTGATGGTCTGGAGGGGAGCGTGAGCCTTCGACCCCTGAACTGGTTGGGACATCTGCGTTCCAATCGTGCATCAAGACATCAAACGAGGCGTGTCTGACGCGGGCGTCAAGGCCTCGGCCGTGGCGCGAGGCGCGCCGGGCAGCATCGAGCCTAGGCAGCGAAACGCAGCGGGAGAATGTCTAGATCACCCCGAAATTGCCTCGCCGGTGTTCATTCCGACACCGCCGGGGCGGAACCGGACGGGCCGAGTGGCAGCGCGAGCATGGCGATTGCGGCGTCGCGCGGCACGGTGAGGTCGAGCCCCGTGAGTCTGGTGAACGCCCGCAGCCGCTTGAACACGGTGTTGCGATGCACGAAGAGGTCGTCGGCGGTGGCCTGGATCGATCCTGATCTCACGAACGCGCGAACTGTCTCCGTAAACCTGTCGCGCTCGTCGGCTGGCGCTGCATGCCAGTCGCCGACGACCTCGTGCTCGAAACCGGCGATGAGGGTGGCGAAATCGGGGCGCAGGAGCTGCGCGAATCCCTCCCGCAGCGACGTGGGCTCGGCGCCGCCGGTGGCGCGGGTCAGTGCGCTGGCAAGCGCAGCTGCATTGGCGAGGGAGTCGACGCCACGCACCTCGGCGATGTGCGCGCCAGGCTGCGCGAGGAAGCCGTCGGGCTCAGCCGCGCTGCGGCCCTCCCGCTCGCGAAAGAGCAACGCGACGTCGCCCTCAACGTGCAGCAGCGCCCCGCGCCAGGCCTGCGCCGTGACAATGACGCGGGGATCGTCGGCGCCAGGGAGCGCCACGAGTTCGAAGGTGGCGTCGGCGCGCAGACCGAGCAGCTCTGCGGCAGCGGCGAGCGAGGCTGAGTCGATGTCGCGCGCGAACAGTTTGGCGAGCGCGCGCTCCCTCGCAGTCCGTCGCTGCTGCGCCATGAGCTGCGACTCCTCGAGAAACGCGGCCTGCACCTCCGTCGCGTAGCGTTCGACGACGCCGAGGATTCGCTCGCCGTTCGAGACGAGCTCGTCGACGAGGTCAGGAGCCGCGGCCCGGTGCAGCGCCCGCCACAGCACCCTGAAGTTGATGCGCACTCCCTCCATGAACTGGTCGATGCGCATGCCCTGGCGTGCTCGCTTTCGCCCGAGCTCGCCGGAGAATTGTGCTGACCGCTCAGCGTCGTCAGTGTCGCCGAGCCGCGCGAGGAAGATCTCGAACGCGCCGACAGCCGTGCGCTCGATGTCATCGTGCGGAACGACGCCTGCGGCGTACCCGTCGAGTCGCGCGAGCTCCTCGAGGAAGTCGGCGAGGAGGGCGGGGATGTCGCTCCGCACACGGTCGAGCAGCTCGGGCCAGGCTGAACCAGTCATGGGTCTATTGTGGGACGTTTCTGTCGCGCTCGCGTGCACCGGGTATCGCGCAATCGGTGCTGAGCGGAGTACCCTTGCAAGTCTCGGCACCGACGTCACCGCAGACGCATCGGCCGGGCCGAGCAAACGGAGCGCACCATGAGCGACACCACGTGCCACATGTCAATATCGCTCGACGGCTACGTTGCTGGGCCCGAGCAGAGCCTCGCGAACGGGCTCGGCATCCGCGGCCAGGAGCTGCACGCCTGGCACATGGGCGACGCCCGGGCGAACAAAGCCGACTCCGTCGCGAACTCGTGGCTCATGCGGCCCCGCGGCGCATACGTGATGGGCCGCAAGATGTTTGGCCCGATCAGGGGAGAGTGGGAGCCCGACTGGCACGGGTGGTGGGGTGCCGAGCCGCCGTACCACGCGCCAGTCTTCGTGTTGACGCACTACCCTCGCGAGTCAATCGAGCTCGAAGGCGGGACGACATTTCACTTCGTGACCGAGGGCTTCGACGCCGCCTACGCGCAGGCCTTCGCCGCAGCAGAGGGTCGGGGAGTCGATGTGGCCGGCGGCGCTTCCACAGTGCGCCAGGCGCTCGCGGCCGATGTCGTGGACGAGCTTGTGCTCGATGTTGCGCCGGTGCTGCTCGGGGCGGGCGAGCGCCTGTTCGACGGGGTAACGAGCTTTCCGTTCGAGCCCGTCGAGACACTTCATTCCCCGCTCGCCACCCACATTCGCTACCGCAGGGTTGGCCGCTGAGGCGAGGCCGGTCGCAGCCGTGTGGGGCCGGAGCCCCGGTCGTTTGCGCGGATCGAGGTTCCCGACGGGTACTCCATGGAGACCTCGCCAAAGGGCGTGAAGCCCGCGTGACGGCACCGGGCGTGAAGCCCGCGCGGTGACACGGGGCGTGTGACGCATCGTGGCCAGTGCGCGGGTAGGGCGTGCGCGGCGCGACTGTCGCCCTGTCGCTGTGCTCTGCCGCTGTGCTCTGTCGCTGTGCTTTGCCGCGTGACGGGGCCTGGGCAGTGGCGCTTCCGTGCGCCACCAGCTGGCGTTGCCGCCGCCCGCGAAATTTATTCCTCTGTGACGAACCGTGTCGAAGTGTGACGGAATCCGACACAATTCGCGCCGTCACCGCGTAACAAGACTTTCACTTTAGTTATGTCTCCCATTAGATTCTGTCGATATCCGCTGGGCTGAATCACAGCCCGCGAAGCAGCGAGGGGAAGCGAAGTGGGAACACACACGGGGAGCGTTGGCACCGCACACGCAGAGACGGGGAGCCAGGCGCGCGGCGTCACGCAAGGCGAACGTGAAATCGAGCTTGCCGGGCACCGCGTCTCGCGCGTCGGGTTCGGCGCAGCACGGCTCACCGCCGGCGACGGTTGGGGCGAGCCGGCTGACCCGGCCGCGGCGAAAGACCTGCTGCTCGCGGCAGTCGAGGCCGGCTTCACCTACGTTGACACCGCAGACGCGCTCGGCCCCGGCGTGAGCGAGCGGCTCATCGGCGAGGCGCTCGGAAACCGCGACGACGTGCTCGTCGCGACGAAGGTCGGCATGCTCCGCCCCGCAGCAGACGCCTGGGGCGTGCTTGGCAGGCCCGACTACCTGCGCCAGCAGATCCACCTGAGCCTGCAGCGGCTGCGCCGCGACCGCATCGACCTGCTCTACCTCCACCGCATCGACCCTGCGGTGCCACTCGCCGACCAGCTCGGCGTGCTGCAGGAGGCGCGCGACCGCGGCGACGTCGGCGCGATCGGCGTGAGCGAACCCTCGGCCGCGCAGCTCGACGAGGTGCTCACCCTCGAGCCGTCGCTTGCGGCTGTGCAGAGCCTGCTGAGCGTCGTCGCCCGTCAGAACGGCGAGCTCGCGGCCCGGCTCGACAGGCTCGGGATCCCGTTTGTCGCGTACTGGCCGCTCGTCGGCCGCGGCCTGAAAAGCGAGCAGAAGGCGCTGCTGTTCGCCGAGCTCGGACGCATCGGCGACACTGTCGGCCTGAGCGCGCACCAGCTCAGCCTCGCCTGGATCTTCTCGGTGTACCCGCACGCCGCGGCGGTCGCGGGCTCGCGCTCGCTCATCCACCTCGTGCAGAACCAGCAGGCGGCGGGCGTACGGCTCGACTCCTGCGTCGTCTCCGAGGTCGAGGCCGCAGTCGCGGCCATCGTCGGCGACACCCCATTTGACCCACGCTTTCCGAAGGAGCACGCATGACCGCCACTACCCAGCTCACAACTCAGCCGACAACTCAGTCAGCAACTCAGGCCGCAGCCGCAGCCCAGCGCACGGGCACCGACCCGCTGCAGACCTACATCGCCTACGCCGACGCCGAGCCGCAGCAGGCCGCGCGCGAGGCCGGCGTCACGGCGGTGAGCGAGTTCTCGGGCGCCCCCGAGGCCCTGCACGGCAGGATCACCGACCGCGTCGAGGCCGCACGCGACGAGCTGCGCGCGCTCGCGGTCGAGCTGTTCGAGCACCCCGAGGTTGGGTTTCAAGAGCATCGGAGCGTCGCCCGCATCTCTGAGCTGCTCGCCGCCAAGGGCCATCAGGTCGAGGTCGGGTCGTTCGGCGTCCCGACGGCGTTTCGCGCGAGCGTCGGGGCGGGTCAGCCGCACTTCGCAATCGTCGCCGAGTACGACGCGCTGCCAGGCATCGGTCACGCCTGCGGCCACAACATCATTGCGGCGATAGCGGCGGGTGCGTTCACCGCGCTCGCGCCAGAGGTCGGAGAGCTCGGCGGCAGGCTGAGTATCATCGGCACCCCTGCGGAAGAGGGCGGCGGAGGCAAGGAGCACGTGCTGCGCGCGGGCGGCTTTGACGACGTCGACGCTGCAGGCATGGTGCACCCGTCGGTCGGCACCGAGGTGTCGCCGATCTACGGTTCTGGCACGAGCGGGGTGCGGCGCCTCCGGGTGAAGTATCACGGCCGCGCGGGCCACGCGGCGGCGAGCCCGTACCTCGGGCTCAACGCGCTCGACGCTGTCGTCACCGCCTACCAGTCGATCGCGCAGCTGCGGCAACACATCCTGCCGATCGACAGGATCCACGGGATCATCACGAACGGCGGCGCGGCAGCGAACGTCGTGCCCGAGCTCACCGAGGCCGAGTTTCTTGTGCGCTCGAGCGAGATCGACACGCTGAAGGTGCTCACCGAGCGCGTGATCGACGCGCTCGAGGCCGCAGCTCTCGCGACTGGCACGACCGCAGAGATCGACGTCGACTTCGAGCCGCCGTACCTGCCGCTGAAGCCGAACGTGTCGCTCACGAAGCACTGGGCGCGGCGGCTTGAACGCCGCGGCCGTAGGGTGCCAGTCACGCCGAGTCGCGTCCGTCTGGGCGGGCCGTCGACTGACATGGGCAACGTGAGCTGGGCGATCCCTGCGGTGCACCCGGCGCTCGGCCTCGGCGGCCCCGCAGACGTGCTCCCGCACAATGCAGCGTTTGCCGCATCGACTGTCGAACCGCCCGCGATCGACGCGCTCGTTGACGCAGCGATCGCGCTCGCCGGGCTCGCCGCCGACTACCTCGCAGACGGCGGGCTCCGGGCCGCGGTGCGGGCGGAGTTCGACGAGAACGGCGGCGTCAGGCGGTGGACGTCGTGAGTGTCGCCACGCTGACAGGCGAGCGTCGCGGTGGCGGCAGCGAACCGCTCGCTGCCGCCGCGCAGGATCGACGTAGAGCCCCGCGCTGGCTCCGCATCCTCGCGCGCAGCCTGTTCGACCTCGTGCTCGTCGTCTGGCTCGCGGCGACGGTCGCCTTTCTCGCGCTGCGGCTCATTCCGGGTGACCCGCTCGACGTGCTTCTCTCGGGCGTGCAAGACGCGACGCCCGAGATGCGCGCGGAGATCGCCGCGCACTACGGCCTCGACAGGCCAGCGATCGTGCAGTACTTCGGCTACCTCTGGGGCGTCGTGCAGGGAGATCTCGGCACGAGCTATCACCGCGGCTCGCCCGTCACAGAGGTGCTGTTCAGCGAGCTCGGTGCGACGGTCGAGCTGACAGTCGCCGCGATGCTCGTCGCCGTCGTCGCGGCTGTCGCGCTTGCGCTCGCCACGAGCGGCGAGCGGCCAGGCGTCAGGCTGATCGCGCAGGGCCTCGAGATCATCGCCGTGTCGGTGCCGTCGTTCTGGCTCGGCATCGTGCTCATGACTGTCTTCTCGTTCGGACTGCGCTGGGTACCCGCGTTTAGCGGCGATACGCCTGCGGGCTTGATCCTGCCAGTCGTCACGCTCGCCGTGCCGCTCGTCGGCGTCATGACGCAGCTCCTGCGCGAGCGGATCGAGCACCAGCTCCACGAGCCGTTCGTGACGACTGTGCGTGCGCGCGGCGTTGGCGAGGCGGCGCTCCGGTCGCGGCACCTGCTGCGGCACGCGAGCGTGCCCGTCTTGACGCTCAGCATCATCTTCTTCGGGTCGCTACTCACGGGCACCGTCGTCATCGAGACGCTGTTCGCCCGCCCGGGCATCGGCCGCGTGATCGTGCTCGCGCTGCAGGATCGCGACGTGCCAGTCGTGCTCGGCTTCGTGGTGTTCGCCGCTGTCGTCTTCATCGTCATCAACACGATCGTCGATCTGCTGCTCCCGCTCATCGACCCGCGACTGAAGGAGGCATGATGGCAAGCCGCATCGTTCGCGAGCAGCGCCCAGACGCTGGCGCCGCAGCCAGGCCAGGCGCTCAAGCCGCGGGACGCCAGACGCTGTCGCCGATCGGCAGGGCCGCCCGCCCGGGCCGCCCGCCACTCGGGGTGATCGTCGCGCTCGCCGTGTTCGCTCTCCTCGTGCTTGCGGCGCTCGCGCCGGGCCTCGTCGCCCAACACGACCCCTACGGGAGCAACCCGGCGAACTCGTTCGCGGGGCCGAGCGCCCAGAACTGGCTCGGCACCGACCAGCTCGGCCGAGACCTGTTCTCGCGTCTCGTGTACGGCGCACGGTACTCGATCCTGCTCGGTGTCGGCGCGACTGTCATCGGCCTCGCCGGCGGCATCCTGCTTGGCGTCATCGCGGGCTATGCGCGCGGCAGCTTGGATCGCGCGATCACGCGCCTGCTCGACGTGCTGCTCGCGTTCCCCGACGTGCTCGTCGCTCTCGTCACAATCACCGTGCTCGGGCCGGGCGAGTGGAGCCTCATCTGGGCGGTTGGCCTCGGCCGCATCCCTGGCTCAGCGCGCCTCGTCCGTGGCGAGGTGCTCAGGGTGCGCGAGACAGGGTTCGTGCGCTCAGGGATCGGCCTCGGCCTCACCCCGACAACGCTCGTGCTGCGGCACGTGCTGCCGAACAGTCTTGGCCCTGTGCTCGTGCACGCGGTGCTCGGGGTCGGCGTGAGCATCATCTTCGGCGCCTCACTGAGCTTCCTCGGGCTCGGGGCAGTACCGCCGACGCCCGAGTGGGGGCTCATGCTCTCTGAGGCCAGGCAGTACCTGAGCATCGCGCCGTGGGTGGCGATCTGGCCGGGCCTCGCGATCACCATCACCGTCGTCTCGATCACTGTCGTCGGCCGCTTTGCGCAGCAGCGCTTCATCACGAAACGGAGTTCACTATGACTGGCACCGCTCACGCGCCGCTCGCCGAAGTGCGCGGACTCACTGTCACGTTCGACGACTTCGTCGCGGTGCGCGACGTCTCGTTCACGCTCACTCCGGGCAAGTGCGTCGCGCTCGTGGGGGAGTCGGGGTCTGGGAAGTCTGTCACCGCTCGCAGCCTGCTCGGCCTCGTCGGCCGCGGCGGGGCAGTGACCGCGGAGCGACTGCGGCTCGCGGGCCGCGACCTCACCGAGCTCAGCGAACGCGACTGGCGCTCGGTGCGGGGCAGCGAGGTCGGCCTCGTGCTGCAAGACGCGCTCGTCTCGCTCGACCCGCTCATGCGCGTCGGCCCGCAGATCGCGGAAGCGCTCGCGCCGACGTCGGCAGCCCGCCGACAGCTCCGCGGCGGGGACAGGGCGGCGCGCGCCACCGAGCTACTCGAACGCGCCGGGGTCCCAGACGCCGCGGTGCGTGCCCGCCAATACCCGCACGAGCTCTCGGGCGGGCTGCGGCAGCGCGCACTCATCGCGAGCGCGGTCGCGGGGGCTCCCGGCGTGCTCATCGCCGACGAGCCGACAACCGCGCTCGACGTGACCGTGCAGGCGCAGATCTTGGCGCTGCTCGGCGAACTGCGCGCGGAGGGCACCGGGCTGCTGCTCGTGAGCCACGACCTCGCCGTCGTCTCGCAGCTCGCAGACGAGATCCTCGTGCTGCACCGCGGCGAGGTCGTCGAGCAGGGCCCTGCCGCCGAGGTGCTTGGCGCCCCGCGCACCGACTACACGAAGATGCTGCTCGCCGCGATTCCCGCCGAGCGAGACAGGCGGCGCCAGGCGGGTCAGACGCTTCCTGGCGATCAGGATCGCGCCGATGCGCCGGCAGACGATGCGCCGGTGCTTGGTGAGCCGGTGCCTGGCGCCCCGGTTTCCGATGCGCCGTCGCACAATGCGCCCGGGGCCGACGCGGCCCCGGCCAGCAACACGTCGACGCACCCGGTGCCAGTGCTGCAGGCGCTCAACCTGCGCAAACGCTACGCGCGGCCCGGCGGCGGGCACACGCTCGCCCTCGACGACGTCTCGTTCGCGCTGAACCGCGGCACGACGCTCGGCATCGTCGGCGAGTCAGGCTCAGGCAAGTCAACCGCCGCGAACGCTGTGCTCGGCTTCACCTCGCTCGACGCGGGCGAGGTGCTGCTCGACGGCGATGTCTGGTCAGCGGCACGCGAGCGCGGCAGGCGCTCGCGACGGCACAGGATCCAGGCGATCTCGCAGGATCCGCTCGGCTCGTTCGATCCGCGGGCCGACGTGCGCGGGATCCTGACCGAGGCGCTCCACGCGGTCGGCGTACCCCGACCGGAGCACACCGAGCGTGCAGTGCGCCTGCTCGAACAGGTGGGGCTCGGGTCCGAGCACCTCGCGCGCACCCCGCTCGAACTCTCGGGTGGGCAACGACAGCGCGTCGCCATCGCCCGCGCGCTCGCGACCGACCCCGAGGTCATCGTCTGCGACGAGGCGGTCTCGGCGCTCGACGTGTCCGTGCAGGCGCAGGTGCTCGACCTGCTCACCGAGCTGCAGTCTCGGCTCGGCGTCTCGCTGCTCTTCATCTCGCACGACCTCGGCGTGATCCGCAGCATCGCTGACGAGGTCATCGTGATGCGCGGCGGTCGCATCGTCGAAGCCGGGCGCACCGAGCAGGTCTTCACCGCACCCAAGCACTCCTATACCCGCGAGCTTCTCGCGGCGATCCCGCGCCTCAGGGTCGCCGACGAGCCCGCACCAGAACCCACCCCAATACTCACCGACACCACCGAAAGAACCCCAACATCATGAATCGAAGACTCCTCACCATCCCAGCGATCGCCGCGACCGCGCTCCTCGCGCTGTCAGGCTGCACGACAGCGGGCGCGAACGCTGGCGACGGCGCTGCAGCCTCGGCGGATCCGACCGCTGGCGGCACCCTCACCTACTTCGCGAACACCGAACCGCCGGTGTGGGACGGCCAGCGCATTCCGAGCCTCAACGCGAACTCGATCAACAGCTCCATCTTTGACACCGTGGTCGCGCAGGCAGACGACGGCACCTACAAGCCTGGGCTCGCGACGAAGTGGGAGATCAGTGACGACGGCCTCACCTACACGTTCACCCTGCGCGACGACGTCACGTTCCACGACGGCACCCCGTTCAACGCAGAGGCGCTGAAACTCAACCTCGACCGCCCGCTCGCCGAGCCCGATCTCGCGACGGTGTCGACTGGGATCGCGTCGACGAAGGTCATCGACGAGCACACGCTCGAGGTGGTGCTCGCGAGGCAGAACGCGGCGTTCATCCACGCACTGTCGACGCCGCACTGGCCCATCTACTCGGGCAAGGTGCTCAGCGAGCACACCTCGGCAGAGCTCGCGGCGTCGCCCGAACTCTCAATCGGCACCGGCGCGTTCAAAGTGAAGGAGTACTCGAAGGGGTCGCAGCTCGTGCTCGAACGCAACGACGACTACGACTGGGCGCCCGAAACGTGGGAGCACGAGGGGCCGGCGTACCTCGACGAGGTCGTCATCCAGTTCGTGCCCGAGACGCAGGCCCGCATCGGCGCGCTCACATCGGGGCAGGCCGACGCGATCGACCAGATCCCGCCGCTGAACATCCCAGAGGTTGAGAGCGCAGGGCTCACCGTGCTCGAGAAAGACAACACAGGCACCCCCTACTACGTTGCGCTGAACCCGAACCTCGCGCCGTTTGACGACAAGAACGTGCGGCTCGCGTTCAGGGAGTCTGTCGACATCGACGGCCTGCTCGAGGGCGTCTACGCCGGCGTCTACGAGAAGGCGTGGAGCACGACGCTGCCAGGCACCCCGCCCGAGGGATCGTTCGACGAGTCGCTCGTCGACAGCTGGGGCTACGACCCTGAGAACGCCGCGAAGCTGCTCGACGAAGCGGGCTACACCGAGGTCGACTCAGACGGCTACCGCGTGAAAGACGGCAAGCGGCTCACGCTGAACTGGAGCGTTGACAGCCTGTACCAGCAGACCGATCAGCGCCAGCAGCTCGGCGAGGCCATCGCGTCGTCGCTGAAAGACGCAGGCTTCGAGGTGATTCGCACCCCGTACGACACCGCCGCGTACACCGCGCAGCTCGCGAAGGGCGAGCACCACCTCGCCGACTCGTCGCGCGGCTTCGCCGACGTTGGTACCTCCGTCTACCCGTTCACCACGGGCGGCATTCCGAGCTCGAACGGCGGCTCAGGCATCAACTACGGCCTACTCAGCGACCCGGCAATCGACGACGCCTACAAGATCATCACAAGCTCGCTCGACCCTGCGGAGCGCATCGACGCGGCACACGAGGTGCAGCATCGCATTCTCGACGAGGGCTACGTTGTGCCGATCTACGTGCCGAAGAAGATCGTCGGCACGACTGACAGCGTCAGCGGCTGGAAGTTTGACGCCGTCGGTTACACCGATTCGTTCTACGACGTCTGGCTCGCACAGTAGCCCGCGGGCTGCCGCAGCCACTGAGAAAGGACCACAGCAATGCCACGGATTGACCTGTTCTACTACGGCGACACCTCGCCTGGCCAGTCACCAGCACAGCTCTACCGCGAGATCGAGGAGCAGATCGTGCTCGGCGACACGCTCGGATACCATGGCGCATGGGTGACCGAGCATCACTTCCAGGCGCGCGGTGAGGTGCCCGACCCGCTGACGCTGTTCGCGCGGCTCAGCGGCAGCACCACGCGCATCAGGCTCGGCACATCGATCGCCTGCGCCCCCTACTACCACCCGATCAGGCTCGCCGAGCAGGCCGCGCTCGTCGACGCGCTCTCTGGCGGCAGGCTCGACCTCGGCGTCGGCACTGGAATGACGACGCCCGAACTCGCGGCGGTGTGGGGGTTTCAGCCAGACGACGCGGCACGGCGGGCGAAAGAGGTCCACGAGATCCTCACCCAGGCCTTCGACGACGGCGTGGTGAACTACGCGGGGGAGTTCTACAACTTCTCTGACGTGCGCATCTCGCCGCCAGCCGGGCGGCCCGCGAAAGACATCATCTGGACTGCCGCAGGCCGAAACGCGATCCCGCTCGCGACGAAGCACGGCTTCAGGCTCATGATCCCGCGGCCGCTGCCGCTCGCGCAGCGGCTGCAGATCAACGACGAGTACCGGGAAGCGGTGCCTGGCGGCGAGGTCATCCACCTGCGCTCGGGCCTCGTCGGCCCGACGGCTGAGATCGCCCGCGAGCGCGCGGTCGAGTTTCTACGGGAGTACGCTGCCGTCTACCTCCGCACCGACTGGCGCGGCGGGCCGGACAGCCAGGCGTTCGATGACATCGCAGAGAAACTGTCGTTCGCCGTCGGCACCGCCGAGCAGGTCGCCGACAAGATCTGGGAGTGGACCGAGCAGTTCGGCGGCACCGAAGAGACAGCCATTCAGTTCCACGGCCCCCGCGTCGAGCACGCGCACGTGCTCGAATCCATCGAGCTGTTTGCCCCGCAGCTCGCCCAGCTGCAAGACGACGCCCCGCGCACGAGCGTGCAATGGGAGGACAGGGGGATCGAGGATCGCCCGGTGCCCCACGGACTCACCCCCTACAGCGACGGCGGCGTGCAAGACCCAGACGTGCGGCGCCTCGTCGGGGCGCAGCAGGCAGCACAGTGACGCCGACGCGGCGACAGCAGGCAGCACAGTGACGCCGATACGGCGGCGGCACGCACACACGACACGACGAGGAGCACTCTCATGACCACACCACCACTTCACCCGCAGGCTGGCACGCGCAGCCCGCTCGGCACGACCGACATCGGCGAGAAGCTGCGCATTGGGTTCATCACCCACTTCGACCAGAGCGAAGACACCGCGTCGATCTACCGCGAGAACATCCGCCTCGTGCAGGCGCTCGAAGCGCAGGGATACGACAGCGCGTGGATCGCGACCCGCCACTTCGGCAGCGGCTGGGCCGCGGCGCCGAGCCCGTACGGCCTGCTCGGGGCGCTCGCCGCATCGACCGAGCGGATTGGCCTCGGAACAGCCGTGCTTCCCATCATCTTCGACGACGCGGTGCGTGCGGCAGAAGAGCTGTCTGTCATCGACCACCTGTCGGGCGGGCGCCTGCTCGTCGGGCTCGGGAAGGGTGTGCCGAGCGACTCGTACCAGGTGTTCGAGGCGTATTCGCCAGACCGCGACCAGAGTTTCAGCGAGAAGATCGAGACCCTGCACTGGGCGCTCGAGGGCAACCAGGTCGAGGGCGGCTCGCAGTCGATCTACCCTGCGAACACCTCGTTGCAGGGCCGCCTGTTTCACGGCAGCTCGAACGACAAGACGATCAGGTACGCCGCCGAGCGCGGCGACGGCTTCATCCTCGAACGGTTCGGCAACGGCCCTGAGCGCGAGCCGGGGGAGCGCCAGACGTTCCAGCGCAGGCAGCTGCGCACCGTGCTCGACTACCGGCGCGTCTTCCGCGAGACCTGGGGCGACACTCGCACCCCGTACGTCGTCACGTCGCGCAGCGCGTACCCCGGGGCGACGACAAGCGCGGCGCTCGCTGAGGCATCCGCAACCGCCGCCAGGTGGAACGAGTACGCGGGCATCCTCGGCAGGGTGAACCCCGAATACTCGCCCGCCGACCAGCTGCTCTCAGACAACTTCGTCTGGGGCGACCCAGAGGCGCTCGCCGCAGACCTGCTCGCAGACCCGACGGTGCTCCTCACCGACGAACTCGTGCTCGGTATTCACCCCGCGCTGCACACCATCGACGAGACCATCGCGAAAGCGAAGATTCTGCTCGACGAGGTGGTGCCGCTCGTCCGTAAGGGCTGGGCCACCGGTCGTGCCGAGCTGCTCGCCCACGAGGAAGCCGGGGTCGCGTCGTGAACCCGGCTCCCGCGAGAAGCGTCGCCGAGGACATTGCAGGCGTCGCGCGCGGCTCCGGATCAGGGGGCGTGCCACCGGATCCCGCTGCCGCCGGGCAAAGGGGAGTGCCACCGGATGCCGGTTCCGCCGGGACGGCTGAGTTCGCGCCCGCCCGGGGGCCAGAGGCGAACGCCGATGTGGTCCCCGACACTGCAGCTTTCGAGCCAGACAGGGCTGTGTTCGAGCGGGAGTGGGCCGAGTGGCAGCAGGGGCGCCTCGGCGCCGCGACAGCGCCGACCGGGCCGGCAGCGCTCGTGCTCACACAGTGGGTGACTGGCGAGGAGCCGCGGGCGGTTGCCGGGCTTCCCGGCCTGTGGTCGGCACCGGGCGGGGTGCTCACCGCGACCGGCTTCGCTCCCGGTGACTACACGCTACCGACGGGCGAGCACGCCCAAGCGCCCCTGCGCCTCGGCGAGCCACGGGGCGACGCCGATGCCGGCGCCCACGCCGAGGTGCGGGCCGGGACGCTCACCGTGCGGCCGTTTGCGCGCGAGGGAGTGCCTGCGGTGCGGGTGTTCGACCCCGCCACCCCCGGGCGCACCGGGCTCGAATCGATCGACGCGTTCGCGCCCGATCCTGCCTGGGTGGTCCCCGCGCGCTTCGACCCCCGCCCGCGAGCGGTGCCCATCGAACTCGCAGACGGGCACCAGACGATCGCCGAGACCTCAGGCGATCTCGTGTTCGAGCTCGCCGGCGTCGAACACCGGCTCGCCGGCACCGTGCGCGGCGGCCCGATCTCGGTTGTCTTCGGCGACGCAACAAACGGTGTTGAGAGCTACGGCTTCAGGTTTCTCACGGTGCCGGCGCCAGACGCGAACGGGCGCACCGTGATCGACTTCAACCGCTCCTACCTGCCGCCGTGCGCGTTCAGCGATCAGTTCGTATGCCCGCTGCCTGCCGCGGGCAACCGGCTTCCGGTTCGCATCGCGGCCGGCGAACGCGAGGTGCGGCGCTTGGCTGAACCTACTGCGGAGGAGGCACGTACGAGGCGCTACCGCGACGTGATGGGCGCGTTCCCCTCTGGCGTCACTATCGTCACGACGCAGGGCGACACGGGCCCGGTCGGGTTCACCTGCCAGTCGTTCTACAGCGTGTCGATCACGCCGCCGCTCGTGTCGTTCTCCATCTCGCGCTCCTCAAAGAGTCTCGCTGCGGTGCGCAAGCGTGGCAGGGTCGTCATCAACTTTCTGAGCTCGGCGCAGCGACACCTGAGCGCCCAGTTCGCGAGGTCGGGCACCGATAAGTGGCAGGGTGTGGCTTGGACCCCTGCGGTCGACAACGGCTCGCCGGTGCTCGACGAGGTGACGGGCTGGGTCGCGGGCGAGATCGACCGCGAGATCGAGGCGGGTGACCACCTCATCTTCCTCGTGCGGGTGGACGCCCTGCACACGGCGCCAGACGTTGAACCCCTCGTCTTTCACCGGGGAAGCTACCGGGAACTCGAGTACATGATCTAGCTGGGGTGCAGCCGGTCGGCCGCGCACTCGCTCTCGGTCGACCGGCTGCGCCAACGCCTGAGCGCCCCCACGAGCTGTTCACCCGCGAATGGTAGGTTGTACGGCATGACACATCGAGCCAGTGGGGTGATACTCGCCCCGACCGTGTGGGCGGTGCCCCAGCCTGGCACGAACGGTTACGTCTCGTCGTGGGGAGCGATGCTGTCTGGCACCACACCGATAGTGGCGCTTGCGCTACCCCGACCACCAGCGGGATTCCTCGTCGCCTGATGTCAGGCGCACAGGAACTGCGTCCTGCCCTGGCCGGGTGAGATTTCCTCGCACGCACGCCACCCGGAGACCCAGTGACCTCATCGACCCCACGCCCCACGTTCCCGCGCATCGGCGGCTTCGCCGAAGCCCGCCGCATCGCCGAGCTCCTGCGTAAGGAGACCGTCGGCGGGATACTGCTCGTCGTCGCCGCGCTCATCGCCATTGTCTGGGCGAACTCGCCTGCCGCGGCGGGCTATTTCGCGCTTCGCGACTTCACGATCGGCTACGAGCCCTGGCACCTCAGGCTCTCGCTAGGCGCATGGGCCGCCGACGGTCTGCTCGCCATCTTCTTCTTCCTCGTCGGGCTCGAACTCAAACGCGAGTTCGTCGCCGGTGACCTGCGCAACATCCGCACTGCGATCGTGCCCATCGCGGCGGCGGTCGGCGGTGTCGCCGTGCCGGCGCTCATCTACGTCGCAATTGCCTCGCAGAACGAGGCGCTCCGAGGCGGCTGGGCGATCCCGACCGCCACGGATATCGCGTTCGCCGTCGCGGTGCTCGCGATCATTGGCTCGCACCTGCCGCCCGCCCTGCGCATCTTCCTGCTCACCCTCGCGGTCGTTGACGACCTCCTCGCGATCAGCATCATCGCCGTGTTCTACACCGACAGCATCGAGGTGCTCGCGCTTGTGCTGTCGCTCGCGGTGATCGCGCTGTACGGGGTCATTGCGCAGCGCTACCGCGTCTTTTTCGGGGCGCACGCCTTCGCCGCCTGGCTCGTGCTCCTCCCGATCGGAGGGGTTGCGTGGGCACTGATGCACGCCTCGGGCATCCACGCGACGATCGCTGGCGTACTGCTCGGTTTCACGATTCCCGTGTTGCATCGTCGCGCAGACCGCGATGCTGGGGGGAACACCCCGGGGCTCGCCGAAGAGTTCGAGCACCGCTTCAGGCCGCTCTCGGCAGGGTTCGCAGTGCCCGTGTTCGCCTTCTTCGCAGCTGGCGTTTCTGTCGGCGGGGCCGACGGGATCCGCGCCGCGATAGCCAACCCGCTCACCATGGCCATCGTCGCCGCCCTCGTGTTCGGCAAGCCGATCGGTATCCTCACGACGACCTGGCTCACCACTTCGCTCATGCGCACCAAGCTCGATCCTGGCCTCAAGTGGATCGACATGGCCGGAGTCGGCCTGCTTGCCGGCATCGGATTTACTGTCTCGTTGCTCATCGCCGAACTGAGCTTTGCGCCGGGGTCGGCGGAGGCAGACACGGCGAAGGTCGCGATCCTCGCTGCCTCAGTGATCGCGGCTGTGCTCGCCTCTGCCCTTCTCATCACCCGAAATCGCCAGTACAAGCGCATCGCGCTTCGCGACGCGGTCGACGAGAACGCCGACGGTATCCCAGACATCTACCAGCGGGGCGAGTGACGGCCTGAGCGCAGCCGACACGCGGGTGGGGCTCGGGCGCGCTAGGCGGCACTGCTTGGCGGTGCGCTGCTCCTCGGAGCGGGCCTGCTGCTCGTGGCTTTCAAACGCCGCAAGCGGGAGGAAGAAGAGACTCAGGTGGCTAGCCACTAACGAGTTCCTCGAATGAGGGGGCTGGGGCCGGAATCTGATTCCGGTCTCAGCCCCCTTCGCGGTTGTGGCGCCGCCCGCCACGCCGACGCAGACGGTTGCGGGTCACTTCGTGACACAAAAAAGCTGCCGGGACTTGGTGTAAAACCAAGGCCCGGCAGCTGCGAGAAGGAGACCGGTCCACCGAACTGCTGCATGAGGCTTGCGCCTATGGGGGTGCAACAGTCGCGGGGCCCGCTCTCACCATCCACGCTAGTTCTCGAGAGCCTTCCGTAGCGGGCAGAAGCGAGTTGTTGCGTGCGTGCTGCGGGGAATTACGTAGTGGGTGACCGGTCTTCGCTGGCTCCGTCGGCTGTCCTAGAGCACGGCCGAGAGGAACTCTTTGGTGCGCTGCTCTTGTGGATTGGTGAAGAGGGTCTCTGGGTCGCCTTCTTCGACGATGGCGCCGCCGTCGAACATGAGTACTCGGTTGGAGACCTCGCGCGCGAACTGGAGCTCGTGGGTGACGATGAGCATTGTGACGTCGGTGTCGCGGGCAACGTCGGTGAGGATCCCGAGGACCTCGCCAACGACCTCGGGGTCGAGAGCGCTCGTGACTTCGTCGAGCAGTAGGATTTCGGGATCCATGGCGAGCGCACGAGCGATCGCGACGCGCTGCTGCTGCCCGCCCGAGAGCTGCGAGGGGTGGGCGTCGGCTTTGTCTGGGAGGCCGACCTTGGTGAGGAGTTCGTGCGCGCGCGCTCGCGCCGCCGCCTTCGGCACGCCGAGCACATGCACGGGCGCCTCGATGATGTTCTCGAGAACGGTCATGTTTGGGAAGAGATTGAACTGCTGAAACACCATGCCGATGCGCTTGCGCATCTCGGTGCGATGCTTCTCCTTCAACGCCACGCGCCGGTCTCCGACTCGGTGGTGCGTGAGCGGTTTGCCATCGACGTAGATATAGCCCCCGTCCGCGTCCTCGAGCGTCATCAGGAGTCTGAGGATGGTGGTCTTGCCCGATCCTGACGGGCCGATGAGTGTGACTCGATCTCCCGCGCGGACCGAGAAATCGAGTCCGTGTAGCACTACGTTGTCGCCGAAGCGCTTTTCGACGCCCTCGAAATGGATCGCTGCCGTTTCCTCGTGTGGGAGTGTGACCGCTCCGGTGTGTGTTGCCGTGGTCAGGTCGATCGCTGGAGACTGTTTGGACGCGGCCGAGGCGGGGGAGGGGTCGCCTGTAGTGGTGCTGAGAGCGGGGCGGGGATTAGGTGCGAGCGACAAGTCGTTTCTCCATTCGGCTGATGAGTAGGGAAGTCGGGTAACTGGCGAGCAAGAAGATCACTCCGGCTATGGTGATCGCCTCGATGTAGCGGAAATGCTGACCGCCGAATAGCTGGGCGGCCCTGACGAGCTCGGTTACGGTGATGGCCATGAGAAACGGGGTGTCCTTGAACATCGCAATGACGTAGTTGCCGAGTGAGGGAAGCGTATTGCGCAGCGCTTGCGGGATGACGACTGCCCACCATGTGCGACCGCGCGACATGCTGAGTGCGGTGCTGGCCTCCCACTGCCCGGGTGGCACTGACTCGATCCCGGCCCGATAGCTCTCTGCCATGTAGGTGGCATAGTGCACGCCAAACACGATGACGCCGATGGTGACCGGGGAAACTGCCGGGACAGCGTAATAGACGAAGAGTAGTTGGACCACGATCGGGGTCATCCTGATGAAGTTCGCCACGGCTCCGACTAATCGCGCGAGCGGCTTTGGCGCGCTCTGCCTCGTTATCGCGATGACGAGGCCGAGGGCCGCCGCGATCGCGCTTCCGAGGATGGTGACGAGCAGGGTCACTTGAACGAACGCGGTGAGCAATACGGGGAGGGCTTCGAACGCGTACTGCCAGTTCCAGATTCCGTCGGTCATGCGATCCTCACCGAGTTCCTGCGACGGTCACGGCTTTCGCCACATCGGATCCGGGCGCCTGCGACGTCGAGTTACGCATGAGGTCCGTGAACGGTGTGCCGCGACCGAGTCGTCGTTTCGCGCGTGCCTCGAGCCAGAGCATGACGAAGCTCAGCGCCCAGGCGAGCGCGAAGTACATGAGTAGGCCGACGGAATACGCAAAGAACACATTGGTGTCGATGCGTAGCTTGTTGATCGACGCGGTGAGGTCAAACATGGTGATGAAACTCACAATGGCGGTGCCCTTGAGGAGCAGCACGAGGAGGTTTGCGAGCGACGGCAGCATGATCGCCCAGGCCTGAGGAAGAATCACGCGGCGCATGCGCCCGACGCGAGACATACTGAGGGCGACCGAAGCCTCCCACTGCCCGGCGGGTACCGCATTGATCGAGCCGCGCACGACCTCTGCGCCATAGGCTCCGTAGTTGAGCCCGAGTCCGAGCACGCCGACGAGTATTGGCGAGAGTTCGATGCCGAACAGCGGCAGTACGAAGAACAAAAAGAAGAGCTGCACGACGAGCGATGTCCCCCGAAAGAACTCGACGATGACCCGTGAGACGCCGCGAACCGTGCGACGCTCCGAGCGTGCCATGAGCCCGAGTGTCCCTGCGACAGCGAACGCAAGGAGCGCCCCGCCGATGGTGAGCGTGACAGTAATGCCGAGCCCCTCCATGACGCGCGGCCAGGCTCGCCAGAGTGCTTCAAAATCCTCCCCCACGACCTTTGCGCCCCGCTAGTCCAGTTCGCCCGAGCAGAGCTGCGCGGTCGTCAGGCTCGTGGGCGGCAGATTCTCCGCGGTGAAGCCGAAGTCTTCCACGAGCGAGAGGTAGGAGGCCTCATCGCCGGTGATCTTCGCGAGTTGCTCGTTATAGGCCTCAAGGAGTTCTGAATCAGCCTTGCGGAACACGGTTCCGCCAGCGCCAATCTGCTCGACGCCGTCGATTGACTGCACGAACGCGCCGGTCACTTCGATGTCGTCACGGTTCTCAGCCATCCAGTTCAACGACACCGCAGTGAGCGTGAACGCATCGGCGCGGCCGTTCTGCACCGCCTCGATGCCGGCCTGCGCGTTGTCGACCTGCAGGGTGTTTGCGATACCGAGCTCTCGGGCGTAGTCGGCTTCGACCGCTCCACCGAGCACCGCGAGGGTAACCTCGCCATTGCGGGCGGCGATCGAGTCGAGATCGGTGAGCTGCTCTGGGTTGCCCTTCGGGACAGCGAGGGCCGTCGTATACATGATCTCTGGGTCGCTGAATGCGGCCTGTTCACAGCGGTCGGGCAGGATGGACATGCCGGCGCTGATGGCGTCGAAGCGGCCAGCGTTTAAGCCAGGGATGAGCGAGTTCCAGTCGACTTCGACGACCTCGACGTTGGCTATGCCGAGGCCTGCGAAGATCTCTTTGTGCATAGCGATGGTGGCACCGGTCGGCTCGCCGTTCTCGTCTACCCAAGAGTAGGGGCGCTCGTCGGCGATCGCGAGTGTGATGGAGCCGTCCTCCTGGAGGCGTTCAAGCGTGTTGCCGTCGGCTGTTGGTGTGGAGCTCGTGCTGCACGCTCCGAGGAGCAGCGCCGCACTCCCCGCGAGCACAGCTGAGATGGCGGTGCGAGTGCGAAGGCGGTGTTTGAAGCTGGTCATTGGTCCCCGTTTCCTGTCGAAAGGCCCGGCACTGCCTGTGCCAGGGGCTGACCTCAGCGAGCTTATGCAGATCGCAGACTGAAAGATACTCAGAGTGTAAGATTGTCGACAAAGAGCAAGAATCGTTGCACCCCGCGGGGCGATGCCTACGTGGAGCCGACCGCGTGAACGGAGCCCCAGCATGTTAGGTCTGAGTCACACCAGCTTGCCGCGCCAGATGGCGCCGCTCGCCCGAAGCTCAACGGTCGACCTGATTGCCCGTGAGCTGCGCCAGGCGATCTTCACCGGCGGGCTGCCGGTTGGTGCTCCAGTTCGTGAGGTCGAGATCTCCTCCCAACTTGGCGTCAGCCGAGCACCCTTCAGAGAGGCCGCCCAGCGGCTGGTGCAGGAGGGAATCCTGACCGCTTCACCAGGCCGCGGACTGCGTGTCACCCGAATCGTGGGCGACGCGATTGACGACGTGTACGACGCGCGTCTCGCCGTCGAATCCCGCGCAGTGTTGGCGATTGCGGAATCGCGAAACGCCGAAGTGCTGAGCGCATTACGCGGCTCGTTCGAAGTGTTTGCGCAGGCCACCGAGCTGGGCGAGGACGCATTCGAGATCGGAAACGCCGACCTGGCATTTCATCAATTACTCGTCGACTTCGCCGGCAGCTACCGACTGTCCCGGATGATGTCAACGCTGGTGATGGAGACCCGCCTCGCGAGTTTCAGCGCGGATGATGGGTTCGCAGTTCGCCTATCGGTCTCGCCAACCTACGAAGCCCTGCTCTCGGGCCTTGAGCTCGGAAACACGCAGACAGCGGTGAGCGCGCTCGAAGCGCAATTCCGCGACGCGATCGGCAGGCTGCGCGGCGAGTACGACTACCCGACGATGGAGACTGAGCCCGACGCCGAGCGGCACGAATTCAACCCGATTGATCCAAACTCGTAAGTGAGTTGGCGCGCCAGTGGCGGCTAGAGTGAAGTGAGTAACCGCTGCAGCGCCGCCAAGGAGTAGCTCCGTGACACCACGCCAGGAGGGGTCTGCCCGTCGCGGCGTCGGTGCCGCGTGGCGTGTGGCAGCGGCGGTGCTCCCGCTGTGGGTTGGGCTAGCTGTTGTGACAGTCGTAGTGCCACCACACGAGAATCTGTCTGACCCGGCGACGCTTGCGATCAGGATCGGTGCGGGTATCGCGCTGAGCTCCGTAACTCTCCTGGTGATCGCACTGTTGGCGCGGTGCGCCGACGGCACGCGGATTGCAGATGTAGGGCTTCCCTCGATGCGCGGCGGGTGGCGGCTCGCGGTCTGGGGAGCGCTCCTGTGGGCCGTTCCCGCGGCCGGGACATTTGGCGTGCTAGCGCTCCGAGGAAGCCCGCTCCGCGTAACGGCTCCCGCGGCAGAGCTCTGGCAGACACTCGGACTTGTGCTCGTAGCCGTACTCGTCACGGAAGCGATCCCTGAGGAAGCTGTCTTTCGCGGCTACGTGACGACCGCACTCGGCAGAATTACTCGTGGTTGGGGCACCGTTGTCGCCCAGGCCGTGGCGTTTGTGCTCTTTGCCGGGGTGATCCGCCAGGGCTGGGACCCGACTGATCTCTCGCTGTTTCTGGCGATGGGAATCGGGTTCGGATACTTGCGAATGCTCACTGGATCCATATGGATGTCCGTCGGGTTTCACACGGCATTCCAAACCGGAACCCAGCTTGTGCTGAGCCACCAAGTTGTTGAGTTCGCTGGAAGTACCGGTCTCTCGATGCTCGCGCTCGGCATGGTCCCGTTCACCGTGGCCGCGATTGTCGTAAGCGGTGTCGGGATACCGCGCTGGATACTTCCGCCTCGGTAACCCGGGCGTCGGCAGACCGGCACAGGTGTGCGCTGTGCTGCAGTGGTGTGCGAGACCAGTGGTTTCCCTGGCAGCCACCGATAGAATGGATCCGCTTGACCGCCGGAGTAGCCGGGCAACCGCGCCGGTTGGTGATGCGATCAACCACAGTAATGGCATATCCATTGGGTGCCGTTCAATTGCACGGGAGTGCAGACAGGAAACCGATATCCATGGCGAAGTATCGAGTGCAAAACCCCGCAACGGGTGAGATTATCGAGAGCTTCGAATCCGCGACCGACGCGCAGGTCGAGCAGCAGCTCGCCGCCGCCGATTCCGTCTACCGCGAGTGGCGCGAGCGAAGCGTACAGGAGCGCGCCGCAGTCGTCAAGCGAGTCGCCGAGATCTTTGCTGAGCGCCGTGAGGAACTCGCTGAGATCATCGCCCTCGAAATGGGCAAGTCGATCGCCGAGAGCCTCGACGAGGTCGATTTCGCGACAGACATCATCGAGTACTACGCGGTCTACGGGCCGGGCCTCATCACCGACTACGAGATCCCGAGCACTATCCCCGGCAAGGCCGTGATGGAGCACCTGCCGATCGGTGTGCTGCTCGGTGTCATGCCCTGGAACTTCCCGTACTACCAGGTTGCTCGTTTCGCGGCGCCCAACCTTGTGCTCGGCAACACCATCATGCTGAAGCATGCAGACATCTGTGCGAAGTCGAACCTCGTGATCCAGGAGATCATGGAGCAGGCTGGTGTTCCTGTCGGCGGCTACCAGGCGCTGTTCACCTCGCACGACCAGATCGCGACGATGATCGCTGACCCGCGCGTGCAGGGTGTCTCGCTGACGGGCTCCGAGCGCGCAGGCGCCATCATCGGCGCGCAGGCTGGCACTCACCTCAAGAAGGCTGTGCTTGAGCTCGGCGGCATCGACCCGATGGTCGTGCTCGACAGCGACAACGTCGCTGAGATCGCGAAGACAGCCTGGGAGTTCCGCACCTACAACGGCGGCCAGGTCTGCAACTCGAACAAGCGCATGATCGTGATGGCAGACATCTACGACGAGTTCGTTGCCGAACTGAAGAAGCTCGCCGAGGGGCTGAAGCCGGGAGACCAGCTGAACCTGGGTGAGGGGGAGTACGCTCCGCTCTCGACCCGTGCGGCGGCCGAGACAGTCAACGCACAGGTGCAGCAGGCAATCGCAGAGGGCGCGACCCTCGAGGCCGGTGGCGTGCTCTCGGACGGCCCCGGCGCCTACTACTCGCCGGCAGTGCTCACGGGTGTGCCGCGCGACTCCGCGTCGTACCAGGAAGAGATCTTCGGGCCCGTCGCGACCGTGTACAAGGTGCACAGCGACGAAGAGGCACTCGAGCTCGCAAACGACTGCGCGCTCGGTCTCGGTGGTTCGGTGTTCTCGACCGACGAGGCGCGTGCTGCGCGCGTCGCCTCGAAGCTCGAGGTCGGCATGGCGCACGTGAACATCATCGCGGCTGAGGCAGCCGAGATCCCGTTCGGCGGCGTCAAGCGCTCTGGCTTCGGCCGCGAGATGGGCCCCGTCGGCATCGGTGAGTTCGCCAACAAGCGGCTCTACTTCGTGTCGGTATAACGCCTACCGGATAGTGCACAGATGGGGTGCGGGCTTCGGCCCGCACCCCATCTGTGTTGAGCGGCGTGATTGCGGTGGCTCAGCTCAAATCGCTCAGAGGCCCAGTCTCTGCTGGGCGCTTCTCGCTCTGCGCGTGCCCGAGCAGAGCGACCGCCGTGGCCGTGAACAGCACGACGTAGACGGCTGGTTCGGCGCTCCCATACTCGAGCCACCCCCGGATACCGGCGGAGGGGCCATCACCTGCTTCAAGCTCGTACTGCAGGCCCAGGTGCGATGCGAGCACTACCCCGATCGATACCGAGACTACGCCTGACGCGACAAGGCTCCATGCGTAGGTCGTGGTGAACGAGCGCTTGGCTCTGGGGAGAAGGATGCTCCCAATGGCTAGAGCTCCCAACGCTGCTGCGCCAGCCACCGCGAAGGGCGACCCGTGTGGGTCGGTAGCTGCCGCGACGCTGTTGGACCAGGGGTCCATGACCGCCCCCAATTGGCTACCGTATCGCTGGAGTGCGAACAGGCCGTTGGCTGCGACCAGCAGGAAGCCGACAAGGGCTCCTGAAGCGATAGCGCCCGCAGTTTTGACCGGTGAGAACTCCGCCGTGTTCGTGTTTTCCATTGAGTCACCTCGTGACATGTGATCACATGGACTTGTGATTGCGAACTACCGTAGTTCATTAGCGCGACGAAAGCTAGCTAGATGGCACCAGGGTCCCGAAACGATCTCGACAAAGCTAGCGCTGCGGCCTGCGGAACACACCATCGCCGTATGGCGGCGGGCCGAGGCGTACGTGCTCGCCGTCTTGAACCTGGGGATGCGTTCACCCGTGCAACCGCGGGTGAACGCGCTACTTGTCGTTATTCTCCTCAGCCGGGCGACGTTTTGTGCTGAGTCTTTTGGCTGCTCTCTCTGCTGTCACTGAACCAATGAGCGCCGTAGCGATTATCAGTGCGGCCGACAAGGCCACAAGCGCACTTCGCACCTTCGAAGAAGTTGCAGCTGAGCCAATAAGTATGATCGCTGTTGGGAGAAGGAGAATCAGCGTTGGGCCAACAATCGCGCGGTGTCCTGCTATCCAACCTTCATCGCTTTTGAGTGTATGGCGAGTTCTGACTCCGACGTATCTGTTTCTGCGAATTCTTCCGGTTGCTCCAAGGAGAATCACACTGATTACCACCCCCGTGACTGCGAGAAAGAACCAGTTGAAGCTGCCAAAGGTCATGGGGGAATCACACTTCAGTGTTGCCAGACGGTGTCCTCGCAGATTGAAAAGCTGGAGGGATATCGTCTATTGAGGCGTCGTTTGTGGCTGGGTTCTGGGCCCCGGCCGCTGAGCTTGGGAGAACTGCAGTGAGGGTACGAGCATTGAGGGTTTTTCGCTGCATGTGAATCGCCAACTTCGTTGTTGAGTGATGTGAGGTAGTGCATGGGTTACATTACGGTAGCCCATTTGAGCAACAATCGCACGTTGAGTGGTTTCTTTTCGTTGAATTCGAGCTTGCTGTTGCTAGCGCTGCGGCCTGCGGAACACACCGTCGCCGTATGGCGGCGAGCCGAGGCGTACGTGCTCGCCGTCTTGAATTTGGAAGACGAGGCGCGCATTGCCGATCGACGGGTCGCTCGTCTCCTCGGGGTAGGCGACAGTCGACTGCCCGTCCGTGCCGAAGGTGTAGCTCCCGTTCACTCCGCGGTACCTCGTCGACCGGAGCACTGCAAGCGTGCCCGCGACGTCGCTCGGGTCGGCGGTGTGCTGCCACGCAGAAATGAGGATGTGGGCGAGGTCGTAGCCGAGGCCGGCCTGTGAATAGCCGGGCCCCTCGCCGTACGCCGCGGTAAATGCGCGAGCGAAGACTTTGCCGACAACGTCTCCGTAGGTGCCTGACACTGTCGCCCAGACGATGCCCTCCGCCGCATCGCCGAGCGTGGCGGCGGAGTCGGGCATCGATGGCGTGTAGATCGTGTAGATGATCGACTTGACGCCCGCGTCGTGTCCATCGAGCGGATGGCGTCAGTCTGGAGGCGCGTGTGAAGCGTGATCGCGAGCAGCGCGATAGCCGCCCCAATGAGCGCCCCGATCGAGGATCGGGCTGGCGACGATGAACACACTGCCAGCGCTGAGTGGGTGAGCCACGGGTGCTCGACGAGAACCGTAGCGAGCACGTCGTCTCTTTAGCCGCGGGTCGCGGGCTGCGGGTCGCGCACGCGCGTGGACCCGAGAAGGCCAGCCTGGCGGGGGTCCGATCTGCCGGTTGTGGGCCTCGTATGCGCCCGCGTGCATGGCGATTTCGGGCGCCCATCTGGACCATTTGGGCGATTGAGAGCACTTGCTTGGGTGGTACCAGTTGAAGCACTGTTTTGCACAGATGTGAATGCTGGTTCACTCAAATGCAGGGTAGGCCTTACTCAGATCTACGCCATCGGTTCCCCGACCCATTGAAACCGTGATGCTCGCTCACCTAGCTTCGGTCGTGGCCTTCTACATGGGTCGCACACGCCGTGCGCCCCATGTCAGGAATCTCGAGGTGCACCTTGCACTTGCGGTGGCCGCGTACTGAAAGAGGAGAAGCAATGACCAAGGTAAACCAGAAGTCGGGGCGGAAACGAGTACTCATCGCAGCGGGCTCGCTGCTGGGGGTCGGCGCGCTCGCCGTTGCAGCTGCATTCACTGATTTCGCGAATCTGAACCTGGGCAATGGGACCGGTGGCGGTATCGGCGGCGGCGACAACACCTTCAACATCATGGTTGTCGGCACCGACGCTGACGGCGTGCCCGTTCCCGGCACCTGGCAGGAAGCCGACACCGCTGAGGGCGTCGACATCGCACTCACCGGCGCAGACACCATCACTCCCGGAGACACGATCTTCGTTGACATCCCAGTGCTCAACGACAGCCCTAAGCTGTCAGCCGATCTCTCGCTGACGCTCGGCGACGTGCCTGGCAAGACTTCCGACGCTGACTACGCAGCGCAGCTTCGCTACACGATCACCGTTGACGGCACAGATGTCGCGACCAATGCGACTCAGGCAGCAGTCAACGCGCTGAGCCTCACCCAGATTGCGGCTGCGGACGAGAGCAACGTGAAGGTTGCCGTGACGCTGCTTGACCAGGGCAGCGCTGCAGCCAACAACGCCCTGCAGGGAAAGAGTGCCTTCGTGCAAGCGCAGTTTGAGGCCGAATCCTCCAACTAGCTTCCTCTCCCGGCCCGGACGAAAGACCGTCCGGGCCGGGACGCACCACTTTCCCATGCGAGCGAGAGGCGATCCCGATGACCGTGAGTTCCCGACGCGCAGACAGAGCGCGTCTCGTCGTGGCAGGCGGCGGCCTGCTGGGCGTGACTGCGCTCATGACAACCGCATTCTTCACAGATTTCGCCGACCTCGAAGCTCAGGTAGACGGCTCGCAGAACACCTTCGACATTGTTGTGGCGGGAAGTGTCGAGCCTGGGTGGCGACCAGCGGACGCTGACTGGGCGCAGGGAGACGACGAACCCTTCCTCATTGACCTCGGCGGTTCGACTGAGCTGCCGCCCGGCGGGACGAAGCACGTTCGAATCGCCGTGCAAAATGCGAGTCCACGGATCGCCGGTGGGCTCGAGCTCGAACTCAGCGATCCTGACCCGCAGGGAAACGCAACCGACCCGGCGACGGGCCGGTACCTGGAACTCTTCGACCAGCTCGAATTTGAGCTTGCTGCCGACGGTGCGACATTTTTTCGCACCGCGGGATCAGGCACCGCTGCTGACCGCACATACACGTGGCCGATACCGCTCGAACCTGGCGAAGTCCGCGAGATTGACGTGGCGATCTCGTTACCGCGCGACGTCGACGACCGGTGGCAGCAAGCAAGTACACAGATCCAATTTGGTTTCAAGGCGGTGAGCGAAAGTGGAAAGTAACACTCCTGCAGCCCAGGGAGCGGGCCGCACTGGCAAACTCCGGGTGCTGATCGCTGCCGGAGCGCTTCTGGGTGCCGGGGTGGCTGCGACAGCCGCCGCCTACCTCGATCAAGCAACGGTGAATTTCGCACCTGCTGGAGCGACCTACGACATCGCGTTTGCCGACGGCGACGGAACCACGCAGCAGGGCAACCCCGAACCCTTCGAACTCGACGTGACTGACGCCCCGCCAATCAACGAAATCGGCAGCGAGCCGCTACACCGCACTGAGCTCACCCTCAGAAACGCGGGCACCTCAGAGAGCGGGACGGTGACGTTGCACCTCACCTCGCTCCTTCCGCCCCCGCCCCCTGACGACGACGGGGTGCAACGCGACCCCTTTGAAGTCTTGCTCGTTTCGGCATGGGACACCAACGGGGTCTTGGTGGCGGACCAGGTCGCTGCAGCGGATCTCACCATGACACTCGATGCGTGGCCAGCAGGGGAGGATCGCACGGTAGTGCTGCAGCTCGCGTACCAGTCAGACCTTGGAACTCCGTACTACTTCGGTAAGGACACGAGAATCGGATTCCACATCGAAGGAGTCTCGTCATGAGGTATGCAGCTGTGCGGTGCTCTGCCGCCGTTGCCTGTGCGGGTGCGCTCACGCTGATCGGTCAGGCCGCAGCGGGAGCCGTCACGCCCAGAGACCCCGAGCTGTTCGTGCTCGAGGAACGGGTCATCACGGTGGAGGCACCGGCGCCCGGCGAACACTCGGACTGGGCGTTCAATGTGGGGAACGCGACCGGTAACGAGGCAGAGGTGTTCGTGCGGCTCTCGGACGCCGAGGGCCCGCTGTTCGCCGGGGCAGACCCCGGTGAAGTTGCGATCGGTGTCGATTCCGGCTCCCCGGTTCTGGCGGGTCCCGTGCAGGATCTCGTAGGCGACGCACACGTGCCGTTGGCGGTGCTGCCGGCGGCCGGAGAACTCAGAGTCACCGGCGAGATCTCGTTGCCGCGCGCCGCGGGTAACGAGTACCAGGGTGCTTCTGGGAAATTCACGATTGAGATCGCCTCGGCCCGCCAAGAGGTTGGTCCCGGCGGCGGCTCGGTTGCCGAGACCGGCGGGACGAGCCCGTGGGTCTGGGGCGTCGCAGCAGCCGCGCTCACTGCAGGCGGGATTCTCGTCGCACGTCGCGCGCGCAGTCAGGCTGAAGATCAGGGGAGGCAATCATGAACCGGCGAACCGCGAAGATCGTGCGGGCTGTCGGTGCGGCGGCGGTGGTTGCTGTCGCAGCGACTGCCACCGGCGGGGTCATTCTCAGCGATCCAACTGCGGCCGCGTACACCGACTCGGCGACTGCCGTCGAAACCACGTACACCGCCCCGGCTGTCTACCTCGCAGTCTCGTCGCAGTTCACTGCGACTTCGGCCGCGCTCTCGGGCGGTTATGTGTGGGTGTGGGGGTACAAGGGCTACGGTATGAGCGGAAACGGGCAGGAGACGGTCAGCGATGAGAGCCCGAAACCGGTGTTCGGTCTGCGCGACGTGACGAAGGTCGTCGGCGCCTCCGACCTGGGCGAAACCTATGGGACATTCGGCGCGCTCACAGAGCAGGGCGAGGTGTACACCTGGGGTTCGAACAAGCTCGGGCGGCTCGGCATCGGCTCTACGACAGGCAGCCGCGACTATCGGGCGACCCCGCAGAAGGTTGAGTTCCCAGACAACGAGCGGGTCATCGACCTCGGGTCGATGCGCGCAACGATGGCGGCATTGACTGAGAGCGGCAAGGTCTACACCTGGGGTTCCGGGCAGTACGGTCAGGCAGGCAACGGATCGACGAGCGAGTCGCGTGGCCCGGACGCACCGTACCTCGTGATGGACAACGCGCACTCGATGCATGTGGGGCAGCGGCTCACATGGGTAGTGACCCGCGATAACGAGGTCTACTGGTGGGGCCGGAGTTATCAGGGTGAAAACGGTGCGGCAACGGTCGTCAACAACCCGACGCCCGAGCTGGTCACGCAGATGGCCCCGTTTGCTGTGGGGTGCGAGGGGCCCGCGATCGCGGTTGATGACCCGGCCGACACCTGCGGTATCCAGACGATCACGTCGAGCAGGCAGGCGGGGGCGCTCATCACCGCGGCCGGCGAGGTCTACACGTTCGGTAACCGAGCCGAGGGGCAGATTGGCCGACCTGCGAGCAACACGGCTGAGGCGCGCGAGATCAAACAGGTCGAGCTCCCCGCCGCTGTCCACCAGATATCGGCTGGCAACTATCACTTCACGGCGCTCGACGAGACAGGCACCGTGTGGGGCTGGGGAGACAACGCGTCGTGGCAAGCCTCCGGCAATATCCGGCCGAACGGGCAGACGGGGCAGGGCCAGACCGATGCGACAGCGCCGATCCGCCTGCCGCTGCGGGACATTATCGCCGTGGGTGGCTCGCGCGACACGAGTTACGCCACGCGAGCCGACTCCGTGCTTATCGGGTGGGGGTCGACGAGTGAGGGAGCCATTTCTGGCTCGACCGAGCGGCGGGCAACGTTCACTCCGCTCGTGCTTCCCGGCATCCGCGTGACGGAGGTGTACTGATGTGCACGGCCGCATGCTCCCTCCGGGAGAGTCCAGGTAATCAAGTTATCGATTCAGGCAAGGGAAGATCATGAAACCGTTCCGTCACGCCGCAACTGAACGCGGTGCGCACATGGCCAGCCGGCGCCCTACACCTAAGGGCCTCGTCAGGGTGGCGCTTGCTGGCGGGGTGCTGCTTGGCGGCGGTGCGCTGTTGACCTGGGCGACGTACTCTGACTTCGCGAACGTGAACCTTGGCGGTGGCGGCGAGGGTATCGGCTCGTCATCCAAGTTTGATATCGCCCTCGTCGATGCCGACGGAACCGTCCAACAGGCTGACGATGATGCCGGTATCGACTGGCCGATCCCAAACGCCGAGAGCTTCGTGCCTGGCCGCACCATTTCGGCGGCAGTGCCAGTGTTCAATAATTCCAAGACCTACACTGGTGAACTGAGTCTTGTCGTGGAGGCAATCGGCGACGGCGCGGTCGGAAGCGCGCCAAACATTACGAAGTTCATCCGATTCTCGGCAGTAGATTCAGACTCGGGCGACGTGATATTCGGCGACCCTGAAGCCCCGCAAGACGGAGTGCCGCTCGCGCAGGCCGCGGCCGCCGTGGGCGAGCTCGCCGCACGCGGAGCCGATGCGCTCGAACAGGGAGACGCATACGTGGCTGGTGCTGCCGGTGCTGAACGCACAATCGAGGTGTTCCTGCACTACGTCGACGCAGCCGAAACCGCCGACTACAACGGCGGCCAAACAGCGCTTCGTGTTCGATTTGCCGCGCAATCGAAGTAGCGGGGTGCGCCGCCAGGCGCACCCACGGGTGACATCGCCCGAATTGAGGGGAAAGTAGACACATATGATGGTACGGATTCGCTCGGCGATCCTGACAGTTGCCGCGCTCGTTGGGGCCTTCTGTATTCTCGTTTTCGGCGCCTCGCTGGCATTCGGTCTGAAGCCGCAGATCGTTGTGTCTGGTTCGATGGAGCCGACGATCCCGACAGGTGCTTTGCTCATGGCGAAGGAGGTCTCAGTGGCCGAGATCGCCGTCGGAGACATCGTGACTGTCCAGCGACCGAACGACGCCGGTCTCGTCACGCACCGCGTGACTTCGATCGAGCAGCAGTTTAAGAATTGGGAGATCACGATGCGGGGCGACGCGAACGCGGCTGATGACCCGCAACCGTATACGGTGCGCACGGTGGGGAAGATCGTTGGAACGATCCCGGGGGCCGGGTACGTCGCTGGCGTCTTCAGAACGCCGTTCGGCATTACTGGAATTGTCGTGTTTGGACTTGCGGTGACCGTCGCGTTTCTGTGGAATCCAGAGCGCCGGGCAGGCACCGGGAAGGCGGACCAGACCGGGGCGGAGGACGACGGGCTGCCGCAGCGCCAGAGCGAGCCCGGCGAGACGGATCTCGATGGGTCGTCCGCGCGGGATGTCGACCCGCGGGCCACTCGCGTGTAGCTGGGGTGGCCCGCCGGCGATATCGGGCGCAGTGAGGGGTCGCCCCCGCGTCGAATTTGGTATACCATCGGTGCATGGATCTCGTACTCACTCAGGTCCGCCCCTGGGGCGGCGCTCCCGTCGATATCGAAATCTCGGGCGACACGATCACCGGCGTGGTTGAGAGCTCGACTGGTAGCGAAGCGCGCACCATCGACGGACGAGGGCTTCTCGCCCTGCCGGGGTTTGTGAACGCCCACGCGCACATCGACAAGAGCTGGTGGGGCAAACCGTGGGTCTCGTACGGCGGAGAAGCGGGCACCCAGGGCCGCATCGCCCACGAACGTGCAGAACGCGACAGCCTGGGAATTCCCAGCCTCGACTCGACAGTGCTCGTGCTTCGTGAGTTCCTCAGGCACGGCACAACGCGGGTTCGCACACACGTCGATGTTGACCTCGGCACAGGGCTCCGGGGCATCGAGACCGTGCAGCGGGCGGTCGACGTGCTCGGCGGAGCCGTCGACGTCGAGATCGTCGCGTTCCCGCAGGACGGAGTGCTCCGGCGGCCGGGCGTGCGCGACCTGCTCGACGCGGCTGCGGCGAACGGGGTCGCGCACATCGGAGGCCTCGACCCGGCGGCGATCGACCGTGACCCTGCGGGCCAGCTCGACGAGCTGTTTCGCATCGCCGCCGATCGTGACTGCGGCATCGACATCCACCTCCACGATGAAGGGTCGCTCGGCTGGTTCGAGTACGAGCTCATCATCGACCGCACGCGAGAGTTCTCCCGCGAAGGGCGGGTGAACGTGTCGCACGGGTTCGCGCTGGGCACCCTGCAGGCAGACAGGGTTGAGCGGACGGTGACGGAACTCGCAAGCGCTGGGATCACCTGGACGACAGTGGCCCCTGTTGGCTCGGCCCCGCTTCCGCTCGCGCAGATGCGGGCTGAGAACCTGAGGTTCGGCCTTGGCACAGACGGGATTCGCGACCTGTGGTCGCCCTACGGTGACGGCGACATGCTCAGGATCGCGCAGAACTTCGCGAGGCTTCACGGACTGCGAAGCGACGCCGAACTGGAGTACGCGGTCGAGGTTGCGTCGAGTCGGGCGGGTGGATTTGTCGGTGCGGTTACCCACGACATTGCTGTAGGAGCCCGTGCCGACATCGTGCTGCTTGACGCCGAGAACCCACAGGACGCGCTCATGCGCAGCCCGCGCCGCGAACTTGTCGTCGCAGGCGGGGTCGTCGCTGTCGAGGGCGGAGAGGTGCAGATCTAACCGCGGGCGACTGGCCCGCTGACCCGCACCTCGCCTCCGCGCTAGTTGTCTGTCGGGCTCGGGTCGGGCACCTCGTGACGTTTCACGTTAGGGAGGCGGCTCGCCGGCACGATCGCGATGGCGCTCACGCCGGCGAGGATGAGCAGACCGAGCTTCAGCGCCTGCAGCCGTGACTGCTCGTTGACCTCGATGAATGCCTCGACCTGCGCATCCGTCGCATCGGTGCTCTCGAGTGCGGCAGCGAGTTGGTCGTTCGGCACGAATGTTCGTGAGTCGATGTCTGCCTGCGCCACGAGCTCGGGGGTGAGCTCGACGTTGCTCGCGATCGCTGCGGTCACGTTCGCGCTCAGTATCCCGACGAGCAGTGCACCCGCCACGGCCGTGCCCACCGCGCTCGCGAGGTTCTGGGTCGTGCCGCGCACCGAGCCGACGTCGCCCGCGAGCTCCTTCGGCGCCGCGGTGACGAGCACGTTGAAGACGAGCGTCACGAGGGCGCCCTGCCCGACGCCGAAGACAAACAGGCCGAGGATCGTGGGGAGGGTCTCCCAGTTGTTCGTGACGACGAGCGCGAGCCAGGCGAGGGCGACCGTGGTGAGCACGAACGAGAACACCCCGATTGTGCGCGGCGAGAACCTCGTGTAGAACCTGACGACGAGGGTCGCTGTGACGAACACCGTGAGGTTGAACGGAAGCATCGCGAGCGAGGTGTCGAACGGGGTGCGACCCTGAACGATCTGGATGTATAGCGGAACCGTGAAGTTCAGGGCCGCCTCGAGGGCAACCACGATAAACATTGCGTAGATCGCAGCGCGCTCACGATGCGACCCAAACACCGCGAGACTTACGAGGGGTTCCCTCCCAAGGCTCGTGCGTCGCCGGGTCCAGACGAAGAACCCCTGCACGAACATGATTCCCGCCACGATGAGCACGGGCGCGGGGGAGAGGCCGAGGATCGACATCGGTGCGTCGTCAGTTGCGCGGACGAGGCCCCACCGGTTGAGGTTGTTCACACCGAGAGTGAGCGAGACGATGCCAGCGCCGATGAGTAGCGCGCCGACAACGTCGACGGCGATACGCGCGTCGCCGCGGTCAGACCGCAGTCTGAAACTCAGCGCGAACACCACGACGGCGATGAGCAGCACCACGCCGAATACCGGCCGCCACCCGACGAACGTGGCGAGGGTGCCGCCGAGCAGAAACGCTGTCACTCCGGCGAGCGCGCGTGCCGAGCCGAGGGAGCCAATGGCTGTCGCCTGCTGTGCGCCCCTGTAGTTCTCGGCGATGAGCGCGACAAGGCTTGGCACGATGATCGCGGCGGACGCACCGGCGAGGGCCTGCGCAAGAATCACCCAGCCGACGCTCGGCGCGAGAATCATTGTGAGTGCCGACGCCGCGAAGACCGCAACCACGATCCTGAACATTGTCACCCAACCGACCCGCTGCCCGATCTTCGCGCCGACCATGACGAGCGCGGCGACGACGAGACCGTACGTCACGATGGCGGTGCTCACGTCGGTCGCGGGCACGCCAAAGTCGCTCACCATGCCGCCGAGCGTGACGGGGAGCGCCGCGACGTTGTACGACATGAGGATCTGGGCAAGGAAGAGCCCGATCATGGGCACCCACGAACTCCGCTCGTCGGGTGCGTCCGCCAGCTGCGAGTCGGGGAGCCCCTGGGTGGCGTCGTCGGGGGCAGCGTGGGCGGGGGTGTGTGCTGCGGGTGCTGACATTGTGTTACTCCTTCGGTGTGAAGTGAGAAGCAGACGCGAAGAGGTTGAGCCCAAGCGCGCGAGAGAGGTATGCGGTGGCGATCTGGCCGCGGACGCTGTTGCCTGCGGCGTCGAGCGGTGGCGAGAACGTTGCGATGCCGCCCTTGCCCGGTGCGACGCACACGATTCCGCCAGCGACACCCGACTTGCCGGGGAGGCCGATCTCGAAGAGCCATTCACCGGAGTTCTCGTACATCCCTGACGCAGTCATGACTGCGAGCGTGTCGCGGGCGACCTCTGCCGACACGACGCGTTCGCCAGTGACAGGATTGACGCCGCCGTCGGCCAGAGTTGCACCCATCACCGCGAGGTCGTGCGCGCTCACCAGGATCGAGCATTGTCTCGTGTAGACATCGACAACCTCGGCGGGATCTTGCCTGATACGACCGTAGCTCTCGAGGAGCTGCGCGATGGCCGCGTTTCGCTGATTCGCCGCCATCTCAGACTGGTAGACGGCCTCGTCGAGCTCGAGCCGCCTGCCCGCGAACCGGGACAGGCCGTGCTGAATCGTGAGCCACCGTGCTTCTGCGTCGGCACCCGGAATGAGGGCGGTTGTGGCGAGCGCGCCGGCATTCACCATCGGGTTTCGCGGGTGCCCGTCGTTGAGCTCAATGGCAACGACCGAGTTGAACGGCAATCCTGTGTTATTGACTCCGACTGTCGCGAGCGCTTCTTCATGGCCGACTTCGTCGCACAACAGGGCGTACACGAACGCCTTCGAGATCGACTGTATTGAGAACTCGACCCCCGAGTCGCCGGCCTCGTGAGCCTCACCATGCACGTCAACGAGGCTCAGGCCGAAGAGGCTAGGGTCGGCGCTCGCGAGGGCAGGGATGTAGTCCGCGACAGCACCCTCAGAGTGGGCCGCAGCGTGTGCAAACGCGTCGGCGATGAGCGCGTCAACCCGTGAGTCTTCAGGCAGGAGCCCGGTTGCTGCGCGCTGTGCGACGTGTGCAATGTCGAGCTTCATCGCTCTCCCTCGAGTCAGGGCGCTGCACGCTCAGTGTCTTGACTGTGCACTCGCGCCGTGAAGCTAAATGTAGACCCAATGCGCTCACTGTGTCATCGAAATTCTTCCCCGTGGCGATGATTGCGTGCGGCGCCCACCATATTCAGTGGTCTCAGGAAACTGCCAGAACTATAGATTCAAAAGTAACTATACTTTCGATAGTAAGCACGATGAAAGGGAAGCAATGTCAAGAGTTGTAGTGTTTGGGTACTCGGGGTACGCAGGCGGAGCCATCACGCGCGAGCTTGCCGAGCGCGGGCATGACGTGCTCGGAGTCTCGCGAGGCGCCGACGGTGAGGCGGCTGCGGTCGCTGTCCGCGCGGGGTCGATCTTCGATGCGCAGCTCGTCGAGGAAGTCGCAGCAGGCGCCGATCACCTCGTTGTTGCGCTGCACGCTCAGGGCGAGCCCCCGCTGGCAACCGCCCTTCCGCATCTGAGCGCGAGCGCGGTCGCGCACGGGGCAACACTGAGCTTTGTTGGAGGCGCCGGCTCACTTCGAGTTGGCGAGAACGGCCCGAGGGTGTTCGATACTCCTGATTTCCCAGAGGCGTACCTGCCCGAGGCGCAGGCACACGGTGCGATCCTCGATTCGCTCCGCGAAGCCCCCGCCGAGCTCGACTGGTTCTACGTCAGCCCCGCCGCAGAGTTTGGGTCGTGGAACCCGGGTGAGCGCACAGGTGAGTTCCGCATTGGCGGCGACGTGCTCCTCACCGCACCCGACGGGTCGTCGACAATCTCGGGTGCCGACTACGCTATTGCCTACGTCGACGAGATCGAACGCGGCGAGCATCGCCGCGAGCGCTTCGGCGTCGCATACTAGATTCACCGGAGAGGGCGCCAAGATGAACGAGCCCCAGTTCGACCCATACGACCCGAATTGCCCGAGCAGGCAACTCGTGGATCGGATCGGCGATCGCTGGACTGTGCTGATCATTGGCGCCCTCGCCGACGGGCCCGCACGCTACGGGGAGCTCTCGCAGAGTGTCGCCGGCATCTCCCCGCGCATGCTCTCGCAAACGCTGAAGGCGCTCGAGCGCGACGGGCTCGTGCAGCGGCAGGCCTTCGCCGAAATCCCGCCGCGTGTCGTCTACAGTCTGACCGGTGCGGGGGAGAGCCTTCGCCCAGTCGCCCTCGCGGTCGAGTCCTGGGCGCGCCAGCATGCGTCGGACGTGCTGGCTGCGCGGGAACGCTTTGACGCGACGTAAGCCCGAGTTCAGATCGAGAACGTCTATCGCGCTGAAAGCGCTGCCCTGGTTAAGCTGGCGTCATGGGGAGATCGGTTCGCTCGGCAGGGCTGTCAGTTGCCGCATGTGCGGTGGTACTGGGAATCGTTGCATGCGCCCCAGAAGCTCCGGTGCAAACAACAGTTGATCGACAAGCAGCTTCTGCGACAACGCCTGCCCCCTCGGAAGCGGGGAGCGTTGAAGGTGTGGATGAAGCCGCAGGCGTGGCTTTCGTTCTGCCGTCTAACTGTGCCGAGATTCTGGCACCCGATTTGGTCAGGAGTTACGAACCGCGCCTTGAGCAGATGCCCGACGGGGAGGACGCGGCCGCGATAGTGATGCCGATGCTTGGGCCCGTGACTGCCTCTGTTTTTCGGGCCGCTTCGCAACAACGCTACTGCGGATGGGGGATCCCGCAGACGGATGGGTCGACTTATCTTGCCGTCGCGGTCATTGATGACGGAGCCAAAGCTGAGTTGCTAAGTGCGCTTCGTGAATCAGTTTATGAGGAGGTGGAGTCGGAGGCAGCCGAAGCAGTGTTTACTCAGACTCCATCTGTGACGCACCAATACACCGACACTCTTATTGTGGATGGCGACCTTCTGATCGTCTCCCTTCAACGCGTTACCGGTGACTATGCGTGGGACGCCTTGAGTGCGCTCCGCGCCTAGGATGACCCGCCCGTCGAGATGCCTGAAAGCCAGATCGTTGCGAGTGTCTTGCTCGCCTCGTCGAGAGGCCGGCCGGCGACGCTTGGATCGCGCAGCACGAATCGCTGAAAGGCGTAGAACTCAGTCATGCTGCCGAGCATCTCTGCCGCGAGGGCGAGGTCGAGGTCGGCTCTGATGTGTGCCGAAAGCGATGCCCTCGAGAGTGCACCGCTGATTCTGTCGTAGAACGCTCGCCTCGACGACGTCCAGATCTCGGCGATCTCGGGGTCTGTCTGTGACAGCTCGACGATGACGCCGAAGAGCGCGCGGTGGCGTTCGTAGAACGCGAAGTACTTCTGCGTCGACTCGGTGACCGAGGCGACGAGGTTTGCCGCATCGAGCGGTATCCGAATGAACTCGAAGACCTCGACCGTGAGGTCGCGCAACAGCTCGAGCGTGAGCTCGTGCTTGTCGGTGAAGTAGCGGTAGAACGCGCCAGTCGTGAGACCCGCCCGCGCGGTAATGTCTGCGATGCGCACGTTCGCGTAGCCGCGCTCGTCGAACAGCGCCTCGGCAGCGGCCGTGATTCGGGCCCGCGTATCGCGCCCCTTCGGTGTCGCTGGAAGCGGCGTTGGCGTCGCGGCCTGATCGGCCTGGCTGTCGCCCGGGTGCTGCGCCATGTGTTGCCCGCTCTCACTCGTTGAGGGTGTGCCGCGACTTACGGCACGAGACATCGTACCCGGCGTGCACACACGTCACGTGTCACCATTCCGCATAAATAAAAGTGACGTCAACTTTACTTTTGTGTAGGGTGGGTGCGTAACGCAGTGGTTGCAGTGGACGGAGCGCGGCATGGAGCATAAGAAATCGCTGATTCTTGATCAGGCCGAAATCGACTTTTGCCTCTACGACTGGCTCGATGTCGAGTCGCTGAGCCGCTTCGAGCGCTACGCGGAGCACAGTCGCGAGACGTTCGAGGGCCTTACCGGCCTCGCCCGAGAGCTCGCCGAGGAGTACTTCGCGCCCCACAACCGGAAGGCTGATCTCAACGAGCCAGCGCTCGTGGACGGCAAGGTGCAGCTCATCCCCGAGGTTGAGGCCGCACTGGGTGCCTTCGCCGAGGCCGGGTTTCTCGGCGCGACGATGGACGCCTCACACGGTGGCTTTCAGGTGCCGGCCGTCGTCTACCGGGCAGCGTTCATGTGGTTCCAGGCGGCGAACGTTGGAACAGTCTCCTACGCACTGCTCACGACGGCGGCAGCGAACCTGATTCGCGAGCACGCCTCAGAGGAACTCGCGTCAAAGTTTCTGCCGCCCATGCTCGAGGGGAGCTGGTTTGGCACGATGAACCTGTCCGAGCCTGGCATCGGCTCCGCGCTTGGCGACCTCACTACGGGCGCGACTCGATCGGCCGACGGCAGTTACAGGGTGCGTGGCGACAAGATGTGGATCTCGGCGGGCGACCACGAGCTCTCGGAGAACATCGTGCACCTGGTACTCGCCCGGACGGGTGGCCCGGGCGTGAAGGGCCTCTCGCTCTTCATCGTGCCGCGCTGGCTCGGTGAGTCAGGCGCGCTCACCGAGCGCAACGATGTGGCGCTCGTCGGCGTGAATCACAAGATGGGCTACCGCGGCACGGTGAACACCGCGCTCGCTTACGGCTCGGGCGCGTTTCCGGTCGGCGACGAACCGGGGGCCGTCGGGTACCTCATCGGGAAAGAGGGGCGCGGCCTGCACTACATGTTCCTCATGATGAACGAGGCACGCCTCGGCGTCGGCGCCTCCGCGGTTGCACTCGCGACGACGGGTTTCCTACACGCCCGCGACTATGCGCGTGAGCGGATCCAGGGAAAAGAGATTGGCGCGAAGGACGCCGCAGCCCCAGCAGTGCCGATCATCAGGCACCCTGACGTCAGGCGCATGCTTATGCTCGCGAAGGCATATGCGCAGGGCGGCACGGCCCTGATCCTCTACGCAGGCAAACTCCTCGACGAGAGCGAGGCCGAGACCGATCCGCACAGGAGCGCCGCGCTCGCGCTCCTACTCGATGTGCTCACGCCCATCGCGAAGAGCTGGTCGTCGCAGTGGGGCCTCGCGGCGAACGACATCGCGATTCAGGTGCTTGGAGGCAGCGGCTACGTGCGCGACTTTCCCGTCGAGCAGTTCTATCGCGACAACAGGCTGAACCCGATTCACGAGGGAACCCACGGGATCCAGGCGCTTGACTTGCTCGGACGCAAGGTGCTGCTTCACGGCGGGTCGGGGTTTGCCGATCTCATCGGCCGGATGCGCGAGACGTGCGAGAGGCTAGCGGCGACTGAACCCGAACTTGCGGCGCTCGTCGCAGCCAGAGTCGATCGGGTGGAGGGTGTCACCCGCGAGCTCTGGGCCGACGGCGACCCGACGACAGCGCTCGCGAACGCCGCCAACTATCTGGAGGCGGTGGGCGACATCGTCGTCGCCTGGTTGTTCCTCGATCAGCTCGGGGCGCTCGGTGACGCCACCCCGGCGTTCGCCGCGGAAAAGCGGGCGACGGCGCGGTTCTTCATCACGCACGTGCTGCCGCGGGTTGACGCAGACCTCGAGCTGCTCGCATCCAAAGACAGGCAGCTCGTCGACCTCGACGAGGCACTGATCTAGCTGTCGGCAGCGGGGAGCTCGTCAGCGGGTTCCACCGCGCGGCCCGGCCGCAGGATGAAGAACCCGAGCACGATTGCACCGAGCGTGAGCACAGTGCCGCCAAAGAGCACAGATCCGCGGAGGCCGAACAGGGAGCCGAGCACCGCGACGCTGAGACCGCTGAACGTCATCATGCCTGGACCGAACATTGTGTAGGCGCCGATCACGCGCCCGCGCTCGTCGTCGGGGGCTCGTAGCTGCACGATGCTCATCTCCGTCGCATCCGCGGTGATGCGGGCGACACCCCCGACGAGGAGCGCGGCGACAGAGAGCGCGTAGATCGAGCTCGCCGCGAACACCACGGTTGTGATGCCGAGAATGGCAGCGGCAACCACCGCGGTGCGAGCGGTTGTTGGGACGCGGCCGGTGGCCTCGAGCAGGAACCCGCCAAGCACTCCGCCGGCTCCGTTCGCGAACAGCAGGACGCCGTAGGCGAGGCCCGCGGAGCCTGCGCCGAGCCCCTCTGCGAACTCTGGCATTGCGTTCTGGATCACGGCGCCGATCGTCGCAGCGCTGAGTGCCGAGAGCAGGATCATGCCGAGCAGTTCGCGGTCACGCCGAATTGTGCCGAGGACGCTGAACGCTGAGAAGAACGTCATCGGCTTCTCGGTCGCGCGGGGTGCTTCGGCTTCGGAAGCCGCCGCCTCGGGGTCTCGCCTGTCAATCTTCACGAACCACAGGAAGAGTGTGAGCGGCAGATAGAACAGGATGTTCACGAACATGCCGGCGGCCGGACCGATGCTCAGCAGGAGCGCCGAGCCGACGACCGGGCCGGCGAGGAACGCAAGCGACCTGAACGTCGCATTCATGCGGATTGCGCCGGGCAGCTCCTTGGGGCCGGCGAACCTGTAGAGCAACAGTTGCTCGGCAGGCATCCACAGGCAGCCGGCAATGCCGTGCAGCACGAGCAGCACGCATGCGTGCCAGAGCTCGAGGCTGCCGGTGAAAAAGAGGACGCCCCAGGCTGCAGAGACCGCCATGAACAGCCCTTGGCCCACCTGGATGACGCGCCTGGGGTCGAAACGCTCAGCGAGCGCTCCGGCCGCAACTGAGAAGAGCAGATATGGCAGCCAGTGGCTGACGATCTGGAACCCGACGAGCCAGGGGGAGTGGAATGTCTGCCAGAGCACCCAGTAGGCGAGCACGTGCTCGACGTTGTCGGCCATCATCGAGAGGGCTCCGCCGCCGATGTACGGCCCCGTCCGACGATCGAGGAGGGCCCCGAACTTCCGTGGCTTGTCTTCAGGCACCTCGACGCTATTCATCAGACCACACTTTATCAATGCGCCAGCTATGCCCAGGGGGCATGGGCAGGCGCCCTTCCTTGGAGAATTCTTGGCGCGCACGGGGGAACCTGGATCAGTGGCGGGGACGAAAGCCCCGGAGGGCGGCCCCGCCACGTGATTTCTGCTCCGAGTACCGAACGGATCCACATGCACAACGCACCCCTGCTTGAGACACCCGCCCGCTCGGGCAGACCTCGCATGAGCCGGCGTCGGCGCAAGCGCCTGACGATCGTGATCGCGGCAACCGTCGCGGGAGCGCTCGTCGCGACGGGCGGTGCGATCGTCTTCGCCTATCACCAAGCAACCGACAGTATTGTGCGCTCTGACTTCGTACTGCCGCAGGTCGAAGAGGTCGCACCAGAGCCGGGCGAACAGAACATCCTCATCATGGGTATGGACAGTCGCGTTGACCAGAATGGCAACCCGCTCCCCGACGGCGTCTACGAGGCGCTGCACGCTGGCGGCGCAGACGATGGCGGCTACAACGCCAACGTGCTCATGCTGCTGCACATCCCCGAAGACCGATCGAAGACAGTTGGTATCTCGATCCCACGCGACGACTACGTCGAGATTGCTGGCGCGCCGCTCGGCGTGACCCACTCGAAGATCAAGGAGGCCTACGGCCTCGCCATGCAAGAGAAGATGAACGAGCTGTCGTGGGGCGAGGAGCCGCTCTCGGACGACGAGCTGTATCAGCAGGCGCGCGCTGCAGGCCGCCAAGCCCAGATCGAGACAGTCTCACACTTTCTCGGTGACGTGCGCATCGATCACTTCGTCGAGATGACAATGGGTGGCTTCTACCACGTCGCTGAGGCCGTCGCACCTGTCTCGGTGTGCCTGAACCAGGCGACAGAGGACTCGTTCTCTGGCGCAAACTTCGACGCCGGGGTGCAAGAGATCGACGCCAAGCAGGCGATGAGCTTCGTACGGCAGCGTCGCGACACCGGGTACGACGGCCCGTTTCTCACCGACCTCGACAGGTCGCGCCGCCAGCAGGCGTTCATGATCTCGCTCACTGACAAGCTGCAGCAGAAGAGCACGCTCATGAACCCGAAGACTGTGTGGTCGCTTGTCGACGTGACGCAGAAGCATGTGGCCCTCGACTCCGAGTTCGACGTGCTTGGCTTTCTGAAGATCGCCCACCAGGTGTCGCAGACGGGAGCCGAGTTCGTGACACTGCCAATCGTCGGGTTCGAGAATATCGGCGGCGCCGACGTCAACATCGTCGACATCGACGAGGTGCAGTCACTCGTCGCCTCGATCCTCGATGGCAGCTACTTCGAGTCAGAGGTGCAAGAGGCAGCAGACGGCACAGCTGAGGCAGCGGGCGAGGTGGCCGACCCAGCGGCCGACGCCGAAGAGACTGACGCACCCGACGACGACGTCACGCAGGAGTCGGCTGACGAACCGCAAGCCCCTGGTACCGCCCGCTACGACTCGTGGGAGGAGCCCATTCGGGCGGGCTCGATCCCCTGTGTGAACTGATTGGGGGCGTCACGTGCGGCAGCAGCGGGTCGTCCTCGACGAGCCTCGTGTCACGAGGCCGGGAATCGTTCCGGCCGGGAGCGGGAGACTGCGCACGCTGACGATCGCGCTCCTCACAATCGTGCTGCTGCTCGTCGCCGTCGGAGTGCTCATGGTGCAGTCGGCGAGCCAGGTCGCCGCGATCTCTTCTGGGAGAAATCCGCTCGGAGGCGTGCTCAGGCAGGGCGCGTACGCGGCGATCGGGATCGGCCTCATGCTTGCGATCAGCAGAGTGCCGACTGCGGCGCTGCGCCGATACTCCTGGCTACTACTCGCGATTGGCTTCTTCCTCCAGATCCTCGTCTACACGCCCCTCGGCTACGAAGCCGGCGGCAACCGGAACTGGCTGAGGCTCGGCCCGATATCGATGCAGCCAGCAGAGTTCATGAAATTCGTGCTGCTCGTCTGGGTCTCGGCAGTGCTCGCCGCGAAGCGCCGGCTGCTCGGCGAATGGGTGCACGTCGCGATCCCGATCCTGCCCGTCGTCGCGGCGTCGATGCTCATCAACATCCTCGGCGGCGATCTCGGCACGCTGCTCGTGCTCGCCGCTCTCGTGTTCGGGTGCCTCTACTTCTCGCGCGTGCGGCTCCGAATCCTTGCGGGAATTGCGGCAGTGGCGGCCATCGGCATCGCAGCCATGACGCTCATGAAGCCCAACAGGGTTGTGCGCATCATGCATTTCTTCGAAGTTGACTGCCTGCGCGACGCCGAGCATGCGTACGCGGGGTGCTGGCAGACGCTCAACGGGTTCTGGGCGCTCGCGCAGGGCGGTCTTTTCGGGACCGGCGTTGGCGGCTCGACAGCGAAGTGGCACTGGCTGCCCGAGGCCGAGAACGACTTCGTCTTTGCGATCCTTGGCGAAGAACTCGGGTTTGTCGGCGCCGCGACAGTGATCGCCCTGTTCGTCGCGCTCGCCGCAGTGCTGCTCGCGCTTGGCACCTGCACCGACAGCCCGTTCGCGCGCGCGGTGTTCGGTGGGCTCGCCGTGTGGGTGTCAGCGCAGATGATCGTGAACATCGCCGTCGTGCTTGGATTCGTGCCCGTGCTCGGCGTTCCGCTCCCATTCATCTCGGCAGGTGGCACGTCGCTACTCTCCCTCCTGCTCGCGGTTGGGGTCGCGCTCTCATGCGTGCGCGAGGCTGGCATGCACGCAGCCCCAGCCCAGGGCGTTCGCGCGAAGTGACCGAAACGTGCGAAGGTTGAGACAACACTGGTACGCGGGCCGGATGCATGGCCTCGACGCGGGGAGGGCACAGATGGCGCGAGCGCACACACACCCGCGGCCGCGGCCTGACGAAGAGGCCTACCGCCGGTCCGCCTCACAGATCGGCTGGCAGGTCATGGCGGTGTGCGCGGCGCTCGTGGTGATTGGCGGCGGCGTGATCCTCGCCTTCGTGTTCTGGCAGACGACACCATCCGAAGTAGCGAAGCCAGTCCAGCCCGGGGAAATCGAGGTGCGGCTCGACCCAGGCGAGCTCATCCTCGCGACAGCCCTGCTCGCTACCGGTGCCATCATCTGCGCCGGGCTCGCCGCGCGCCTCATCGCGCGCCGCGCCGTCTACCCGCTGGATGAGGCGTTTCGGCTGCAGCGACGCTTCGTCGCCGACGTGAGCCACGAGCTTCGCACGCCGCTCGCGGTCATCGACGCGCGCGCTCAGCAGCTCTCGGCGCTCACCCCACCCGGGGACTCGCGTCACGCAGTGCTGCTCGAGCTCAGGCAAGACGCCAGGATCATGGCCGAAGTGATCGACGCGATGCTCACGACGACATCTGGCGCTCCACACGAATCGGGAACGGCGCCGCTCGCCGAGACCATAGCCACAGTCGCCCGCGACCTCAGCGAGGTCGCCAAGCCGTACGGCGTGACGCTCGTGGCTGAAAGCGACGACCTCGTCGTCGCTGCCCCGGTGCAGGCGGTGCGGCGCTGCCTGGTCGCCCTCGCAGACAACGCGCTCGACCACGCCCCCGCCGGAAGCGTCATCACGATCACAGGCACAGCGCGCGGCGGCGAGGCGGTCGTGACTGTGCAGGACACCGGCGATGGGATACAGGGCATCACCCCCGACCGCGTGTTCGACAGGTTCGCGCAGGGTACCCAGCCGGCAACTGCCCGAGGCGCCGCGCGCACGAGCCGCGGCATCGGACTCGCGCTCGTGCGCGAACTCTGCGAGGCACACGGGGGCACCGTGCGCGTCGCGAACTCGAGGCCAGGTGGCACTACCTTCGAGCTCACCCTCCCGCTCGCTGACACGAATGGCAGGCAGTAGTGCTGCGGCTACTCATCGTCGAAGACGACCCACGCCTCGGCCCGATCATGCGCGACGTGCTCGCCGCGCACTGGGATGTTGAGCTTGTCTCAAACGCCGAGGATGCGGAGCAGCGCGTGGCCGCGACACAGTTCGACGTGGTGATCGTCGACCGCGGTCTTCCAGGAATGGCAGGCGAACAGTGGGTGCGCGAGCTGCGGCGCCGGCGGGTGGAGACTCCGGTGCTGCTGCTCACCGCGCTTGGCGAACTGCATGACAAGGTCGAAGGGCTCGACGCAGGCGCCAACGACTACCTCGTGAAACCCTTCGAATTCGAAGAACTGAACGCGAGGCTTCGCGCGCTCACCCGCCGCTACGACGGCGCGGGCCCGCGCTACGACATCGGTGGGTGGGAATTCTCGCCGGAGGATCAACGCATCGAATCCCCGTACGAGGGGAGCGTGCAGCTTACGAGCACCGAGACAGCCCTGCTCTCGGTGCTCGTCGCCGAACCTGGCCGCACGTTCTCACGCGAGGAGCTGCTCGCGCGCGTATTCGCACACGGGGAGCGCGACACGACCGTCGAAACATACGTGCATTACCTGCGACGCAAGACCGACAAAGACCTCATCGAGACTGTCCGCGGGCGAGGGTACAGGCTCGGCCGGCTCGGTTAGTCGCGCTGCACCACGACTCCCTCGCGCCGGCGGGCGTCGACCTTCAGCTCGAAGACATCGTTGCGAGCCGAGTGCCCGACGACGTCGAGATCGTGGTGAGCGCGATCGATCGCGCTCAGGTCGATGTCGCCAAGCACGATTCCCTGTCGGCCGCGCACTGGCTCGACGACGTAGTTTCCGTCTGGGCCAATGATTGACGACCCGCCGTCGAAGAGGAGGCCGGAGGTGGGAGCCTCCGGGCCCACCCCGATCCGAAACGGCTCACGGAGCGTCTCCGGAAGGTCTTCAACTGCGAGGAACAGTCCAGCCGAGAGCACAAAGCAGCGCCCTTCGAACGCGTAGCTCCGAGCTGCCACCTGGTGAATATCACTTGTTTCCGGCCACGCTGCGATATGGATTTCCTCCCCGGTGGCGTGCAGTGCCTGACGGGCGAGCGGCATCCAGTGTTCCCAGCAGACGAGGCCACCAACCATGCCAACTGGGGTGTCGACCGCCCGGAGTCCGGCAGCGTCTCCCGCCCCCCAAATGATTCGCTCGGAGTGAGTGGGCACGAGCTTCCGGTGGAGGTTGAGCGTTGAGCCGTCTGGGCCGATCGTGAGAATGCTGTTGTAGAGGGTGCCTCCGCTGCCGGATCTCTCGTTCAAGCCGATGACGATAGTCACCTGCCGGTTCGCGGCAACTGCCCGGAGGTCTGCAAGTTCGTCTTCGGAGTCAGCTCGCCTGCCGATGACCGGGCTCTCCGCAAGCAGCCGGGCATGCCAGTGGCGGGCTTCGGCATCGTCCCATCCGGCCATGCCGAACGCCCACGCTGGGTAACACGTCAGCCAGGTTTCGGGGAACACGACGAGGCGTGCGCCGGCATCAGCTGCCTCTAAGACATGGTCGACCGCGCGCGCAATCGACGCTTTCAGGTCGAGCACAACTGGCGGATACTGGACGATGGCGACGGTGTGATGCGTCATTGATGCTCCTTGGTATGCGGTGGCACGTGGCCGGTGAGGGAACTGGGCTCTGGCGTCAGCGAGGTCCTTCGAGCGTGCGTTCACTCTGCAGGATCGCTGCCGCTTCGGCGGTGCGGTCTTGCCCGCGCGTCAGGAGGAAATACAGGCCGCCGGAGACGATGATTGCTGGCACGAACGATAGATCAGCGCCTCCGAGGGCGTGTGCGACAGGGCCTGTATAAATCGGGAGCGAGAAGAACGGGATCGCGACAACGAAACCCGCAAGGTACGACACAAGTCCGCGCCACGCCCAACGGCCATAGATTCCGTTGGGGTTGAAGATCTCGGTGATGGCATAGCGGCCGTGGCGCACGAAGTAGAAGTCGACGAGATTCACCGCGGTCCACGGCACCAAGAAGTAGAGCATGAGTGTCACGAATGAGTTGAAGCTGTCGAGGTAGTCGTCTGGGATTGAGAGCGCGACGACGAGGGCGAGGGCCCCAACGAGTGCGAGGCTCACAACCCTGAGCGTGACGGTTGGCCGCATGCGCTTGAACCCATCGACTGCGCTAATGCCGGTGAGCATGGCTCCGTACGCGTTCACGCCCATGATCGTGATGAGCGCTACCGACCCCACGAGAACGACAATGGTGCCGAAGCCCGGGAACAGCAGGTCACCAGTTTGCATGAGGGCGGGAATGCCATCGACGTTCGGGATCTTGCTGCTGAGTACCGCGCCGAGGGACATCAGCCATATTGCGGAGCCGGCCGCGCCGGCGTACGTCCAGCCGATGAGCTTGCCCGCCGGAGCGTCTTCTGGAAGGTACCGGGAATAGTCCGAGACATAGACCGAGTAGCTGAGGTTAAAGCCCGCAGCGAGTGAGAACTGAACAAAGAACGCGGCGGTGTTCCAGCCTGCGCTGAGGCCCGGCGCTCCTGCGGCGGTGGGCAGCACGAAGATCGCGAGAACTGTCACGATGCCGAAGGTGACGATGAGAATGTAGGTGAGCCAGCGTTGCACGACATGCAGGAGGTCGTGGCCCACGATGGCGATCACGATCGAGACGACGATAAGCACGGGGTACCAGAAGAAGTCGCCGCCAGGCGCGACGGTCTGGATGCCTTGAGTGCCGATGATGGTGTCAAACACCATGAACCCCACGTAGACGAAGACCGTCGCGATGAAGGGAATGATTGCGCCACGTGAGCCGAACTGGGCACGAGACTGGATCATCTGGGGGAGCCCCATTCGGGGGCCCTGGTTCGCGTGAAAGGCCATGAAGAAAGTGCCAGACCCGGCGCCGAGCACGATCGCGAGCACGGTCCACGGGACGCTAAGGCCCATTGTCGGCCCGGTGAACCCAACGAGCATGGTGAGGATCACGAAGTTTCCGGTGAACCAGAAGGGGCCCTGGTGCCAGACCTTGCCTCGGCGTTCGGCTCGGGGGACGTAATCGATCGATCTCGTTTCGATCGTCGGTGGAGTGGAGTGCGTCGACATCGTTGTCCTTTCAGCGTCGGCTGTGTCGCCCGTACGAATAGTCGCACAGTTGTGCGAATTGAGATAGTAGCACAACTGTGCGAGAATCTCTGTATGGCAAGACAGCTCGACCACGAAGCGCGAGATCGAGCTGTTGTTGAGGCGGCATGGCGCGTCATCGCCCGCGAAGGGATGACGGCGCTCACCGTGCGAAGCGTGGCAAAAGAAGCGGACCTGGCGCCAAGCTCGCTCCGGTACTCCTTCCCCACACAAAGCAGTGTCCGTGAGCGCGCAATATCTGCCGTGCTCGAACGGCTGCAAGAGCGAGTCGAGGAGCTTCCGCGAGACAGCGACTGGGGCAAGAACGCGCTCCTGGAACTCATGCCTGTCGATGGCGAGAAGCACACCGAGGCGGTCGTGTGGCTTGCGCTTGAGATGGCTGCGGTCGCCGACGCGGAACTGCAGCCTGTCAGGGCGCGAGCGAACGCCTACATTCGAAGTGTGTGCCACGATGTCGCCGAGTGGCTTGGGTCGACTTCGGAGGACCTTGTCGACCAATTGCACGCATTCGTCGACGGGCTGACTTTGCATGTTGTGGTCCGTGACGAGTGCACTCCAAGCTGGGCGGAGCGCGCGCTCCTGATCTACCTGGCGGAAGTTCGCGCGCGGATCGCATCGACCGCCGCGTAGCCGCGCCCGGCGCCCCGCCGTGGAGTGGCAATGCGGCCAAGTGCGAGATACTGGTGGGTGGCAATTTTTCGCCCGCACGCACCTGGGGAGGGCACACATCATGGATCTGTCGGCAACGAATGAATCACCGCTGAATCGCTACGGATCGCTGGAGGAAGCCCTCGTGCATCGGCGCGCCCCGGTTCCGAACCGAGTGTTTCTGCGCACAATGATGAGCCGAATTCCAGTCGAACGCCTGCTGCGCGCCGACGGCGGCATCACGGTTGTGCGCTCTGACGGGGGCCCCGACATTCAGGTGCGTCAGGGATACTCGGTCGGTTTCCCGTCAGAAGAGGACGCGATCGCTGCAGCAGGCAGCGAGGCGCCGCGCTGGCGGAGTAGCCGCCGGCCGGGCATGTGGGCAGTTGACCACCCCCTGCACGGGCGCGGTTCGATCATTGAGGCCGAGGAGCTCGCGGCCGAGCGTGGCCCGGTGAAGGCATCGCGTGCAAAGGCGACCAGGGCCGCGAAGCCGAAGGCTGAACCGAAGGCGAAGCCCGCGGCTCAGCAGGAGCGAGTGCAGCCAGTCTGCCCGAACTGCTTCATGATGATGGCTCTGTCGGGCGTGTGCGGCAATTGCTCGTAGGGGGCGGCGCGGCGACGCTGTTCTGCTGGCGGTAGGCTCGTCTGGTGCCTCCGCGTTCTCCGTTGCCCCAGCGTATGGGGCTTGACGCAGCCTGGCTGAACTCTGCTGCACGCCCGGGGGAGGACCCGCGGGAGTGGGTCTCGATGCGTGATTGGTTGCACTTCAGAGTCGGCGCGCACATCGATGTAGACGCCTTCATCGAAGACGGCAGATTCGTGCTCGAGTCTGGCGAGCCTGTGCTCGCTGCCGACCCGTACCGATCAAACGTCTTCGTGTGGTTCTACCGCGATCTGCCAGACGAGGCGCCGGTGCCCGGCGACATTCCGGTGCTGTTTCGCGACGACCGAATCGTCGTCGTGGACAAACCCGCGTTTCTCTCGACAATTCCGCGCGGCCGACACGTCAGGGAGAGCGTCGTCGTGCGCCTGCGACACGAGCTCGGTTTGCCAGAACTCACCCCGATGCACCGCCTCGACAGGGTGACCTCGGGCGTACTGCTCATGTCTGTCGAGCGCAGGTATCGTGGCGCCTACCAGACGATGTTCCAAGACGGCGAGGTGACGAAGACGTACCGGGCGGTCGGGCCAGTGAGCGACGGGCTTGCGCTTCCCACGACGGTGCGAAACCACCTGCACAAGGTGCCTGGAACGATGCAGGCCGAGGTGCTGGCGGGGAGAGAGCCGAACTCCGAGTCGCTCGTCGAGTTCGAGCGCGCGCTCACTTCGCAGGAAGAGGCCGCGCTCGGCGGCGAGCCTGGCCGCGCCGTCTATCGGCTGACCCCGCGCACGGGCAAGACGCACCAGTTGCGCATCCATTTGTGGAGCCTCGGGATCCCGATCGAAGGCGACCCGCTTTACCCCGCGGCCCGAAACGTCGCCATCGATGATTTCTCGACGCCGCTCCAGTTGCTCGCGAGCGAGCTCCGGTTCACCGACCCCGTTGACGGCAGTGAGCGATCCTTCGTCAGCGGGCGGGCCCTGCCGCTCGTCTCCACGAACTAGCCTGCGCCCCTCCCCGATGGTGCGCACTCGGTGTCTAAATGCCCATCGTGCAGGTGTTACTAGGCCAACACGCGGCGTAAATCTCGGAAATTGACCATAGTTTCTAAGTTTTTTGTGACGATGTTGTGCCTCCCACCGACTTACCTGCAGAGCGACATGATGCGCTCGCACTGACGGTGCGGCTGTTCGGGCCGTACCCCGATAGGGAGGAAATTCTGATGGCAACCGAAGAGAAGAACACCACCCCAGCAGGCGCGACCCCGGCGGCACCCGCCCCACACGCGGCGTCGCCATCGTCGCGCGTCGACCGGGTCCAGTTCTCCAATGACGCAAACGAGACGAACCACGCAGGCGGTCGCACGAGCGTCGCCGAGGGCGTGGTCGCAAAGATCGCCGGAATCGCGGCCCGCGAGGTCGGCGGAGTCTACGCGCTTGGCGGTGGTGGAGCGCGGGCGCTCGGCGCCATTCGCGAAGCGATGAACGCGACCGACCTCACGCAGGGCGTCAAGGTCGAGGTCGGAGAAACTCAGGCGGCCGCCGACATCACCATCGTGGTGGACTACCCGGCACCGATCCAGACGGTCGCCGAGAACGTGCGCACTGCAGTCACCGCAGCGATCACCAAGATGGTCGGACTCGAGGTCGTTGAGGTCAACGTCGATGTGAACGACGTGCACCTGCCGACCGACGATGCTGACGACGACACAGAGTCGCGCGTCTCATGAGCGCCACACTGGCGGGCGCGCTGACCGGCGCGGTGCTCGCGTTTGCGGGGCTTATCTTCGGGTTCTGGGGATTCCTCCTCGTCGCGATCCTCATGGCCGTCGGCGCGCTGGTCGGCAGAGTGGTGTCGGGCGATCTCGACCTCCGGGCGCTCGCCGGCGTCTTCACGGGTAGGCGAACGTCGTCATGAGCCCCACGACCGTTGACGCGCCAGCTCAGCAGACGGTCGGCCCACGCCACGACGTGCGGGGCGCGATTCGCGTTCAGCCGCGCGCACTCGAGAAAGCTGTCCGCGAGTCGATCGCACACCGAGCCGGCGCACCGCGCGAGGCGGTGAACGTCGATCTCGCGGACTGGGGCGGGGCGCTCACCGTGAAGGTGGCGACGAAACTGCCCATTCCCGAGCTGTCTCAGACTGGAGCCATCCAGGCGGAGATGCCGCTCTTGGAGCGCGTGCGCGCGCTGCAGACCGCGCTCGTGAGCGAGCTCGGCCTGCTTACCGGCAGGGAGATCAGGCGTGTGTCGGTCGTGGTCACCGGGGCGATCATTCCAGAGCAGAGGCGGGTGAGGTAAATGTTGAATGGCACACTGACGCGCGTCGTGCGGCGCGAGACTCATTCCCCGCGGACCGTGCTCGCCGTCGGAGCACTCGTGCTCACGGCGGCCGCGGCCACCTATGTGGGGATCGAGCTCGTGCTGCATCTCACGCGCTCAGAACCGCTGCTCGTCACTCCGGGAGACGCAGCCAGGTGGCTCGGAGACGTGCCCGCGCTTGGTAGTGCGGGCGCCGTTGGCGCGCTAGCGATCGCCGTGCTTGGGCTCGTGCTGGTTGGCCTCGCGCTAGCGCCTGGCCGGCGATCAAAGCACCAGCTCACCGATGGCCCGTATGCGGTTGTCGCCGACAACGGCGTCATCGCCTCGGCGGTCGCCGAGCGTGTGCGGCGTGAGCTTGATGTCTCGCGCGGCGCCGTTGTCGTCGGCATCGGACACCGAAGCGCCGACGTCACTGTCCGACCCGAGCCCGGTCAGCAGATCGACGCCGGGTACGTCCGTGAAATCGCTGCCGCCGAGCTGTCGAGCTATGGGCTTTCGCCCACGGTTCGTGCCCGAGCCCGGATCCAGCGCCCCACATCGAACGGAGGCCAGGAATGAACGCGACCAACCGCGCGGTGAACCGCGGCGTCCTGCTCGTCGTCGGGCTCATCCTGCTCGCGGCAGGTGGAACGGCCTTCGTCGCCATCATCTGGCGTCCAGCGGGCCAGGCGTGGCGGGACGGTGTTGGGCAGCTGCGCGAGTGGCTCATCGCCGCTGACGAAGGCGCTCGACTGCACCCGAGCACGACGGTCAGTTGGGTGACCCTCGGGCTGCTCCTCGTGCTGCTCGCGCTCGTTGTGTTCGCGGTCGTCACCGTGGCCCGCCTGGGCGGTGGCAAGGTGCATACCGTGACTCGTGTCGAGGGGGACGAGGGAGCGCTCGGCCCCGTCACCGTGACACAGGGGTTCGTCGCCGATGCTCTGAACGAGTCGCTGTCGAGGCACGAAGAGATTCTGTCGACGAAGGTCAGCGCGAGCCGCGTGCGCGGCCAGGACGTGCTGCACGTGAGCGTCACGCCCCGTCAGAACGTCTCGCCCGCGCGCACCGCGGCCACTGTTGCCGGCCTCCTCGACAATCTCGGCACGTTGCTGGGGGAACAACCGCCGACATACATCTCGATCCACTCGGGTCTGCGCGCAAAACTTGCCGCCGACCAGCCCCGGGTCCGCTAGCTCAGCCACTAGTCACAATCAGAAAGGGGGGAACACGATGTGGAAGAACCTGTTCATTGTCGCTGTCATCGGTATAGCGGCCTATTGGGTAGGCGTCGAGTCGGCGAAGTCTCGTGGGAAGAACTACGAAGATCTTCGCCACCAGATCGAACGCTTGTGGACAAGCCCTGAAGCGCAAAAGGCTCGCCGCCGACGCGCCAAGGCCACGCGCAAGCTCGTCCAGCAGGCGCAGAAGCGCGTACTGGGCGCATAACCAGAAACCCAACCCACCATCACAGACCCCGAATCCCTCGGGGCACATCAGACAGGAGAACATCATGAGTGCAGAAGACAAGATCAAGGCGGCCGCTGACAAGGTCGCAGGACAGGTCAAGGAGACCGTCGGGAAGCTCACCGACAACGACAAGCTCGTTGCGGAGGGCAAAGCCGACAAGCTCAAGGGCGAGGCGAAGGGAGCCGTCGAGGACGTCAAGGACGCGTTCAAGAAGTAGGCACGGTGCCGGTGAGGTGGCCCAGGCCACCTCATCGGCCGTCGTGGCGAAACTGTCGAATCCTCGCGTTCTGAGCGCCGCAGGGTCGAATGGTTGCCAGAAACCTACAAAGGGTCGTGCGATTGTGAATCCCGTACCGAGGATGGGGATCGTGGTCAGTGGGGAATGGCCGCAATGGGTTTCGGGGGAAGCACACCGTGCGAGGGGAGCGACGGATGGCGGAGCAACACCACCGGGAAGTATTGGAAACAGCGCCCGACTGGATCCTTGTCGGACGGGCAACCGAGGGAGACACCGTCGCCTTCGCGGCGTTGGTGCGGCGATACGCTCCGATGATGCGGGCCTATGCGAGACGGATACTGCCTGGCACCGCCGAGCTCGACGACGTGGTGCAAGAGACATTCATCACGGCGTGGGAGCAGCTGGAGACACTGGAGAACCCCGACCGGGTGAAGAGCTGGATCATGCGCATCACGAGTCGAAAAGCGGTCGACCGTGTGCGTGCCCTGCGCCCGCACACGGATATTACGGCTCTCGAGGTACCCGGGCCGCAGCACTCGGACCCTCCCCGAAGACACGAGGCCAACGCGGGCGTGCAAGCGCTACAGGAAGCACTTGCGGATCTACCGGACACCGAGCGTCAATGCTGGGTATTGCGAGAAATCGGCGAGTATAGCTACGACGAGATCGCTGAGCAGCTCGAGCTCCCGGCCTCGACGGTGCGCGGCAAGCTTGCCCGGGCCCGGAAACACATAATCGTTCGAATGGAGGAGTGGCGATGAGCAAGACCGACCATCGCGCGCTCCTTGGGCTGCGCCCAGAAGACCTCGACGGCGTCTCAATCGAAGAACTTTCCGAGTACCTCGACAACGGTCGCACCCCGCCCAATCCCCGCATCGAGGCGTCCGCAGGGTGTCAGCGCGCCCTCGACGCGCTACAGCGCATCGGCGAGCTCTCACCCCTGCTCCTCGACGCCGATGCGGCCGCCGAACCTCCCGCGGAGGACAGCTGGGTGCAAGGGGTGCTCGCAGGCATCGCGCTGGATGTTCACGCCGGACGACGGATCCCGATCGTCCTCGACAGCCCCGCGACCGACGCCGGAATCACCGAGGGCGCGCTCCGCGGCCTTATCCGGCGGGCGGAGCGTGCGGCCCCCGGTACGCTGGTCGGCAAATGTACGTTCGCCGGCGACATCACCGAGCCGAACGCACCCGTCCGCGTGGCGATCGAACTGAGCGTCCCGTACGGCGCCGAGATTCACGCGGCAGCGGATGCCGTTCGCGCGGAGATCCGATCACTCGTCGCCTCCCACACGACAGTAACGCTGACCGACGTCGACATCGTCGTGCGCGATGTGCAGCCCGTGAACCCGCAGATAGTAGAGAACACATGACCGAACGTGCCGCTGACCGCCTCGAAGCAGCGCTCGAAGTTGCCATCCGATCTGTGCCCGGAGTGACAGGACTCTATCGGACCGGCAGTAGCGTCGCGAAGCTTATCGACGCCAGCGCGGCGCTGCTACGCGGGCAACAGCAGCGGTCATCCCTCGTGCGCGTCGACGACGGCACGTCGGGCGTGACGGTGACGGCAGCGGTCGGCGTCGACTCGGCCGTGAGCAGCGTGCAGGTGCTCGAACTGGCGAGCACCGCTGTCACAGAGGCCGTCACCGCGTCGCAGCTCGCGCTCGAACAGGTGCACCTCACCGTGGTGCACGTCAACGGAGACGGCCTTCGAAGCTAGGGCCGTCGCCGTCGCTCGTCCCGGGGCCCAGCCAGCTCGCGTAACATTGACGCAATGACCGAGACACCCGCAGGCGCAACGCCCCAACCGAGCGACATCGACCCCGCGGACCTCGAAACCGCGCTGCGCGTCATCGCCGCAGCCGCAAAGCTGCCAAGCGAGCACGCGGACGTCGTCACCATCCGCCGTGCGACATCGGCGATGTATAAGGCTGCGAAGAGCGAGCGGCGCCGGGTGCAGCGCGGCGAGATTGCTCAGGCGAACCGCGCCGTAATCGAGGCGACCGCGACGGGAGCGCCCGACAGGATCGACGACGAGACCCGCGGCCTCACCCTCACCGCCACCTCGGAGGCGAAGTACGTTGGGGAGCTGCGCAAGGCGCAGGCATGCTACATCTGCAAGCAGCCGTACACGAAGGTCGAGTCGTTCTACCACCAGCTCTGCCCGAGCTGCGCAGAGTTTAGCCACGGCAAGCGCAACGCGCGCACCGACCTCACGGGCAAGCGGGCGCTGCTCACTGGCGGGCGCGCGAAGATCGGGATGCACATCGCGCTTCGCCTGCTGCGTGACGGCGCACACACGACAATCACGACCCGTTTTCCGCGAGACGCGGCCCGCCGGTTCTCGTCGCTCCCTGACTCGGCCGACTGGATCGACCGCCTGCGCATCGTCGGCATCGACCTGCGCGACCCCTCGCAGGTCGTCGCGCTCGCTGACTCAGTCGCGGCCCGCGGCCCGCTCGACATCCTCATCAACAACGCGGCGCAGACGGTCAGGCGCTCGCCAGGCTCGTACTCGCTGCTTGCCGACGCTGAATCGCAGCCACTCCCTGCCGGCGTGTACCCCGAGACCGAGACGCTGGGACACCCGGCAGAGCTCCACCCGCGCGCGCTGCAGTCCTCGGTCGGCGACGACGGTGCCGTCTCGCTTGATGCGTTCTCACCGGCGCTCCTTTCGGGCACTGTCGCCGCGGGGCTCGAGCAGGCTCGCAGCGCCGACGACCTCACCGCGCTTGCGATGGCTGCCGGATCCTCGTCGCTCGACAAGCACGCTGATGGCTCAGCGATCGACGCCGGCGGTCTCGTGCCTGACGTCGCGCACGTGAACAGTTGGGTGCAGCACGTGCAAGAGGTCGACCCGATCGAGATGCTCGAGGTGCAGCTGTGCAACTCGACGGCACCGTTCATACTTATCAGCCGGCTGCGCGCCTCAATGGCCGCGTCGCCTGCCCGCCGCACCTACGTCGTGAACGTGTCGGCGATGGAGGGGCAGTTCTCGCGCAAGTACAAGGGCCCGGGCCACCCGCACACGAACATGGCGAAAGCCGCCCTGAACATGCTCACCCGCACCAGCGCGGAAGAGATGTTCACGACGGACGGGATCCTCATGACCGCTGTCGACACAGGCTGGATTACTGACGAGCGCCCGCACTTCACGAAGGTGCGCTTGGCCGAAGAGGGGTTCCACGCCCCGCTCGACCTCGTCGATGGCGCCGCCCGCGTGTACGACCCGATCGTGCGCGGCGAGGCCGGCGAGGACCTGTACGGCTGCTTCGTGAAGGATTACGAGCCGAGCGCCTGGTAGACCGCCGCGTTTTCCCACGTTGCGCGGCTTGCTGTGCGGAATAATGTGAGCATGCAGCCAACAACTCGACTCCCGCACGTCGTGCGGGGTTCGACGGCAGCTGCGATCGCGACGTTCGTCGCCCTGTTCTCGCACGTGCTCGCAGGCGGCGCGATGCCAGAGCCGCTCGGCATCTGCGTGCCGTTCGTGCTCTCGCTCCTCGTCAGCGTATTGCTCGCTGGACGGAAGCTCTCGCTTGCGCGCCTGTCGCTCTCGGTTGTCGCGAGCCAGACGCTCTTCCACACACTCTTCGTACTCGGCGCCCCGAGCGCGGGCGGTGCTGGCCTGGCAGTTTCCGGCGGCCACCAGCACCACGGCCAGCAAGCGGTGACCGTGCTGGCGCCTGGCGCGCAGCTGCCGGCGATGACAGATCACACAGCGATGCTCATCCATGGCGACGCCATCATGTGGCTCTCGCACCTCGCTGGCGCTGCGGTGACGATTCTGTTCCTGTACCGCGGCGAGCAGACGATCCATCTGCTTCGCGAGCTCGCCGAGCGACTCATCGCGTGGGCGCAGCACAGCCTCGCGGAGCCGCTACGGGTGCCCGCTGTGTTCCGCGAGGTGCGCGAGCGCCACGGGCAGGCCATCGCAACCGCCGGCTGGGCGGTGCTCACACAGCTCACGGCCTCAACCCGGAGCCTTCGCGGGCCACCCGCAGTGCCAGGGTTCGCAGGGTAGCACTGGCCGCCCGTCTCGGGCTGGCCGGAGCGACCCAGGCGACCCCTCTCAGCATTTTCAACCTGTGCCGCCCGGCTCACCTGGCGCGGCACTCGGCCTGCGCCGCCGTCGTGCGCGCAGCCGGAAAATTTGCATGCTTGAAAGGCACACAATGTTCAACACTCATATTCGCGCGACCCGTTTTACTGTGGCGTGTGGCATCGCTCTTCTCGCCCTCAGCGGATGCTCGGCTGGCGAGGCCGCGACCGGTTCTGGCGCACACTCCGGGGAGCACTCTGGTGCGGCCGCCGCGCACCCAGCTGCAGACTCGGTGACGATCGAAGAAGCGTGGGTCAAGTCGGCCGAGAAGGGCGAGATGACGGCGGCGTTCGGGCTGCTGAAAAACTCGAGCGACACTGACGCCAACATCGTCTCAGTTACCTCGACAGCGTCACCGATGATGGAACTCCACGAGACTGTCGCGAACGAGTCGGGGCAGATGGTGATGCGTGAGGTCGAGGGTGGCTTCGTGATCCCCGCCGCGGGGCAGTTCAGCCTCGAACCCGCAGGCAATCACATCATGATCATGGGGCTGCCGAGCGCCGTCACCGCTGGCGAGGACATCACGTTCACGCTCGAATTCGCCGACGGCTCCAAGCTCGACTTCACCGCGATCGTGAAGGACTACGCGGGTGCCAACGAAAACTACGAGGGCGACCACGGCGACCACGACGATCACGCGGCAGACGATGCGGCGGCGGGCCACGACGCGCACAGCGGCCACTAAGGATCGCAATGACAACAACGACTGAATCCCTGGGGGCGCACCCCCATGCCTCACCAGGCCAATCGCGCGAGCAACGGCCGAAACGCCAGCGAGGCTGGCTAGCCCAGCTGCTACTTCGGCTGCACTTCTATGCCGGCGTTCTCGTCGGTCCGTTCATTCTGATCGCGGCGGTGTCTGGCGGCCTGTACGCGCTGACACCCGTCATCGAAAAGGCAGTCTATGCGCACGAGCTTCGCGTTCCTGTCGCCGACGCCGAGCTGTCGCTCGCGGATCAGATTCGAGCCGCCCAGCAATACGTCGGCGGCGACGTCGCGCTGAGCGCCGTACGACCCGCCCCAGAACCCGGGGCCACAACCCGTGTGCTGTTCGCCGATCCGTCGCTCGGTGGGAGCGAATCGCGGGCGGTGTTCGTCGACCCGGCGACCGCCGAGATCCGCGGCGACCTCACGGTCTACGGCACGAGCGGCGCCCTGCCGCTTCGAACCTGGGTCGACAACCTGCATCGCAACCTGAACCTCGGCGAGCCAGGCCGGTTCTACAGCGAACTGGCCGCATCGTGGCTGGGGATCATTGCGCTCGCTGGCCTCGGGCTCTGGATCGCGCGCATCAGGAAATCGCGCACGAAGAAGGACTTCGTCCGCCCGAACCGGCGGTACACGGGTTACCGGAAGACCCTGAGCTGGCACACATCGCTCGGCATCTGGGCGCTCGTTGGCGCGCTGTTTCTGTCGGCGACGGGCATCACGTGGTCGCAGTACGCTGGCGGCAACGTCAGGGTCGTTCGCGCGGCGCTCGGCGGCGGGACGCCCGCGCTCGCGACGAGCCTTGACGGGGCCGCGCCAGCGGACGACGAACACGCACACCATCACGGGCCCGCGTCGGCTCCGACAGGCGAGGCGAACCCCGACACGTTCGATGCGATGCTCGCGATCGCGCAGCGTATCAATGTGAACACGGGCCTTGTCGAGATCAAGCCGCCAGCCGAGCCAGGCCAGGCGTGGGTGGTGAAAGAGATCAAGGCGGCGTTTCCCACAGAGGTCGACCAGGTCGCGATCAACGGGAGCACGATGGAGGTCGTCGACAGGCTCGACTTCGCCGACTACCCGCCGCTCGCGAAGCTCAGCCGGTGGGGGATCGATCTGCACATGGGGGCAATGTTTGGGCTCATAAACCAGCTCGTCTTGTTGCTGCTCGCCGCTGGCATCGCGACCCTTGTCGTGCTCGGCTACCTCATGTGGTGGCGCAGGCGCCCGACGCGCACCTCGCCGCTCGAATTCGCGAGCCCGCCGCGCCGCGGAGCCGTTCGCGGAGCACCGTGGTGGGGGATTGGGATCGTCGCCGTCGCAGCCATCGGGATCGGCATAGTGTTGCCCTTCGTCGGCTGGACGCTGCTCGGGTTCGTCGTGATTGACACTGTTGTTCGGGCAGTGCGGGAACGACGGGTTCGCAGAGCTTAGACGGTAGGGCTTCGCGGGACGACTAGGCATCGCCAGGTCGTCCCGCGAAGCCCCAGCGGCCGAGCGCGCCCTGAGTAGGTCGGCCGATGTCGAAAGACTGCCCGCTCGCACTGGGGAGGAGCCTGCTCGAGACGAGGCCGACAGTGCACCGCGTGCAGTTTGCGCAGGCGCGCGATCAAACCGCGCATACTTCGCCGACGGCGCTCCAGCCACACGCTGAGCACTACTACGCTTGCGGGATGCTCGACACTTCTCAGGCCCCCTCTCGCGCCATTTCCCGGGAGAGCCCGCTTCTTTCTGCATCGCCCGCACGCGTTCGGTTCTCGGCGCTTCTCGTGGTCATAGCCGGGCTCGTGCTTGCACTCTCTTGGGGCGGCGCTGGTGCGGCCACGCCCGCAGCTGCAGCTGATCTCCAAGCTGAGGCAGTCGAATCGACAACGACGCTCAATATGCTCGCCACTCCAACGAAGTATGGCGACCTGGCGATTCTCGGCGCCACCGTCACGCTCGCTGGGCCGGCGAACCTTTCAGGCAAGCCCATTCACTTCGAACTCGATGGTCAGCAGATCGGAAGCACCGTGCTGATCTACACCGGGGGTGGTAAGTTTTCCACGCTGATTCCCCTCACCTACTTTCCCGCCGCCGGGACGCACACGCTCGTCGCGCGTTTCGACGGCACCAACGACGACTCAACTGGCTTCGCGCTGCCCTCGGCCAGCCAGCCGCTCGAGTTCTCTGTCGCCCAAGCTCCGACTGACACCAACGTGACCGAGGCACCCAGTGTGCTCACCGCGGTCGAGCCGGTCGAGGTCTCGGCGGGTGTCACCTCGCCGGTCATCGGCCTGACAGGTGAAGTCTCCCTGTACGCAGATTCGACTCCCATTGCACACGCTAGCCTTCGCCCTGACGGGACGGTGAAGTTCACCGAGGTGACTGTCCCGTGGGGCACGACATCGCTCCACGCCGCCTTCGTTGGCGACGCGGCGGGCAACTTCGCCGCCTCCACCTCGCCAGCACTGCAGGTCACCGTCGCAGCCGTCGACACGACAACGACAGCGAACCTGAGCGTGCCTGAGAGCCGCGCCGACGAGACCACCCGCGTTTCAGCTGTGGTGCGCAACTCAGACCCTGTCCGCCTTGTCGACCCGCGCGGCGACGTGCAACTGCTGATCGACGGCGCAGTCGCTCAAACCGTGACAGTCGGCACGAGTGTCGCCGACGCCGACGGGACGAGCGAAGCATCGTTTGAGATCAACGGAACAGACCTGGAAGTCGGTGAACACACGGTCGAGGCCCGCTTCGTCCCAGAGCCAGGGTTTGCGCCCTCGGGCAGCGAACAGCTGCAATTGCAGATCTTGGGGATCGAGACCTCGCTCGTCGCTTCGACAGCAAAGACCGACTTTGCTCCAACGGAAGCGATCCTCGTCTCAGTGACGGCGAGCACCACGGGCGCAAGCGGGGAATCGGGGGAGACTCGCTCGCGAGACGAAAACGGAGACGCGCTGCCACCTGGTGGATCCCCGGTGGACGGCACCGTCCAGGCGTTCGTCAACGACCAGCCGCACGGCGACCCCTTCGCCGTCACCGATGGCGTCGGTCAGGCGGCTCTCCCTGCGCTTCACGCCGGGTCCCACGAGATCGAATTGCGGCTCACGCCAAGCGGACACGGCCAGCTCGCAAGCTCGACGACCTTGCAAATTACTGTCACTGTGCCAGACGAAGACGGCGGTGAGACCGACGGCGGTGAGACCGATGGCGGCGAGACCGACGGCGGCGAAACCGATGGCGGCGACAACGGCGAAAGCGGGGAGGGTCAAGGCCTCGGTGAACCAGGCACCGGTACCACCCCTGCTCGAGCCATCGAGCAGCCCGCCAACGTGCTTGGCGCGACTGGCAGCGGCACCCCCGCCTCGCTCGTCATTGGAGGAGTAGTGCTGCTGCTCGGAGCTGGAACCCTGGTCGGTGCTCGTCGACTGAATCGGCGGTCCTAGCGCGACGGCCACAGCGCGGCGGCCGTGCTCGCGTGCCGCCGCGCGAACGTATAGTCGAGCTGCGCGAGGCGCTGGCCCGTCGGGAATACACTGTGTTCGAGGCGAAGACGATCACGTTGCCGCTTGAGTAGCTGGTTCGCTGGGTCTGGCCCCTGCGGGTCTTACGAACCCGGAATCTGGAAGGAACAGTATGAGCGTCAACGTCGCCGACTCAATCGATCGCCAGATTATTGATGCGCTGCGCGCGGATGGCCGCCGCCCGTTTCGGCAGATCGCATCGGACCTGGGGGTGAGCGAGTCGACCGTGCGGTCGAGATTCGCTCGCCTCTCCGAGCTTGGGATCTTGCAGGTCGTTGGCCTCGCTGGGTTGCACGGAGTCGGGGCCGTCGAAGGGCATATCGCGATTCAAGTCGTCGGCGCGTCAGCGCACTCTGTCGCGCAACGGCTTGCGCAGCTCCCAGAGGTGAAGCTGGTTGCCGAAGCCGTAGGGGCTGCAGACCTGATACTCGACGTCGTCTTCCAGAACCTCAGTGACTTTCAACGCTTCATCAAGATCGAGCTGCCTGCCTACGAGGGTGTACGGAAGGTTGAATTCTTGCGGACCGGCGAGATCGTCAAAGACTCATACGTCTGGGCGAGTTAACGGGTCTCCGGCGGCGAACGTTACGTGCGGGCTCGCCGCTGCCCGCTGCCGCCGCGCAGGCCACGCCACGAGTGATCCTTCTCAAACCGGGTGAGGATCGAGGTCTGTATTTCCGAGATGCCGTCGATAGCTCGAATAGTGTCGAGCAGCCGCTGCGATTCTGGGAGACTCGCGCACGTCAGCTCAACATAGATTTCCTTTGAACCTGCACCGGCGGCAACTCGGTTCGTGTGGTGGAGTTGCGCGAGCGCTAGGCACACGCTCTCCACCCTGGACGGGTGATCGACGGTGACGAACAGTCGGAGCGCCTGCATGCCAAGCGATATCGGGTTGCAGAGCGCGACAATCACCAGAATTCCGTTGTCGAGCATTCGCTGTACTCGGTTACGAATCGTCGCCTCGCTAAGGTGAAGCGCAGCGGCGATGGAGGTATACGGGGTGCGCCCGTCGCGGCCGAGCATCGCGAGAATCGAAGAGTCGACGTCATCGAGCATGTGTCGCTCCTCCCGGTGGTGGTCGTTGCACGCAGACCACCACCGGCGCCTCAGAACCGGCTAGGCCGTCGTGGCGTGTAGCTCAGCGTAGATCCGCAATGCTTCTGCTACCTGAATACTATTCGATGCGATCGCGCCATCCTCGCTACTCACGACGTCCTCGATACCCACTCGCACCTCGACACCGTCGGCGATGGCTGCGCGGACCACGGGCCAGGTCGTTCCCTCGAGCCCGTGGTACAGCAGCGGGGCCGTGACCCCTCCCGCGCGGAGCGCCGCGGCCATCTCGCGACAGTCACGCACCGCCTGGTCGGGATCCTCAGCGAGCGGCTCGATGAGTACGCGGACGTTGTCGTGCAGCGTTGGCGACGCGAGGAGCGCGGGCACATCGTCCATTGACCAGACAGCGCTCTCAAGCACCATGCCTCGCGCGAGAACGGCCTGTGCCGCCTCGGCGGCACCCTCTTCGCAGAACGCGACCGATGCGAAGTCAGGCAGCCACTCGGCCTCCCATGCCTCGATCTTTGCCATTCTGTCCGCGTGATCGGCGCAGGTCCAGAGGCCGGTGGTTGTGCCGACGACGATCGTGGGATCCTCCTCCCGCACTGCACGCACCATGGCAGCGATGTGTTCAGGGGCAATCGTTTGACCACCATTAGCGGTGCGCGCGTGCGCGTGGATGACATCCGCCCCAGCTCGAACTGAGGCGGCGGCCTCGGCCGCAATTTCCGCGGGAGTGAGCGGGACGAGCGGGGTTTCGGCCGTCTCCCGGCCGCCATTCACCGCGGCCTTGATGAAGATCTTGGGGCGAACGGTGTAGGCGAGGTCGATTCGGCGGTTGGCGAGGGCCGGGAGTACGCGGCGCACCTGCGCCGTACGGTCGCCAGAGACCTCGGCAGCGCACCAGCCCACCTCGGGCTCTCCCGCGTCTGCGACAACGATGCCCATTGGGTCGATGATCTTGCTTCCCGCCACGCAGTCGGGCGCCGAGTTGCCGCTTGCCACGACCCATGTCGTGCTCTCGATCGCCCGCGCACGGAGCAGGGTCGACCAGTGGTCTTCCTTGTTGCGGCCTGTCATCCATGCGGCGGTGACCGCAATGACCTCTGCTCCCGCATCGACGAGTGAGCGCGTGAGCTCGGGAAAGCGCAGGTCGTAACAGTTCACGAGCCCGACGTGCACGCCGCCAAGCTGCACGACGGGTGGGAGTTCGTCGCCGGGCTGCACGCGGCCCGACTCCTGGTACGAGAACGCGTCATACAGGTGCAGCTTTCGATAGCTGCCGCTGAGCGCGCCGTCGCTGTCGACGGCAAGGATGGTGTTGAACGGGCGAGGCGTGCCGCTTGGTTCGAGGCCCGAGGCGATAAGCGCGATGCGGTGGCGGGCTGCGATGGCTCGTAAGCCGTCACTGAACTCTGCCCAGTGATCGTCCGCTACGGGAGCCAGCGAACCGGTCACGAGACCGGTCTGCACCATCGACTCCTCGGGGAGCACGAGCAGCCCCACCCCGGCGGCCGCTGCGTCTTCTGCGAGCGCCTCGGCGCGCGCAAGGTTGTCACGAACGTCCGCCGTCGGGGCGAACTGAGCGGCTGCAATTTTCATGGGGATCCGATCGTCAAGGGTGGGCCGCTAGCGCTCGGTGCGCGGCGGGAGTGGCACTCATTCTTGCGCCGGCGTGGGAGGCAATTCCGCCGAGATTGCGAAATTCGTGGTTTCAAAAACCGAAATCTCACCACATCGCAAAAGTCGCAACACAACTGCTTTCGCGCCATTGTTGGCGACCCGGGTCGCTCATATGATTGGGGCCTCCACATCTGAATGAATGTGGAGATGCACAACATCACAATGTTCGGCAATCCGGGGCCCAGCCCCGACGCCCGCGGGCCTCACCCGCGAGCGCAGCAGAAAGGTAATGGAGCCTTGACACACAAGAACAGCTCTTCCCGCAAGGCAAGGGCACTCAAGACCGCGGTGGTCGGCATCGCCGCGGCGCTCACGTTTGCGGGATGCACGAGCGCCCCCGCGAGCGAGGAAACGCCGGCCAGCGGCGGAATCGCCGTTGTCGCGTTAACGCAAGAGCCGGGCATGCTGAGCCCCATGTTCAGCACGCAGAGCGGCTCGAACCTCGCCTACGCGTTCGTCGTAGAACCCCTCTTCACGACGCTCGACACCGGCGAGCGCGTTCCCAATCTCGCAACCGAGGTCCCCACGAAGGAGAACGGCCTCATCAGCGACGATGGGCTCACCGTGACCTACAAGCTTCACGAGGGGATCACTTGGTCGGACGGCGAACCGTTCACGGCCGAGGACCTCGCGTTCACAATCGACGTCACGAAGCAGCCAGATACCCCCGCCATCCCCGACTCGGAGTACGGCGCGATCGCCTCCTACGAGGTGCTCGATCCGCAGAGCATTGCCGTCGAGTTCACACAGACGCAGCCCAACTACCTGAACCTCTTCAAGCAGGTGCTCCCGAAGCACAAGTTTGAGAGTGCGAGCATCGATTCCGACGACCCCGAGCTGCGTGAACCAACAGGCACCGGCCCGTTCGCAATCAGCGAGTGGAGCTCAGGCGACGAGATCAAGTTCACCCGAAACGAGAACTACTGGCGCGAGGATTCGCAGCCCAAGCTCGACGGTGTGACTGTGAAGATCAACCCTGACCTCACGACCGCAGTCAACGGCTTCACCCGTGGCGAGTTTGATCTCGTGTTCGGCCTCACAGCTGGCGACCTCGACGAGGTCGCGGCGGCCGTCGACTCCGGTGCGCCGATCGAACTGCACGAGAAGCCCGAGAACACGGGCTTTGTCGAGTGGCTGTGGATCAACAACTCAGACAAGGGAGCGCTCGGAACCCCGCACCCAGTTCTTGGGGACCCTGCCGTGCGGGAAGCCATCGATTATGCAATTGACCGCGAAGGCGTGCTCGCTGACGTGCTCGGTGGATTCGGCACCTTGAGCAACTCGCTCGTCTACGCGGGCTTTGGCGGCGAGCTTACTGAGACAGTCCCATTTGACGCCGACAAGGCAAACAGCATCCTTGACGACGCAGGGTGGCAGCTCGGTTCCGATGGCGTGCGCAGTAAGGACGGCGTGCGCGCATCGGTGAAGTTCCAGACGATCAGCGGCGACGAGGTGCGCGCCCTCTACCAGCAGGTGATCCAGCAGAATCTCAAGGATGTCGGCATCGAGACCGTCATTGAGAACGTCCCATCCAACCTGATGTTTGGTGACGCCAAAGACGGCGGCCTGCTCGCGACAGGCAATTTCGACATCATGATGTCGCGCGCGGGTAAGCTTCCTGATCCGACCGAGTGGATGATGGAATTCGAGTCGGGCCAGATTCCCGATAGCCCGGAAGCATCAGGCTACTCATACGCATGGTGGAGCAGCCCCGAGTACGACGCGCTCTTCGCAACTGTTGCATCGGAGATGGACCCCGAGGTCCGCGAAGACGCAGTCCACGCGGCCAACAAGTTGTTTGCGAGCGAACGCCCGGCGATCCCGATCTACGCGTCGCCGACAGCCTGGGCGTGGTCAAGCGAACTCACCGGCGTGGACGATGACTCATGGAACGGGCCATGGGACACGACAAGCTCAGTGAACTGGGCATTCGCTGGAGCGAGTGAGTAGTACCGATGAGTTCATACCTCCTGCGGCGACTTCTGCAGTCGATCCCGCTGCTTTTCGGAATCAGCGTGCTGGTGTTCCTGCTCATGCAGATGACGCCCGGCGGGCCGATGTCCGTCGGAGAAGGTAACGCATCAGCGGCCACGGCCGCGCAACTCGAGAGGTTGCGCGGCCGGTACGGCCTTGATGATCCACTGATCGTGCAGTACTTCAACTGGCTGCGCGGCGTCGTCACTGGCGACTGGGGCAGCTCCTACCTCACCGGCCGCCCTGTGCTCGAAGTAATCGGGGAGCGCGTACCAACAACGCTGCTGCTCACGCTGACCGCTTTCGTGCTCTCCCTCATCTTCGCGCTCATCATCGGCGTACAGTCTGGCGTGAAGAAGGACGGCTGGTTCGACCACCTCGCCACTGGGCTCACCTACGCTGGACTTGCGGTTCCCGGCTTCTGGCTGGCACTCATGCTCATCTTCATCTTCTCGTACAGCCTCGGCTGGCTACCAAGCTCAGGCCTTCGCGACCTGCGTGCATCGCACGAGGGCTTCACCGCGGCACTCGATCTCGCAAAGCACCTTGTCCTCCCTGTGCTCTCACTGGTGCTCGTATCGATTGCCGGCCTCGCCAGGCACGTGCGTTCATCGGTTATCGAGGTGCTCGACAAGGACTACATTCGGTCTGCCCGTGCGAGCGGACTGCCCGAGCGGATGGTGATTCAGCATCACGTGCTGAAGAACGCCTCCCTCCCCGTCGTCACGATCGCGGTGCTCATGCTGCCAGAGCTCTTTCTTGGCGCCGTTGTCACCGAGACGATATTCGGCCTCCCCGGCATGGGACGACTGTTTGTCGAATCGGCAGACCTCCGCGATTACCCGGTGCTGCTCGGCATCCTCATGATCGCCGCGCTGCTCGTGCTCGTCGCGAACCTCATCGCCGACGTCGTCTACAGCCGCCTCGACCCAAGGATCAGCTATGAATAGGACCGCAGCCCCCAAGACCGAAGTCGTCCGTGTCGCGCGACCCGCGACCGCGGGGTTCTTCGCGCTGTTCTGGCAGAGCAAGCCGGCGCGGTTCGGCCTCATCGCGTTCAGCGCGATCGTCGTGCTCGTTATCGTCGGGCCGTTTGTGCTGCCCTTCTCACCAGAGCAGATCGACCTCGCGGCGAAAGGACAGGCGCCGTCGCTCACCCACCTCATGGGCACCGACGAACTCGGACGTGATGTGCTCGCCCGCGTACTTGACGGCGGCAGGCTCACGATCCTCGTCGCTGTGATCGCCGTCGGTGTCGCAATCACACTCGGAATCATCGTTGGCGCGCTCGCGGGCTACTTTGGCGGCTGGATCGACAACCTGCTCATGCGAATCGCCGATGTGTTCTACTCGATGCCGGCGCTGTTCGTCGTGATCCTGCTCGTCGCCCTCATTGGGCCGGGATTCGGCTCGATCATCCTCGCCATCTCGGCGTTCAGCTGGATGACCACGGCGAGGCTCCTGCGCGCGAGCATTCTCAGCCTCAAGAAGGCCGACTTTGTGCAAGCAGCGCGCGGGCTCGGCGCGACGGACCTGCGGCTCATCGTGAACCACATCCTGCCAAACGCGCTCGCGCCGATCTTTGTCGCGGCGACGCTTGGTATCGCCTCGGCTGTGCTCACAGAATCCGCGCTGTCGTTCCTCGGCCTCGGCTTCCAGGCGCCACAGGCCACCTGGGGTGGCCTCCTCGAAGAGGCACAGCGGGCGGTCATTAGCGGTGGTCAATGGTGGCGGGGGCTCTTCCCGGGGATCATGATCTTCCTCGTCATCCTGTCGGTGAACTTCATCGGCGAAGGCCTCAACAAAGCAATTCAGGGCCGAAAGGAGCACAGCTCATGAGCTCGGCACACCTTGAAGTAGAACACCTCACAATCGGGTTCGAGGCGACCGGACGTGTGCTCGTCGACGACGTGTCATTGACCGTCGAGCGCGGAAACGCGACAGCGCTTGTCGGTGAGAGCGGATCGGGAAAGACGCTCAGTATGCTCGCGGTGATGGGGTTGCTCCCCGCCGGGATCAGTGTGCTCAGCGGAGACGTGAAGCTCAACGGAACCAGCCTGCTCGCCCTCGATCCGCGTGCCAGACGCCGCATGAACGGGAGCGAGATCGGGCTGGTGCCGCAAGACGCGATGGCGGCGCTGAACCCCACACTCGATATCCAAACCCAGTTCGAGCTCGTCCTGCGCACCCACCTTCGGATGAACCGTGCCGCGGCAAAGCGGCGAACCGTCGAACTGCTCGATCAGGTCGGCATCCCCGAGCCCGAGTCGAAGCTCAGGCGATTCGCCCACGAGTTTTCGGGTGGACAGCGACAGCGGGTGATGATCGCGCTCGCGCTGAGCTGCGGCCCCAACCTACTTATCGCGGATGAGCCAACGACCGCGCTCGACGTCACCGTGCAGCAGCAGATACTCGACCTCGTCGCTCGTCTGCGCCAAGAACTTGACATGACGGTCATGTGGATCACCCACGACCTCGGAGTGGTGGCTGGGCTCGCAGACGACGTTGCGGTGCTTCGGAACGGTCGTCTCGTCGAGGCAGGTACGGCCGAGCAGGTGTTCTTCACCCCGGCGCACGAGTATACGCGGCAGTTGCTCGCCGCCACCCCAACGCTGTTCGACACGGTGCCAGAGAAGGAAGGCGCGTAATGACCAACCACGAGGTGCTCGTCGACGTCTCCAACCTGACGTACTCATACCCCAAAGCCAAAGGCCTCTTCCGTCGCGCAGCTCTGCTGCCCCCTGCGATCGACGACGTGAGCTTTACAATCGCCACCGGCGAGATCGTCGCACTCGTGGGGGAGAGCGGATCTGGCAAGTCGACGATCGGTCGACTGCTGCTCGGCATGCTTCGCCCGAACTCTGGCAGTGTGATGTTTGACGGCCAGGACGTCCACGCGCTGCGAGGCAGCGAAAGCCGCAGCCACAGGCACAACTACCAGATGGTGTTTCAAGATCCGTACTCTTCGCTGAACCCGCGAATGACAATCGGGGACGCCGTTGTCGAGGCACTCACGATCACTGGCGGCGCATCCGCGAACGAGCGTGAGAGCGTCGCTCGAGAGCTCCTCAGTCGCGTTCGCTTGGGCGACGATATGTTTCACCGACGCCCGGCAGAGCTCTCAGGCGGCCAGCGTCAGCGCGTCGGCATCGCGCGCGCGCTCGCCGGGCGGCCGAGACTGCTCGTCGCAGACGAGGCGCTCGCATCGCTCGACGTGTCGATCGGCGCTCAGGTGGCGCAGGTGCTCAAGGAGCTCAACGAGCAGGAGCAGCTGTCGATGCTGTTCATCACACACGATCTTGCGATGGCCAGGCAACTGGCCTCACGAATCATCGTGCTCAACCAGGGACGCATCGTCGAATCTGGACCTGCTGCGGACATTGTCGGCGCCCCGCGCGACCCCTACACGCGCGCACTTATCGACGCCGTGCCGATCGCGAACCCGACAATTGCGCGCGCGAGGCAACGTGCTCGCCTCGATGCCCATGCTCTCGCGGCGACTCGCGCCGTCGAATCCCCCCTTGAAAGGAAAACTCTGTGACCGCTTCGTTCCCATTTCATCACTTCACCGGCTCCCACACCGAAGTCGGGAGGCAGCACGGGGCGGCGCTGAAGGACCAGATCGCGCTTCACCTCGACAGGCTGCGACGGCGGTTTGAGCGGCAGGGTTTCACCCTCTCGCAGGCGGAGGAGGCGGCACTCGAGTATCGTTCGAGCATCCGGGACGTATCCGTCGGGCTCGACGAGGAGATCGCCGGGCTCGCAGAGGGAGCCGGAATCTCGCTCGGCGCCGCGTTCCTGCTCCAGCTGCGGGCGGAGGTGTTCGTGCAGCTCGTCGGCAAGCACGGTGCCGAGCAGGAATGCACGACCTTCGCCATCCTTCCCGAACTCGGAGCATCAGATCGTGGGTTTGTCGGACAGAACGCCGATCTTCCCGCGATGTACCACGACCTCATGGCGGTCGTGCATCTCGCCGTGGACGGCGAGCCCGAGGTGCTGATGGTGATACCAGCCGGACAGATCTCCTACATTGGTCTGAATAACGCGGGCCTCGGCGTGTTCGGCAACTACCTGCACTGTGCGAGCTGGCGGCAGGGGTTCCCGCGGTATCTCTACACGAGGGTCGCGCTCCGTGAGCGGTCGGTGGCCGCCGCGGAGGCGGCACTCCGGCAGCTCGATCGAGCGTCCTCTCGCAACGTGATCATGCTCGACGCTGCGGGTTCGGCTGTCGACCTTGAGAACACGGCGGAGACGATTGTCGCCCTCCACCCCGTGAATGGATTCCTTGCTCACGCGAACCACTACCTCGAGTCGACGTTGCAGCACAATGAGTCGAATCCGTGGCTAGAGAACTCGGAGATTCGCTACGCGCGCCTTGCGAGCTCGATCGCCGGCGGCGGCACGCACATCGCGCCAGCCGACATCGCCGCAATGCTGCGCGACCGGAGCGATACCGGCAACGAACTCTCAATCTACCCGGAGGATGATGACCGCGACATCGCTGAGGACGACCGAAACATGACTGTCACATCGGTGATCGCTGAGCCTGGGCGCGGTCAGTTCTGGGTCGCGAGTGGCCCGCCGTCGCGATACGAGTACCACCGCTTCACTTTCGCCCCCATTTCGCCCGACAGCGAGCTCGCGCCCGCGGACGAGGCAGTGCTGTAGCACTTGAGAACGGATATAGGAGAAACACATGAAACCCACCACGCACGGCGACAGGCTCTCGTTCTACCAGTTCGGGGCGACGACGATGTTCGCAAGCCGCTTCGATCAACGATTTTCGTACTGCCTGTACGTTCCAGAGAGCTACGACGAGCACACGCCAGGCGACTACTCGCTCATCGTCGCAATCCACGGCACCGGACGTGACGCGCCCCGGCTTCGCAACGAGTTCATCGAGTTCGCCGAGGCCGAGCAGTGCTTTGTACTGGTGCCGCTGTTCCCCGCAGGGATCAGCACCCCTGGCGAGCTCAACGCGTATAAGTATCTTGCGGGCGATGACGCGCGCTACGACCTGGTGCTGCTCGACATGGTCGCGGAGCTCGAAGAGACCTACCGGCTGAACTTCGACAGGTTCTTCCTGACGGGGTTCTCTGGTGGTGGCCACTTCACACACCGCTTCCTCTACGTCCACCCCGAACGCCTCTCCGGGGTCTCCATCGTGTCCCCGGGTGTCGTGACCCTCTGCGACCCTGACCTGCCGTGGCCCGCGGGTGTCGGCGGTCTCGAAGACGAGTTCGGCCGCTCGTTTAACGCGGCAGCGGTTGCGGCTGTGCCAGCCAACCTCGTCGTCGGAGACGACGACACGGAAACGTGGGAGATCTCCGTTGCCCCTGACAGCCCTGCTTATATCCCCGACGTCAACGCAGCAGGGGTCACCCGGATCACCAGGCTGCGTGCGCTTGCGGCCTCCCTTGAACACAACGGGAACACCGTGAGCGTCGACCTTGTGCCGGGGGTTGCCCACGAGGGATACCACTTGCTGAAGCCCACGTTCCGAGCCATCAGGCAGGTACTCCACAGCGACGAGCCGCGCAGCGAAGGGACAACGCAGGTGCTCTCATGACTGGGGCCGATGATGACCAGCAGCTCGACAACCCGGGAGACGTGCTCACTCGGATCGGTGAGCGGCTGCCGACGCTGACCGCGGCCGAATCGAAAGTTGCCCAATACATCTCGGAGCAGCCCGAACAAGCGCTGTTGATGAGCGCTGTCCAGCTGGGGGAGGTGCTCGGTGCAAGCGACATGACCGTCGTGCGCACCGCGCGCTCCCTCGGCTTCACCGGGTGGCCAGAACTCCGCCGAGCGCTGGGATCACAGCTCGCGCTCACCGTGCACCCGGCGAAGCGGCTCTCAACCCGGCTCACCGTGACGAAGCGGGAGTCGCACAGTAGCCTGCTCGACATCGTGTTCGAGGAAGCGAGGGAGCGCCTCGCGACGTCGCGCAGCTACCTCGACTCAGATGAATTCTCGCGGGCAGTGCGGCTCGTGAGTGCGGCGGGTACCGTGCACTCCTTCGGCGTTGGTGTCTCGGCGGTGTCAGCCGAATACCTGACGACGAAGCTGTTGCGGCGCGGCATTGTGGCCCGAAACGCTGGCGGCATGGGCTTCGCGTTCGCCGACTCCCTGCTCGGTCTGCGCGAAGGCGACCTCCTGGTTGCGTTCGCGCCTGGCCGTGAGTTCAGTGAACTCGACGTCGCGTTCGCCGAGGCGAGGCGAGTCGGGGCGACGACGATCCTATTCACCGATAAATACCGCGACGCGTACGTCGACCGCGTCGACTGCCTGCTTCGTACGGCGAGCTCAGCTGGCGGGCTCACAGGCGAGAACTTCCCGCCGATGGTGGCAATTGACGCCCTCGTTCTGGCCGTCGGGCACGTCAACCCGGACGCTGCACTCGCTACCTCACGTCGGCTCAACAAGATGCGCCGGGCGCTGCGCCGCCAACCCGGCGCAGCGAAGGCACAGCCGAGCGCCACACCCACGACGGAACCACCTGAAGGAGACCCGCAGAAATGAAGATGATGGTGAATGAATTCACGCCCCCACTCGCGGCCCAGCGGGCCGCCGAACTGCAATCTCTCAGCCTTCCCACCCTTGGCCACTACCTTGAGGACGGATTCGTGGACCCTGAGATTCGCATGCTCGTCGGCACCGGAGGCAACATCGTCGGAACTGCGGCCACTGTCCGAACGACAGCGACTGATTCGACAGCCCTGCATCACGCTGCCGGACTCATTCAGCCCGGTCATATCCTCGTGATCGATACCGGGGGCGACAGGTTCCACGCTCCGCTCGGTGAGGTCGTTGCAACGCAGCTCCAGGTTCGAGGGGCGGCGGGCGTCATCGTCGACGGCGTCGTCACCGATATTGAACAGCTGCGTCGTATCGGCGTGCCCGTCTACGCGCGCGGTACGAGCCTGCTCACAACGAAACTGCATGGCGCAGGCGGCGGTGGGATCGGGGTCACCGTTGCGTGCGGCGGGGTGGCGGTCGCAGCCGGCGACATCGTCCTTGCCGACGCAAACGGCGTGCTCGCGCTGCCCGGAGCTGCGCTCGACGCGGTGTTTGCGGAAGCCGCCGCAGACGATGCAAGCGAACCCGAGCTGTTGCGCGCCATCGCCGGGGGCGAGCGGCTTGGAGATCTCACGGGGGCGAGCGCGCTCGTCGCCGGGCTTCTCGGTTCCTGACCAGCTGCGGCAACCGCGGGGTGGCGCCATGTGGGGGCTGGGGCTTTGCCCCAGCCCCCACACATCATTAGAGCGGGTTTGCGCTGAGGCTCTCGGTGTTGAAGAGCACGACTGTGCTTGCCTCGGTGAGTGAGAGCTCTGCGGCGGCAGCACTTGCGAGGCGCCGGGCCCCGGCGAGCGTCGCCGCACCGCACGGCCCCGCGTCGACGCCCGCCGACTGCAGCGTCGCGACAGCGGCGCGTGCGTCATCGTCGCTCACCAAGACTGCGGCGTCGGCGCCTGCGCGCAGCACGGGCCAGGCAAGCTCAGAGACCGTGCCGCAGTTCAGGCCGAGCATCACCGTGTCTGCAGTAGTGACGGGTTCGGGGACTCCCGTGGTGAGCGCAGCGAAGACTGCCGGGGCTGTTGACGGCTCAACGATCGCGACCGCAGGCGTGCCAGCGCCACTCTTGAAGTGGGCCACGATTGCCTGCGCCAGCGAACCCACGCCAGCGGGCGCGAGAGCGAGGTCGACCGCTGTAATTCCCTGCTCGGCGAGCTGCTCATCGAGCTCGTCAAGCATCGTGCTGTAGCCGTCGACGATCCAGCTGGGAATCTCGTCGTACCCGGCCCACGCGGTGTCCTGGATGATCAACGCGGACTCCCCGTGCCGCGAGGCCTCGGCGCGCATCTCCGCGACGACGTCGTCATACGGCAGTTCGATGCGACGGGTGTCGGCGCCCTCGTCGGCGATTGCGGCCATCGCAGCCGTCGTGAGGGTTGCCGGATAGAAGATGCGGCACTCGATGCCGAGGAGGCGGGCGGTGCGGGCGACGGCTCGTCCATGATTGCCGTCGGTTGCGGCGAATAGGGTCACTGCGGGCTGCTTAGGGGCGAGCGACTGCAGATCGGCGAGTGGCAGCGTGCGGTCGCTGCCCCAGCGGTGTGAGAGCGCACGCGCGATGGCGTAGGAGGCGCCGAGGATCTTGAATGCCGGGAGTCCGAGCCGTGCCGATTCGTCTTTCAGGAGGACTCGCCCGACGCCGAGCTCCGCGGCGAGGGATGGGAGATCGATGAGCGGCGTCGGCTCGTAGCCCGGGAGCCCCGAGTGAAACTGCCGCACCTCTTCTGTTGGGCGCTTCAGGCGTGCAGTTCGAGCGAGTGGGTTCAGGTAGAGCGAGTGAGTTATCTGCATCTCAGTAGTGTGGCAACCGATTTAGTCCAAGAAAAGCGGATAATAGTGGTGCATATGTTCCGCAATAGGTGGAGGGTCTATGTCTGAGGTACGTCGGCTGCAGACGTTTCTTGACTTCGTGCGTCTCGGAACGATCGCGGCCGTGGCGGAGGCCACTCAGTACAGTACGTCTGCGGTCTCCCAGCAGCTTGAGAAGCTTGCGTCTGAGGTAGGCGTTCAGCTCGTGCAGCAGCACGGCCGCACACTGCGGCTCACCGCTGCCGGTGAGGTGGTCGCCGAGCACGGCCCGGCGCTGCTTGACGCATGGGAGCAGCTCCGCGCAGAAGCCGCTGCGACGACCGGTGTCGTCAGCGGTGCCGTGACTGCGGCGGCCTTCCAGTCGGCCTGTCTGGCGCTGTTTCCGCCCCTGCTCCAGGCGCTGCGGCATTCGGCACCCGGGGTGCGATTGCGCTGTGTGCAGGCTGAACCGGAACGAGCGCTCGCGGCCCTCCGTGCCCGCGACATCGACGTCGCGATTATCGAACGATTCGCGACTCAGCCAGCTGAGCCGCACGCTGACCTCACCGAACGCCAGTTATGTACCGACGACATGTTGCTTGCGGTGCCCCAATCGTGGGGGCCAGTGACAGACGTTGCGCAGCTCGCGACCCGGCCGTGGGTATTTGAGGAGCGAGGTGGCCCCGAGCGGGCCTGGGCTGAGAGCCTCTGCCATGCAGCCGGGTTCACCCCGCACATCGCTCACGAAACCTCGGACGTGGTGCTGCGATGCTCGCTTGTGGCCGCAGGTGAGGCCGCCGCATTCGTGCCAGCGCTCACGCCAGCTGCCCTCCGTCATGGAATTGAGTGCGTGCAGCTTCCCGGATCCCAGTCACGTACACTCATCGCGGTGACCCGGGGGAGCTCGCACGCCGACGCAGCCGTCCAAGCCGTGGTTGAGCACGTCGCGAGCATCACCGCGGGCTCCGAGTAGTGCCGCGAGGGGCCGTCCGTGCCTCGCACGGTCCGATTCGGCGCCGACAGGCCCTAGGCGGCGCCCCCGGATTCTCGCAATACGAGCACTGATCGGTAGCGCGGCTCGCCCCACCAGGCCATTGCGTCGAGCTCCTCAAGGGTCACCGGCACGTCCACCGCGCTCACCCATGTTTCGCCCTCATCCGCGTCCACCCACGGGTCGTTGAGCAACACCACGCCATCTCGGTGTGAGTGCGCGACCACCCAGTGCGGCATAGGTTCGCCGTGGAAGCGGAGCTCGTCAATAAGCACAAGTACGCGAGACCCACGCTCGAGCTCTGCGACGATTTCGCGAACCTCACACACGCGCTCGTTCACCTGAATTCCCGCGGCCTCGGCAAGCATGTTGTCTTCTTCGTTTGCGAACGCGCGGGCGTCACGAGGCTCCATCGGAGTGACCTGTGGCTCGAGGTACTCGGTGTCAAACACCGCGATGTCGAAGTCGCTCCGGTCGATCTGCAAGCTGAGTGCTCGCACCCCGCACCCCGTGAACCGTGTTGCTCGCCGCCAGATCTGCCGTTCTTTGTCGCGGGTTATGGACTCCGAGCCGTGCCAGTGCGCCTGCGCCATGAGCAGCGAGACTGGTCCGCAGGTGAAATCAGTCGTCTGGCGGTAGTACGGAGCGTCGTCGTGCGGCCACGGTGCGGCGTAGCGAACCCACGCCGTGTGTGGGGCAGTCGTGCCCGGCCCTGAGGGTACGGGCTGCGCGAGCTTGGTGAAGCCAAGTCGCTCTGCCACCTCGGCGTGCTCCGCCTCCGCGTCCTCCAACTTGACGCTGACGAGCCCATCGGCATCCCATGTCGAAACGATGGCGGCCAAGAGCTGCTCGGCGTCGCCAGAGGACTCTGCCCAGAGACGGGAGACAGTGCGGGAGAGGGTGCCAGGTCGTGCCGACGAGACGAGCCAGGCAGTGACGTTGCCCGCTTCGCCGACGAGCGAGTGTAGCCTCGGCGAGTAGTGGCCGCCCGGCACGCGTGCCGCTGACCCGATTCGCTCGCGTATCCCCTCGGTTGACTCGGTAACGTGAACCGTCGGTTGTGTGTCGTGCACTACTGCTCCTTTGCGAGATGCTGATCAGCGGTCGACGCGGGGCGACGAAGTTCCCGGCGCAGTCCGTTCAGGTGTTGCGATGCTGTCTTCGAGGCGGCGGCGGTCTGCTGAGAGATCGCCAGCGTGAGGGCGTCTGCGGCAACGAGCGCGCTCAGTGTCTCGCCAGTGAGCCCACCCGCCGACCCCGCGCAGCGGATGACAATGTCGGCGCGAGAGTCGTACTCATGCCGATGTCGACCGGTGAACAATACTGAACAGACCCCAAGGCGCCGGGCCTCCGCCAATGCCAGATCGAGTTCGGTGAAAGGTCTCCCTGGCGCGAATAAGACCAGGGCGTCTCCGGTGCGGAGCAGCATCAGGTCGTCAGCGAAAGTGAACCCCATGCCCGAAGCCTGGCGTGCACGGAGGCCGATGCGGGCAAGCTTCGTGGAGAGATAACTCGCGCAGGCCGCAGATGCGCCGACACCGAATGTGTGGATCATACTGGCATCGCGTAGCGCCTCGACAGCCCGCTCGAACTCTGTGTCGACGATGTCGTCCTGCGAGATCTCGAGGCGCTCGCGAGCTTCCTCGAACACGGTGGCGATCAGGCTGCGGGTCGAGCCGCGCTTGGTGACGTTCAGGCGCGTACTGAGCCGTGCCGCCGGGTGGGTGATCTGCGTGATCTCCGCACCGATAGCGCGCCGAAGGTCTGTCCACCCGGTGAACCCGAGCGATCGTGACGCCCGCACTACTGTCGTATCGCTCGTGCCGGTGAGCTCGGCGACCTGTGCGGCGCTGAGGAGGAGTGCCTGCTCAGCGTGCTCGAGGATGAACCTGGCGACGCGCGTCTCGCTCGCACTGAGCTCGCTGGCGGCAGCGTCAATCCGGGCTCGCGCCGACCCTTGCTGATACTTGCTCATCGCTCGATCTTCCTGCTTCCTTGCAACTTTGTCGCGGCAACTCAGTCGCGCCGCCTACGGCGGTGGCGCGCGCCCACGACTGTGCACACGCAGCGTGATATTTGTATCACATTTGCATGAATGTCGTAAACACCACATTGCTGCGAGGTCTTGCCGAGCGACCGGAGCGAGGGTGACCTACCTGAAGAGCACCGAGACGCCGAGCGTAGCGAGCACCGCGAAGATGGCGCCCCACATGATGATCGAGATGATCTGCCACAGAATGACCTGATTCTTCGGGGCCCCGAACGACACCATGGCCGCCGAAGTGATCTGGCTCGGCAAGAAGACTTGGCCGAGCAGGCTCACGCCAGGCACCCCGTAGCGGTCGAAGCGCTCCTTGAGCTTTGCGCGGCGAGGCGTCAGCTCCTTCGCGGCCTTGCCCTGCGTCGCCTTCGACCGCACCCCGTGTGCGGCCAGGACGAAAATGAGCATCGAGATGACGTTGCCTGCGACAGCCGCAGCGACCGCGACAAGGGGGTTGATGCCGCCGAGCACGCCGATCGCCGAACCGAAGTAGGACTCGACGAACGGGATAGCCGCGATCAAAAACACGCCAAACCACTGGAGAAACTCGGGGAGAGAAGCGGTGAAATCTTGGAGAGAGTCGAGCATGACTGCCTTTCGTAGCGAGAGCGGCGAGCGCCGCGATAACCCAATCGTTTCGCAGGCTCCCATTCGCCAGTAGTGCCGCAGTGTCACGTGTCGAAAAGCCGATCCTCACGGCTTTCCCGTGACATTTGTCACACGAGACAGGATTGCGTGCGAAACCCACCGGGCGCCGCAGTCGTGGCCGTATGCTGAGACCGATGACTGCTCAGCCTGACGCCCGGGCCCCGTTCGCTGGGGTGAACGCGACGTGGAATTACACGCTCGGCTCGATCGTGTTCCTGTTCCTCCTGCTCGATCTGCTTGTCATCACTGATCTGCTCGTGCGCTACCTGAACAGCGAATCGGGCCTGCTTCTCGCGCTTATCGTGGCGTGCATTGCCGCATCCGCCACCCGAATTCGATACTGCTGGTTCTTGCGAGGTGAAGGTGAAGACGGAATGCCGCGCCTCGCCTGGACAGTAGCTCTCTTCCTGCCGGCGCTCGCCGCATGGGTGCTCGCGTTCGTGCTCCCAGAGGCGGCGGTGTTCGCTGCAGCGCAGCTCTGGTTCTCAGGCGTGCTGTTCAGCATCGTCGTGCAGCGAAAGCTGCGGTGGCAGGTCATGTCTGCGGCGCTTGTGGTGACCCTCATCCCGATCGCGACTCGGCTTCTTTCGGGCCGCGAGGCACTCGACCTCGCTGAGCGAAACGCCGCCCCCTTCGTTGTGATTTATAGCGTACTCCTGCCGCTCATGGTGATTTCAAGCCTGTGGCTGTGGCGAATCGTTCGACGGCTCGATGAGGCGCGGCACCTCGCAGCCGAGCTCGCCGTGACGCAAGAGCGACTGCGCTTCGCGGCAGATCTCCATGACGTTCAGGGTCACCATCTGCAGGTCATCGCGCTCAAGGCTGAGCTCGTTGAACGCACCCTCGCAGCGAAGCCCGACTACGCCGCAGAACAGGTTGGCGAGATCCGGGTGATCGCGAAAGAGGCCCTCGAGGAGACGCGATCCCTCGTTGCGGGCCTGCGCGAAGTTGAGCTCGGAGACGAACTCGAAAACGCCCGCGAAGTGCTGACGCTCTCAGGTGCCGAGTGCGCCCTCGAGGTCTCCGAGACCCCGGCAAGCGTCGAAGCGCGGCGGGTCCTCGGCTTCGCGGTGCGCGAGGCGACAACAAATATTCTGCGCCACAGCGAGGCGACCTCGGCCACGATCTCGCTCGGCCCGGCCCGCGGCGGCTTCGAACTCGTCGTCGTCAACGACGGCATTGCCACCGATCCCGGCGGTGCCCCCGACGCCAGCCCCGATGGTCGGAGTGGGAGCGGCCTCGCTGGTTTGCGGGCGCGTGTCTCGGTCTTGGGCGGGACGCTCTCAGCGATGCCCGTGCGCACAAGCTTTGAACTACGACTCTGGCTGCCCGAAGGGGGATCACAATGACCGGAGAATTCCGACAAGAGGCGGTGACGGCGGGCGGCGCCAAGATCCGGCTGCTCATCGCCGACGACGAACATCTGATTCGTGGGGCGCTCGAGGCGCTTCTCGGGCTCGAGCCAGACATCGAGGTTGTCGCCGGAACTGACAACGGTGCGACGGCGGCCGAGCTCGCAGCCGAATTGCAGCCCGACATTTGTCTCCTCGACCTCGAAATGCCGCGGGCTGACGGCATCGAAGCTGCCGAACGCATCGCCGTGGGCGCTCCCTCAGCGCGTGTGATCATCGTGACGAGGCACGCACGCCCAGGCGTACTGCGGCGGGCGCTTGCCGCGAAGATTGCGGGTTTCGTGCCCAAATCGACCCCGGCCGGTGAGCTCGCGAATGTGATTCGCGACGTGGCAGCGGGGAAACGCTACATCGATCCTGAGATTGCTGCCGCAGCGCTCACCGCTGAGCGCTGCCCGCTCACTGATCGCGAACTCGACGTGCTGCGCGCGACGCGTACATCGTCGAGCGTGCAAGAGATCGCGGAGGCGCTGTTTCTCTCGCCCGGGACCGTGCGCAATTACCTGTCTTCCGCTATGACGAAGCTCGGCGCGGGCAACAGACACGACGCGGCTGCACATGCCTGGCAACAGGGGTGGATCTAGCAGCCCGGCCCTCGGGTGCCCGGTTTCTCGACAGGGTGCCAAGCTCCCGGGGAATGTGGCGGGGAAGGGAAGCGCCGGGTTGAGTAAGACGCCGGCGGAAAGCTACACCCCGCCAGCCGCCTGGATGAGATCGGCCAGGGCCCACATGCCGCGCGCCTGGGCATTGGCGAGAGGCGTGTTTCCCTGCCCGTCGCGCAGGTTCGGGTCCGCACCGCCAGCGAGCAGGAGTCGCACTGTCTCCTGATGGTCGGGCCCATCGGTGCCGAGCAGCACCGCCTCTTGTAGGGCAGTCCAGCCGAGGTCGTTGATGTGGTCTGGGTCGATTCCAGCGGCGAGCAACATGCGCGTCACCTCGACGTGCCCGTGTTCGCCCGCGGGAATCAGCGCCGTGCCGCCAAACCGGTTCGTGCTCGTGAGGTCAGCGCCGTTCGCAAGCGTGAGCTTCAAGATCTCATCGAACCCTTCGGCCCCCGCATACAGGTAGGCGCTGTCTTGGATGTCGTCCTTCGCATTGACGTCGGCGCCGGCCTCGATGAGGGCCGTCGCCGCCGCGATGGCGTTCGCCTTGGTCGCAGCGACGAGCGGGGTGCGTCCGCCCTCACCTCGCAGCTCGAGATCGGCCCCGCGTTCGATCGCCGAGGTGACAGCCGCGCCGTCGTTCGCCGCCACGGCCGCCGCGAGGTCGGCGTTCGCTTGCGGGTCTGGGGTGACGGGCTCAGGCTGAGGGGTCGGAGCGGGGGTCTTCGTTGCCGCCGGGGTTGGCTTCGCCGGTGCCGGCTCGGCCGCGCACCCAGCAAGGAGGGCGAGGCCCGCAACGATCATCACGGGGGCAAGGATGCGTCGGATGCTTCGGCGTGTGCCTGCTGGAATGGTGGTGTCCATGAGTCACTCTCCTCTGAAATGGGGGAATGCCGTGAATGGTATACCACTCGGGTGGGAGGAGCCGCTGTGTGGTCGCCGCGAGCTGCCCCCGTGTGACCCTATGCAAAGTGCACACTGTGGCGGGCGAGCTGGGCCAACAACGGCCTGAAAACCCGTGAAATTGGCTCGTAGCATTGCGAATGCAACCGGACAATAGGTCAACGCGGACCACTCGGGAAAGGACGGCAATGAGGCTGAAACACCTGCTCTGGGAATCTCCTGCTGCTGGCACAGGGCGCGACTGCATCGGCGATGAGCGCGGCATGCTCAGCTACGCGGAGAGCGACGCACGAGCCCGTGTGCTCGCGCGTCAGCTCGCCGAGCGAGGCGTCGGGGAAGGCGACGTGGTCGCGCTCATGCTCGAGAACAGCGTCGAACTGCTCCTCGGGATCCTCGCGACCTGGCTGCTCGGCGCGGCCGCAACACCGATCAACCCGACGTTCACCGAGCGTGAGCTCAATTACCAACTCGCAGATTCACACGCGAAGCTCCTCATTGTCGACGCTCACGCTTCACTCGCGGCAGCGCGGCTCACGATCGCGCGGCTCGACGTCGCCGACTTTCGCGACCCAAGACATGGCGCGGCACCTGGAGCCACAGTTCCGACCCCAGCGACGCCGGCGGACCAGCTCGCGCTGCTCATCTACACGAGCGGGTCCACTGGGCAGCCGAAGGGTGTGATGCTCGACCACGGGAACCTCCATGCCATGGCGGAAGGGCTCGCCGCGCACACCGAAATCACGGCGGCTGATCGAGCCCTCGTCGTACTCCCGATGTTTCACGTCAACGCGATCTGCGTGAGCTGGTTGGCACCGATGCTCGTGGGCGGCTCTACCGTCGTAATGCCGCGGTTCACGGCGATGGCCCTGCTGGACGCCGTCGAACGCTTCCGGCCCACCTACTTTTCGGTGGTGCCCGCGATTCTCACGAAACTCGTTGAGCTGCCCGCGCAGACGGTCGTCGACCTTAGCTCCGTCCGGTTCGTGATCTGCGGCGCTGCCCCGGTCTCGGCTGAGTTGCTGCAGCTCAGCGCCGAGCGCTTCGGCTTGCACATCATCGAAGGCTATGGCCTGACCGAATCGACGTGCGCGTCGGCGTGCATTCCGCTCGCGGGCCCGCACAAGCTTGGAACCGTCGGGCCGGCGCTCGCAGGCCAGCGGATCGTCGTCACCGACGCGGCAGGGAACCCGATGCCGGCGGGCGAGCGCGGCGAAGTGCGGATCAGCGGGCCAACCGTGATGCGGGGCTATCTGGGGCGGCCCGAGGCCACCGCCGAGACCATCGTGGACGGCTGGCTGCGCACGGGGGACGTCGGCGTACTCGACGACGACGGGTATCTCAGGATCGTCGACCGTATCAAGGACATGATCATTCGCGGCGGCGAGAACCTTTACCCCAAGGAAATCGAGACACACCTCGCGGCGCACCCGGCAGTGCTCGAATCGGCGGTCGTCGGCGCCGCGCACGCGCGGCTCGGCGAGGTTCCCGTCGCGTACGTCGTGCTGCTGCCTGGGGCAGCGGCGACACCCGCCGAGCTGCTTGACCACTGCGCGGCCGGCCTCATGAAGGTGAAAGTGCCCGTGCGGCTCGAAATCGTCGACGACCTGCCCCGCAACCCGGTGGGCAAAGTCGATAAGCCCGAGCTGCGCAGGCGAACGGCGCCCGCGCTCGAACACACGAATCAGCCGGTGAGCGCGTGACGGCCGTCCCCGGCTAGCGGCGAACCGCACGATCCCCGGTTGTCGGCCCGAGGCCGACGGCCTCCTTGCGGTACCCAAAACCGATACCGCGTTCCGTCCAGAAGACCTGTCACCAAAGGAGTTGTCATGGGTTTTACCGAAACGAGGTTCCCGAACGTGGAACCCGAAGCATTCATCCAGCGCCCGCTGCAGGAGCGGTTGCGCGTGCTCACCACGCAGTGGGCCGAGTGGGGCTTTGGCGCCGCTCGTAATATCTCCGTGCTCTACCTCGCGAAGGTCTTCGGCGCGTGGCTCATTGGCGGCGTGCTGCTCGTCACGCTCACGTCGCACCTGAACCCGCTAGATCCGGCGTCGTGGTGGATGAACCCGATCATCTACCAGAAGCTGCTCGTCATGACGATGCTGCTCGACGCGATTGGAGTCGCCGGCTCGTGGGGTCCACTCGCCGGCAAATTTGGCCCGCTCACCGGGGGGATCCTGTTTTGGTCGCGCCCGGGCACGATCAAGCTCAGTCCCTACAAATGGATCCCGTTCACCGGCGGGAACCGGCGGACAGTGTTCGACGTGTTCCTGTATTACGGGTTCCTGTTCGCCATGGGCACAGCGCTCCTCCTGCCAGGCCAGACCGCGGCCGAGCTGCCAGCGCTCGGCAGGTTTCAGGCCTACCTCACGGATCCCTTGAACGGCGTCCCGGCCTGGCTCACGCAGCACGCCGAGAGCTTCCTACTCATTCAGACGACGCCGCTCGTGCTCGCGGTCGCACTGCTCCTCATCATTGGGCTGCGGGACAAGACGATCTTCCTCGCGGCCCGCGCCGAGCAGTACCTGCTGCCGATCGTTTTCTTCATCGTGTTCCCTCACTTCTTCGAGGTCACGGACATGATCATCGCACTGAAGATCTTCCTCGTCACCGTCTGGGTCGGAGCCGGCTTCTCGAAGCTCAACCGGCACTTCAGCCTGGTGATCCCGCCGATGCTCAGCAACACCCCGTTCTGGCCGCCGCGCTGGCTGAAGAAGTCGATGTACAAGGACTTCGCCGGTAGCGACCTGCGGCCGAGCCGGCCGGCACACCTCATCGCCCACGTGCTCGGCACGATCGTCGAGATCGGTGCTCCGCTCGTGATGCTGTTCGTCGCTGGCAGTGCACTCGGCGGCCAGCTCACCGTGACACTCGCGACGCTGCTCATGGTCGGGTTCTGCCTGTTCATCATCTCGACCTTTCCACTCGCCGTGCCGCTCGAGTGGAACATGCTGTTCGCGATCTGCGCCGTCGTCTTCTTCATCGGGTACCCGAACGGTGTGGGGTTCAGCGTGTTCGACATGTCGCAGCCGTGGCTGCCGTTCGCGGTCATCGCGATCCCGGTGTTCTTCGTCATCTTCGGCAGCATCCGCCCCGACAAGGTGTCGTTCCTCGCATCGCTCCGCCAGTACGGCGGCAACTGGGCCTCTGCGCTGTGGGCGATCCACCCCGACGCCGAGCACAAACTGCACCGCGTGTACCGGCCGACGACCGATCAGATCGACCAGCTCCAGACGATGGGGCTGCCCTATCCGCTCGCCGAGACCTTCCTGCAGATGACCATCGGCTGGCGCTCACTGCACTCGCAGGGGCGGGGACTGTTCTCCGTGCTTCTCGAAGACGTGCCAGACATCGACCACCGCCGCGTGCGAGAGGCCGAGTTCGGGTGCAACGCGATGATCGGCTTCAACTTCGGGGAGGGGCACTTCCACAACGAGGAACTGATCGCGGCGATCCAAGAGCAGGCACAGTTCGAACCAGGTGAGTTCATCGTCGCCTGGGTCGAGTCGGAAGCGCTGTGGAGCGGCATCCAGGAGTATCGCCTCATCGACGCCGCGCTCGGCGTTGTCGAGCGGGGCCACTGGCGGGTGAAGGACGCGGTTGCGGCACAGCCGTGGCTGCCCGACGGGCCGATCCCGCTCACCGTGACCTGGCGCTCGCCGCAATTCGAGCAGCTCCAGTTCACCGCAACCGATATTGTTGGGCCAGACGTGGCCCCAGCGCCGCTCGACGATGCAGTGACGCTCGGCGTTGACACCGCCGCGCTCACCCAGTTCGTCGCAGAATCCGAGGAACTCGTGGAGGTGCGGAAACCATGACCACAGCGGTCGTAGTGGGAAGCGGGCCCAACGGGCTCGCTGCCGCGACCGTGCTTGCCCGCGCCGGCGTCGACGTCACCGTCGTCGAGGCCGCGAACCACCTCGGAGGGGGAGCTCGCTCAGTCGAGTCCCCCCTCGCCGGGCTCGTGCAGGACCACTGTGCCGCCGTGCACCCGATGGCGCCCGGCTCGCCGTTTTTCAAGACGCTCGACCTGCCCGCGATGGGGGTGGAATGGGCGCACGCGCCGATCGACGCCGCCCACCCGCTCGATCGAGGCGAGTCCGGACTCCTGCACACCTCGATCGCCGACACAGCCGCCGGCCTCGGACGCGACGGCCCCCGTTGGGCAGCCGCGTTCGGGCCCTCGGCTCGCGCGTTCGACAGGCTCTCGGGCGTCATCATGTCGCCTATGCTGCGTGTGCCGAGGCACCCTGTCCTGCTCGCCCGAATGGGGCTCGTCGCCGGCCCGCCGCCCGCACTCATCGGGAGATTCTTCCGCGAGGAGCGCGCCAAAGCGCTGTTCATGGGGGTCGCGGCGCACGCGCTGCAGCCGCTCACGCGACCACTCGTGACGGGCATCGGAGCCGGAATCATCATCGCCGGACACGCCGTCGGGTGGCCTGTCGTGAAAGGCGGCACCGGCGTTTTCACCGACGCGCACATTGCGCTGCTGCGCGGCCTCGGCGTGCGGTTCGAGACCGGTCGCCGCGTGACGCGACTGCACGAGCTTCCCCCGCGCGACATTACGATCCTCGACGTGCATCCGCGGGCCGCCGCGAGCATTCTCACCGCGCAGCAACCCGATCAGGATCGCCGCGCATACCGCAGATTTGCTCCCGGACCGGCGGCCTTCAAAGTTGACTTCGCGGTCTCGGGCGGGGTGCCCTGGCGCGACCCCGAGATCGCGCAGGCGGGCACCGTTCACGTTGCGGGCACCGCGGCGGAGATCATCGCCGCCGAGCGCGACATCGCCGCCGGCCGGATGCCGGAACGGCCGTTCGTGCTCGTCGGGCAGCAGACCGCCGCCGACCCTGCGCGAGCGAACGGCGAGATCCATCCGGTGTACGCCTACGCGCACGTGCCGAACGGCTACCCGGGCGACGCGACCGAGCAGATCATCGCGCAGATCGAGCGGTTCGCGCCGGGCTTTCGAGACCGGATCGTCGGTCTCAGCGCTCGCACGCCGGCCGAGAGCGAGGCCGAGAACGCGAACTTCATCGGCGGCGATATCCTCACCGGCGCCAAGTCGCCGCTCCAGTTTCTCCTCGGCCCACGGTTGGGTGCCCAGCCGTACGACACTGGGACGCCCGGCGTCTACCTCTGCTCGGCTGCGACGCCGCCGGGCCCAGGGATCCATGGCATGGGGGGCTTCAACGCGGCACACCGCGCCCTTGACGTGCTGCAGCGCGGGCCACGCGCGGCGACCCCGGTGCAGACATGACGGGCCGGAAAGAGGATGCTGCGGCCCCCACCGCTGCCACCGCACCGCGCCCGACCGCCAGGCCGGAGTCAGCCGCTCATGACCTGCAGCTTCGCGAGCTCATAGCGCGCATCGGGTACGCCCTTCAGGAGGAGACCCCGCAAATCGTCGACGAGATGACAGGTCTGCTCTCGGACCGGGTCGCTGGGCTCGACCAAGACGCACAACTGGTGCAGATGCTTCGTGCGAGCGTTGATGGGAACATCTGGACCATCGGGCACATCCTCACGAACGACATTGCCATCGAATCCGTCCAACCGAGCACGGCCGCCGTTGAATACGCCATGCGCCTCGCCCAGCGAGATGTGCAGCTCGGCTCGTTGACACGTGCGTACTACCTGGGGCAGTCGATGGTGGTGCGTCGAGGTATTGACATGGTCGACGCCCTAGGGCTTGACGATCAAGACCTGCAGATGAACCTCGTGCGCCGCATCACCGACGTGATTCACAACTACATCGACTGGATGCTGCAGTACGTGACGGACGTTTTCGTTGCCGAACAGGCCAAATGGTGGACCGCGCGCGCGGTGACGAACGCCGCCGCAGTCCTGAAAACCCTGCGCGGAGAGCCGATCTCATCCGCCGGGTTCGAGGCGCGCACGAGGTACTCGCTCGACCAACACCACGTTGCGCTCATCGCCTGGCTCGAGTTCGACAACTCCACGACCGAAGACCAGCGCCAGGTCGACCAGCTGCTCAGGCGGGTCGCCGCGATCCTGCAGTCAACGAAGCCGCCGCTCATCACCGCCGCCGACCGCACGACGGCGTGGGCGTGGGTCGCCAGCCCGACCCCGGAGCTCGCTGACGACGCCCTCGCACGCGTCGCGAAGCTTGCGGAGTCTGCCGAGGCCAACAACGTCCGTGTCGCAATCGGGGTGCCCGGCAGCGGGGTGGCCGGGTTCAGGCGTAGCCACGAGCAGGCCGCGAAGGCGCGGCTCGTTGCGCTTGGCGCGCAGCGGTTCCGCGAGGCTCAGCTCGTGGCGTTCAGCGACCCGGACGTCGGGTTTCTGTCGCTCCTCATGCACGACACGAAGAGCGCCATCACTTGGACCCGCGAGGTCCTCGGCGACGTGGCCTCTGAGGGAGAGCAGCAGGCCGCGCTCCGTGAGACGCTTGCGACGTTCTACGCGACCGGCGAGAACTCCTCGAAGACGGCCGAGTTGCTCGGGCTGCACCGCAACACCGTGCGTCAGCGTGTCGCGAAGTTTGAAGCGGAACGCGGGGGCAGGCCGGCGGACGGCATGGAGATATCGCTCGCGCTGAAGCTCTTTGACCTGCTCGGAGTGGACGGCTGATGGGGGACCCGATGGGCTCGCCCGTCCTCCGCAACTCTCGATTGGCTGGCGTGGTCCAGCCGTGCAGAACTCCTCAACCTGGAGACACGCCAGGGTTCGCCCGCGCCGCGAGCTCGAGCTGCAGCGAGACGAGCAGCCGATCCTCGGGCCTGCCAAGGTCGAACCCGGTGAGCTCTTGCGCACGCTGCAGCCGATACCTGAGCGTGTTCGGGTGCACCCCGAGCAGTCGTGCTGCCTCCCTGGCGTTGAAGCCAGTATCGACGTATCCGCGAAGGCTGGCGACGAGTTCCGCGCCGTGGCGATCGTCGTAGGCTCGCAGCGTCGCGATACGAGGGTCGAAGAGATCAGCGTGCGCCCCCAGGAGCGTGAAGGCTTCGCGAAGCAGTACCGAGGTTCGCGACTGTGTGAGAGAGGTCACGCGGGTAGAGCTGCCGTCGATCGCGTCGAGCACCCTGTCTGCCTCGGCGCGGGCCTCAGAGATCTGTTCAAAGCCCGCCACCGGTGAGACGATCGCGATTCGCATGGGTGTGGCTGGGGCTGCCGGGGATCTCGCCCCGGAGGCGTCAAACTTGGCGACGAGCATCTCTGCCCACTCGGCGAGTCGATCGCCTGCTGGTAGATTCGGCAGCAGCACGTAGGCCCGATCGCCGAGCAGCACGAACCGGGCCTGTGGCGCAAACGCGCCGACGTGCAGGCGCAGCATCTTGGCAACCCCGGCAACCCCGGCACCCCCAGTACCCCGGGTCGCCCCGCGCTCACCAGCGGAACGCCCGGCGGCCGAGCCCGGCAGCGCGATCCCGAGGAGTGCCGCATCGTCGAGGGTCGGGAGTCCGAGAAAGGCTGAAGCTGTGCCCCCGTCGATCCCGCCGCGCTCGCCGAACACCCGCTGCAGCATGAGTTCTGACGCTGACGGCGCTTCGAGTTCTCGTGTCAGCACGCGGGCCGCCGCCGAGGCGCCGCCGCGCACGACGATCTCGGCGTCTGGGCTAAACCCGTTCGCCCCTTCCTGCACCCAGATCGAGCCGATGAACTGGCCGCTCGGCGAGTGAATTCCTGTGACGAGCCGTGGCCGCATCCCGAGCTCGTCGTGTGCGGGCACCGCCACGACCTCTCGCGTGTTTTGAATCTGCTTGACGACGCCCCATGCACCGAGCAGCACCATGGAGTCTTCGGGGGCGACGCGGCCGAGGATCGCGCGTTCGCGAAGCCCGTCGGCTGTCCCGTCGGAGGGGGAGTAGGCGAGCATGCTCGAGTCTGGACGCTCGATTGTGACCATGCCGCCGGCCCCTTCGGCGATGACAGAGGCGAGCTCGGCGAGGTCGGTGAAGGCAGCGTTGGCGCCGGATCCTGGTGGCTCGCCGTCATGCGAATGCGCCCGGTCGAGCCTGCGATGGATCGCGGCGAGTAGGAGGTCCCACCTGGCCATTTTGTCGACGACGATGAGTGCGAGACCGGCGGCTGTAGCCGCGAGTCGGAGATCGGCCGCCGCGATGTCCTCCTTGACCATGAGGGCGACCGGGAGCTCGGCTGCCGGCCGCGTGGGGAGCCCGCGGAGCCATGCCGTGACGTCGGTGCTTGTCGCACCGACGGGCAGCACGAGGTCGGCAGGTGGCGACGATGGGAAAGGGGAGGTGAGGTCGGTGGTCTCTGCGAGTGACACTGAGCGGATCGGCGCTGGGGATCCGGAACTCGGCGGGACCACCTCCCGCACCGCCGCGTCGAGTGCCGTCGCAACGTCGGCGAGCGCGATCGCGCCGTCGCGTGGCTGCCCGAGCTCCTCTTGCCGCGCGAACTGTCCGTACATAGTGCTAATAATAGCGAGCTAGATTGGTTACTTTGCCCGAGGAGCGCCACGTTTCGAATGTGGTTGCATTGAGCGGACGCGCGGTGGCGCGGGGCGTGAGCCTGCGCCGGCCGCCAGAATTCTTTGCAAGCTCAAGGAGGAGAACGTGCAACCCACGCAATTCGCGCCTGAGGACCTCTCAGCCGCTCTGACCGCCCAGCCCAGTTCGACCCGAGGAGGCGTGCGATGACGGGCGACCGGAAGCTCTCACCGTTCCAAATGCTCGCTCTTGGCCTGCTGCTCTTCGCCATGTTTCTCGGGGCCGGCAACACGATCTTCGCCCCGATGGTTGGCCAGGCTGCTGGCAGCGAAATGTGGATCCCGATGTCGGGCTTTCTCATCACTGGCGTCGGGCTCGTGCTGCTCGCGATCGTCGCCCTGACGATGGCAGGCGGCACCGTCGAGCAGCTCGCGTCGCGCGTGCACCCCGTGTACTCGTTCGTGTTCTGCATTCTGCTGTTTCTCGCGCTCGGCCCGCTGTACGTGAACCCGCGCACGACCTCTGTCGTCTACGAGATCTCGGTGAAGCCGATCCTCGGCCCGGAACTCACGCAGGGCGCGTGGCCACTCATCATCTTCTCGGTGATCTTCACGCTGCTTGGCGTCTACCTTTCGCTCACCCCGTCGAAGCTTGTCGACCGCGTGGGGAAGGTCATTACGCCGATATTCTCGGTGCTGCTCATCATCATCGTCGTGAAGTCGCTCATCACCCCGATGGGCGAGCTACACCCGGCCGTCGACCCCTACAAGAACGGCGCGTTCATTAAGGGCTTTACCGAGGGCTACCTCACGATGGATGCGCTCGCCGCTCTGGTGTTCGCAGGAGTGTTCATCCAGTCGATTCGCGGGCAGGGCATCACCACGCGCAAGGGCATCTCGTTCACGTTCTTGAAGGCCGGTGTCATCACGGTCACTGGTCTCGCGCTGCTGCACATCTCGCTCGCGTGGATCGGCGGGTCGAGCGTCGACTCGATCGGCCGCCCGGACAACGGTGGAACTGTCATAGCCGAGGCAGCGCGCACGCTACTCGGCTACCCGGGGGTGCTGATGATCGGAATCGTCATCTTCCTCACAGGCATCACGACGCTTGTCGCGTGCCTCACCGCCGTTGCCGACTACTTCGCGAAGCAGTTCCCGAAGGTGTCATACAAGGCCTGGGTCTGGATCCACGCCACCGTCGGCTTGGTCATCGCGAACTTTGGGCTGCAGGCTGTGCTCTCCGCCGCGCTCCCGATCCTCTTCCTGCTCTACCCACTCGGCATGACGCTCATCGTCCTCGCGCTCCTCGACCGCTTCTTCGGCGGACGTCGCGCAGTCTACGTCGGGGCGACGATTGGAGCCGGGGCGATCGCGATCCTCGACGCCGTAAAGGCGTCGGGCAACTTCGTCGACGAGCTCAACGAATCCTTCTCGTGGCTGCCAATGTTCGCCGACAACGGCGGGTGGATCATTCCCGCGATACTCGGCGGCGTGATCGGCTACGCCGTTGGCCGTGTCAGGGGCGAGCCGGCGATCGATCGGACCGCGCACATCCCGGTGATCGACGAACCCGTCACCCACAAGTCTGAGGCGCGTGCCTCCTCACGAAAGGCGTAACACCCGCATGACCCGTGTCATCGTGATCGGAGCCGGCGCTGTCGGCCTTGCATCCGCGTACTATCTCCGCAGGGCAGGCCACGAGGTGACAGTTGTCGACAAGGCGCCGCTTGCGGCGAAGGCCTCTGGACACAACGCTGGTTGGCTGATTCCGAGCATGTCGACACCCGTTCCCGCGCCCGGCATGATGCTGCAGGCCATGAAGTGGATGGTGCAGCCAGATAGTCCGCTGTACGTGACGCCGTCGCTCAAGCCGAGCTTCATCGGGTTCATGCTGCGGATGCTGCGCAGTTGCACCGACACGCGCTTCCGTGAGGGATCGGCGGTGCTCGCCGCGCTCAGCGCGACGGCGCTGTCAGACTTCGACGAGCTCGCGGCTGATGGCGTCGAGTTCGAGCAGCACGAGCAGCCGTTGTCGATGCTCTTCACCGACGGCCACAAGGTCGAGGGGCGAGTCACCGAGCTCGAACTGCTCGACGGCAAGCTTCCCGGGTTCTCGTGGAACCACATGAGCGAGGCTGACCTGAAAGCCCACAAGCCAGTGCTCTCGGATCGAGTCGTCGCAGGCATCGAGTCGAGAGGCGACCGCTCTGTCGACCCGGGCTCGTTCGTGCGCGGCCTCGCGGCTGCGTGCGAGCGAGAGGGCGTCGAGCTGCGCCTCGGAGCGCCCGCGACTCTCGAGTCTGCGCACGGGGGAGCCGTCGCGGTGCGTGTCGGCGCAGAGACCCTCCGCGCCGACAAGGTGGTTGTGGCCGCCGGTGCGTGGACGAACGAGGTGCTCCGTGGCATTGGCGAGCGGGTGCACCTGCAGTCGGGCAAGGGCTACGGCTACGACTTCCCGGTCACGCCAGGTGGTCCAACAAAGCCGATCTACCTCGCCGAGGCGAAGGTGGCGATCACGCCTCTCGACACAAAAGTGCGACTTGCTGGCACGATGGGCTTCACAGGCGTCGACGAGTCGATCAAGCGGCGTCGCGCCGGCGGTATCCTCACCGGTGTGAGCGGATATTTCGAAGGCTGGCCCGACATTGACAGCGCCCCTGAGCCGTGGACCGGCCTGCGCCCGACGACGCCAGACGGCCTCCCGATTATCGGGGCGCTTGCGAAGCACCCGAACGTGCTCGTCGCGACCGGGCACGTGATGCTTGGCATCAGCCTCGCGCCAACGACGGGCAAGCTGATCACCGACCTGGTGGGCGGCGGCCCGGTACCCGAGCTGTTGCGGGGCGTCTCCGCGAGCCGCTTCTAGTCTCGCGGCGCTGCCCCCCCGTCGTTCGTTTCCAGTACCCAGCCAGCAAGGAGAACCTCATGATTGCCCCGACCGGACTGCCGTTCCTCTCAGCCGCGGATGTGCGCGCCCAGATCGATCCAGATACCGCTCGCGGCCTCATCGAGCGGGCGCTCATGGATGGCTTCGACCCCGCAGCCGACCCGGCGAGGCAGTCGGTTGACGCGGGCGCCGGGCACCTACTGCTCATGCCGTCGAGCCTCGGGCAGTCTGTCGGTGTGAAGATCGCGTCGGTCTCGCCGGATAATCCGGCGAAGGGGAAGCCTCGCATCCAGGCGCTCTACCTGCTCATGGACGCAGAAACGCTCACGCCCCAGCTGCTTGTCGACGGGTCGGCGCTCACCGTGCTCCGCACCCCGGCGACAACCGCTGTCGCAGTCGATCGACTGGCGGCGCCCGACGCCGAGCGGCTCGTCGTGTTCGGCAGTGGGCCGCAGGCGATCGACCACGTTGTCGCGTTCTCTCGAATTCGGGATCTCACCGACATTCGACTGGTGGGCCGCAACCCCGAGCGCACGGCCCCAGCGCTTGCGAAGCTCGCCGAGCTCGGGATCGAGGCCAGCCTCGGCGCCGCCGCCGACGTCGCGAACGCAGACATCGTGCTCTGCGCCACCTCCGCGAAGGATCCGGTGTTCGATGGGGCACTCGTACAAGACGGGGCCTGCGTGGCTGCGATGGGCTCGCACGAGCCAGACAGGCGAGAGATCCCGGGGGAGCTCATGGGTCGCGCGCTCGTCGTCGTTGAGGATCAGGCGACCGCGCTCCGTGAGGCCGGCGATGTCATCATGGCAGCTGCCGAGGGGCACCTCGACGTCGACTCGATGCAGCCTCTCGCGGGCCTTGTTCGCGGCGAGGTCGTGCGCGACCCAGGCCGCCCGAACGTGTTCAAGGGTACCGGAATGTCGTGGCAAGACTTGGCCGTGGCGTCGGGCTTGACCCCGCCGGTCTGACAGGTGGCGCTGGCCCGGTCAAGCCGGGGCCAGCGCCCAGTCTCTACGCCCCCACGCGAACGAGCATCTTGCCTGTGTTTGCTCCCTGCATCATCGCGATGAACGCGTCGATGGTGTTCTCGATGCCGTCGACAACCGTCTCGTCGTAGGCGATCTTGCCCTCGCCGAACCAGGCGGACATGCGCTTGGAGAACTCGGGGAGTTTGTCCCAGTGCGCCCCTACCGTGAAGCCCTGCATGGTGAGTGCCCGCGTGATCATGTTTGCCATGTTCGACGGGCCGGATGGGCGTTCTGTTGCGTTGTAGGCCGCGATCGCCCCGCACAGCGCCAACCTGCCGCCGTCGTTCATCGCCGCGAGGGCGGCCTCGAGGTGGTCGCCGCCGACGTTGTCGAAGAACACGTCGACCCCGTCGGGCGCCGCAGCTGCAAGCTGCTTGCGAACCGGACCATCCTTGTAGTTGAACGCCGCGTCGTAGCCGTACTTCTCGGTCAAGAGCGCCACCTTTTCGGGGGAGCCGGCTGACCCGATGACCCTGCCGGCGCCGAGTAGTTTCGCGATCTGGCCTGCGGCGGTGCCGACCGCGCCGGCTGCGCCAGAGATGAAGACGGTGTCGCCCTCACGGAGGCCAGCGATGGTTGTGAGCCCGACGTACGCGGTGAGTCCGGTCATGCCGAGCATGTGCAGGTGGACCGAGAGCGGCACCCCGGCGATCTCGGGGAGCGCCCTGAACTTCGCGCCGTCGGCTTGAACGACGTCTGTCCAGCCGTGCTGGTGTAGCACAGCTGTGCCGACTGGGAGCTCCTCGTTCGCCGAAGCGATGACCCTGCCGACGGCACCGCCAGCGATCACCGCGCCGAGCTCGTAGGGTGCGACGTAGCTGCGTGCGTCGCTCATGCGGCCGCGCATGTAGGGGTCGACTGAGACGAACTCGTTGCGCACCCGCACCTCGCCGGGCGCGGGGTCGCCGTATTCGACGGTCGCGGTCTCGAAGTCTTCGTGGACCGGCCAGCCGACCGGGCGGCGGGCGAGGCGGATCTGGGTGCTTGTTGCGTTGCTCATATGTGCTCCTTGTGTGTGGGAAAGCCGGGGTAGTCGAGCTAGCTGAGTAGCCCGATCGTGAGCGCGATGATTCCAAGCGCAGGTACGGTGCCCTGCTTCAGCGCGGCGCCGAGCTTGTCGGGCGTGGAGATTGCGAGGACGAGGCTCGCCGCGACCATGGAGCCCGCTCCAGTGAAGACAAGGGTCGCCCCAACGGGCAGGTTCCCGGCGGCGATGAATACGATGCCGAGCGCGACGGCCACCGCGAGAAATAGGTTGTAGAACCCCTGGTTGAACGCGAGGGCATGCTGCGCCTTCGCCTCTTCGACAGTGCCGGTGCCGAAGGTCTTGCGGGCTCGCTCGCTCGTCCAGGCGATGGATTCGAGGTAGAAGATGAACACGTGAATGAGTGCTGCGGCTCCGGTGAGCACAAGGCCGGCGATCACCATGATGTGACTCGTTTCTCTAACTGCGCGTCGGCGGCAGCCGGCGTTCGCGAAATACTGTATCGATCAGTACACTATAACGAGAGGGTCGATCACGCAATCATTCTGAGGAGACGGCATGGGGCGCACGCAGCAGTTCGACACCGCGGAGGTCGTGCGGGCCGCCCGTGAGGTGTTTTGGGTGAACGGCTACGAGGCAAGCTCCCTCCCAGCACTTGAAACGGCGACGGGCTTGAAGCGATCGAGCATCTATCACGCGTTCGGGTCGAAGCATGGCCTGTTCGAGGCAGTGATCGAGAGCTACTTGAACGAGGTGATTCGCCCACGGCTCGCTCCGCTCGTCGCCGCCGAGGTCGAAGCCGACGCGCTCGAGAACTACCTCACGGGGCTCCGCGCGGCGCTCCTGCGAACGGGTACGACCGCAGCGACGAGCGGTTGCCTCCTCGTGAATGCCGCGGGCGCACCGATCTCACAAGACGCGGCTGTCGCGAGCGTCATCGCCGCGTACAGGGCCGAGCTGAGTGCGGCCTTCGCAAACGGCGTCGCAGCGCGGTTCCCATCTCTGGCGAATGCGCAGGCAGATGTGCTGACCGCCGCGTGCGCGGGCCTCGTAATCGCAGCCGTTGCGCTCGTGCGAGTCACGCCCGAGGCTGCGGTCGGAAGTCTCGACGCCGCGCTCGCTCTCATCGAAGAACGCGCGGTTCAGGGCTAACGGCCGCCCGCGACACTCCGGCCTTGACCCGAGGCATACGTTCGTCGCTATGCTGAGGGTTCCAGTACACATCCGCTGGGGGGGCCCGAACGGGCTGAGATCTGCCGAGCGAGGCGGACCACCCCAGGAACCTGATCTCGTTAACACGAGCGGAGGGAAGCGGTCACCATGTTGATCCATGTTCACGTGTCGCCCACACCAATGGGAGACGAAAACGGTCGATACAGCTGCGTCGAGGGCGCGATTCGCGTCATCGAGCAGAGCGGTCTCGAGTACGAGGTCGGCGCGCTCGGCACGACAGTTCAGGGTCCTGCGGAGCGCCTCTGGCCGCTCATGCGCGAGCTGCACGATGCGACGCTTCAGGCTGGTGCGGATCGCGTCATGACGCACTTTCGCATCCTCGAGGCAAAAGACGACGTCATCGAGGCATCGATGACCGAGCTCGCCGCCCGCATCACGCACTAGCGCGCTGGCCGCCGTGAGAACTCTCACGCGGCAGATCCTTCCCGCGCTCCTCGCCGTCGTAGGCCTGGTGCTCGCGTGGGGTCTGCTCGTGCGCCTCACCGACGCTCCTGCGTATCTCATTCCGTCGCCCATGAGCGTTTGGGCGGCGGGCTGGGGCGACAGGGAGCTGCTCAGCTCGCACCTGGCGGCGACGCATAGGATCGCGCTTCTCGGGTTCGCGCTCGGGGCGCTCGGCGGCGTCGCGATCGGGATCCTGCTCGGGCTGTCTGCCACGCTACGGCGGGCGGCGGAACCGCTGCTCATCGCGAGTCAGGCGATTCCTCCGGTGGTGCTCGCGCCGATCCTGATCTCTGCGATGGGGTTCGGGGCGCTCCCGAAGGTCCTTGTAGTGGCGCTTGGGGCGTTCTTCCCGATCGCGATCAGCGCGAGCGCCGCGATGCGCGACGCCGACAGGTACCTCGTCGATCTGCTGCAATCGATGGGGGCGTCACCGCTCACCGTACTGCGTCGCGTACGGCTGCCGGGGGCGGTGCCCGCGATTGTCGCCGGAGCCAAGGTCGCCGCGAGCTACGTCGTGTTTAGCGCAATCATCGCCGAGTGGATGGGCTCGTCCGTCGGGCTCGGCGTCTACCTGCAACGTTCACAAGCGAGCTACAGGATGGACCAGCTGTTCGCCGCTGTCGGCGTCATCGCCGTGCTCGGCGTGCTGCTGTTCTGGCTCGCATCCCTGATCGGAGACACCGTGCTGTCGCGGTTCCGATCCACACTCAACAGAAAGGGCGTCTAGCCATGGCCGCTCCCTCCCAGACCACACTCACACCTGCGGGCCGTGCCCGCCGTTCGGGCCTCGCCGCCGCCGCGCTCGCCGGCGCAGCTGCTGCCGCGCTCGCCTTGGTCGGATGCTCGGCCGCAGCGCCTGGCACCGGCGCACCCGCAGACGGGGCTCAGTCGCTGGGCTCCGGGACAGAGCTCACGCCCGTCACTCTCATGTTGAACTGGACGCCGAACGCTCACCACGCAGGGTTCTACTACGCCAAGGAACACGGGCTGTACGAGAAGGCAGGGCTCGACGTCGAGATTCTCGAACCCGGCGACGGCATCGGGGCCGCGGCCTCGGTGGCGGAAGGTCGTGCCGAATTTGGAATCTCGCAGGCCGAGTCGCTGCTGCCCGCCCGCGCCGCAGGAATGGATCTTGAGGCGGTCGCGACGCTCCTGCCAGTGAACGACTCGGTGCTCATGGGCGTGAAGAGCTCCGGCTTCTCCGACGACCCCGGCTCGCTCGCGGGCCTCACCTATGGCGGCTACGGGGGAGCGCTCGAGACCGAGATCATGTCGGCGCTCACGACATGCGGCGGCGGCAACCCCGCCGACGTGGAGTTCATCGAGATCGGCAACGTCGACTACCTCGCGGGGCTCGAACAGGGCAAGTTCGATGTGACGTGGGTGTTCGGAGGCTGGGACGCGCTCCGGGCACAGGCCGAGACCGACGACGTTGTCGTCCTTCCAATGGCAGCGCACGACGACTGCATTCCAAACTGGTACACGCCAGTGATCGTCGGAAATTCGGCGAACATGGCACAGGATCCAGAGACTACGCAGGCATTTCTTGCAGCCACGAGTCGCGGCTACGACGAGGTTGTTGCCGATCCGGCGGCGGGAGCGCAGGCGCTCCTCGCCGCGGCGCCCGAGCTCGACGCCGCCCTCGTCGAGCGGGCTGTCTCGTACTACGCGCCCCGGTTCACGGCGCAGGGACGCTTCGGCGAAATGGACGAGGCGGTCTGGCAGCGCTTCACCGATTTCCTTGTTGAGGCAGACATGCTTGACGACGCGTCGCCGGTGAACGGTGCATGGACGAACGAGTACCTACCGGCCGCCTGACATGAGCGACAACGTGACGGACGCCGAACGGTCGGGGATGCGGGCCTGCTCGGGACTGAGCCGCGAAACTGACGCAGGCTTCGGCTCACTCCGTGTGGAGGCGATCTCGCACGCGTTCCCGGCGCCCGGCGTGGGCTGGCTCCCGCGCCGGGCAGCCCGGGTACCTGTGCTCGCTGACGTCTCGTTCGACGCGGATCCAGGCACGCTCACGGCGATCCTCGGGCCGAGCGGGTGCGGAAAATCGACCCTGCTGCGGCTGCTCGCCGGCCTCGAAACGCCGACAGCCGGACGCATGCGGCTCCGCGGCGTGGAGCTCGCGGGGGCGCCAGGCGGGGTCGCCTATCACCCGCAACGTGACGCCCTGCTCCCGTGGCTTCGCGTGCTCGACAACGCGACGCTCGGGGCCGAGACGTGCGGCGTCGATCGTGCTGAGGCCCGCCGAGCCGCCAGGTCGCTCCTGCACAGGTTCGGCCTCGCCGGGCTCGAACGCGCCTGGCCGGACGAGCTCTCTGGCGGCATGCGGCAGCGGGTCGCACTCATGCGGACATTTCTGATGCCGCAGCCGATCCTCGCGCTCGACGAGCCACTCGGCGCGCTTGATGCGCTCACGCGCAGGCAGCTGCAGCATTGGCTCATCGACATCGTGGCGAGCGACGGGAGGCCGATTCTGCTCGTCACCCACGACATCGACGAGGCGCTGTTGCTTGCTGACAGGGTACTCGTGTTGAGTGCAAGGCCCGGCCGGATTGTGCACGTGGAGGAGCGGCCCGACGCAGCCGCGAGGCTGCGCGAGCACGAGAACGGCAGTGATCGCGGAGCAGCCCGCAGGTTGCTCGGGTGGCTCGGTGGCAGTGCGTAAGCTTGCAGGATGACAGCAACTCTCGTCGCTCAGGCGATCGCGGGCGGATACGCACACCGCACCCTCTTCGAAGGCCTCGACTTGACTGTCGCCCCCGGTGATGTCGTCGGCGTCGTCGGGGTGAACGGGGCAGGCAAGTCGACGCTGCTTCGCATCCTCGCCGGCGAGCTCGAGCCCCAGGCTGGCACAGTGCAGCTCGCGCCGCAGGACGCCTTCGTCGGCTGGCTTCCGCAGGAACACGAGCGCATCGCTGGCGAAACTGTCGCCGCCTACGTCGCGAGGCGCACAGGCTGCGCGCAAGCGACCCGCGACATGGACGAGGCAGCGGAGGCCCTCGGGGGCGCGGGGGAGCAGGCACCGGGGGATCCGGATCCAGCCGACGTGTACTCGACTGCCCTCGACCGCTGGCTCGCGAGCGGCGCGGCTGATCTCGACGAGCGTCTCCCAGGGGTGCTCGCTGAGCTCGGCCTTGGCGCGCCCGCGACTGGCGCCGCGCACTCCGAAAGCGCGGCGACCGCCGTCACCGCAGACTCGCTTATGACGTCGCTGTCGGGCGGCCAGGCAGCCCGGGTCGGCCTCGCCGCCCTGCTGCTGTCGCGATTCGACATCGTGCTGCTCGACGAGCCGACAAACGACCTCGACCTTGACGGGCTCGAACGGCTTGAGAAGTTCGTTCAGGGGCTGCGAGGCGGCGTCGTGCTCGTCAGTCACGACCGCGAGTTCCTCGCACGCTGCGTGACAAAGATCCTCGAGCTCGATCTTGCCCAGAGCAGCAACCGAGTCTTCGGCGGCGGCTACGACGCGTACCTCGAAGAGCGCGAGATCGTACGTCAGCACAAGCGCGACGACTACGAGGAGTTTGCCGCCAAGAAGGCCGACCTCGTCGCGCGGGCCCGCACACAGCGCGAGTGGTCGAGCCAGGGCGTCAGAAACGCGATGAAGAAGTCGCCCGACAACGACAAGATTCGCCGCGCGGCCTCGATGGAGTCGAGCGAGAAGCAGGCGCAGAAGGTGCGGCAGATGGAGAGCCGCATTCGTCGGCTTGAGGAAGTCGAGGAGCCGCGCAAGGAGTGGCAGCTCGAATTCACTATCGGGCAGGCACCGCGGTCGAGCTCGGTCGTCGCGACACTCAACGGCGCAGTCGCAAGGCAGGGCGACTTCACGCTCGGGCCGGTCTCGCTGCAGCTGAACGCTGGGGAGCGCGTCGGAATCACGGGGCCCAACGGCGCGGGCAAGTCGACACTTCTCAGGCTACTTCTCGGACGACAGGATCCCGACGACGGGAGCGCCGCACTCGGCACGTCGGTCGCCATCGGCGAGATTGACCAGGCGAGATCGCTCTTTGCGGGCCCAGAACCACTCGCTGACGCGTTCGAGGCGCTCGTGCCAGAGATGGCCTCGGCCGAGGTACGCACGCTGCTCGCGAAGTTTGGGCTCAAGGCAGACCACGTGCTTCGTCCATCGGGCGAGCTCTCCCCGGGCGAGCGCACCCGTGCGGGTCTCGCGCTGCTGCAGGCGCGCGGGGTGAACGTGCTCGTGCTCGACGAGCCGACGAACCACCTCGACTTGCCTGCGATCGAGCAGCTCGAGCAGGCACTCGAAAGCTATGAGGGAGCGCTGCTGCTCGTCACGCACGATAGGCGCATGCTGAACACGGTGCGGCTCGACAGAAGGTGGCACGTCGAGGCGGGAACCGTCTCAGAGCTGTAGCACTATCAGCGCAAACGCCAGTGTTTCGTGCACGGACCAGCTGGAAGGTTCCGCGCGGTCTTCGCTGCCTGGCTTAAGCCTCCAGGCGCGCGACCAGGCCCGAGAGCGCGCAGCGGATTGTCGCGTGGAGCACGTCAATCGGGTCTCCGGGGAAGTGCTGCTCGCTGACCTCGGCCGCGAAGCCGGGTCCGGCCGTGCAGACGAACACGGTGCCGGCCGGCTGTCCCTCCTCGGGGCCCGGACCGCCGACCCCGGTCACGGAAACTGCGATGTCGGCGCCCAGCAACTGCGCGGCACCCTGTGCCATCTCGCGCGCGGTTCGCGCGGTCACCACCGGGCCCGGCGTGACCCCGAGCACCGCGAACTTCACCTCTGGGTGGTAGGCGACGACTGAGCCGCGGAACCAGGATCCGGACCCCTCGCCGGCCGCGAGCGCCGTCGCGAGCTGCCCGCCGGTGAGTGACTCGGCGACGGCAATCGTCAGCTGTCGCGCTGCCGCCCGCTCCGCGACACGCCCAACGAGCACGTCCACCGGGCCATGCGTTGCGTTCGTCGCCATGACCGGGACCTCTATCGCTCGGCCGCGCGGGTGTGGCGAGCCGACGTCTTCCGGCCTCGTGTGAGGCAGCCAGTGGCATCGTCGTGGGGGAGTGGGGTGCGAAACTTCATCGGTGAGCCTCCTGTCGACGGTGCACATATCTTTACGCGATGGGAAGAACGTGCGCAAGCCCCTCGACATTCGCCGGCATATCGGGGAGGCGACGCGCCGCGGTTCCTGTGAGTATTAAGGATCCACCCAGGTGAATGGCCATGATTGAGGCATGGGGTTTATTTATTACAATGGGGTTACGGAGTACGAATTCGAGGATCGTACGCTCGCGCACCTGAAGTCTGCGATTGGGGCGAAGCTTCGTCGGCAGGAATGTTTCTTTCTGAACTGGTCAAATCCCGCTGAGGCGGGAAGCGGCCGGGTCACACTCTGGATCGCGCCGTCGATCCCCTTAATCTTTCGATTTTCGGGCAATACGCCGCCGACGCTGAACCCTGAGTGGGTTCAGGTGCTTGTCGAGACCGCCAACACCCCACGCGGGATGACGGTCATCAAGGAGGACAACGTCGCGGCGGCGCTCGAGGCGCTCAGCGTTCCGCACGAGGCCCTGGTCGGAGGCACCAATGGGTGAGCTGCACTACGGCATGAACAACAGCGTCTTCGAGTTTGAGGATCGGCTGCTGCACCACCTGAAGCTCGTCATCGCGAACAAGTTGCGCAAGGGTGAAAGCTTTCTCTTCACCTGGCAGACCTCAGAATGCGGCGCCGGGTCATCGCTGTGGCTCCACCCGTCGATTCCGCTGCACTTTACGTTTGCGAATCTCGTCGACGTCGAGATCAACAAGGAGTGGGCTGAGCTGCTGGGCTTCCTCGCGAACCGCCCAGGCGGCCTGACTGTCGTCGACGAGCCCACGCCGCCGACGACCCGGCAGCCCTGACGGACCGGCTCGGGCGGCCGGAATAGTAGCCGACTCCGGCGCACGAGTCGACCCCCTCGCGGCGTGCGCCACTCCCTCCTACCATGTCTGCACGCCGGCCACACCGGCCGGTACCTGGGGGAAGGAACACCATGCCGGCTTCACACACCCGACTTATTGGTATCGAAGAAGAATTCGCGCTCGTCGATCCCGTGACAGGGGCGCCGGTCGCGGGAGCGGCCGCGCGCGTCATCCGCGAGGTATCCGACGAGGCGCCCGTGGAACACGAGTTTCTCGACAGTCAGGTCGAGATCGCGACCCCACCGTGCGAGACCGCTGACCAGGCCGAGGAGAGTCTGTTCCAGCTGCGTGGACGCACGCTCACCGCGGCACGCAAGCAGGGCGCACTGCTCGCAGCGATGGGAACACCCCCAGCCGCCCCTGACCCTGCCCTCGTCAACCATGTGACGGGCGAAGCGCGCTACCTCGAGATCGCGCAGGGCGCCCGCAAGGTCGCACAAACCCACTACATCAACGGGCAGCACGTGCACGTCTCGATCACGGGGCCCGACGAGGGGGTGCGGGTCATTAATGGTCTCGCCCGGTGGGCTCCGCTGCTGCTTGCGATGACCGCGAACTCGCCGATCTGGGATGGCGCCGATACCGGGTTTCGCAGCTGGAGGCACGTCATCGGCTGCGCTTGGCCGCTCAACATGTATCCCGCCCACTTCGCCTCGGTCGCCGACTACGACAGGCGCGTGGACCGCCTCGTTCGGTCGGGGCTGATACTCGACCGCGGTCTCGTGACGTGGGTCGCGAGGCTCTCGGCCAGATACCCGACGGTCGAGCTGCGGGTTGCCGACGTCCAGCTCAACCCACGCCACGCGGTGGCGTTCGCGCTCATCGTACGGGCGCTGGTGACGACAATCGCCGCAGTGCCCGACGACGACCCGCAGCTCAGCGGCCGCAGCATCGACGCCGACGAGGTCAACGTCTCGCTCTGGTTTGCGGCCCGGGACGGCCTCACCCGAACACTCGTCGACCCGCTCGAGTGCCGCGAGGTCGCTGCGACCGACTGGCTCGATGAGCTCGTCGAGGCGATTCGCCCAGCCCTCGATGAGGCCGGCGACACAGAGCGCGTTCGCGAGTACGTCGCCGATCTGAAAGCCAACGGGGTCCCCGCTGACGCGCAGCGGCGGGCGGTCGCCGCGGGCGGCATCGCTCAGCTGCTCGACCTGTGCGCGGCGAGCCACCTGCGCGACATCGGTGCCCCGACCGGCCTGGCGCCCGCGCTTTCAGCTGGAACGGGCGCACCGTAGCAGGCCGGTCGGCGCGCGACAACCCCCTCGACCGCCCCGCTTCCGACTGGGAGCGTGGTATTCACCACAGCCCGTGGTGAACCCACGTAGCACCAATCAGAAAGGAAACGCCTCATGTCACGACTTTCAGACCGTCGAGTTGCATTTCTTGTCACCGATGGCTTCGAGGACAGCGAGCTCACCCGTCCGTGGGACGCGGTCGCCGAGGCTGGCGGGACGCCAGTGCTCATCGCACCGACCCTGGACTCGGTCACGGGAGCGCTCGGGCACCAGCAGACCGTTGACGTCCGCGTCGCCGACGCGAAGGCAACAGACTTTGACGCGCTCGTCCTGCCCGGCGGTGTGCAGAACGCCGACGCACTGCGGATGGACAGTGACGCGGTCGCCTTCACCAAGGACATGTTCGCGCAGCACAAGCCAGCGGCGGCCATCTGCCACGGCGCCTGGCTGCTCGTCGAGGCCGACGTCGTCCGCGGGCGGACGCTGACGAGCTACCCGAGCCTGCGCACAGACCTTGAGAACGCCGGGGCAACCTGGGTGGACGAGGCCGTCAGGGTCGATCAGGGACTCGTCTCGAGTCGTACGCCCGACGACCTGCCGGACTTCAACCGCAAGCTCGTCGAAGAGGTCGGCGAGGGCAAGCACTCCGGTCAGCACGCCTGACCTGCCTGCCGGCCACAGCGACTCACAGCAGAAGGGAACACAGTATGCCTACGATAAGCAACGACATCGACATCGACAGCCCCGTCCGAACCGTGTACAACCAGTGGACGCAGTTCGAGGACTATCCCGCGTTCATGAGCGGCGTCCAACAGGTGCGACAGCTCGAGGACGACAAGCTCTACTGGGACGTCAAGGTCGGCGGTGCGGAGCGCGGGTTCGAAGCGCGGATTACCGAGCAGATACCCGACGAGCGAATCGCCTGGACGAGCACAAGCGGCCCGAACCACGCCGGGGTTGTGACCTTCCACCGGCTCGACGACGACCGCACTCGCGTACGTCTACAGCTGGAGTGGGAGCCCGAGGGGTTCGTCGAAACCGTCGGCGCGGCCCTGCAGATCGACGACGCGCAGGTCGCCCGTGACCTTCACCAGTTCGCGCATCTCATGGAGACAAACGGTTTCGCAACCGGCGCCTGGCGCGGCGAGATCACCTGAGCTCCGGCCATCCGGACGGTACCACTGGTGCCGTCCCCGGAGGCCGGCCCGACACAGCACAGCGAAAGGAGCGCGCAATGGGACAGATCTGGACCCAAAACGAAGAGAAGGACGGCGACGAGGAGCTCGTTGTCACGTTCGATCACAGCCCGCCGCAGCCGCGTGACGAGGAGCGGAGCGATTCCGGCGTCGAGATTCCACCAGGCACGGACCCGCAGGACGCCCTCGACGCCCTCAGCGAAGACGTCTCTTCTTCGCCGGCGGAGCGCGGGAGCGACACGTCTGCACCCGGCGACACCGAGGAGAGTGAGCAATCATGACGACATCTGAGACGAACCCCCTGCCGCGCGCCTCCGAGTGCGACGTGTGCGGGAACATGTACGACAAAGCGTTTACCGTGACGCGCGGGGACGAGGTGAAGGTCTTCGACAGCTTCGAGTGCGCGATCGAATCGATGGCCCCGCGCTGCGGCCACTGCGCCTGTCGGGTGCTCGGCCACGGTGTCGAATCGGACGGCCAGGTGTTCTGTTGCGCTCACTGCGCGCGACAGGTCGGCGAGCACGGGCTCATCGACCGCGACGGCTGAGAGTGGTCCGCCCGTCAGCGCCGACGGGCGGACCGGGCGGCCGGCCCGTCCCGGATTCCAGGGCGGGCCGGCGGCCCCGCAGACACAACAAGCTGAACGACACATCAGACCTGCTGAGGAAAGGCTGTTAGGATTTCGCAGAGAAATGGGGCGTACCCCGCTGCCGAAGCTCAAGCAGGAGAGTCAATGGCCATCGCGAACACTGAGACCGCACCAGCTGGCGTTGCTGACACGACCGATGCGCCGATGCCCGAGGTCAAACGCTCGGCTGCAGACCGCTTCATGCGCCGCTTGCTGCGCGTTGAGGGCGCGAAGAAGACGCCGTTCATCAACCGCGACGCGCACCGAAACTTCCGCGTCGCGCTCATCATCTCGGGCGTGCGGTGCCTCATTACCTACCTGCTGATCCCGATCCTCGTCCCAATTCTTGGCGTCGCAGGCGTGCTCGCCGCGCCGATCGGGATCGCGCTGTGCGTCGTCGCTGCGGTCAATGGCGTCGTCAGCGTTCGCCGCTTCTGGATCAGCGACCACCGCGGCAAGTGGATGTATACCTGGTTCATCGTGATCGTGTTCGTCATCCTCACGATCGCGATGGTCTCCGATATTACACGGATTGTGAGCCCCGCATGACCCCCAACGACAGCATTCAGCATGAGGCGGCACACGTCGCCGAGACCGTCGCGGCCGACGCCACGCAGCCCGCCGCCGAACTCGTCGACGACAACCCCGAGCAGGTGCCCGCGAAGGCGTGGGTCACCATGGGGCTCTTCGCGGTGTTTGTGATCGCGTTCGGCACCTGCGCCTCGACCTTTATGTTCAACTAGACCGGGCCGGCGGCGCCGCCGGAGGGCTGCGCCGCGTCGGATGCCGTATTACTGCGCGCCGCGTCCTCGGCAGCGTCCGCGCGCCGATGCGCCGCCCGGAGCCCGAAGCCGAACGCGAGCGCAACGAAGAACATCAGCACGCCGTAGACCGCGGCCGGCAGTGACAGTTCGATGTTGCCGAGCACGGTCTGCGCGATGACGATCGCGAGGGTCGCGTTGTGGATGCCGATCTCAAACGAGCTCGCGATCGCCTGAGTGCGCCCGACTTTGAAGAACCTCGGCACGAAGAACCCGACGCTCAGGCTGAGCAGGCAGAAGAGCACCGTGATGAGCGCGAGCTGGCCGAGGTTTTCGAGGAGCATGTCGAGGTTTGAGACGATCGCGCCGGTGATCACCACGATAAGGATCACGACCGAGGCGACCCGAACAGGCTTGTCCATGCTGTCGGCGAAGGCCGGCCACTGCCAGCGCACAAACATGCCGAGCGCCACGGGGAGCAGCACGATCGCGAATACCTCGATGGTCTTCGAGAGCTGCAGCCCGAGGGTGTCACCTCCAGGCATGAAGTAGGCGATCGCCAGGTTCGTGATGAGTGGCAGCGTGAACACTGCGATGACCGAGTTGAGTGCGGTGAGCGAGATGTTCAGTGCGACGTCGCCGCGGAACAGGTGACTGTAGAGGTTCGCGGTTGATCCGCCTGGAGACGCCGCGAGCATCATCATGCCTACGGCAAGCACAGGCGGGAGGTTGAACGCGAGCACGAGGCCAAAACAGAGTGCCGGGAGAATGAGCAGCTGGCACACGAGCGCTATGAACACCGCCCGCGGGTGCTTCGCGATCCGGGTGAAGTCCCCGACCCGAAGGCTCAGGCCAAGCCCGAGCATGATAATGCCGAGGGCGACGGGTAATCCGATGGTGGTCAACGCTGATCCCATGGTCACAGTATGGATGATGCGGCGCCAAAAGTCCCGCATCGGCGGAGCACAGCGCTTCGCGTGAAAGCGCTGTGCTCGCCGGCTCCGCACCGCGGGTCGCCCGCGAGGGGGGCTGTCCCGCCAGCGGGCCCACCCGCTACGTGGCCGCAGGGCCGAGCTTCAGCTCCGGCCACGCCGCGACGTCGCGCAGCAGTTGCCTGTCGTGCGACGACATGACCACCGCAGCCTCTGTCGCTCCGAGCGCCTCAGTGAGCTCGTCCACGAGAGCGATCGAGAGGTGGTTCGTCGGCTCGTCGAGCAGCAAGACGTTCGGCCGTGCCGCGATGACGAGCGCGAGGTCGAGGCGCCGCTGTTGCCCCATTGACAGCTCACAGACTCGCTTCCCAGCCTCCGCTGGCCGCAACAGTCCCAACTGTGAGAGTCCGATCGCCTCGTGCTCACGCAGTCTGCCCCTGGCGACGAGCCTGCTCACGACCTCCGCGAACACGTCGGCTGCCCGCCGCTCGCCAGGCGCCTTCGATTCCTGCCTGAGCCACCCGATCCTTGCCTCGCTGTGCACCTGCACCCGCCCAGAATCTGGCGAGAGCTCGCCCGCGGCGACGGCGAGCAACGTCGACTTCCCGGCGCCATTCGGCCCGGTCACGACGAGCCTGTCACCCCTGCCAAGCCTGAGCGACACTGGGCCCCTGAGGCGCTCAGCGACCTCGACGCCTGAGACAGCCAGCAGTTCGACGCCTGCTGGCGCCGCGAGGTCGGGGAATCCGAGGCGCTGGGGAGGCGGCGGGAGCGTGACCGCGTGCGCCTCAAGTGCCTCTTGTCGTCGGTGCACGTTCTGCACGAGCCCGCCCGCGCGGGTCGCCCTTGCGTGCTTCCCGGTACCCTTGTCCGGGCGCCAGCCGGATACGAGCCGGTTCTGCGCGCTCGAGAGGCTCTCCTGTAGCCTCGTGGCCTCCGAGCGCTGCAGTTCGTAGGCCTGCTCCCAGCGCGCACGTTCGGCGATCCTGCCCTCGCGATACCCGGCGTAGCCCCCGCCGTAGACTCGCGGCTGATCGTCTGGCGTGGGGTCAAGGTCAACGATAGTTTCGGCCGCGTCGGCGAGGAGCGCGCGGTCGTGGCTGACGAACACGACCCCGCCTGCGCGCTGCCCAATCTGGGCGGTCAGAAATTCGAGGCCGGCGCGGTCGAGGTGGTTGGTCGGCTCGTCGAGCAGGAGGAAGTCGTGGTCAGCGCCAAGCAGGCAGGCGAGTCGCACGCGGTAGCGTTGCCCGACCGACAGCCTGTCGAGCGGAGCGTGCGTGTCGGTCTCGGCGCCGAGCGCTTCGAGGGCGATGGTCACCCGCCGCTCCGCGTCCCAGGCGTCGAGGGCCTGGGCGACCTCGAGCGCCTCAGCGTACGCTGCCTCGGCTGCAGCGGGCGTTCCGCCTGTCTCGCCCGCTCCCGCGAGCGCCGTGGCCGCGGCGTCGAGGGCGTCGAGGGCCTGCAGCGGTCTTGCAATTGCCTGTGCGACGGCGTCGCCGACGGTGGTTCCCGGCGCAGCCGTCATCTCCTGCTCGGCGATGCCAAGCGTTCCGATTCGCCGCACCGCGCCCTCGTCTGGGTGAATCGTGCCGGCGAGCGCGTGGAGCAGCGTCGTCTTGCCGCGGCCGTTCTCCCCGACGATCCCGATGCGCGACGTCGGGGAGACCGTCAGATCAACGCCGGTGAGCACGCGGTTCGCGCCGCGCAGCACGGTGACTCCGGTCGCGGTGATCTGGGCGCGATGGCGCGCCGGAATAGAGCTGGTGTGGGTGTGCATTGTGTTCCTTCAACTGGCGCACGGCAGCGTTGCTGCGGGGTGCGCAAATAACGGTGACCCTGGGGTCAGAGCTGTGCTCGCCGCACTCGGATGGCTCGACGAGGGGCGGGCGCAGCGGCCGTTACATGAAGAAGTGGTGATGCATGGCTCCAGGGTACAGGACGGCCCGCGACGCGCAAGTGGCGTGCGGGCCGATCCCGAGCGTCCGGGCGTTAGCTCAGCGCGTCGACCACTGCCGCCCGACGCTGCGGGACGGTCACCGACTTGGTGTTGAAGACGCGGGTCGCCCGCCCGTCATTGAACGCCGGCCAGCCGGGGTCTCCGTCGCGGATGAAGGCCACCCACGCGGCGTGCATCTCGGCTCCGAGCGCGGCTGGGGCGCCGTCGCCGTTCAGCCGGATCGCGTCTTCGTCGTCGAGGAGGTCGAAGGCGAACGCGATGTCGAGGGCGTGCGCCGCGCGAAGGTCGCGTACCGGGCTCTCCCAGGCGAACTCGTAGACGAAGGTGGCCGCACTGCGGGCCTTCGCGAGCCGCGTCGCGGGCGCACGGAGCAGCCTGTCGGTCACGATCTGGCCGAGCTGCTCGCCTGGGGACGCGGTCGGATACGCCTCTCGCACCGCGCGCGCGGCAGCCCGGGGGACGCGCATGGCGAGCCGGGCGAGCCACGCCTTTGCCGCGCTGATACCTGAGACTGCATCGGGGGTGAGCCAGAGCCGGTACTCGTCGGTGTTCGTGCCGATGAGAATTGGAATATCGACGTCAGTGAGTGCCTCGTGTGGCGAAGCCGGAAGCGACTCGGGGTCAATCGCAAGCGTGTAGCCGGGGGTGCCGCCAAGTGGGGAACCGCCCGCGGCGATCTCGCTCCGGGCGCGCAGCAGCTCCGCCGGGTCGACGGAGGCGAAGCCTGCCCGCGTCGCCGGGATTCCGAGGCGCTTCGCGATGGCGTCTGAGGCGCGGCGTGCCTTCTCGCGGGTGACGGCCTCGAGCGGGCCTGACTGGATGATCGCGCCGGCGACCTGTGCACGCGCTGCAGGCTGGGCGAGGAGCGCCGCGACGAGAGCCCCGCCTGCGGACTCGCCCATGATGGTGATGCGGGCCGGGTCGCCACCGAACGCGGCCGCCTCACGATGTGCCCAGTCGAGCGCGAGCTGCGCGTCACGCAGCCCGAGGTTCAGCGGCGAGCCGTCGAGTACGCTGAAGCCCTCGGCGCCGAGCCGATAGTTTGCCGAGATGAAGACGATCCCGTCGCGCGCGAACGTGCTTCCGTCGTACCCGCTTTGGGCCGCGGCTCCGCGCTCGAGCGCGCCGCCGTGGAGCCACAGCACGACGGGCGCGTCCGCCGCACCCTCGGGTGCCCACACGTTGGCTGTCAGGATCTCGGTGCCCTCGATGGCGGGCACCTTGATGAGCTCGCCGAGATCGCCCCGGTATGGCGACTGTGGTGCGGTCGGCCCGAACTCGACAGCCGCGAGCGGCTCGCTCCAGGTTTCGGGCGGCTCGGGGGCTTCAAACCGCATGTCGCCGAACGGCGCCTGAGCGTAGGGGATTCCGAGGAACCTGCGGATTCCGTCTTGCGTGCTCCCGCGCACCTCGCCGAGCGTGGTAGCCGCTGCGGTGTGGGCGCTGTGTTGTGCGTGGGCGTCTCCCATGAAGCCTCCTCCGTTGGCTCCAGAGTATTGGGTGCGTGGGCGTTCAGGCTAGCGCCCCGTGCGCGCACAACTGCACAGGGTTGACACCCGCCCGGCCCAGACCTCGTGTGTTCGCCCTGGTGTCGTGGAACGGCATAGGGCAGAGTCGAGGAGGACCACGTGGTACGCATCGCCGCTTGCCACTGGAAGAGGAAGGGCTGAATCGAGATGGAGCGTATTGCAGACAACCGGGTGCTCAACGAACTGCTCGAGCCCGACGGCGGAGCGTTCTGTCAGATCTCGACAGGCGAGCTGAACTATTCACTCACCGGAACGGCGCGGCGGGGAACGGTACTGCTGATCGCCGGGCTATCGATGCATCGAACCGACTGGTCGCCTGAGCTCATTGCGGGTCTGCACGCCGCAGGATACGCGACACTCACAGTCGACAACCGGGATGCCGGTCGGAGCGTCGTCTCAGGCCGTCACACCGGGTTCGGCGCCGGGGACGAGTTTCGCGCGGAGTACGGCCTCGTGGACATGGCGGGCGACCTGCGTGAGCTGATCCTCGCGCTCGACGTCTGCCAGGTGCACGTCGTCGGGATGTCGATGGGAGGCATGATCGCCCAGCACCTCGCCCTCATCGCGCCCGAGCTCGTGCACACCCTCACGTCAGTCATGTCGACGACGGGGGAACGCGCCGTCGGCAGACCGCAGCAGGAGAGCAAATGGGTCTTTCTCACCCCGGCACCAACGGACAGCCGTGAGGCGTTCGTCGCATTCTCGGAGCGCTACCACGCGGCGCTCGCGGGCCCGCACTTCCCAGACTTCGAGAGGGCGCGCGAGACCGCCTCGATGAAATGGGGGCGAGGAATCTCCCTCGATGGCACCGCCAGACAGCTGCAGGCGATCCAGGCCGATGGCGACCGCACGGAGCGACTCCGCAGGGTCGCGGTGCCGACGCTCGTGGTGCACGGCGACGCTGATCCGCTCATCGACGTCTCGGGCGGGGCAGCGACAGCGGCCGCTATCCCCGGTGCGCGGATCCACATGATCGAGCAGATGGGGCACTCGATTCCCTGGCAGCGCGCTGGAGAGATAACAGACACCCTGGCGGCGCACTTTCAGGCAGCAAGTGCCTAGCCGTTTCGGGTGAGCGCGGCACCGCTTTCTCGCGCGAACACCGCGTGACGCGCGACGGCAGGCCGTGCCCGGCTACTCTGGAAGCACACCCGCACGCCCAACCGTCCGAGAAAGACACCCATGAACATCCTGATCGTAGAAGACGACGCCCGCGTCGCCGAGGCGCTCGGCGCCTACCTGCGGCAGGCCGGGTACACGACAAGCCGCGCCGCGGACGGCGCATCAGGGATCGAAGCAGTCGGACAGGACACGGAAGCAGTGATCCTTGACCTCGGACTGCCAGACATGGACGGGCTCGACGTGTGCAGGCGGATTCGCGGCGTGAGCAGCGTGCCGATCATCATCGCCACCGCCAGAAGCAACGTCGAGTCTCGGATCAAGGGATTGCATGCTGGGGCGGACGACTTCGTCGTCAAGCCATACGATGTGCGCGAACTCATCGCCCGCATCGAGGCTGTGACGCGCCGCGCACGCTCAGCCACGCCCTCACCCGACGAAAGCTCGAACGTCGAACTCGACGGGCTGTACATCGACTTCGCCAACAGGCTCGTGCTCGCCGACGGTGCGCCAGTCGAACTCACTCCCAAAGAGTTCGAGATTCTCGCGGTGCTCGCACGCTATCCAGGCGTGGTGACTCCACGCGACCGCATCATCAGGGAGGTATGGGGCACCGACTGGACAGGCTTTAGTCGGTCACTCGAGGTGCACGTGGCCTCCATCAGACGCAAGCTCAACAGGCCGTCGCTTATTGCGACGGTGCGTGGCGTCGGGTACAGGCTGACGGCAGGCTAACCCGTGCGCAAGCGCCTCTTCATTGTCTTTCTCGTGCCGATGACAATCATCCTGCTTGTGCTCGGAGGCGCGTACGGTTGGAGCGCCGCCCGCGCTATCCAGCAGCAGGCATCGTCGCAGCTCCTCAGCGACGTCGTGTACTTCACGACAGGGTCAAGCCAGGCACTCAGAGCGGGCGACCCGGCAATGATTGAGACCGAGCTGCGACGCTACGGCTCGCTCTACGGCGCGCAGGTCGTCGTCTTCGACCGCTCAGGTTCGGTCTGGGCCGCGAGCGTACGAACCCCGATCCTGACCGAGGAGACGGCGGACGAGGTGAGCCTCGCGCTCTCCGGCAGGCGCGGCGAGCTGCTCGGCGAGAGCCTGCCGTGGGTACAGGGGGAGACAGCCATCGTCGAACCAGTGTTTGACGACGGCAGCGTCATCGGGGCGGTGCGCATCTCAGCGAGCACCGAGGCGCCGCGGCGCGAGATCCTGACCCAGTGGGCGGCGCTGCTCGCCGTCAGCGCACTGATCATCGTTGCGCTCGTGTGGGCAGTGAACAGGCTCGCGCGCTGGGTGCTGCGGCCACTGCACCGGCTCGACAGCGCGATGGCAGCCATCGAGCATGGCGAGATGGGCGCCCGCATTGACGACGAGACTGGCCCGCCCGAGGCGCGACGCATGGTGCGCATGTTCAACCAGATGGCAGACGAGATTGAGCGGGTCATGACGCGGCAGCAGGAGTTCGTGATGAACGCGTCGCACGAGTTGCGCAACCCGCTCGGCGCCCTGCTCATGCGAGTCGAGTACCTCGCGACAGGGCTCGACGAAGGCTGGATCGACGACATCGAGCACGCGCGTGAGGAGGGGAGACGCATGACGCGGATCCTCGACACCCTGCTGAACGTCGCCCGCGACGGCAAGTCTGACTCGGCGTTTGTCGCCGTCGACTTGAGCGCCCTCGCGACTGAGCGGGCGGCGGCCTGGCACGACCGCGCCGCTGACGCGTGGGTCGTGTTTCACACGAACGCCGCACCGAACGTTCTTGCGGTGACCGACCGCATGGCTGTCGAGACTGCGCTCGACGCGATCATCGACAACGCACTGAAATTCGCGCCGCGCGGTAGCGTCATCGACCTCACAGTCACAAGCAGCGATGGCGCACACACTGTCTCGGTTCGGGATCGGGGGCGCGGGCTCGAACCCGATCAGCTCGAGCAGGCGACCGGCAGGTTCTGGCGCAGCCCGCAAGACCAAAACGTGCCAGGCTCCGGGCTCGGACTCGCGATCGCCTCGGACCTCCTCGAGGCGCTCGGGGGCAGCCTCGCGCTCTCCTCACCCGACGGCGGCGGACTCGAGGTCACGCTCCTGCTCCCAGCAACCGACGGCGTGGGACGTGCAGAACAAGAAGCCGAGGGCAGGGATGCGTAGTGGGAAACTGTCGTCGGTGGCGGGACCGAGAGGCGCGGCTCGAGCGCTCGCGCTCGCGGCCGTCGGGGCGCTCGCCGCGGCTGCGCTTGCCGGGTGCGGTTCGGGCGTGGGAGACCCCGGCGCGCAGGTGATCGCGGGCGGCGCATCGACGGGTATCTACTACTCCTACGGCGGCGCGATCGCCGAGAGCCTGCGGGGCGAGGGCTTCGACGTTACGGTCGCCGCAACCGGAGGCTCAGTTGACAATCTGTTGCGCGTCGGGCGAGGTGAGGCAATCCTCGGGTTCGCTCAGGCCGACGCGGCGGCGGACGCAATCTCAGGAGTCGGCGCATTCGACGCGCCGCTTCGCATCGAGGGCGTGGCGCGCGTGTACGACGAATACGTGCAGGTCGTCGTCCCCGAAGACTCACCGGCCGAGGCGATTCCCGACCTCGCAGGGCTCCGCGTCTCAGTCGGCGAGGTGAACTCTGGCGTGACAGTGATCGCCGATCGAGTGCTCCGCGCCGCAGGCGTCGAACAGGGCGACTTCGAGAGCGCGAAGCTCGGCATCGACGACTCAGTTGAAGCGCTCGCCCGAGGTGAGATCGACGCGTTCTTCTGGGTTGGCGGGGTGCCGACCCCTGGAATTGCTGCGCTGTCTGAGACGACCCCGGTGAAGATCCTGCCGATCCAGCCCGAGACCGTTGAGAAAGTGAACTCGGGGCACGCCGGCGTCTACAGGCTCTCAGACTTCCCGCTCGGCACGTACGGCACCACCGAACCCGTCGAGACGATGACGATTCCGAACTACCTCGTGACCTCGGCAGACGCGCCAGTCGACCTCGTCTTCGAGATGACGCGAACGCTCTTCGAATCGCGCACCGCAATCGCCCGAACGGTGCCCGCAGCGGCGCTTCTTGACCGCAGGCAGGCAATATTTACGAGCCCGCTGCCGCTGCACGACGGGGCCGCAAAGTTCTACGTCGAAAGCCGCAAGTAGGGCGAGTAACCTCAAGAAAAGCTCAAGGCGAGGCTCAAGATACCCTCAACGTCCGTGACTTTGGAGACCGCCGCTCATTAGCGTGGGGCTGATCGGTTCAACGACGAGCAACAGACTCGCTCTTCGAACCTGGCAACCCAAGCAGTGTGCCGACGCAGCGCAGCCCGCGCTCGCGGTCAGGATCCAAAGGTGGAACATAGATGAGTGCGAGCGAACCGCTGGTCGTCGTCGAAAATGTGCAGAAGCACTACGGTGATTTTCAGGCGCTGACCGACGTAAACCTCACGGTGAACCGTGGCGAGGTTGTCGTGGTGATCGGCCCATCAGGCTCCGGCAAGTCGACGCTCTGCCGGTCAATCAACCGACTTGAGACGATCACGAGCGGGTCGATCCGCATCGACGGCAAAGAGCTCCCCGCAGAGGGCAAGGGGCTCGCACGCCTCCGCGCCGAGGTCGGCATGGTGTTCCAGTCATTCAACCTGTTCGCGCACCTGACGATCCTCGAGAACGTCACGCTCGGGCCCATCAAGGTGCTCGGCAAGTCAAAGGCCGAGGCGAACCGCGAAGCAATGGAACTCCTCACCCGCGTCGGCGTCGACAAGCAGGCGTCGAAGCTGCCTGCGCAGCTCTCAGGCGGACAGCAGCAGCGCGTCGCGATCGCGCGCGCCCTTGCAATGCACCCAAAGGTCATGCTGTTCGACGAGCCGACGAGCGCGCTCGACCCCGAGATGATCAACGAGGTGCTCGACGTGATGGTCGGCCTCGCCAAAGAAGGCATGACAATGGTCGTCGTCACCCACGAGATGGGCTTCGCCCGCAAAGCGGCCGACCGCGTCGTGTTCATGGCCGACGGCAAGATCATCGAGTCTGCGACGCCCGACGAGTTCTTCACGAACCCACAGAGCGACAGGGCCAAAGACTTCCTGTCAAAGCTCATCACGAACTAACCAGGCGGGCCACCCGCATCGAGTGGCCCGAAAACCCCCATCGAAAGGAACGCACATGCGATTCAAGAAAGCTTTTGCAGCAGCTGGTCTCGTCGCGGCGGCAGCGCTGGCGCTGACCGGCTGCAACAGCGGCAGCCCCGCAGCACCTGAAGGCGGCGACACCTCGGCTCCGGCAGAGACGAGCACGCCGTGGACCGTAGCTGAGGGCTTCACGCTCGAGGGCAGCCCGACCTTCGACAAGATCAAGGAGCGTGGCGAGGTCGTCATCGGCGTCAAGGAAGACCAGCCCGGCCTCGGCTACTACGACAACGTCACGCAGGAGCGCACAGGCTTCGACGTCGACATCGCGCGCTGGATCGCAGCGTCGATCGGCATGGACGAAGACCAGATCAGCTACAAGGCGATCGCCTCGGCAAACCGCGAGCAGGCAATCGTCAACGGCGACGTCGACTACTACGTCGGCACCTACTCGATCAACGACAAGCGCAAGCAGGAGATCGACTTCGCTGGCCCGTACTTCATTACCGGCCAGGGGCTGCTCGTCCGCTCAGACGACACCGACTACCAGAAGCTCGAAGACCTGAACGGCAAGACTGTCTGCTCCGCGACAGGATCGACCCCGATCCAGAACATCAAGGAGAACTTCAAGGAGATCAAGCCGCAGGAGTTCGACCTGTACTCGGCGTGTGTTGAGAACCTCGTGAACGGTCAGGTCGACGCGGTCACCACCGACCAGGCGATCCTTATCGGCTACGCTGCGCAGCAGCCCGAGGAACTCAAGGTTACGAGCGGCCCGGTCTTCACCGAGGAGCAGTACGGCGTCGGCCTCACCAAGGGCGACGACGTGTTCCGCGCGCACATCAACGACCTCTTCACCGAGGGCGGCGACATCTGGCAGCAGATCTTCGACCAAAACCTTGGCGAGTCGGGCATCAAGGTCGACCAGCCCAAGGTTGACGCCTACTAAGTAGCGCGCACACCGCACGAATGCCCGGGGGCGGGAGCCACCCCCGCCCCCGGGCGCCATCTTCACAGAAGGAAGACGAATGGACGTCATCTTCGGGAACCTGGATCTCTGGGGGACCGCGATCGGGAACACGCTGCTCGTGTTCTTCGGAGGCGGGGCGATCGCCCTCGTGCTCGGCCTGATCGTTGGGGCCATGCGAGTCTCGCCGGTGCCCATCGCGCGCGGTGTCGGCACCGTCTACGTGAACCTCATCCGCAACACGCCCCTGACGCTCGTGTTCTTCTTCTTCGTGCTCGGCTACCCGGCGCTCGGGCTCGGCAGAATGAATCTCACAGTGCTCGGCATCATCGCGATCGGTGTCTACACGGCCACATACGTGGCAGAGGTGATTCGGGCAGGCATCAACACAGTGCCCGTCGGGCAGGCCGAGGCGGCCCGCGCCATCGGCCTTCCATTTGGGCAGGTCATGACGAGCGTGATCCTCCCGCAGGCGTTCCGCTCCGTCGTGCCGCCCATGATGAGCGTGTTCATCGCACTCCTGAAAAACACCACGGTCGCGGCAGGGTTCTCGATTGCGGAGCTCGCGCAGCTGCGAGCAGCGATCAACGACTCGGGCGACCGCCCTGGCAGCCCCATGGAAGTGCTCCTCTGGGTCGCCGCAGTCTTCGTCGCGATGGTAATGCTGCTGAGCCTCTTGCAGAACCGGCTTGAGAAGAAATGGAGGATCGCGCGATGACCGCATCAGTGCTGTACGACGTTCCCGGTCCGAAAGCGATTCGCAGAAACCGCATTCTCGCGGTGGTGACGATCGTTGTCGTCGCCGCCATCATCGGCTTCGTGCTCTACCGATTCTTCCTCACGGGGCAGTTCACCGCCCAAAAGTGGGGCCTCTTCACCTACTCGACGATCTGGGAGCAGATCCTCACCGCACTCGGCAAGACACTCGCCGCCTTCGGCGTCGCCGCTGTCGGTAGCCTCGTGCTCGGCTTTGTGCTCGCGATCGGCAGGCTCTCAGACCACAAGTGGGTGCGAGTTCCTGTCACCGCGGTGACCGAGCTCTTCAGGGCGATGCCCGTGCTCATCATGATGATGCTGCTGTACTACGGTCTGCCGTCGGTCGGCGTGAAGATGGACCCGTACTGGGCTGTCGTCATCGCGCTCATCGTCTACAACGGGTCGGTGCTTGCCGAGGTGATTCGCGCAGGCGTCGAGTCGCTGCCGCGCGGACAGAAAGAGGCAGGCTACGCGATCGGACTGCGCAAGAGCGGAGTGATGCGCCTCATCCTGATGCCGCAGGCAGTGCGCGCGATGCTCCCAGTCATCGTCTCCCAGCTGGTCGTGACAATGAAGGATACGGCGCTCGGATTCATCATCACCTACCCCGAGCTGCTCTACCTTGCGAAGCAGTTCAGCTCGAACGTACAGTTCGGGCGACCGCTGCTCCAGTCCGCTTTCGTCATCGGCGGCATCTACATCGTGATGTGCTTCATCCTCTCAGGGATCGCGCACTACCTCGAACGGCGTCTCCGTAGCGGTGGCCGCGGAACCGGGGATGCCGGCCTTTCGGTCGGGCCGGGGCCCGCGCAGGGCGGACCAGATCCGCGATTGCACGAGGGCGGCACCGTCACCGAGGTACTCTCGGTACAGGGCGGAAGATAGCGACAAACGGGCTCCGCAGTGCGGGGCCCGTTTCGCGCTGCCCGGCGGGCCGTGCGGCGCTCCGCGATACCACCAACTTCACCGCTGAGAGGTCACCCACATGAGTCAGATGGCACTCACGCTCGCGCTCATGCCAGAGGGGCTTGACTGGGGCGGGATTCTGCTGCTGCTCCTCGCCGCCTTCGCAGCGGGGTGGGTTGATGCTGTGGTCGGCGGCGGCGGGCTCATTCAGCTGCCTGCACTGCTGCTCGTGCCAGGCATCGCCCCCGTGCAGGCGCTCGCGACAAACAAGTTGGCGTCTGTGTTCGGGACGGCGGCGAGTAGCGTCAGCTACTACCGGTCGGTGCGACCGAGCCTGAAGACCGCCTTGCCGATGGCAGGGATCGCGCTTGTCTCCGCGGTTGGCGGTGCCTCGCTCGCGGCGTTCCTGCCCGCCGAGGTATTCACGCCGATCATTATGATCGCGCTCGTCGTGGTTGCGCTCATTACGATCTTCAAGCCCGCGCTTGGCGCCGTCACAAAGCTCAAGTATTCGGGCGCGAAACACGTGCTGCTTGCGGGCCTCGCCGGGGCGGCGATCGGGTTCTACGACGGGCTCATCGGCCCGGGCACAGGAACGTTTCTCGTGATCGCGCTCGTCGCGCTGCTCGGCTACGACTTTCTCATGGCGAGCGCCCAGGCGAAGATCGTGAACTTCGCGACGAACCTTGGAGCGCTCCTGCTCTTCATCCCGCTGGGGGCCGTGCTGTGGCCGCTCGGCCTCCTGATGGCGGCGGCGAACGTCGCGGGCAGTGTGCTGGGCTCGAAGATGGCGATCGCCCGTGGGGCGCGGTTCGTGCGGATCCTGTTTCTCATCATTGTCGCTGCGCTCGTCGTGAAGCTCGGCCTCGACCTCTGGGGATAGGTTTTTCAGTCCCGGCCGCCCCGGCCGCCAGCCCCCAGCCGCCAGCCGCCACAGCCGCCAGCCGCCGGCGCTGCGTATGTGATCGGCTCAATATATGCCAACCCAGCTGAGGTCGGGCATATATTGAGCCGATCACAGACATACGGTGCGTGATTTGTCGGCCGGTAGCGCTGTTCGCTCGCAGGCTGCTGTGCCCTCCCGCGCTAGCTGCTGTGCACTCCCGCGCTAACCGCTGTGCACTCCCGCCCTACCCGGTGAGCGAGTGCTCTTCTCAGCCAGTGTTACCGCTGGGCGGCGTCCTGCACCTCGCCAATGAGCTCCTCAACAATGTCTTCGAGGAAGAGGATGCCTGTCGGCGATCCACTCTCATCGGTGACCCGGGCGAGGTGGCTGCCGTCTGAGCGCAGCAGACTCAGGGCGTCTTCGAGCTCGGCAGTGGCCGCGACGTCCACCAGGTTGCGGAGGCGATCGGCAGGGATCGGTGCGTCGCGGTGCTCGGCCGAGCTGAGATCCAGCACGTCCTTGATGTGCACATACTGAGCCGGAGCGCCGTTGCTGGCAGCAACAACGAACCGTGAGAAGCCGTGCTTCGCGACAGCGAGTTGAACGTCACGCGGGGTCGCCGCGGCGGGGAGAACAACGAGTGACCCAAACGGGAGCACGACGTCGGCGGCAGTCTTCTCGGTGAACTCGAACGCGGCGGTGACGGTGCCTGAGGTATCGACGAGCGTGCCCTCGAGCGTTGACTGTTCGACGATGTTCGCAACCTCGTCGAGCGTGAACGCGCTTGTCGCCTCATCCTTGGGCGTCACCTTGAAGAGCCTGAGGATCCCGTTCGCGACCCAGTTCAAGCCCCTGATCAGCGGACCGACGATGCGAGACACGAATACGAGCGGGGGCGCAAGGATAAGCGCCGCCCTATCGGGAACCGAGAACGCCATGTTCTTCGGGATCATCTCGCCGAACACGACGTGGAGGAACGTGACCAAGGCGAGGGCGACGCCAAATGCGATGCCGGTGACCATCCCTGGAGTGAGGCCCGTCCACGCGAGCGGCACCTCGAGCAGATGCTTGATTGACGGTTCAGAGACGTTCAGAATGAGCAGCGAACACACAGTGATGCCGAGCTGGCTCGTCGCGAGCATGAGGGTCGCATGCTCCATCGCCCACAACGTTGTCTTCGCCGCACGGCTGCCAGCCGCCGCCCTCGGCTCGATCTGCGATCGTCGAGCCGAGATCACTGCGAACTCGGCGCCGACGAAGAATGCGTTGACGGCAAGCAGTACGAAGAGCCAGATCAGGCCGGGAATGTACTCGCTCATCGTGCGTGCTCCGTCGTCATGGCGGTGTGGCCGGTGGGGTCAGTTGCGTCGGGATCAGTGGGCGTCGGGGTGAAGCGCAGACGCTCGATTCGGGCACCTGCGACAGCATCAACCTCGAGCGTGCCGTCGGCGATCTCGACAGTCTCCCCGACCTCGGGGATGCGCTGAAGTCGTGTCAGGAAGAACCCGGCGACCGTGTCGTACTCCTCGTCCTCAGGAACCCGGATCCTTGCCCGGGTCCAGAGCTCGTCTGGGCGGAGCGCCGCGTTGAACAGCACGGATTCGCCGTCAGCGATGATTCCCTCGTTCAGGGTCGAGGGGTCGTCGTGCTCGTCAAGCAGCTCGCCGAGCAGCTCTTCGATCAGGTCTTCGAGCGTCACGACGCCCGCGGTTCCGCCGTGCTCGTCAACGACAACAGCGATCTGATAGCCGCGGTCGCGAAGCGCGCCGAGCAGCGTGTCTGACCCGGCCGACTCGGGCACTCGGAGGATCTTCGAGGTAATCGACGTGACCGGTGCACTCGCGCGACGCTCGTCGTCGATCGCGAATGCAGCTTTGACGTGTGCGATGCCGACGATGTCGTCGATGTCGTCGCCGTACACAGGGAACCGCGAGTGACCGCTCTCGATCGACGCAGCGATGACGTCCTGCACTGACGCTGTGCTCGGCAGAGCAACGACGCGAACGCGGGGCGTCATGACCGCGTCGGCGGTGCGGCTCGAAAACGTGAGGGTACGGTGCAGAATGTCGGCATCGTTGGCATCGAGCAGCCCCTCGGTCGCTGAGCGTCGGATGAGGTAGCCGAGCTCCTCGGCGCTTCGTGCAGCCGAGAGCTCTTCCTTCGGCTCGATGCCGAACGAGCGGATCACCCGGTTCGCGGTGCCGTTGAACAACAAGATCACGGGCTTGAGTACGAACGTGAACGCGAGCTGAAACGGCACGACGATCTTCGCTGTCGCGAGTGGTACGGCGAGCGCGAAGTTTTTCGGCACGAGCTCGCCAATGATCATCGAGAACAGCGTTGCGAGCGTGATTGCCACGACGGCGCCGACTCCAGGGATTACCGCGTCGGGCAGCCCAATGCTGCTGAGAGGAGCGCGAAGGAGTGAGCTGATCGCCGGCTCGAACGTAAAGCCCGCGAGCAGCGTCGTCAGCGTGATGCCGAGCTGGGCGCTAGACAGGTGCGTCGAGGTGACGCGCAACGCTGAGATGGTGAACCGCAGGCCCTTTTCACCTTGCGCCTGGCGTCGTTCAAGGTCGCTTCGGTTGAGGTTGACGAGTGCAAACTCCGAGGCAACAAAGAAGCCTGTGCCTACCGTGAGGAGGACGCCGATAACGATTCCCCAGATCTCGGAACTCAATGCTCACCCCGCATTCGAGCCGCGAGACGCGACCGGGCTGGGGTGAGCTTGGGTCTATGACAATCATCCATGTTTCGATCATAGGAAAAGATGCGGGTCGGAAGACTGAGATTTTGCCCCGAACCGAGGCTGTGCCTACACGGGGATGCGGATCGCACCAGCCCCGGTGTCGCCAAGCTCGTCGTCGGGGTTGAGCAGCGAGCACGCCTTCATCGACAGGCAGCCGCAGCCGATGCAGCCAGTGAGTTCCTTCTCGAGTTGCTCGATGCCCTTGCGGCGCTGCTCAAGCACCTTCTTCCATTCGCGGGAAGCGCGCTGCCAGTCTTCGTGGGTTGGCGGGCTCGAGAGCGGAACGTTTGTGAACGCGTCTTTCACGTCTTCGAGGGGAATCCCCAGCCGCTTGGCGACGGAGATGAGCGCGACGCGGCGCAGCATGTAGCGCGGAAAGCGGCGCTGGTTGCCGGCGGTGCGTTGCGACGCGATGAGTTCGAGGCGTTCGTAGTAGTGCAGGGCAGATACGGGCACCCCTGTACGGCGGCTCATTTCGCCGATGCTGAGGAGCTCTTCCGGGCTGTGGGCTTGTTCCATGACGCCTCCGATTCGCAGTGGACTTGACCTCAACCTAACTTGAGGTTTTAGCATAGCTCATGGGCCTCGAAACCGGGGCCACAGGTGTGACGAGGGGGATGGCCGTGACCTATGTCATTGCGCTGCCGTGCGTGGATCTGAAGGACAAGGCGTGCATCGACGAGTGCCCTGTTGACTGCATTTACGAGGGTGATCGGATGCTCTACATCCACCCCGACGAATGCGTCGATTGTGGTGCGTGCGAGCCAGTATGCCCAGTTGAGGCGATCTACTACGAAGACGACCTTCCCGGCGAATGGCAGGAGTACTACGGCGCAAACGTCGAGTTCTTCGACGCCGTTGGCGCCCCGGGAGGCGCTGCCCGCACGGGCCCAATCCCCGGCGACCACCCGTTTATCGCGGCCCTACCACCTCAGGAGAGTGCACTGGCATGACGCCGAATCGTTCCGTCGCAATCATTGGCGCGGGCCCCGCCGGGGTCTACGCTGCCGACATCCTCGAGGGGCGTGACGAGCACGTACGCATCGACCTGTTTGAGAAGCTTCCAGCGCCCTACGGTCTCGTGCGCTACGGCGTCTCGCCAGACCACCCGCGCATCAAGAAGATTCAAGACGCGCTGCACGATGTGCTCGAGAACCCCCGTATCCGACTCATCTGCAACGTCGAGGTCGGCGCTGACGTCACGATCGAAGAGCTGCGTGAGGCCTACGACGCCGTCGTGATCTCGACGGGAGCTGACCGTGATGTAGACCTTAGGGTGCCCGGCGCGGACCTCCCGGGCTCGTTCGGCGGAGCTGACTTTGTGGCCTGGTACGACGGCCACCCCGACGCGCCGAAGGACTGGCAGCTGTCGGCCGAGTCTGTCGCGGTGATCGGCGCGGGAAACGTGGCGCTCGACGTCGCCCGAATGATCATCACCCACCCGCGCCAGCTCGAGCAGACCGACATTCCAGGCCACGTCGAGGCAGCGTTCAGGCAGAATCCTGTGCGAGACCTGCACCTGCTCATTCGGCGCGGCCCGGCCGACGTGCGGTTCTCGCCCATGGAGCTGCGAGAGCTCGGAGCACGCGATGACGTTGACGTCATCGTGGATCCCGCCGATATGGAGCTCGACGAGCACGCAGAACGCATGGTCGCGCAGTTCAATCAGCGACGCATCATCGTCAAGACGCTCACCGAGTGGGCACATCAGGATCCGGCGACGCGCACGGCTTCCCGTCGCGTGCATCTGCACTTCTACCAGCAGCCGGCGCGGATCCTTGGAACGGATCGGGTGACCTCGATAGAGATGGAGCGCACCCGGCCCGACGAGCTTGGCCGCATCTCTGGCACCGGTGAGATGGTGCGGCACAACGTTGGTGCCGTGTACCGCACCATCGGGTACCGCTCCACACCCGTGCCCGGCGTTCCGTTCGACGACGCGACCGGGACGATCCCTGACGACGCGGGCCGCATCCTCGGCACCGACGGCGTGCCGATCCCGAGGCTGTACGCGACTGGCTGGATTCGGCGGGGACCGGTTGGGCTCATCGGATCGACGAAGTCCGACGCCGCCGAGGCGATCGACAGCCTCATCGCAGACCTGAGCCAGAGGCCGCGCGCGACACCCGTGGGCGCCGCGGATGCGCTCGTCGCGCGCCTCACCGACGCCGTCGGTTGGGATGGCTGGCTGCGGATCGACGAGGCAGAGAAGCGCCTCGGCGCCGAACGCGGTCGCGAGCGCACGAAAATCGTGAATCGTGACGAACTGTTGAACCACGCGCGAGAGATGGAGCACACGAGATGAGCCAGAACACGGGGCACGGCAGCGGCCCGAGCACGAGCCACGGCACGGACAGCGCCACCACAGCGGAGGTTTCTGAGGTCCTTGCAGGTGCCGCAGCGAGTCACGCGGCCGACCTTGCAACGGATTTCAAGAACGCGTTCCGGTACCACCCGGCGGGGGTCGCGCTCATCACGGCGAGCACCCCTGAGGGCCCTGTCGGCCTAACTGCGTCGAGCGTCGCATCGGTCGCGGTTGACCCGGCGGCACTCGTCTTCTCCGTGACGAGAACGACTGGCAGCGCCGGCCTGATTCTCGCCGCTGACTCATTTCTCGTGCACCTGCTTGACGCCGAGCACGCGCCGATCGCCCAACAGTTCGCAGTTTCGGGCGGTGAGCGCTTTACCGAAGCACAGGGTTGGTCGACCCTCGCGACGGGTGAGCCGCATCTCGCGACAAGCCGCGCTGCGCTGCGGGCGCGCACACTCAGGCAGATTCCCGTTGGCGATTCGATGCTCGTTGTCGCCGAGGTCCTCGAGATCCACACTGGCCCGAATGACCCGGCGGCGAGCGCGCCGATGGCGTATCGGGATCGTGCGTTCACCAAGCTCGGCGAGCGGCTCTAGCGGCGGGGGAGTACCCACGCCGCGAGCCGATCGCCCCGACCCATCACAGATTCAACGAAAGGAACACCTCATGTCCGTCTACACCCTTCCCGACCTTCCCTACGATTACAGCGCGCTCGCGCCGCACATCTCGGGCCGCATCATGGAGCTGCACCACTCGAAGCATCACCAGGCGTATGTGACAGGCGCGAACACCGCGCTCGAACAGCTTGCGGAGGCCCGCGAGTCGGGCAACCTCGCGAACGTGAACAAGCTCGAGAAAGACCTTGCGTTCAACCTGGGTGGTCACATCAACCACAGCATCTTCTGGGAGAACCTGTCGCCGAACGGTGGCGGGGATCCCGAGGGCGACCTCGCTGAGGCGCTTGGCACTCACTTCGGTTCGCTTGAGCAGTTCCGCGCGCACTTCACCGCGACTGCAATGGGTGTGCAGGGGTCGGGCTGGTCGGTGCTCGCGTGGGATCAGCTTGGCAAGCGCCCTGTCATCTTCCAGCTCTTCGACCAGCAGGGCAACGCACCGCTCGGTGTCACTCCGTTGCTGCAGCTCGACGTGTGGGAGCACGCGTACTACCTCGACTACGAGAACGTTCGCGCAGACTACGTGAAGGCGTTCTGGAACCTTGTGAACTGGGAGGACGTTGCGCGCCGGTTTGCGGCTGTGCAGAAGTAGCCGCCGGGAGACCGGTCGAAGCTCCGACTCTGCCGGGGCCAATGGATTCCACTGACGTGGCGCTCTCGCCGCGAGCGCGGGGCGCGGTTGCTTGCACGGGCGACCGCGCCCGGTCGTTTCTGCGTGTCATCGGATAGCGCACCGCACAACTGAACTGAGGGGAAGCGACGTGACGGTCGTCATTGTTGGCGCGAGCAGTGGTCTTGGCCGCGCGCTCGCGACGGGTCTCGCCCGCGCGGGCCATGAGGTGATTGGTGTGGCCCGGACGCTGCCGCCTGAGTCTCGGGGGTGGATCGCCGCCGATCTTTCCAAACCTGCGGAGGCCGCAGCGCTCATCGGCGCTGGTGTGCCCGAGTCCGTCGATACCGTCATCTGGAACGTCGGCGTCTGGGAAGCGGCCGCGTTCTCACCTGAGTATGACTTTGCGGCAGCGGGCGCGGCCGCCACCGCAGAGATCGAGACCCTCGTCGCGACGAACGTCACGGCTGCGATTCTTGGGCTGAGGGCGCTACTGCCGACGCTCACCGCGCACGCGAGGCCCCGAGTGATCCTGACGGGGTCGACCTCCGGCCTTCGCGGCAGCGGTAGGCCCGAGGTTGCGTTCGGTGCGTCGAAGCACGCGCTCACCGGTATCGCCGAGGCCTTGCGCGAGGGGTATCGCGGAGACGGGCTGGCGGTGACGACCCTGCAGCTTGGCAACTTGAACACCGAGGATGGACTGGAGGTGCCAGAGCGGGAGGCGGCCGCGCGTGGCGCCGGCACCCTTATCCCCGTTCACGACGTTGTCAGGATCGTGGTCGCACTGCTCGAGCTCTCGCCTGCCTCCTTTGTGCGCGAGATCACGCTGCCGGCTCTTCTCGACGAACGCTTCTGAACAGATCCCGAGGTGGCGGCCGGGGCTTCGCGGCAATTTCTCAGGATCCCGTCGCCGAACCGGATCATCCCGTGCCGATGCGCTGACGGCGGCTCGAGAGGCTTGGCGTATCGCGGCCCAGAGTGGGCGCGGCCCGAGCCAGGGCACCGAGTTAGAGGAGCGCACAAGTGTCACGAGTTCCCCGAGAAACCTACGTTTCGCCGCAGCAGCACGGCTTTCCGCACCCGCCGCCCGCTGTCGTTCGGCGCCGTCGCGCCGTAGCAATCGCGGCCGCCGTTGTCGTCGCCACGGCGATCGCCGTCGCGCTCGTCGCGGCGCTCATGACTTCGGTGCCGAACATCCCTGGTATTGCGCGAGCCGACGATACGGCGCCGTCAGGCACCTCCGGCGCCCTCGGCGCTCCTGCTGACGGCGAGACCGGTGCGATCGACATCACCGAGCCGATCTCGCCTTTTGACGAGGACCACCCTGCGGTGAGCCGGCTCAACGCAGACCTGCGCTCAGCGATCCAGGCTGCGGCGAGCGACGCCGAAGCCGACGGAATCCAGATCGAGCTCACCTCGGGGTGGCGAAGCGCCGAGTACCAGGCAGGCCTCCTGCGCGACGCGATTGCAGACTATGGGAGCGAGAGCGCGGCGCGCGAGTTCGTGAGCACGCCCGAGTCGTCCAAGCACGTGACCGGCGACGCAGTCGACGTTGCCCGCGTCGACCCGGCGCTCTGGTTGGAGCAGTACGGCAACGCGTACGGGCTCTGCCGCGTCTTCGCGAACGAGAGCTGGCACTTCGAACTCGCGACGGCGCCCGGCGGGGAGTGCCCGCAGATGCTCGCCGACGCGAGCGAGGCGTCGTGAGTGTCGTGGACCGCGTGGAGGCGCCCACAGCGCACCGCCTCGCGGAGATCTTCGTCGACCGGCGGGCGATCGCGCAGAACGTGCAGCACTTTGCGTGGGCGACGCAGACCCCCATCATGGCAGTCGTGAAGGCTGATGGGTTCGGTCACGGTGACGTCGCCGAGATAGCCCTCGCCAACGGGGCGACCTGGATCGGCGTCGCCACCATCCCGGAGGCGCTGCGGTTGCGCGCCCAGGGCATTGCGGCTCCGATCCTGAGCTGGCTGAATCCGATCGACGCAGCCTGGGGCGCAGCGATCTGCCACGGCATCGACGTCGCTGTCGCGGGCCTCGAACAGCTCTACGCTGTCGGCGACGCCGCCAGGGCCGAGTCCGCGTCGGCGAGGGTGCACCTGCACCTCGACGTCGGGATGTCGCGAGACGGCGCACCGAGCGACATCTGGTCTGCGCTCTGCGTTGCCGCTCGGGCGCTCGAGGACGCCGGACGCGTCCGCGTCGTTGGCGTCATGGGGCACCTGTCGAGCGCCGACGAGCCGACGAGCACACAGAATGACGTCGAACGTCTGCGGTTCGTGAATGGTGTGCGGGTGGCGCATTCCCGCGGTCTCACACCGAGCGAGTTGCACCTCGCCGCGACCGCTGGCGCGCTACATCGGCCGGATGCGAGGTTCACGCTCAGCCGAGTCGGGGCCGGACTCTACGGGATCGACCCCGCGGGAATCGCTCCGCTCATTCCGGCGCTCACGCTGACGGCCCCCGTCGCGCAGCTGCGCCGAGTCGCCGCGAACGTTGGCGTGGGGTACGGGCACGACTATACGACCAGAGCGGCGACGACGCTTGCCGTGCTGCCGATCGGGTACGGCGACGGGCTGCCGCGCGCCGCGCAGGGCAGTGCAGAGGTGACTATTCGAGGAAGCAGGTATCCGGTGGTTGGAAGGATTTCGATGGATCAGATTGTTGTCGATGTGGGTGACGCTGCGGTCGAGCTCGGCGACGTCGCGCTCGTGATGGGGCCGGGATCGCGGCGCGAGCCGACCGCGAGGGAGTGGGCTGCGTGGTCGAACACGATCGAGCACGAGCTCGTCACCCGCCTGGGGGTGCGGAGCAGCCGCGTGCTCCGTACCTCCGACGCGAGGTGGGCGCGATGAGCCGGGCGAGGCACGTGCTCGTTGTCGGCGGCGGGGCCAACGCTGAGCACGACGTGTCAAATGGTTCTGCGGCAGCGGTGCGAGAGGCGCTCCTCGCGAGCGGCCATCTCGTGACCGGGCTCACGATCAGGCGCGACGGCGGGTGGGAGACTGTCTCAGGCACGCAGATCGGGATCGCGGCAGCGATCCAGCGCCTGCGTGAGAGCGACGTGATCTTTCCTGCCCTGCACGGCGAGGGTACTGAGGACGGCACGATTGCGGGCCTGCTTGACGTTGTCGGCGTGCCGTATGTCGGCTCGGGCGTCCGCGCTGGCGCACTCGCAATGGACAAGTGGACGTCGAAGCTCATCGCTGAGCGCCTTGGAATCTCGACGGCGCGCGGAGCGCTCGTTGATGGGGAGAGCACGCACGGGGATCCTGCTGCAGTGCCGCTCCCCGTCGTCGTGAAACCCGTCGCCTCAGGCTCGAGCTACGGTGCCGCCCGCGTCGATCGCGCGCAGGATCTCGACGCCGCTATCGCGGCGGCGCAGCAGTACGATACCCGCGTGCTCGTCGAAGAGTTTGTCACTGCCCGCGAGATCGATGTCGCGGTCATGCGTGGCGCGACGGGGGAGCTGCACGTCGCACCACCACTCGAAATTGGAAAAGACACCGAGCAGCTCTTCGACACCGCCCTGAAGTACGACGCTGCCCCCGACTTTCGCGTGCCAGCAGCAGTGCCCCAGGTGGTGCGAGACCGACTGAGCGCCGCGGCGAAAGCGATGTACGAGGCCCTCGGATGCGCTGGCGTCGCACGCGTCGACTTCTTCGTGCGCGACGACGAGATTATCTTCAACGAGATCAACACGATGCCCGGAATGACTGAGCATTCGCAGGTGCCGCGTATGTTTGCAGTAGACGGTGTCACGTTCCCGGAGTTGACCGCCAGACTTGTGGCGGCCGCCTATGCCCGCGACGCCAGGAGGAGTGAGAAACGAGATGCTGAAGATTCTCGTCGTCGAAGACAGCCCTGAGCTTGCGCAGGCCTATCGGCTCGCGCTGAGTCAGCGCGGACACGAGGTGCAGATTGAGGCGACTGGTGCGGGCGGTGCCCGCGCGGCGATCGCTGACGCCCCCGACGTAGTGTTGCTCGACCTGATGCTGCCAGACATCGACGGGTTCAGCGTCTGCCGCCACATACGCCAGGACTCAGACGTGCCGATCATCATGCTGACTGCGCGCGACGACGACGGTGACATCATTGGTGGCCTCGATTCAGGCGCCGACGACTATGTGGTGAAGCCAGTCTCGCCCGGCGTGCTTGAAGCGAGGATCCGTGCAGTCGTGCGGAGCCGGCAGCCAGTCGCCGCCGCGGATGCGCCGGCGACTGCGCTCGAGTACGAGGGGCTGAGGGTTGACCTCGGCTCGCTCGTCGTCACTCGCGGCGGCGACGAACTCGAGCTGTCACCGAACGAGCTCAGGCTCCTCATCGTGCTCCTCGAACATCAGGGGCAGGTACTCAGCCGTGAGCAGCTGCTCGAACGCGCCTGGGGCGCCGCCGAGGCGGGCGACCTGAGGTTGGTGAACGCGGCGGTGCAGCGGCTCAGGCTCAAAATCGAAGAGGACCCTGCTGACCCGCAACTGCTCCGCACCGTTCGCGGCTTCGGATACCGGCTCGGCTGATGCAGAGAAAACGCTGGCGCCCGACGCTGAGCACTCGGATCACGCTGACGCTCGTTGCGGTTGCAGTCGGGGTGGCGGCGATCACGGCTGGCACGCTCGTCTGGAACGCGCGACTCATCATCCTCGAGTCGCGGCAGGCAGCGATCTTCGACGTGCTGCAGGTTGAGGCAAAGATGGCGGCGAAGTCGCTGCCCGAATCGCCGACCGAGGCCGATCTCGCCGCCGCCTCCGAGGAGTTCTCGGTTCCCGCGATCCTCATCAACCTGCGTACGGGAGAGGCTGGCGGGACGATGACCCTTGACGAGGTACCCGACTACCTCGTGCAGCGGCTTGTCGACAACGGTGGGATCTCGGCGTATGAGCGCGAGACGCGCTACGGGTTTCTGACATTCACTGCTGGGGTGACGGTGAACCCTGGGACGCTCGGCGACAGGATTGCCGCGTTCGGAGTCTTCGACATGCAGTCGCAGCAGGAAGAGATCGACAGGCTTGTGAACCTCGGTGTCTCGGTCGGGCTGATCTTTGTGGGCGCCGCGGCCGTTATCGGGCTTCTCGTCGGCCGTCAGCTGGGGCGGCCCCTCGAAAGCCTCGTTGAGGTTGCTGACGGCCTCGGGACCTCCGCGCAGGCTCCCGCGGGGGACACCGGCTACCCAGACGTGGACGTCGTGCTCGACGCAATGCGAAACTCCGAGGCGAGGCTGCACGCCACAATCGGCCAGCTTGAACACAGCGAGGCCACCGCACGTCAGCTCGTTGCTGACGTCGCGCACGAACTCAGAACCCCGCTCGCGACCCTCGTCGCCGTCTCCGAGATCCTCGCTGATACCGAATTGGCGTCGCCCGAGAATCGGCGGGAGGCTGGCCAGATCGCCGCGCGCAGTGCGACGCACCTCACGACGCTCACGAACGACATCCTTGAGCTCTCGCGGTTCGACTCAAACAAGGCCGACATTGTGCGGGAAGTCGTCGACGTCGTTGCCCTGTGGCGTGACCTCGCAGAGAACAGGCAGTGGGACGATGTCGCATTTGAAATGTACGGCGACCCTGTCGTTCGCACTGACGAAGTCCGGCTCCGGCTCATCGTGTCAAACCTCGTGACAAACGCGTTGCGGCACGGCGCCCCGCCAGTCGAGGTGACTGTGTGGAATCAGGACGGCAAGCTCACGCTCAGCGTCGCTGACGCCGGCCCCGGGGTTGGTGACGAGCACGAGGCGCAAGTCTTCAAACGGTTCTACCAGGCGAGTTCCGCGCGCTCGGGGAGCGAGAGCAGCGGGCTCGGCCTCGCGATCGTGCGCGAGAATGCGCGTCTGCTCGGTGGTGACGCCTGGCTGACTCAAACGGCGGGAACTGTGTTCGCGGTGTGGATCCCGGCCCGGAGTCCTCTGGCTGGCGGTGCGGAAAGCGGCGGCCACGGCGATCCCACGCTGGCGTAGCCGCCGCCGGAACAGGCTAGAGGCGCTCGAGGATCGTCGCGTTTGCCATGCCGCCGCCCTCGCACATTGTCTGCAGCCCGTAGCGCCCGCCGGTGTCCTTCAGCGTGTGCACGAGTGTGGTCATGAGGCGTGCACCGCTTGCGCCGAGCGGGTGGCCGATGGCGATAGCGCCGCCGCGGACGTTCACCCGCGACAGGTCGGCTCCCGTTTCCTTCGCCCACGCGAGCACGACCGGCGCGAAGGCCTCGCTCACCTCGAAGTCGTCGATGTCTGGAATATTCAGGCCGGCGCGCGCGAGCACCTTCGCTGTCGCCGGCATCACGGCGGTGAGCATGTAGAGCGGGTCGGCGCCTGCGACGGCGAAGCTGTGGACCCGGGCGAGAGGCGTGAGCCCGAGCTTCGCAGCCATGTCGCTCGTCGTCACCATGATCGCGGCGCTGCCGTCGCTGATCTGGCTCGCCGAGGCCGCGGTGACGCTCCAGTCGATCTGCGGGAAGCGCTTTGCCATGTGCTCGTTGTAGAACGCGGGCTGGAGAGCCGCGAGCTTCTCGAGCGTGCTTCCGCTTCGGATGCCCTCGTCGTGCGTGAGCCCCGCGAGCGGCGCGAGTTCGGCGTCGAAGGCGCCAGCTCGGGTCGCGGCATCGGCCTTGTCGTGCGAGCTGATCGCGAAGCCGTCCATCTGTTCGCGGGTAATGCCCCAGCGCGCCGCGATGAGCTCGGCTGAGTAGCCCTGATCGATGAGCCCATCAGGGTAGCGCTCGGCGAGTGCGACGCCGTCAATGTCGGCGGTGCCCGCGACTGACGCTCCCATCGGCACGCGACTCATCGACTCGACGCCGGCCGCGATCGCGATGTCGTATGCGCCCGAGATCACTCCCTGCGCCGCGAAGTGCACGGCCTGCTGGCTGCTGCCGCACTGTCTGTCGATCGAGGTTGCCGGAACCGAGTCCGGGAAGCCTGCGGCGAGCGCAGCCCGACGCGTGATGTTGCCGCCCTGCTCGCCCACCTGGCTGACGACGCCGCCGATGACGTCGTCGATGAGCGCTGGGTCGACGCCTGTGCGGTCGATGAGCTCCCTGAGGGAGTGTGCAAGGAGATCAACGGGATGGATGCCCGCGAGTGCGCCGCCGGGGCGGCCCTTGCCTACCGGCGTGCGTACGGCTTCGACAATGACTGCGTCTCTCAATGTGCTGTCCTTTCAGCTGGCTACGGTGTTGAGCCTACGATGCTTGTGCGGGGCGCACTAGCCTGAGCTGGCTCGCTGCAGCGAGGTGGGTGAGGTCTTCGCCCCACACGTTGATTGTTTCGGTGATCCAGCCGCCTGCCGTAGCGACAGGGGTGTTCGCCTCGACGAGCACCCACGGCGAGACGGCGCGCTCGCCGCTGAAGTGAACCGACAGCTCGACTGTTGGGATCGGCTGGGGAGCGTGCAAGACTGCCGCGTATGACGGTGCGAGCGCGTCGACGAGGAACAGCAGTCGCAGCTCGTTCGGTGGTAGGTCGTCTTCGGTGAGCCGCACCCACGCGGTGAGGTTCGCTGTGCTGCCGCCTTGGAACGGACGGTTCGTTCCGGTGACGCGCAGTTCGTAGAATTCGGCGACAGGCACGAACGAAGGTGGCGGGTTGAACAGGCTCCCCTCGTGCCACGGTGGGACTGCTGGCGCCGCAGGGGCGAGGAGCGGAGACGCGACGGGTGCATCGAGACCGAATAGGGCGGTGGCGCTCGCAAGTGTGGGAGCGGCGGCTGTCGGCGTCGCGTCTTCGCTTGGCGATTCCGTCTGGCGTAGCTTGGCGCTCAGCGAAGAGGTGCTGCGGGTTCTGGCGTCTTCGGTGACGGCAATCGTGAATGTGTCGCGGACTGCTCGGTGGAGGCGTCCCGAGACGCTGCGGAGTGGCGCCGCGGTCCCCGACGCCTCCACCGTCTCACGCATCGCGGCCACCATCGCCCCGACGGCCAGCCCGCCGTGGAGTCCGCCAAAGCCCCAGAGCTCCCTGGGGGCGTGGCGTGGTGCGCTCGGTGACGCGGTGAGGAAATCGTCGATGGCCGCTCGAGGGGGCGCCGAGGAAAGCTGACTATGTTCATGCATAGCTAGATCGTACGGTGCTGACTATCATCTCCACAAGTCAGGGGTAGAATTCATTCATGTCCGTGAAACTCTCTGGCCCGCTCGCCGACCGATCCTCGTGGAGCACCGAGGAATGCTCGATCGGCAAAGCCATGGAAGCCGTGGGCTCGAGAACCGCAATGGTGCTGCTCCGCGAAGCGTTCTACGGCACGACCCGGTTCGACGACTTCGCCGCACGCGCAGGGGTGACCGACGCTGTCGCCGCCGCACGCCTCAAACAGCTCGTCGAAGTCGGCGTGCTTGAGAAGCGGCCGTACCGCGAACCCGGGCAGCGCACGAGGCACGAATACCTCCTCACGCAGATGGGGCGCGACCTGTTTCCCGTCGTGTTCGCGCTCATGCAATGGGGGAACACCCACCTGCAGGCGGCAGGGGGGCCGCTCGCGCTCGTCGACAGCGATACCGGGGAGCCCGTCACAGTCTCGGCGCGCACGGCATCAGGTGAGGAGATCGCGACCGAGAACATTGCCGTTCGTGTCAACCTCGACTGGCTCCGCCAGGCGCAGGTGCGCTAGCGGTCGCGAGCGGACCAGGCCCTGTAGCCCGAAGTCCCAGCCATCCCCCATTGTCACGCTGCTAGCGTGACAGTGAATGTACGGCGAAGAGGTGACGATGCGAGTAGATGCCCCGGGCGTCGCCCCAGTGTCTGCACGTGGGGTGCTCTTTCTTGTCGCGTTTGTCGCGTTCCTCGCGATCTCAGTGCTCGGACCGCACATCCACGGCGCAGACTCTGCGCCGGCAGTGCCCACCGTCGGCGCCGCCAGTAGCTCCGCTGACGCAGCGACTGCGGACGCCCCAGGGGCCGTCGCGGCTACGGATGTCGCGGATGCTGTGGGGAGCCTCGGGGCCGCCGCGGCAGTCGAACACGCAGCAGCGCAGACGTTCGTGCCGGAACCCGCTGGCGACGGCGATCAGTCCCTCGGGTTTGGGGCCGTCTGCGTGCTCGTGCTTGTCGCCTCGATCGCGCTCCTCGCGGTGCGCGGCTCACTGAGCTGGTCGCCGCTGCGTCGGAGCGCACCCCAGTGGATCGAAGCCCCAGGTGCCACACCGCGGGGGAGCACCGTCGCGCGAGGCCTCCTGTTTTCGATCAGCCGAACCTAAGCTGCCCGCTCGACGATCTCGGGGTGTGACGCGCGCCCGAAGGATCCTGAGCGACCCCACAGGCCACCGCGACACTTTGCGCGCAGCCACCACGCGTCGCCCCTCTCCGAAAGCGGTCACCCGCACCTACTGAGAAAGGCGCCTCGTCACGTGAACCCCACAAACGGCGTCGCAGCGCGCACGCTGCACCCATCGGACATGCTCGTCCTCGACCTCACGCGCATCTCGCCCCTCGGCTGGCTCGCCGTCGTGTGTCTCCTCGCCTATCTTGCTGGAGCTATCTCGCTCTGGGCGCGGGGCAGACGCTGGAGTGTGCTGGGAACCATCTCGTTCGTCCTCGGCTGCCTCGCATGGTTCGCTGCAACCGGGCTCGCAGTGAACGACTACGCGGGCGAGCTCATCACCGCCCTCGTCTTTCAAATCATCACCCTGCTCGTCGCCGTGCCCCCGCTGCTGCTTATGGGGTCGCCGGGCAGGCTGCTCCTCCGCGCGACACCGCACCGCGGCGTGGGAATCCTCGCGCTGCGTGCAGCGATCGCCGCGCAACGGTCGCGGGCCGCGAGGGTCCTGCTCCATCCGGTCGTCGCGATCCTCGTCGCGATTATCGCGCTCCCCGGGCTGTTCTTCACCGACGCCATTAGTTGGGTCATGGCGCTTCCCGGCGGGCATCAAGCGCTTCTCGCACTCATGCTCGTATTCGGGGTGATCGGTGGAGCCCCGCTCTGGGCGCTCGACCCGCTCCCGCGGAAGCCCTCGTTTGGGGTGCGGCTCGCCGGCGCCTTCCTGGAGCTGCAGATCCACGCGCTCTTCGGCCTCGTCTTGCTCAAAAACGCGAGCGGCATGCTCAGCCTCTACTCGGGCGAACCCGTCGGCTGGGGGGTGAGCCGGGCGCTCGACCAGTCGCTGAGCGGCAGCCTCGTGTGGACGTACGGGCAGCTCCCGCTCATCATCGTGCTCATCATCACCCTGTCAAAGTGGCGCAGAAGCGATATTCGCGGCGCGCGCCATCGGCAGGACGCCGAGGACGAAGCCCTCGACGCATACAACGCTTATCTTGCTCAGACTGCCGAACAGGCGGCGCCCGGCACCTCCCGAAAGGACCCAGTATGACCGACACTACGCCTCGCCAACGAAAGCGCATGAGTGCGTCTGCGAAGGCAGCGCTCATCACGATTCCGACAGTGATCGTGGGGGTGATCATTCTGATTCTCGTGCTCTCGCTCGGCAAGACTTCCGGGCAGCCCGACGGCGGCGACCCCAACACCGGTGGGCAGGGAAGCTCTGCGGCTCAAGTGCCCGTCGTCGCCGAGAATTCGCACGTCTTGTCTGACGCCGGAGCTGACGCTCCCACAGTCGTCGAATTCCTCGACTTCGAATGCGAGGCGTGCCGCTCCATCTACCCGGTAATGGAAGAGATGCGTGAGCAGTACGCAGGCAAAATGAACTTTGTCATTCGCTACTTCCCGATCCCAGGGCATCAGAATTCGATGACCTCGGCGCTCGCCGTCGAGGCAGCAGCCCAGCAGGGCAAGTTCGAGGACATGTACAAGCTCATGTTCGAGACGCAGGAGGAGTGGGGTGAGAAGCGGGAGTCCGAGGCGCCCCGCTTCCGTGGCTACGCTGAGCGGCTTGGGCTCGACATGGCGGCGTACGATGCCGCCGTCGCAGACCCCGCCACCCAGGAGCGCATCGAGTTCGATTTCGAGGCGGGGCAAGAGCTCGGGGTGAGCGGAACCCCGACGTTCTTCCTCGAAGGGGAGCTGTTCCAGCCGCAGTACGTCACGGACATTACTGAGGCGTTCGACGCGGCGATCGAGGCGAGGCAGTAGCCGCTGCCTCCGGCTGCACTCCACTGCCTCCATAGCTCTGCTGCCTGTATAGCTCTGCTGCCTGTATAGCTCTGCTGCCTGTATTGCTCTGCTATCTGCGTAGCCCTCCGCTGCTGCCTGCGTAGCCCTCCGCTGATGGCTGCATAGCTCCCCGCTGCTCACTGCGTAGCTGCATTGCTGACGGCCGCAAGGCGCCGTTGCTGCCGGCCGCAGAACTCCGCTGCTGCCGGCCGCATCGTATGGGATCTGCAAACTGAATGTCCAAAGCGCCAAGAACGGGCATTGCAGGTAAGGATCACATTGCTATTGCGACGGGCCGCGCAAGCCAGACGGGCCGGGCAACCCTGACGGGCGGGCCGGCCTGCTACGCTATTCATCTGATGAATCGTATGGGGCCGATTGACTGGGGTGCGAGCGTGGCTCGCCCGTCATCGCTGAGTGCGCCCTTTCTCATGGCCACTGGCGTGCTGACGGGGGCCGGAAAAGGAGAGCGGCTTGTCGCGCCGCCGCACTCTCACCCTGAGCCGATGCTCGCCTGGTGCTACCGCGGAACGGTCTGGGTGCACCTCGAGGACTCGATTTGGCGGCTTGCGCCCGGCGAGGGGATTTGGCTTCCTGCGCACACGCCGCACACCGCGCGGCACGAGCGCGATTCGGTTGGGTGCTACACCAACGTGCCTGACTCTGAGCTCGCCGAGCCGCTCCGAGAGGTGCGCCGGGTGCGCGTGCAGCGCGCGGTGCAGGAGATGCTGCTGCACCTTGGGGTGAACGACATGGATCAGGATCTTCGCGTGCGCATCCAGGGCGTGCTGCTCGACATGCTGCAGCAGCCTGTCCCAGAAGAGCCTGCCGAAGTGAGTGAGATCCCTGTGCCTGTCGACGAGCGTGTGCGGCCCCTCGTCGACGCGGTGCTCGCAGCGCCGGGGGACGTGCGCACTGCGCGCGATCTGTTCGCGCAACACGGGCTCCACGAGCGCACTGTCCTGCGTGTGTTCGTGAGCGATATTGGCATGAGCTTTGGGCAGTGGCGCACCGGGGTTCGTATGACGATGGCCGCCAGGCTCCTCGTTGCTGGCACCCCCGTTGGCGCGGTCGGCAGCAAGTGCGGCTATCACTCGACGAGTGCGTTCTCCGCAGCGTTCAAAGAACGCTTCGGCGTCACCCCAACGCAGTATGCGTCGCGCACGCAGTCTGCTGACGCGCATCGCGCGTACTGGCGGTAAATCTGACGTTTGGCGGTTTTGCGCAAGAAGTCGTCCGCAACGCAACACACGGGAACCCGCGGGGCTCGTAGCATCGTTTTGTTAGGTAAGGCTTGCCTAACTCTCGCCGCCGGTTTGCGGCCGCGACCAGCCATCTTCCCACTAGGAGAACAATGCTGCACGCTTCAGCGCGCTCACACACGCGACGACTTTCGGGCGTCGTCACCCTCATCGCCGCCGCTGCCATCGCCCTCACAGGCTGCACCGCCCCAGCCGCCGAGGAACCCGCGGACGCATCGTCGTCGACGGGCGTCACCATCGAACATGCGCACGGCACCACCGTGATTCCCGAGAAGCCGAAGCGGATCGTCGCCCTCGGCTGGATGACCCCCGACATCGTCGCGGCGCTGGGTGAAAACCCAGTCGGCGTCGAGGAAGTGTGGGGAGCCGACGAAAGCGGCTACCTGCCCTGGTTTAACGAGTTCGTGACAGACACGTACGGCGAGACCCCCGAGATCATCCCGTACGGCAATGAGGGCCCGAACTTCGAGGGGATCAAGGAGCTGAAGCCCGACCTCATCCTCGGCCTCTACACGGGAATCACGGACGTCGAGTACGAGCGGCTCAGCGAGATCGCCCCGACGGTCCCCTACATCAAGGGTCCGTGGGATCCGAGCACGTGGGAAGAGATGACTCGCACTGTTGGGAAAGCGATGTGGGAAGACGCCCGTGCTGAGGAGCTCATCACCGAGACCGAGGATCTCGTGACCTCGCTCGCCGGCGAGCACCCTGAGTTCTCTGGCAAGACATTCGTCTGGGGCCTCACAATGCCGGAGGGCAGCACCGACCTCGGCGTGTACCTCGACTACGACCCGCGTGTGCGCATTACCGAGGCGCTCGGCTTCACCTCGACAAGCGCGATGGACAGTTTCCACAAGAGCGCCGAGGGTGACAACTGGTACACGGGTGTGAGTCTCGAAAATCTCTCCGACGTTGAGGCAGACGTGTTTGCCGCGTGGGGTGCGAGCAAGGCCGAGGCGACCGCGACAGTCGAGAACAAGATCGTCTCGAAGTGGAACCCGATCGCGAACGGCTCCTACGTCATCTACAACAACCAGGCAGAGGCGGCAGCGATCAGCTCGCCAACCGTGCTGTCGTTGCAGTACATCCTGCCGAAGTACGTCGACGACCTCGCGGCCGCGCTGCAGGGCGAGCCGACGAACTCTGACGAATGACGCTGACGGCTGAGAGGCGGGGTCGCGAGGCGGCCCCGCCCTCTGCGGTGCGCGAGCCGAAATCGCGAAAGCGGGGCTGGGTGCTCGGCGTGGGGCTTGTCGTCGTCTGCGGGGTGCTCGTCGTGACAGTGATCGCGTCGCTTGCGGTCGGAAGCCGCGCGATCGACCCAGGGGCCGTTATCGCCGCGCTCGTCTCCTACGACGAAGAGAACCCGCTGCACCTCACGGTGCGTGAACTGCGTGTGCCCCGCACCATCTACGGGATCCTCATCGGCGCAGCCCTCGCAATGTGCGGCGGGCTCATCCAGGCGTTCACACGGAACCCACTCGCCGATCCTGGCATCCTCGGTGTGAACGCTGGGGCCTCGTTCGCTGTTACTTTCGCCGTCGGCGTTCTCGGCCTCACCGCTCCCGGCGCGTATGTGCCGTTCGCGCTCGGCGGCGCATTCGTGCTTACCGTGCTCGTCTACGTGCTCGGCTCGTTTGGGCCGTCGGGAGCGACCCCTATGAAGCTCACCCTCGCGGGCGTCGCGCTCGGCGCGGCGTTCACAGGGTTCACCACCGCGATCGTGCTGCAGAACAACAGCACGCTGCAGGTGATGCGGTTCTGGGGTGTCGGCTCTGTCGCGGGCCGGGACCTCGCCGACCTCGCGTGGGCGGCGCCACTAATCGGCGTCGGGCTGCTGCTCGGAATGCTCAGCGCCCGATCCCTGAACGCGCTCGCGCTGGGAGATGACCTCGCGCAGGCGCTCGGCGCGCGCATCCGCGTAACCAGGGTGGGCGTGATCGTCGCGGTCACGCTGCTTGCTGGCACCGCCGTCGCCGCGGCTGGTCCCATCGGCTTCGTCGGCATCATGATCCCGCACGCGGTGCGCTGGTTTACCGGCCCCGATCAACGCTGGGTGCTTGCCTACTCGGTCGTCGTCGGCGCGAGCTTCCTGCTGCTCGCCGACATTCTCGGACGCGTCGCGATGCAGAACGGCGAACTGCGCGTCGGCATCGTCACCGGCCTACTCGGCGCGCCCGTGCTCATCACGCTCGTGCGCCGCAGGCAGGTGAGCGGGCTGTGAGTGACACCCCAACCGCCATCGACTTCGGCCGCCGTGAGCTCCGCATCGAGACGCCGCGGGTAGCCGTGGCAGTACGGCACCGGTCGGTCATCGTGGGCTGTGTGCTCGCAATTGTGGTGATCGTCTTCGGCGTCGCCTCGATGACTATCGGCTCGTACGAGGTGAGCTTCGCTGAGGTCGTTCGTGCCCTCTTTGACCCTGCGGCAGACCCCGATGCGCGGCAGGTTGTGTTCGAGTGGCGGTTCCCGCGCGTGCTGTTCGCGGTGCTCTGTGGCGCGGCCCTCGCTCTTTCCGGCGGCATCTTCCAGTCGCTCACGCGCAACCCGCTTGGCTCGCCCGACATCATCGGGTTCGGCGTCGGCGCGCAGTTCGGCGTCACGCTCGTGATGGTGGTGCTCGAGTTGAACACGTACATGTTCAAGGCGGCGGGTGCACTCGTCGGTGGCCTCGCGACAGCGCTCATTGTCTACGTGCTTGCGATGAAGCGCACCGTGTCCTCGTTCAGGCTGATCATTGTGGGGATCGGGGTCTCTGCCGGCCTGGGCTCGCTGACTTCGTGGATCCTCATCTCGGTGAGCGTCGAGAAGGCGATGATGGCGGCGACGTGGGGTGCCGGGTCGATCGCCTCGCTCGGGTTTGACCAGCTGCTCCCCGCGGCGGCGGTCTTCGCCGTCGTCGTCATTGCGGCGCTGCCGCTTGGACGCACCCTTCCGGTGCTCGAGATGGGCGACGACGCGGCGACTGCGCTCGGGATTCACCCCGGTCGCACTCGCCTCTCCGCGATGGTGCTCGGCGTCGCACTCGTCGCGCTCGTGACCGCCGCTGCCGGCCCGATCTCTTTCATCGCGCTCGCCGCGCCGCAGATCAGTCAGCGCCTCACCCGCACGAACACGCCGATGGGTATGGCGCCACTCATGCTCACCGGTGCGGCGCTCGTTGTCGTCTCGGACGCGGCTGCGCAGCTCCTATTCGTTCCGGTCGGTGTCGTCACCGTATCAATCGGCGGGATCTATCTCGCTTGGCTCCTCGCCACTCAGTACGCGCGGCGCGCGTGAAAGGACTCTCCCCAATGCCTGCCTCGCTCGTAGCGCGCGACGTATCTCTCGGGTACAGCGATAGCCCCGTCATCTCGGGGCTCACTCTCGAAGTGCCCGACGACTCGTTCTCGATCATTATCGGGCCCAACGCCTGCGGCAAGTCGACGCTGTTGCGCGGGCTCGCTCGTCTGCTTCGGCCCGCCCGTGGCAGCGTGTTACTTGACGGGGCCGAGCTGCACAGGCAGAAGTCAAAGGATGTCGCGAAGCGGCTCGGCCTGCTCCCGCAGTCGTCGCTCGCGCCAGACGGAATCACTGTCGCAGACCTCGTTGCCCGCGGCAGGTTCCCGCACCAGAACGCGCTGCGAACCTGGAGCAGCGCTGACGAGGCTGCCGTGTCGGGTGCGATGGCGGCGACCAACGTGACCGAACTCTCGGCACGGCTCGTCGACGAACTGTCGGGCGGTCAGCGTCAGCGGGTCTGGGTGGCAATGGCGCTCGCGCAGCAGACCGGGCACCTGCTGCTCGACGAGCCGACAACGTTTCTCGACATCGCTCACCAGATCGACCTTATGGAGCTGTTTGCCGAGCTGCATCGCGGCGGCACCACCCTCGTCGCCGTGCTGCACGACTTGAATCACGCCGCCAGGTACGCGACCCACCTGGTTGCGATGCGTGACGGCGAGATCGTGGCGCAGGGTGAGCCGCGCGAGATCATCACCGAGCGCATCGTCGAGCAGGTCTACGACCTGCCGTGTCAGGTGATTACAGATCCCGTCTCGGGGACACCGCTCGTGCTGCCGCTCGGGGGTCGGCGGGCGTAGCGAGTCCTCGAGGCGGTCGCCGCCAGGCGGAGGTCTCGCTTCAGTGCTGCGCGGGGAGCGCGAGCGCGAAGAGCGCACCCGCGCTGCTCACGACTGCGCCGATCACGAACAGTGCAGTGAACGAGCCGAGTGTGCTCGCGCCAGCCGCAGTGACGGCGATGCCAGTGAGCACCGAAGTTGAGATCGGCGCTCCGAGTGCTGAACCGACAGTACGCAGCACGCCATTCACCCCAAGCGCGGCGGCGATCTCTGCGCGCGGGGCGAGACTCGCGACGAGGTCGGAGACGACGGCGAAACCGATGCCGTTGCCGAGTCCGACGAGCGCGAAGAACGCGACAATCACGGGCAGGCTCTGCGGTGCGAGGGCGATGCCGAGGCTACCGGCGCCCATCACCAGGAGCGCGATGAGCGCGGTGAGTTTCGAGCTTGTGCGGCCGATGAGCCACGGCGCGAAGCGCCCGCCGAGGAAGACGAGGATCGCGCCGGGCAGGAGCGCGATACCCGTCTGTGTGACAGTGAAGCCTTGGCCGAACCCAGCACTGGGGCTGGCCTGCAGCAGCACCGGGAGCCCGACGTAGAACAGGTACGGGATGAACCCCAGGAACAGGGTCAGGCCGTTCGTGATCGCGAGCGCCGGCCGTGCGAGCGTGCGCACGTCGATGAGGGGCGAGGCGGTGCGGCGCTCGATGAGCACGAGGGCCGTGATGGCGGCGACTGCGAGGGCAGCGAGTCCGAGCACCGCTGGCGAGTCCCAGCCCCAGCTGCCTCCCTGGGAGATTGCGAGCAGTAGGGCGAGGAGCCCGACAGTGAGCAGCGCGGTGCCGGGCCAGTCGGTGCGGGCCGTCTTGCCGCGCTGCGAGGCTGGCACGAAGAGCGCGGTGAGCGCGATCGACACTATTCCCATTGCGGCGCCGGTCGCGAAGAGCCAGTGCCACGAGAGCGATTCGACGATGACGCCGCCGACGACGAGTGCCGCGCCAGCGCCGAGCCCCATCGTGCCGCTGAGCCAGCCTGTCGCGCTCCGCTGCGCTGCGCCTGCGGTGTGGCGTCTCACGATCGCGAGGGCGAGTGGGAACGTTGCGGTGCTCGCGCCCTGGAGCACTCGCCCGGCGAGCAGCACTGTCAGTGACGGAGCGAGCGCGGCGAGCACGCCCCCTAAGACGAACGTGCCGAGCGTAGCGAGCAGGATGCGTCGGTGTCCGTACCTGTCGCCGAGCGATCCGAGGATCGGGGCGGCGACCGCCCCGCACAGGAGGTAGCTGGTGAGGATCCAACCGGCCAGCGAGGCGTCAATACCGAACTCAGACATGAATGTCGGGATCGCTGGGACGAGCAGCGTCTGCATCATCGAGAAGCTCAGGACGCCGATGGCGAGCGCGAACACGAGGCCGCGCGGTCCGCGCACCGCGGTGGGGGAATCGGCCTGGGCGGGGGTTGGCGTTTGGGCGGTATGAGACACGGCTGCTCGACTTTCACTTCGGGCAGCGACGCCCTGATTCTTCGGAGCGGAATGCTCCGTTCCGATAGAAGTCTATGGCAAACACCGGTACCGTGGAAGAGTGACGTCACACGAACCCGAAGCTGGGCCCCTGCGCGGCCGCGCCCGCGAGGCGCAAAGCAACGACGGCGCGATCCTCCGAGCCGCCCGCGAAGTGTTCAGCGAGTGGGGCTGGAGCGCCCCGATGTCGGAGGTCGCCGCTCGGGCGAATACCGGTGTCGCGAGCATCTACCGGCGCTACCCGAGCAAGACCGAGCTCGTCAACGCAATCCGCGTGTACGCGCTCGACCTAATCTGCGAGCTCGCCGAAGACTGCGCGCGTCAAGCTGGTGCGCCAGGCCAGCCTGAGTCAGCCGTCGAACTTTTCCTCAGGCGCCACATCGCTGAGGCCAGGGGCCCGCTCATGCCCCTCCTTGGGCGGCAGGTCGGCAGCAACGACGAGATCGACGCGCTCTCGGACAGGCTCGAGGTCGCGCTGTCCGCGATCATCGCCCACGACGTCGCCCGCGGGCTCGTGCCAGCGAGCTACGGTCCCGGCGACCTGATGCTCACCGTCACGCACCTGCGCCCGGCACTCACGGTGCCACGGGACCGCGCCAACCTCATTCATTTGCGGCAGCTCGACTACGTGCTCGCCGGGCTCCGCGCATACGCGCAGAGCGGCGACGAGCCGAGCGGCAAGCCAGCAAGCTGGGAAGACTGGGTCAGCCTCAACAACACCGACGAGCGCGAGTAGGGGAGAAGGGCGCTACCCAGCGCTGCAGACGCCTGTCTGTGGGAGCGAGAGCGTGACTTGGCGAGCGGCCTCTCCGTCGCCGCTTAACTCGGCGGTGACCGACCTCACCTGCTCATAGCCTGTCGCGAGCAGAAACGTCGGTGCGCGTCCGTAGCTCTTCGCCCCGACAGTGTAGAAGTGTTTCTCTGGGTGGGCGAGTGCGGTTGCGCCGTGCGCGGGGACTGTTCCGCAGCTGTGAAACTCGGGAGCGATGAGCGGCCCAAGCGCTACTGGCGCTTCGGTGGCGTCGTCAAGGGCGAGGCGAAGCTCAGCTGTGATGCGGTGATCGGGGCGAAATCCTGTTGCCGGTACGAGGAAGTCGACCTCCAGGGTTCGCCCGTCTGCTGACACGACTGTGAGGCGATGCGGAGTCGCATCGGACTCGACGCGAAGCTCGCTCACCGAGACACCCTCAAGGAGCGTCACGTTGCCTGACTCCACGAGCCGGCGAAGGCTCGCCCCGAGCTGCCCCCGCGCGGGCAGCTCGTCGGCCGCTTCACCCCCAAACAGGCGACCCGGATCGGCTGCGCCGCGGATGCCCCACAGGATTTCAGTCGCCGGGTCTTGCTGCCGAAGCCTGCCGAGGGCGATGAGGGTTGTCGCCGCCGAATGGCCCGATCCCAAGACGAGCACCCGCTTGCCCGCAAACTGCGACCGCTCGGCTCCGAGCGGGTCTGGCAGCGGCGAGGTGATGAGTGCCTGCTCCCGTGCGGTGGTCTCGCCAATTGCGTGAATACCTGATCTCCCGACAGGGTTCGGCGAGTTCCAGATTCCGGTCGCGTCGATCACTGCCCGCGCGGTGAGTTCGTGCTCACCGGTGGCCGTCGCAAACCGTATTAGGAACGGTTGCGTGCCGCGAGCTGTCGTTCGGGTCTTATCGAAAGATCCCCCGGTGGGTGTTGTTCGAGTGACCGCGGTGACGCGACGTTGGAGCCTGAGGTGGGGCGCGATTGCAGGGTGTGCGGCGAGCGGTGCAAGGTACGCGTCGATGAGTTCGCGACCTGTCGGCAACTGGGTCGGGCGCGGCTGCTCCCAGGGTGCCGCGCCGGGGTCGTTTCGCGACTCGAGCAGCCGCCGCGCGGCGCCATCGATGTTGTATTGCCACGTCGAGAACAGCTGCACGTGGTTCCACGACTCCATTGCCGCGCCAACAGAGTTGCCGGCCTCGAGGATCACGAACTGTTGATTTCGCTCGGCGAGGTGAGCTGCGGCTGCGAGCCCGATTGGACCCGCGCCGAGGATCGCAATAGGAAGCTTGGTGCTCATGAGGTGGTGCCTTTCTGGGAAGCGTGCGGCGCGGGGTGTGGAGCCCACGTCCTGTCTTGACTGAGCTGGGTTGCGGATGGCGCGAAGAATCTTCGCGCCCAGAGAGCGACGTACACGAGCCCGATGAGGATCGGTACCTCGATGAGCGGGCCGACGATTCCCGCGAGGGCCTGGCCGCTTGCGGCCCCAAACGTGCCGATGGCGACAGCGATCGCGAGCTCAAAGTTGTTGCCTGCCGCGGTGAATGCCAAGGCAGTGGTGCGCTCGTAGCCGAGGCCGGCGACGCGGCCAATCGCCATGCTGACGAAGAACATTACGGTGAAGTAGACGAGCAGCGGGACAGCGATTCGCGCCACTTCGATCGGCTGCGCGACGATGCGATCGCCCTGCAAGGCAAAGAGCGCCACGATCGTGAAGAGGAGCCCGTAGAGCGCCCATGGGGCGAGCTTCGGCAGGAACGACTGCTCGTACCAGGCGCGTCCGCGAGCGCGCTCGGCCGCGAACCTCGTCGCGACTCCGGCGACAAGTGGCAGTCCGAGAAAGACAAGCACCGACAGCGTGATCGACGCGAGCGAGAAGTCGACCTGGGTGGTAGCGAGCCCGAGCCAGCCTGGCAACACCTGCAGGTAGAACCAGCCGAGTGCGCCGAATGCGACGAGTTGAAACACCGAATTGATTGCAACGAGCACCGCGGCGGCCTCGCTGTCTCCGCAGGCGAGGTCGTTCCAGATGAGCACCATGGCGATGCAGCGCGCGAGCCCAACAATGATGAGTCCCGTGCGGTACTCAGGCTGGTCTGCGAGGAAGACCCAGGCAAGCACGAACATGAACGCGGGAGCGACAAGCCAGTTCAGCACGAGTGAGAGTACGAGGAGTTTCTTGTCGGTGAGCACGTTGGTTGTCTCCGTGTACCTGACCTTTGCGAGAACTGGGTACATCATGACGAGGAGCCCAATCGCGATAGGAATCGACACGCCTGCGACGTGCATCGACTCCAAGGCCGGGCCGAGTCCTGGCGCAACCTGTCCGAGAAGGATGCCAGCGGCGACCGCAAGCAGAATCCACACCGGTAGCAACTTGTTGGTCGTGTTGAGGGTGGCGCGAGCCTTGTGTTGGACGGCGGCCTGCTCGGTCATGTGGCTCCTGAAGTGAAACATAGATGGTTGTCGATATGTGCAGCTCCGAGTATGCTCTGGGATATAGATGGTTGTCAATCTCTAGTGCCGAGGGGTCACACACATGGCAGAACGACACGAGCACGCAATCAGCGGCCTCGACACTCAAGGCGAGTCGTGCTGCCCGGCGGAGGGCACAGGCAACGCCTCGGCCGAAAGCCAAGACTTCACCCAACTTGCCGCAGGCTTCAAAGCGATTGCCGATCCAACCCGACTGCGGATTCTCGCGATCGTCACTGAGTCCCCCGAATCAGAGGTCTGCGTCTGCGACCTGCCCGGCCCGCTCGGTCTGACACAGCCCACGGTCTCGCATCATCTCCGAGTGCTCGTTGAAGCCGGGCTGCTACACCGCGAGAAGCGAGGAGTCTGGGCGTACTTCTCACCCGTGCCTGGCGCTTTGCAGCGGCTCTTCGGAGCGGTGTTGCAGCCAGACGAGACAGGAGCTGGCGTATGAGCGAGGCTCCCGGGGTGCTCTTCGTGTGCGTCAAGAACGGTGGCAAGTCTCAGATCGCCGCAGGGCTGATGCGAGCGCTCTCGGCTGGCAAGGTGCGCGTCGACTCTGCTGGCACGGCGCCGGGAAACGCTGTCAGTGCGCTCGCCGCCGAGGTGCTGCGTGATCGCGGCATTGAGATTGGGAGCGAGGTGCCGACGCTGCTCACCGACGACGCCATGCGCAGGGCAGGTCTCGTCGTAGTGCTCGGCGCCGAAGCGAACGTAGCGCCTGTTGCGGGCGTGCGAGTTGAAACCTGGCACACAGACGAGCCGAGCACCCGCGGCATCGACGGGCGCGAGCGGATGGAACTCGTGTGTGACGACATTGAACAGCGCGTGCGGGCCCTCCTCGAGACGCTCTCACGCTGAGTGCTGTGGGGCGCCAGGCGTGCGCCCCACAGCGGTGCTACGCGACGATCGCGACAGGGTTCTCAAGGAGCCCAGTCAGCACGCGCAGGAACTGCGCGGCGAGCGCGCCATCGATGATGCGGTGGTCTGCCGACAGGGTATAGCGGAGCCGCTCTCGCGCAACGATCGCCCCGTCGACGACCGCGGGCTCAGATACCGCGGATCCCACCGCGAGGATCGCTGCTTCCGGCGGGTTGATCACAGCGGTGAACTGCTCGACAACGTACATGCCGAGGTTGCTGATCGTGAACGTGCCCCCAGTCATCTCGTCGGGTGTGAGCTTGCCGTCGCGCGCCCGCGCGGAGAGCGCTGACGTTGCTGCGGCGATCGCCGAGGTCGGCAGCCGATCCGCGTCACGGATCACAGGCACGACGAGCCCCGAGTCTGCGGCGACAGCGAGCCCAACGTGCACGCGCTCGTGCATGACCGTCGCGCCACGCCCCTCGTCGGAATACGAGGCGTTCACCCCCGGTACCTCGCGTAAAGCGAGCGCGCAGGCTCGAACAATCATGTCGGTGACGCTGAGCTTTAGCCTGTCAGCGGCGACGAGCCGCTCGTTGAGTGTCGCCCGCAGCGTGATGAGCTCGGTCACATCGGCGACCGCGGTCACCGCGAAGTGCGGCGCCTCAGAACTGCTCGAGCTCAGCCTGCGCGCGATCACCGCACGGGTCGCGTCGAAGGGAACCACCGTGGAGTGCTGCAGAGCGTTTGTCGCGCTCGTCGCGGGCACCGGCAACGGTGAACCGGCCCCAGCGGGCGCCCCAGCTGGTGCGTCCTCGATGTCAGCGCGAACGATCCTTCCGCCAGGCCCGCTCCCGATCACACCTGCGAGGTCGATTCCACGTTCTCTCACGAGTCGCCTCACGAGCGGCGAAATGACCTGCCGCGCGCCCTCAGCTGGTCGCAGCGGGGTAGGGGCCGCAGGCCCCGCGGGCACGGGAGCGGCGACGGGTGTAGGTGCGGGTACGGGGGCAGATTCTGGCGCGGGTGCGGGAGCCGATTCGGGGTTCGGCGCGGCAGACCCGAAGGTGCGCACCGGTGCCTCCGCCAGCACGCTTTCCGGATCCTGACCGGGGGCCGCGCCGCGCTCGTCGTCGAGTCTCGCGATTGGCTCCCCAATGCGCGCCTGCTCACCCACCTGCACAAGAATGCTGCTGAGAACGCCCGCCTCGTAGGCCTCCTGCTCCATCAGCGCCTTGTCGGTTTCGATCTCGACGAGGATGTCGCCGACTTCGACGCGGTCGCCTGGCTGTTTCAGCCAGGTCGCGATGGTGCCCTCGGTCATAGTGTCACTCAGGCGGGGCATGAGAATGTCGATCATGTGTGCTGCCTTTCTATGCACGGCCGGCGACAGCCGCGAGCGTCTCGCGGATCGCGGTGATGGCATCGGTTGCTTGGGGGAGTGCCGCTGTCTCGAGCGGCTTGGAGTACGGCAATGGCACCTCGGCCATCGCGACCCGGCGAACTGGGGCGTCGAGCCAGTCGAAAGCGCCGTCTGAGATCGTGGCCGCGATCTCTGCGCCGATGCCGTAGGTGAGCCAATCGTCTTCAAGTACGACCGCGCAGTTGGTGCGCTTGACTGAGTCGATGATCGTGTCGCGGTCAAGCGGCCGGAGGCTTCGCAGGTCGACAACCTCGACGTCGATTCCGTCGGTCTCGGCGAGGAGCTCGGCGACTTCGAGTGCAACGGCAGCCATCCGCGAGTAGGCGACAACTGTGATGTCGCTCCCGCGCCTCGTGACCTTCGCCCGACCGATTTCTGCCGGGGTGTCATCGTCTGGAACCTCCCCGCGCGTGTTGTAGAGCGCGAGGTTTTCGAGAAAGAGCACCGGATCGTCATCTCGGATTGCGGCGAGCAAAAGGGCCTTGGCGTCTGCGGGGCTCGACGGTGCGACGACCTTCATTCCGGGAACGAACGCGTAAAACAGTTCGATGTTCTGCGAATGGGTGGCCCCCAGTTGTTGTCCACCACCGCCCGGAGTGCGGATGACGAGCGGAACGCGCGCCTGCCCGCCGAACATCCCGTAGATCTTCGCCGCGTGGTTGACGATCTGATCGAGCGCGAGCAGCGAGAAGTTGATTGTCATGATCTCGACGACAGGCCGAAGCCCAAGCATTGCGGCCCCGATTGCGGCGCCGGTGAAGCCCTCCTCTGCGATCGGGGTGTCGCGGACTCGCTTCGGGCCGAACTCCTCGAGCATTCCGGCGGTGATCTTGTACGAGCCCTCGAACACGCCGATCTCTTCGCCGATCAGCATCACCTCGGGGTCTCGGATCATCTCGGCTCGAAGCGTGTCGTGCAACGCCTGGCGGTAGGTCATGGTCTGGGTGCTCATGAGGTGGCTCCGATCAGGGGCATTGGCGGGACAGGGGCGGGGGCGAAGAGCGGCTGACCCGGCAGCCTGCGGGAATCGTTCGCAACCGGAGTCGCGTAGGTGTAGTCGAAGAGCGTGTCAACGCTCGGGTGTGGGCTTGCCTCCGCGAACTGAACCGCAGCCTGCACGCGGGCCGTCGCGCCTGCGTCGATTTCAGCCACCGAGCCTTCGTCGAGCAGCCCACGGGCGGTGAGGTGCTCAGCGAACAGCGTGATCGGGTCGCTCGCGGCGAGGGACTTGGTCTTCTCGGCGCTGCGATACTTGGCAGGGTCGACGACCGAATGGCCCTTCAGTCGCTCGCTCACGGCTTCAAGGAGGAACGGCGAGCCCGACCGCGCGCTCGAAAGTGCGCGCTGCATCGCGTCGCGCACGGCGAGCGGGTCGGTCCCGTCGACCCGCTCCGCAGGCATCCGATAGGACGCGGCGCGCTTGTAGAGCTCTGGTTCGCCCGATGACTCCTCGACGGTTGTTCCCATGCCCAGGCCGTTGTTCACGACGACGAACACGACGGGCAGCCGCCAGATTGCTGCAAGGTTGAGTGACTCGTGAAACGCGCCGATATTCGTGGTGCCGTCTCCCATAATGCAGACGACTGCCTCGCGACCGCCGCGATAATCGATTGCAAGCGCAGCACCCGTGGCGAGCGGAAGCTGGCCACCAACAATGCCGTAGCCGCCGAGCAGCCTCGCTTCGACATCGAACAGGTGCATTGACCCGCCCCAGCCTTTCGAGACTCCACCGGAGCGGCCGTAGAGCTCCGCCATGATGCGGCCGGGATCGATGCCTTTGCTGAGTGCGTATCCGTGTTCGCGATAGTTGGTGAACAGGTAGTCTGTGCGTTCCATCGCGGCGAGGACGCCGACGACGGTTGCCTCCTCGCCGAGGTTCAGGTGGCAGTAGCCTCCGATTTCTGCCTGCGTATAGGCGCGCGCGGCGCGCTCTTCGAACCGGCGAATCAGCACCATCTCCCTGTACATGCCGAGGAGGGCGCCGTCGTCGATCGTGTCAGCTATCTGGTCTGGAGACGACGTTGCCTTCGGTGTCCGGGGCGCCCTGTTTCGCCTCGTCTGTGGCTTCGTCTGTGGCTTCGCTTGTGGCTGTGCTCCCACGTGTGAACTCCTCACGAGCTTCCGCGTGTCGCCACGTGCAGTGGCGACCCAATATTAATGAAACGAAATCGTATCATTATAGAATGGAGGTCGGCGCCGAGCTTCGCGACTGCGAGGACGCGCTGCGCGAGAGGGGTGTGAGATGAGCGCGAGTGGCGAGCGGCGCAAACGGGGGCGCCCGACTGAGGCTGAGCGGCTGACGCGGCGCGATCACATCCTCGACGCTGCGCTCCAGGCATTCATCTCGCGCGGTTATGGGGCGGTAACGATCGATGAGGTCGCGCTCGCCGCCCAGGTGACGAAACGCACGATCTACTCATACTTCGGCGACAAGGCGGGCATCTTCACCGCTGTCATCGAGCGTTTCCGCGCTGCGGCGGCCGAAGTTCAGAGCGACAATATCGTCGATACCGCGACACGCATAGTCGAAGTGTTGTTCTCCGACGCCGCCGTTGGAATGCACAGGCTGATGATTGCCGAGGCCTCGCAATTTCCCGACCTTGCGGCAGGCTTCTACGAAAGTGGGCCGCGTGGCTACGTCGCGTTGCTCGCAGAACACCTGCCAGGAGATCGGGCGGAACGGGAAGTTGTGGCGGAGGCGTTGTTTGGGGTGCTTCTCGGAGAGCCACATAGGCGCAGGCTGCTGGGGCTCCAGAGTGAGCCGGATCCGGCAGTAGCGCGAGCGCACGCTGAGCGGGCGCTCGCGCTACTGCGAGTAGGTGAGTGAGGATAAGCTGACGCGTGCCCGGTGCTAGTTGCCCGTCGGGGCCGCGTCGTAGGTTACCCAGCTCGCCCGAGTTGCGAGCGTGTTGTAGAGCGCCTGCGCCTGGTGGTTGTCTTCGGCTGTGACCCACTGGACGCCCGCGCGCCCCTCGGCTGCAGCCATGTCTGTGAGCCTGCCAATGAGCGCGCGGCCCACGCCCCTTCCGCGAGCGGCGGGCGTGGTGAAGAGGTCGTCGAGGAAGATGCTTGTCGTCCCTGTGTAGGGCGACGAGAACCGGCGGTGGTGGGCGAACCCAAGGACCTCTCCGTCGACCTCTGCGACGAGCGCATCGCACTCGTGTCGCGGATCCATGAACCATCCCCAGGCTCGCGAGACGACCTCTTCGGACTCTGCGAGCCTGTAGAACTCGCGGTATGCCCGGAAGTGAGCGCGCCACTGGGTTTCGTCGGCTGGCGCAAGCGGGCGGACCGTTGGTGGGGCGAAGCCCGGTGCGGTTGCGGCGAAGGCGACGGCCGCCGCGGTTGACAGTAACGGTGTTGCGGAATTATCAGTAACGTTATTAACTAGGTTCATGTCCAAGGATAACAGAAGCTCGGCGGTGGCAGCGCAGATCCGCGCCGAGATCGCCGACCTATCCCCGGGAGACAAGCTTCCAGGGGTGCGGGAGCTCGCCAGCAGATTCAAGGCGAGCGCGGCCACAATCTCCGAGGCGCTCGCCGAGCTCAGCGCGCTCGGGCTCGTGCGCGCCGAGCCAGGCCGGGGAACGTTCGTGGCGCGGCGCGAACCCATCCGCGAGGCTGACTACTCGTGGCAAACCCAAGCGCTCGGGCCCGCCCGGGTCGACGCAGATCGCGCCTCACGGCTCGGTGGGTACGGGACCCCGCAGCACGTGCCGCTCTCCTGGGGATACCTCGCGCCCGAGCTCGTGCCGGGCGGTGAGCTCACACGGATAACTGCCCGCGTCGCAAAACACTCGCGCTCGTGGCAGATGACGCCCGTCGCGGGATCGCCAGATCTGCGCAGGGTCATCGCCGCCGACTACACGGCAGATCCAGGCGATGTGCTCATCGTTCCCGGTGGCCAACAGGGGCTCGCGTACGCGCTACGAACCCTCAGCGAGCCGGGCGGCCACGTCATCACCGAAAGCCCGAGCTATCCCGGCGTTATCCTCGCAGCGCAGAGCGCCGGGCTGACAGTGAGCTCGGTTCCCGCCGACGCGCACGGGATCCGGATCGAGGCGCTCGCCGACGAACTCGAGCGCACCCGCGCCCGCGTGGTCTATGTGCAGCCCACGTACGCGAACCCGACCGGGGCGGTGCTCGCCCCCGAACGCCGCACGGCGCTCATCGAGCTTGCCGCAAAGCACGGCGCGTTCGTCGTGGAGGATGACTGGGCGCGCTATATCAACCTCGACGAGAAGGCCCCGCGGCCAGTGTTCGTCGACGATCCCAACGGCCACGTCGTGACGGTGACGACGCTCTCGAAGCCAGTGTCGCCCGGACTGCGGCTCGGCGCCGTGATCGCGCGCGGACCAGCGGGGGAGCGACTCCAGGCCGCGCGCGCCGCCGAAGATCTGTGCGTCTCACCGCTCACCCAGGAGGTGACCCACGCCCTGCTCACCTCGCAGGCGTGGGTGCGACATCGGGGACGACTCAGTGCCGAGCTCACGGCGCGGCGAGACGCGCTCGTGCGGGCGATCCACACGTACCTCCCTGACGTCACACTGCAGTCGATCCCGCGTGGTGGATTGCACATGTGGGGGAGGCTGCCGGAGTTCGCGCGCTCCCGCGAGGTTGCCGAGAACGCATACGCCGCGGGGGTGCTCGTCGGCGACGGAAGGCATTTCTTCGTGAACGAGCCCTCCGGGCAGTACCTGCGCTTCTCGTTCGGCGCGGCGACCGAAGCGCAGGCCGCCGAGGGTGCCCGGTTGTTGGCGCGGGTGCTCGAGACCTAAGCCGTTTGTCCCCGCCGCAAGCGGGTTGTTCTGATCGCCAAAGTGAGGGGCAAAAGTTGGCCGTTCATGCCATGGCCTTTCACTGCTTCGCGCGATAGTGTGAGGCTCACAAGTGACCCTTGTGAGTGCTTCGACGGCGAAGACGACGCATCTTTGTTGCCGAGGCGCTGAGCACCACTGAGTGCTCCGAGTACCACCAGAGCAATCCCAAACAAGGAGCGTGAACGTCAATGGGGATCAATATCCATGATCCAGAACCCATTCGCTTTCTCGACGCAGACGGAACGTTTGCGCCGAACGAGAGTGCGGCGGAGTATCTCAGCGAGATCGATGATCTCGCTGTTGAAGAAGTCCAAGAGTGGTACAGGTCGATGGCCCGCAGCCGTGCTTTCGACACAGAGTGCACAAACCTCCAGCGTCAGGGCCAGCTCGCGCTGTGGGCACCGAACCTTGGCCAGGAGGGCTGTCAGGTCGGGCTCGCGTACGCGACCGAACCAGACGACCACCTGTTCCCCACCTACCGAGAGCACGCCGTCGCCGACGTCCGCGGGGTACCGTTTCTCGATCTCGCGGCCCAGTTCCGCGGGCTCACACACGGCGGATGGGACGTCAACGACCCAAAGAACGGCAACTTCCACCTCTACACAGTCGTGCTCGGCGCGCAGGCGCAGCACGCGCAGGGCTTCGCGCTCGGCATGCTGCTCGACGCAAAACGCAAGGCCGGAAACACCGCGCTGGATCCGAATGAGGCCGGCACCCGCACTGAGCGTGGCGTGATGTGCTTCTACGGCGATGGCACCACAAGCCAGGGCGAGGCAAACGAAGCGCTCGTCTTCGCGCAGAGCTACCAGTCTCCAGTCGTCTTCGTCGTGCAGAACAACCAGTACGCGATCTCGGTTCCAGTGGCCCGCCAGAGCCGCACCCCGCTCTACCGACGTGCGCTCGGATTCGGTATTCAGTCGGTGCAGATCGACGGCAATGACGTGCTCGCCTCCTACGCCGTCGGCCGCCGCTTCATGCGCGACGCGCGTGAGGGCCGCGGCCCGGGCTACATCGAAGCCCTGACCTACCGCGTTGGCGCGCACACAACGAGCGATGACCCGACCCGCTACCGGGAGAACGAAGAGCTCGAAGAGTGGAAGACGAAGGATCCGCTCGCCCGTGCCGCCGGATACCTCCGCTCACTCGGAGTCACGGACGAGACGATCGCAGAGATTGACGCCGAAGCCGCCGCTCACGCGCGCGTCGTCCGCGAGGAGATCCTCGCGCTCCCCGCGTCGAAGCCCGACGAGATCTTCGACTACGTCTACGCAGAGCCGCACCCGCGCATCGACGAACAGCAGACCTGGATGCACGCCTACGAAGCGTCGTTCGCAGAGGAGGTGGCCTCATGAGCCAGTCACAGGAGACCACATCACTCGCGATCGCCCGTGCGATCAACGCAGGCCTCCGCGAGGCGCTGTCCAAGGACGACAACGTCGTGCTGCTCGGGCAAGACATCGGCGCCCTCGGCGGCGTCTTCCGTGTGACAGACGCGCTCGCGAAAGACTTCGGAACCGCCCGCGTGCTCGACATGCCGCTCGCCGAGGCAGGCATCCTCGGATCGGCAGTCGGCCTCGCGATGAGTGGCTTCCGCCCCGTCGCCGAGATCCAGTTCGATGGCTTCGTGTTTCCGGCGATGAACCAGCTCGTCACCCAGCTTGCGAAGCTGCGAAACCGCTCGGCCGGCACCATGAACATGCCAGTCGTGCTGCGCCTGCCCTACGGCGGCCACATTGGTGCTGTCGAACACCACCAGGAGAGCCCGGAGGCGTACTTCGCCCACACCGCCGGCCTGCGTGTTGTCAGCCCGGCGAACGCGAACGACGCCTACTGGATGATCCAGCAGGCGATCGAGTCTGAGGATCCCGTGATCTTCCTTGAGCCCAAGGCCAAGTACTGGCAGAAGGGTGAGGTGCGCCTCGACCGCCCCGCCGCGAAGCTCCACGAGACGCTCGTCGCCCGCGAGGGGAGCGACGTGACCCTCGTTGGGTTCGGCGCGATGGTGACGACCCTGCTGCAGGCCGCAGAAATCGCCAAGTCCGAGGGCGTCAGCGCCGAGGTCATTGACCTGCGCACAGTCTCACCGATCGACTACGGGCCCATCATCGCATCCGTGCGCAAGACCGGCCGCGTTGTCGTCGCTCAGGAGGCGCCCGAGAACGCTAGCGTCGGCTCCGAGATCGCCGCGACGCTGAGCGAACGCTGCTTCCTTTCCCTCGAGGCCCCGGTGCTCAGGGTTTCGGGCTACGACACTCCGTTCCCGCCTGCCGGGAACGAGAGCCATTACCTGCCCGATGCTGATCGCGTGCTTGAAGCCGTCGATCGCGCACTGAACTACTAGACAGCGCGCCGCGCTGAGAGGGTAAGACATGAGTAAGAATGAATTTGCGCTCCCCGACGTGGGGGAGGGCTTGACCGAAGCCGAGATCGTCACCTGGGCAGTGAAGCCAGGCGACACCGTGCACCTGAACCAGGTGATCTGCGAGATCGAGACCGCGAAGTCGCTCGTTGAGATCCCGTCGCCGTTCGAGGGTGAGATCGCCGAGCTGCTCGTTGAGACCGGGACGACGGTGCCCGTGGGCACCGCGATCCTCAGGATGGTTGGCGACGACGCCGATCCTGGTCCCGCCACCGCCCCCGCTGAGCCGGCCTCTTCCGAGGGCGAATCCGCAGGTGCGGCGCACGCGGCTGACGCGGCCGCCGCCGCTGAGCCAGCTAGCGCCGCCCCAGCAGCGGCGGACGACGAAAACTCGGGTGCCGTGCTCGTCGGGTACGGCACCGGCGGGGCAGTGAAGAGTCGCCGCAAGCCTGGCGGGCAACCGCTCGTCGTGGTGGGACCGGCCGAGACCGCCGAGCCCCCTGCCGCGGGCAAAGTGTATGTGAAGCCACCCGTGCGCAAACTTGCCAAGGACCTCGGCATTGACCTCGCGCGGGTCGCGGGTTCGGGCGCGGGCGGCGAGATCCTTCGCGACGATGTGCACGCAGCGGCGAGCGGCGCAGGCACCTCAGGATCGGGCGCGACGGCAGGCGAACTTCGCATGGCGACGAGCGGATTCGTCTCGGGTGGCGCGCGCGAGGAGCGGGTGCCCGTGAAGGGAATCCGTAAGGTCGTCGCGGCGGCGATGGTCGAGAGCAAGTTCACGGCCCCGCACACCTCAGTGTTTGTCGAGGTCGATGCGACGCGCACGATGAAGTTCGTCAAGCGGCTCAAGCAAAACGAGGCGTTCGCGGACGTACGAGTGTCGCCACTTCTCGTCATGGCGCGTGCAGTGATCTGGGCGCTCGCTCGAAACCCCGAGGTGAACTCGGCTTGGGCGGGCGACGAGATCATCCGCCGCAACTACGTGAACCTCGGCATTGCAGCCGCGACGCCCCGTGGGCTCGTCGTGCCGAACATCAAGGATGCGCACGAGCTGTCGCTCCTCGAACTCGCCGAGGCGATCGGCACGCTCACACAGCGCGCCCGTCAGGGAGCGACCCAGCCAGCCGAGATGCAGCAGGGCACAGTGACGATCACCAACGTCGGCGTGTTCGGGGTCGACTTCGGGCTGCCGATCTTGAACCCCGGCGAGACTGCGATCGTCGCCATGGGCTCGATCAAAGAAAAGCCATGGGTTGTGAAGGGCAAGGTTCGCCCGCGCATGGTGACCACGGTCGGAGGCTCGTTCGATCACCGCGTCATCGACGGCGACGTGATCAGCAGGTTTATCGCAGACATCGCAGCCGTGCTTGAACGACCGGAACACCTGTTGAGCTAATTCGGCTGAACATCGCAGAGGAATCTCACACATTGGTTGACGGGCGCGCGGTGCCCACTCGTAGGATCGCAGTATGACTACTGCAGTGTTGCTGAGCATCGACAACGGGATCGCCCGAATCACCCTGAACCGGCCCGAGCGGCTGAATGCGTTCAACGACGAGATGGCTGAGGGGTGGGCGGCAGCCGCACAGGCTGCCGCCCAGTCCGACGACGCGCGCGCCATCATCATCGACGCCGCGGGCAGGGCGTTCTGCGCCGGGGGCGACGTGCAGGCGATGGCGCAGATGGACGAGCGCGCAGGTATGATCCGCGAGCTCGCACACCGCATCAACGACGGAATCCTCGCGCTGACGGAGTCGGCGAAGCCCGTCGTCGCGGCAGCCCACGGCACGACTGCGGGCGGCGGGCTCGGCATCCTCCTGTCGAGTGATTACGCCGTTATCGGTGAGTCGTCGCGCGTCGGCAGCGTCTACGGCGGCGTCGGACTCACGCCAGACCTGTCGGTGTCGGCCCAGCTCGCCGCGGCCGTCGGCGAACGCCGCGCCCTGCAACTGCTGCTGCAGGAGCGCCTGCTCTCGGCCGGCGAAGCAGTCGAGTGGGGGCTGGCCGCCGAGAAAGTCGCCGACGACAAGGTGGGGGAGCGCGCGAACGAGATCGCCGCGTTCTGGGCCCAAAACGCCCACGCGTACGGCGAAGCAAAGCGGCTCATCCGTTCCCGGCCGGAGCGCACGTTCCGCGAGCAGCTTGCCGAGGAGGCGAGCACGATCGCGGTCGCGTCGGAGAGCCCCGAGGGTGACAAGCGCATCCGGGCGTTCGCATCGCGCTAGCAGTGCAGGGCGGTCGACGCCGCGTTGGGCCTGGCTGGGTGCCGACTCGGCAACCGGCGCTGCTTTGGCCTGCGCGAGGCGGCTGGTCGGATAGTGCCCGGCGTGGCATGCTGAGTGCATGGGAAGCGGGCGTGAGGAGACAAGCCGTCAGGCGATCATCGCGATCCGCCGGGTCCGCGACAGGATAGACCGCGACTACGCACAGCCCCTCGACGTTGAAGCGCTCGCCCGCGACGCGCACATGTCATCCGGACACCTCAGCCGCGAGTTCAAACGTGTCTTCGGGGAATCACCCTACTCGTACCTCATGACGCGCCGCATCGAACGTGCGATGACCTTACTGCGGCGGGGAGACCTCAGCGTCACTGAGGTGTGTTACGAGGTCGGCGTGTCATCGCTCGGTACGTTCACAACCCGGTTCACAGACCTTGTTGGGGTCTCGCCTGGCGCCTACAAGCGCGGAAGCGCAGGTGTGGCTGCAGGGATTCCCGCCTGTCACGCAAAGCAGGCGACGAGACCGGTCAGGAATCGAGAAGTTTCTGAACGCTGAGCGACGTAGATTAAGCGCATGAACATTAGCATTCACTACGCATTCCTGCCGCACACCGATCCTGAGGCCTCGTTGAGCTTTTACCGGGACGCCCTCGGGTTCGAGGTGCGAAACGACGTCGGCTACGAAAACATGAGGTGGATCACGGTCGGCCCCGCAGGCCAGCCGGATACCTCAATCGTGCTGCACCCGCCGGCCGTTGATCCTGGCGTATCCGAGGCGGAGCGGTCTGTCATCCTCGACCTCATGGCCAAGGGGGCGTACGGCGCGCTCACGCTCGCGACTGACGACCTTGACGGCTTCTTCGCGAAGCTTGAGGCCGCGGGCGCGGACGTGGTCCAGGAGCCGATCGATCAGGATTACGGGGTGCGCGACTGCGCGTTCCGCGACCCTTCGGGCAACCTCATCAGGGTCAACCAGCGCTAAGCCTCGGCCTGCCGCTGCAGGGGTCGGCCCGCTCAGCCGGCCGCCGCTATGTCTCGCTGGGCCAGCCGGCAGGCTCAGCGTGGCGGCTCTGCCTGCCGGCCCAGCGTTCCGGCACTATGCGATGCGGTGTTCCCGAACCTCTGCTGTCGCCGAAGCGCCGTTGTTGTCGACGTAGAGCTGGCCCTCGGTGAGGGACACCGTCATCGTGTTGCGTCGCTCGAGCGTTTCGACGAGAGCGTCGATGAAGCCGAGGTCGAACGAGCGCACGACGATGGCATCTGCATTGTGGATCGTCTTGCCCGACCACGCCGCAAGCAGCTTCTCGGGTTCGCGGTGTGTGTAGACGGCGGTGCGCTCGGCGAGCTTACTGCCGAAGTGGAGCCTGTCGGCATCCGGCGCACCGACCTCGATCCAGGCCGTCGTCGCACCGGTGAGGTCGCGCACGAGCACAGCAGGCTCGTCGGTGGTGGAGACGCCAGCGCTGAATTGGATGCCCTCTTCGTATTCCAGGCAATAGGCGAGCAGACGCGTGATCATGAACCTGTCGGTCTCTGACGGGTGCCGTGCGACCCGAAGAGAAAGATCCTCGTACACCCCGCGATCCACGTCAGCCAGTTGAATGTCGAAGGTGTGCATGGTTGCGCCGATAGCCATGGTTCCCGAGTTTACCCGGGCTTGCACACTCCGGGCTCACGCACCCGCCTCTGCGCCAGACGCTACTTTCCCTGCAGAAGTACCCCTTACCAACGGTCAGGAAGGGGCGGTCTTGCAGGGAAAGTGGTGTTCGGCGGGGTAGGTCGGGCGGGATCGGCTCGGCTCGGCTCCGTGGGAGCTTGCGCCCGGCCCGGCTCAAGCCTCGGCCGCGCCAGGCCCGAGTCAGGCCCGGCCCACGCCCGCGGCATCGAGGGCAGCCGCGACCCCGCGGCGCCCCGCCTCGCCAAGCCCCTGCACCGGGTGGGGGAGGGACTCTGGCCCGACGAGCCCGAGCTCCTCTGCCACCGCGGCAACAACCCTGAGGCTCCCGTGCTCGGCGAAGAGATCCCAGAGCGGCGTGAAGCGGTCAGAGATTGCGGTTGCGGTCGCATGGTCGCCCGACTGGGCCGCACGCGTCAGATCGAGGCATTCCCTGGGTAGCACTCCCGCGAGCACGCTGTACCACGCGTCACAGCCGGTGAGGAGCGCCGCGGCGGCCGACCCGTCGCCGCTGATACCCAGCGTGACTGTGGCGGGAATGTGCTCGCGGTAGTGCGTTACCGTCGCGGTCGCTGCGTCAGCCTCTGTGGGCACGGGCGGGATCTTGATGGAGGCGACACGGGGCAGTTCGGCGATACGCCCGTGGAGCTCCAAACTGAAAGTGAATCCGGTTGTCGCGGGGTTGTCATACACCACGAGCGGGACTGAAAGCTCGGCCGCGACGCATTCGTAGAGCCCGAACACCTCGTCCTGAGTGAGCCGTTGGTACGACATCGGAGCGAGCAGCACGGCCGAGGCGCCCGCGCGTTGCGCGTTGTCAACGTTCCCCAGTACCTCGCGGGTGCTGAGCGCGCTCACCCCGATGACGACAGGCACGGTCCCGGCCGCCCGAACAGTGAGCTCCGCGACCCGGGCGCGCTCCGCGCGAGACAGATACGCGTAGCTTCCGGTCGAGCCGAGAGCCCCGATCGAGTCGACGCCGGCGTTCGCGAGCCGTTCGACGAGCCCTTCGTACGCCGCCTCGTTGACTGCAAAGCCGGCCGCAGACTTCGCCCCGACGCTCGGGCGGAGCGGCGTCAGCGGAAAGGCGCAGAGCCCAGTGAACATCATCCTTGCTTCCTCTCCGTGATACGCGACCGCACTGCCAGTGCAGCACATGCGACGACTGCGAGACCGCCGCCAACGGTCGCGAGCGTGAGCGGTTCGCCGAGCAGCAGAGCTGCCCACGCAATACTCATGACGGGCTGCGTCAGCTGCACCTGGCTGACCTTCGCCATCGGGCCGATCTCGAGCCCTCGATACCACGCGAAGAATCCGAGAAACATGCTGACGACACCGAGGTAGGAGAACGCCGCCCACTGAATCGGGGTCGCGTGTGGTGGCGTGGTAAGTACCGAAACCGTCGCCAGCGCGAGCATGAGGGGCAGGCTGAGCACGAGCGCCCATGAGATTGTCTGCCATGCGCCGAGCTCGCGGGCGAGTAATCCGCCCTCTGCGTAGCCGATTGCCGCTGTTGTGACAGCTCCAAAGAGGAGTAAGTCGTGCCACGAGAGCTGCCACGAGCTGTCGGTCTGGAGGGCAGCGAACACCACGGCGGCCAACGCCCCGAGCGCGGCTGCGACCCAGAAAGCAGTCCCGGGTCGCTCGCCGGTGCGCACGACTACGGCCATCGCCGTGGCGGCCGGCAACAATGCGATGATCACCGCGCCATGGCTCGCCGTGCTCGTCGTGAGCGCAAGCGAGGTGAGGAGTGGAAAGCCAACAACTACCCCGAGAGCGACGGCTCCGAGCCGCAGCCACTGGGGGAGGCTTGGGCGCCGCTGCCGTGTCGCACTGAGCGCGACTATTGCGAGTGCTCCGGCGACGACGGCTCTGGCTGAGGCGACAAATAGCGGAGAAAGCCCACCGAGCGCAACGGTGGTGAGCGGAACTGTGAATGAGAATGCGACGACGCCGAGAAGTCCCCAAGCTATCCCCGAGCGGGGTGTGGACCGACTGGCCGCGTCGGGGGACTCGTCCTCCTGCGAACAGAGAGGCGGGGCCGGAACTCGAGCCGGTATCAGTGGCGATGAATTGCGAGTAGCGCTACTATGATCATTCATGAATAACGATAGCAGTTCGCGAATCGTCGCGGGGCTCCTCGATTGGATTGCGAACGCTCCGTCCGGTGCGAAGCTCCCGTCGACGCGCTCACTCGTCGCCGAATATGGGGCAAGCCCGGTAACGGTTCAGAAAGCGCTGCGAACGTTGAACGCCAGGGGGCTCGTGGAAAGCCGTCCTGGTTCAGGAACCTTCGTGCGCGCAGTTCGCACCGCCCGACCGCTCGATTTCGGCTGGCAGACTGGGGCGCTGCGCTCGCCGCTTGCTCGGCTGCCCCGAGCCTCGATGACTATGCGCGATACAGTGCACGGGGCGATTGCGCTGCATGCCGGCTACCCAGACCGCGAGTTGCTGCCCGAACGGCTCGTGCGAGCAGCGCTGACGCGGGCTGCGCGCAGCGACGTCGCGGTGTCTCGCTCGCCCGTAGCGGGGCTCCCCGAACTACAGGCTTGGTTCGCGCAGGAGCTTGCCGCCGCGACGCCCATTGGTATCACGCCGCCAGCAGCGAGCGATGTTGTTGTGCTTCCCGGCAGCCAGAGTGGGTTGAGCGCGACGTTCCGCGCACTTGTCGGCGCGGGGCAACCGCTCCTTGTCGAGTCGCCGACGTATTGGGGCGCGATTCTCGCGGCGACCCAGGCTGGCGTGCGAGTCGTGCCCGTGGTGAGCGGTCAGCACGGCCCCGACCCCGAGGATCTTGCACGAGCATTCGATGAGACCGGTGCACGGGCCTTCTACGCGCAGCCGAACTATTCAAACCCGAGCGGGGCGCAGTGGTCGACGAGTCGTGCGAGCGAGATCCTTGCGGTCGTTCGCAGCAACGGTGCGTTTCTGATCGAGGATGACTGGGCCCACGATTTTGGCATTGGCAATGACCCAGTACCCGTAGCGACGCAGGACGACGCGGGGCACGTGGTCTACATTCGCTCGCTTACGAAGAGCGTTTCTCCTGCGATCCGGATCGCGGGGGTTATCGCGCGAGGACCGGTCCGAGAGCGGATTCTTGCTGAACGAGCCGCCACGTCCATGTACGTGAGCGGCGTCCTCCAGGCTGCCGCGCTCGACGTCGTCACACAACCAGGGTGGAAGACTCACCTGCGCAGCTTGCGTGATCAGCTGCGCGCACGGAGAGATCTGCTTGTCGACAGCATGGCCGAGTTTGCTGCGCAAGCGCACCTCGACTGGATTCCGCAGGGTGGCCTCAACCTGTGGTTCAGGCTCCCAGACGGCGTTGACCTGCCCGAGGTCCTGCGGGCGTGCGAGGACGAACGCGTGCTTATCGCTGCCGGCGACGAGTGGTTTCCGGCGGAGCCCGCGGGAACCTTTGTCAGGCTGAACTACTCGGGACCGAACCCTGGCGCCTTCCCAGAAGGCGCCAGGGTTATCGGCAGCGTGCTCGAGGGCTTGAGCTAGTTCGTCACCTTCCGCACTGCGCGCCCGCCCGAGTGGATGTACTTGTCGCCGTTTTCGAGCGTGTAGAACTTCACCGACGTCCATGCGCCGGGGGCTCCGACCGCGAAGAGGCCGTCGCTCACGGGGATGAGGTCGTATTCGGCTGCCGACTGCGCGACGAAGGTCGCCGCAATGCCAGTAATCCTGCTCGAGGCGCGAAGTCTGCCGCCCTCCTCGAACGTTTCCATCTCGACGCTCGCCCGCTTGTACTCCCCGACGTACTTAGAGACGTCAGTCACGAACGGTTCCTCTGGGGGAGCGAATGCGGCGGGCAGCGAGACGCCGCCGAGGGTCTCGAGGATCTCGGTGAAGAGCTCGCGGTACACCTCACGGATCGCGCCGCCGTTTGTGAGCATGACGACGGCGAGACCGGCCTCCGGGAGTATGCGCAGGATCGCGGCCTGCCCGACGGTGCCACCATCGTGACCGAATAGCCTCGTCCCGTTCCAGTCGTAGCGGATCCACCCGAGGCCCCATGAATCTCCGAGCACGGTCGTGTCGGGAATCGGCACCTGGAATTCGGTCATCTGCGTCGCGCTCTCCTCCGACAGCAGGCGGGTGCCGTCACTCGCGACACCGCCCTCGAGGTGCATTCGAGCGAACGAGAGCACGTCTGCTGCAGACGAATTGATGATCCCGGCTGGGCCGAGCGATCGCGGCAGCGACCAGCGCGGGGCGAGCAGTGGGCCGTTCTCGTCGCGGCCGAGGTGCCCGAACGCCGCCCGTTGCCTGAGGGCGTCTTCGGGAAGCGTGCTCGTGTGTTTCAGTCCGAGCGGCGTGTAGAGCCGCTCGCGCATCGCCTCGTCCCAGTTCTGGCCAGTGACGATCTCGATGATGCGCCCGAGCACCGCGTAGCCGGCGTTCGAGTACGAGAATGTCGCGCCGACGGGGTGATTCAGGGGCGCGTCAGCGAGCGACGCGACGTACTTCTCGAGGCAGTCGTCGCCGCGGCCGAGGTCGTTGTAGTTGTCGCCGTCGATGCCGTTTGTGTGCGTGAGCAGATGGTGGATCGTGATGAGTTCTGCCTGGCCCTCGTCGGCGACATTGAACCCCGGAATCACGTCCACGACCCGGGTGTCGAGCGAGAGCTTGCCCTCGTCGATGAGCTGCATCGCGACAGTCGCGGTCCAGACCTTTGTGATGGAGCCGATCTGGAAGACTGAGTCGTCGGTGGTCTCGACGCCGGTGTTGACGTTGAGGATGCCGTGGCTGGCGACGACAGGCTCCTCACCGAGGCGCAGGATTCCGAGTGTCGCGCCTGGAATCTCGTGCAGCGTCGCGAGCTCGCTGAAACGCTGCTGCCAGTGTGCGGCGTCGAGCGCAGCGGGGCGTACGGGCTTGCCCGGCTCGGGCACGTGGCGGACGACCCAGTCGACGATACGCCGGTTCCAGTCGGCGCGGTGCGAGGGGCGGCCGTTCGAGAGGAAACCGTGTGCACCGCCCGGATAGAGCACGAGTTCGGTGGGAACCTCCTGTTCGCGCAGCGCGGTGAACCACTGTTCTGCCTGGCCGACAGGGCAGCGGTGATCCTCGCCTCCATGCACGATGAGCGTCGGGGTTCGCACGTCGCCGACCTTCGAGATCGGAGACTGGAGTGCAGTGACCTCGGGGGTCTCCCAGGGCAGCGAGAGGTTCTCGAACCCCGAGATGAAGTGGCCGACGTCGGAAGTGCCCGCGAGACTCGCGAGATCAGAGACGACCCCACCCGCGACCGCCGCTGCGAAGCGCCTATCGCGCGAGGTGAGGTAGCACGTCGTGAACCCGCCATAGCTGTATCCGGTGATCGCGAGCCGGCTTGCGTCAGCGATTCCCTCCTCGACGAGCGTGTCGAGGGGTTCAAGGAAGTCGTTGGCGTCGCCGTGTCCCCAGACGCCGATGACGCCCCGCATGAACTCCTCACCGTAGCCGTCACTGCCGCGCGGGTTGAGCGTGAGCACGGCCCAGCCGCGGTTGACGAGCTCGTGGTGGTAGGCGTGCACGGTCTCGGCAGCGCCGTTCCAGGCGTTGTGCGGGCCGCCGTGCACGTCGAGCAACAGGGGCAGCGGGCCGGCAAGCGACGGATCGCGGCGCAGCCAGCCGTGCACAGTCGTGCCGTCTGAGATTGTGAAGCTGCGCGGCTCGGCCACGACGACGCCAGAGTCCTCGGGCGTGTAGCTGGTGAGTACGGTCAGCGATCCTGACCTCAGGTCGACAATTGCGACCTCACCGAAGCTCGTCTCGGTCGCGAGAATGATCGCTGCGGTCGAACCCGAAACTGACACTCCCGAAACGTTGGCTGCGCCGCCGACGAGAGCCCGGGGCGAGCCGCCTGCGGTGTCGGTGATGTAGAGGTTCGTGTAGCCGCTCTCGCGAGCGCAGAACACGAGCTCAGAGCCTGTCGATCCGTACTGTGGGAGCGCGCCCGGGTATCCAGGCGCGCCCTGCATGACGTTGCGGTCGAGCGATGCGGTGAGGTTGCGCGGCGCTGAACCGTCGACGGGTATGGCGAAGATGCTCGCGTTGCCAACCTGCGTGTTCTCGCTGCCGACGGCGAGGATCTCGCTCCCGTCTGGTGACCACGTCGTCGCAGAGAGCTGCCCGATGGCTGAGCCAACGAGGCGAGGGGCGATCTTCGCGCTGGCGGTGCTCACAACGTAGACGGCGCTCGTGAGATCGAGGTCGCTGCCGGGGGTCTTGCTGCTCGAGAAGGCGATCTGCGACCCGTCGGGCGACCAGACGGGCCTGCCTGCCAGCCAGTCTCCGGAGGTTAGCCGAAGCGTCGTGGCGTCATCGAGATCGACGACGTGGATGTGGGTACGGACTGTGCCAAGAAACCCGGAGCCGTCTGCCTTGTAGAAGAGCTTGTCGGTGACGATCGGCTTTGTCTTGAGCGTCGGTGAGGGGGAGGTTGCATCGCTTGGCGCGGCGCTCACATCGACAGGGCCGCTGAATGCAAGCTTCGAGCTCGCAGCGTTCCACACTGGCGGGCCTGCGCCAAGCGGCTGCTTCGTGACCTGTTCGGCCTCGCCGCCCGCAAGCGGGAGCACCCACAGCTGAGCCGGGCCGCTCTGGGCGCGCAGGAACGCGATCCGGGTCCCGTCTGGGCTCCACGCAGGCGCCGTGTCCGAGGTGCCGCGCGTCAGTTGGCGTGCGGGGCCGCCAGCCGTCGGCGCGATCCAGAGCGACCGCTCATCGCGATCCTCACCGCGGTTCGTGCTGCGAAGCACATACACGACCTGCGACCCGTCGGGCGACACTGTGGGTTGCTCGGGGAGCGGGTGATCGAGAAACTCGTCGGTGTGAACACGTCGCTGTGTCATTGTGTCTCCTGTCGGGGGTGCTGTGTGCGGCGGAACTGAGGGTGGCCTGCCGGGCGCTGAGTGCTCGCCGGGCCAACTGAATGTGTCACGGCTCGGGGCCGGTCGCTGTGTGAGAGTGGCCCGCGACCGGAAGGTCGCGGGCCTAGGGCATGCGGGAAACGGCGAGCATTTCGCGGTGCCAGACGCTGCGGCGGCGAGCCTCGCCAGGTGGCCGCCGCAGCGCGGTCGAGGTGTGGCGGCGTTACACGGTCACGCGGCGGCTCGTCCGCCCGCTGTTCATATACAGCGCGCGCCCGGTGCCGTCGTCGCCTGTGAAGGAGTACTGCGGCATGGTGACCTGATCGGTGCCGAGCGCGAGCACGGTGTCGTCGCGCCAGTGCGCGAGCTCGATGGGCTTCGGTGTTGCGCCGAGTTCAGCGAAGATTCCCTGGAGGTCGTGGGTGACCCAGACCCGACCGTCATCGTCCTGCGTGACATGGGTATCGGCGGCCGCGGAGCGGTAGGTGCCGACATAGCGCGACGCATCAAACCCTGTCGTTCCCTCAGACGCCTCAGGAGCTGCAGACGCCACGACGCCCGTGAGTCGCTCTATGGCTGGCAGTACGAGATCGGAGTAGAGCGCCTGCGTGCTGCCGCCGTTGGTGAGTAGCGCGATCGCGACTCCGTGGTCTGGGAAGACGCGGAAGAATGCGCTCTGGCCGAGAGTGCCACCGTTGTGGCCGATCGTGCGTCCGCCCGACCAGTCAAAGAGTCGCCAGCCAAGGCCCCAGCTGTCGCGCGAGTCGCCGAGGTCGGGGAGCAGCACCTGCGGCTCCTGCATCGCGGCGATGCTCTCGGCGCTCACGATCTGGGTGCCGTCGGGGCCGACCCCGCCGTTCAAGTGAAGCTTTGCGAAGTCCATGAGGTCCGCTGCGCTCGTGCAGAGCACTGACCCTGCGGGGGAGTGCGCGCGAATGAGCGACCATTCCTTCGCAGGCTCGGGCTCGCCGCCAGCCGTCATGGTGAGGTGCCCGACCGCGGCCCGGAAGCGAATTGCCTCGTTGGCGCCCGTGACGGCGCGCGTGAGCTGCATCGGCTCGATGAGGTACTTATGTAGGCACGCCTCGTAGTGCGCGCCGCGGAGCACCTCGACGAGTCTGCCCAACACGCAGAACGCCGCGTTGTTGTACGAGAACATTTCGCCGGGAGGGAAGATCTGGTCTGTGTCGCGGAGGGCCTCGACGAAGAGCTTCACCGCGTCTTCGCCCTCGGACGTCCCAGTGAAGACATCGCCCTCGAAGCCCGAAGTATGGGTGAGGAGGTTTCTGACGGTGATCTGCGCCGCCGCCTCAGCGCTCGCGAGGGCGAACTCGGGGAGGTAGCGCTGGATCGGGGCGTCGAGCTCAACGAGCCCCTCGTCGACGAGCTGCATGACAAGCGTCGTCGTCCACACCTTGGTGATCGACCCGACCTGGAACACAGTGTCGGTTGTCGCCTCGACTCCGGTGAGCTTGTTGATGACGCCGCCCGCAGTGGTGAAGACTTCATCGCCGTGCAGCACTGCGATCGCAGCGCCAGGCACGCTGTGCGTATCGAGCAGGCCCGGAAGCTCGGATTCAATCCACGCGCCGACCTGGGCCAGTGACTCCACCATAAAAACTCCTCCTCATCGAGAAATGCGACTCTTTCGAGCGTAAGGCGCCGCGAAAGCTTGGATCTCGTAGGACTCGACGGGAGTTGGCCGCGACATTCGTGAGATGCGACAATTCTACGTCACCCGCGGGGAACCGCTCGTGGCCCCAGCACACAGGTACGCCCCCGGCCGCGGCGTGAACCGTCGGTCGGGGGCGCTGCCCGCGGGCGCTAGTTCGCCGTGTCGACCCGCTTGCTTGCGCGGGACAGCTTCGATGGCCACCAGATCTTTTCACCAATGTCGTAGCTCAGCGCTGGTACGAGCAGCGACCTCACGATGAACGTGTCGATGAGCACGCCGAACGCGACGATGAAGGCGATCTGCACGAGGAAGAGGATCGGGATCACGGCAAGCGCGGCGAACGTCGCGGCGAGCACGAGACCCGCTGACGTGATGACACCGCCGGTGATTGTGAGCCCGCGCAGGATCCCCTCGCGGGTGCCATGCTTCACCGATTCCTCCCGGACGCGTGTCATGAGGAAAATGTTGTAGTCGATGCCGAGCGCGACGAGGAAGATGAAGCCGAAGAGCGGCACGGCCGGGTCTGCGCCGGGGAAGTTGAACACCCCGTTGAAGACGAGCGCTGAGACGCCGAGGGCGGTGCCGAACGAGAGCACCGTCGTGAGCACTAGGAGGATCGGCGCGACGATCGAACGCAACAGCAGCATCAGGATGACCAGGATGACGGCGAGCACGACTGGGATGATGAGGTTGCGGTCATGGATCGATGCGGTGTTCGTGTCGATCGCAGTTGCGGTGACGCCGCCGACGAGGGCTCCAGGAACCGCGTCAGACAGCTCTGAGCGAATCTCACGAACAGTGACTGCCGCGGCGTCCGAGTCAGCCGCCGATGTGAGCGTTGCCTGGATCATGACGTCGCCGTCGACGACTGTCGGCTCAGGAGCGGGAGTTCCGGGCGGGCCGAACGCTGAGATTCCGTCGGCGGTGATCGGTGCGGAACCGCTCGGCGAGTCTTTCGAGACGACCGATACGCCGTCGATGTCTGAGTGCGCGAGGAGCACGTCTGCGGCGGCCTGGAGCTCATCTTTCGGCACGACGACTGTCGCGGGGCTGCCTGATCCACCCGGGAAGTGCTCGCCGAGCGCGAGCTGGCCGTCGCGGGCTTCGGACGATCCAATGACGAGGTCAGATTGCGGCACGCCGACAGCGTTGAGCTGCGTGACTCCGAGTGCGCCCGCGGCGAGCACAATCGCCGTTGTCACCCAGATGGCGCGCGGGCGGCGCTTGATGAGGGCCGCGAACTTTCGCCAGATGCCGCCCGAGGGCATGCCATGCTCTGCCTCGACGACGTCGGGTTCGAACACTGGCCGGCGCGGCCAGAACGCCGCGCGGCCGAACGCGAACAGGATCGCGGGCAGGAGCGTCAGGGCCGCAAGCATCGCGAACACGATGCCGATCGCCGCGACAGGGCCGAGCGTGCTGTTCGATTTGAGATCGCTGAGCAGGAGGCACAGGAGGCCAGCGATGACTGTGCCGCCGGATGCGACGATCGGCTCGAACGATGCCCTCACTGCGCGCATCGTCGCCTGCCACTTGTCGGTGGTGATGCGGAGCTCCTCGCGGAAGCGCGCGACGTAGAGCAGGGAGTAGTCGGTCGCTGCGCCGATCACGAGGATGAAGAGGATGCCTTGGGTCTGCCCGCTCAAGAGGATCACGCCGGCTTTGGCGAGCCACCAGACGGTGAGCAGCGCAACGCACAACGCGAACATGCTCGTCGCCAGCACGGCGACGGGAAGGAGCAGGGAACGGTAGACGACGATCAGGATCAGGAACACGGCGATGAGCGCGACCCCGAGCAGGAGCCCATCGATGCCGGAGAATGCGGCAGCGAGGTCGGAGCTGAACCCGGCGGGGCCTGTCACGTAGACGTTGACGCCGCTGGGGGCGTCTGCCCGCAGTGTCTCGCCGAGTGCCGCGACGGTGTCGCCGAGGTCTGCGTCGGAGTCGATCGGCACGAAGGCCTGTGCAGCCTTTTCGTCTTCTGACGGGATTGCGGGAGAGGCCCCGTCGGTGATGCCAGGGGTGTTCGCGAGGCCCGTCAGGGAATCGGAGATCTTCGCGAGGTCTGTGTCTGTGAGTGCCGTGTCGCCCGCGAAGACGACGATCGCGGGGATCGTGTCGCTGTCGTTAAACTCAGTCAGCAGATTGCGCACCTGCGTCGCGTCGGCGGACTCGGGGAGGTACGCCGTGGGGTCGTTCGAGGACACTTCGCTGACCTTGCCGAAGTACGGGCCGCCGATTCCCGCGCCCGCGAACCAGACGAGGATAAGCAGTGCCGGGATCAGGATCCGCAGCCACTTCGGTGCGCTGCGGCGTGATCCGATGCTCTCCCCGCTTCGATGTTCGGTGTGCGTGCTCGTCATGCGATCCCCCTGCTAGCCATGCGCTTTTCTTGGTTCATTGTCGAATGTCGCTAGCTTAGCAAGAAATATCAATGGGGTGTAGTTAGTTCAGCATAAAGTATTCGAACCAGGCTACAATCGTCACATGCAGGACAAGTTCACGGGTGAGGAGCAGGACCGCTCCAACGTCTATGATCTCGACTCGAACGACCCCGAGCAGCGGCTCGTGAGCCGAACGGGCGTCGACCCCGCACAGGTGCAACACATTGGAATGCTCATGGGCGCCCTTGGGAGGCTTCGCGACGCCGAACAAGAGTTGTCCGATGCCTCGCTCAAATACATGCGGCTCAACGAGACGGACATGCGCGCGCTGCACTTTCTCATCGTTGCCGGGAACCGGGGAGACCTCGCGACTCCTGGAACGATTGCCAGCCACCTGAAGATTTCAAGCGCCTCGACAACGAAGCTGCTCGACAGGCTCGAGCGGGCCGGGCATATCGTGCGCCGAGCACACCCCACAGACAGGCGCGCGCTCGCCATCTCTATCACTCCCGAAACGCACGAAGCGGCGATGAACACAGTGGGCAAGCAACACGCAAAGCGCTTTCATGCCGCGGCTCGCCTGACCCCCGCTGAGCGTGACGTGGTGATCCGATTCCTTGACGACATGGCCTCGGAGATCAGGATTGGTTCTGACGAGTGGCCAAACCAGGACGAGGCCGGGGCGAACTAAACTCGATTCTCCTCAGGGTGATCTTCGGCTTGAGCGGGCCGCAGCCGGGTTAAGAAATCCGCGCACGCCGGTCTCGATCCGGCTACGATCCATGACTATGGGCATCGTATCGAGCGGCGACGACTCTCATCAGGCTGAGGGGCAGGGTGGCGCGGATCACGCTGCCCGCGAGCGCGAGCGGGTGCAGCAGATCCGGTGGGTCGCCCAGTCGGATAGGCCGGCGCCGATCGCTGCTTCGTCTCCAGCGGAAGCGCTTGAACTGATGAGCGCGGGCAGTCGGGCCTTCGGGTCGCTGGGGTCGACGGGCGGCGACGTTGAAATGCGCCTTGACCCCGAGGCGTTCGGCTTCGTGAACACCGGTGACGAAGACGGCATTCTGAACCAGGAGCCATTCGCCGCAGTGCTGAGCTGTTCTGATGCTCGGGTGCCGATCGAGCTTGCGCTGGGTCGCGGGGCGAACGACCTCTTCGTGGTGCGCATCGCCGGCAACGTGCCAGGCGCCGAGTGCCTTGGCAGCATGCACTACGCGTCTGAGCACCTGCCCCGCGTGCAGCTGTTTTCGGTCATCGGCCATTCTCAGTGCGGTGCCGTGACCGCCGCCGTCGACGCGTTGCTCGACCCTGCGACCTATCTCACGGTAGCCCAGCTCGCGCCTTTGCGTGAGATCGTGGATTCCCTCTTTGGCAGCGTCAGGCTCGCCGCCTATGCGATGCAGCAGGTTACCGGCGACGCAACCTTCGTCGCTGCGGCTGACTCGCCTCGGCTGCGTGAGGTGCTTATCGCGGTGAGCGCCGTCGCCAATGCGGCGCTTGGGGCCAACGTCGTCGCTCGCAATCTTGGCCGCGAGGCTGCTTTCGGTCTCTACGACCTGTCGGAACGAACCGTCGGCTCAATGCGCGCTGGCGGGTGGGAGTCGGGGATGCGGATGGCTCCTGAGACTGACGCCGAGCTCGGTGCGGTGATTCGCGAGGCTGCTGAGGGGTACCTTGCCGAGCGCACGACGGTCTCGCCCTGATTCATAGCCTCTGGCACATTGCTCCTTCACATACTCTGGCGAGGTGTGACAATGGAACCAAGTTGAAGCGTAGGAAGGAACTGTATGCGTGAGTATTCGTTCGTTCGTGTCGCGGTGAAACGTCGCCGCGAGGGATCAGTGCTGCAGAAGGACTACCGCGAGGTCATCACCGAGCAGGCCGCGAAAGGCTGGCACTTCGTTCAGGCAATCCCGCTTGAGTCGCACACAGAGCCGCGACTCGACCTCGTGTTTAGCCGAAAGGTAAAGAAATGAAACACCCACTTCGCCTTCTCCAGGCGTTCACCCTCTTCTTGGCCGGTCTGTTTGGCTTCTTCGTGTTCCTCGGCAATCTCATGGATTACGACTCAAACTTCCAGTTCGTGAAGCACGTGCTATCGATGGACACCACCTTTGAGGGCAATGCTCTTATGTGGCGCGCCATCACCACGCCGTGGGTCTGGACAGTCGGCTACATCGGCATCATCATCGCGGAAGGTGCGTTCGCTGCGATCGCGATCACAGGCGCCATCAAACTGTTCCTTCGCCGCGACGCAGACATCGCAACGTACGACAGGGCACGGGGCTGGGGATACACGGCGTACGCGCTCGGCTTCGCGATCTGGTTCATCGGCTTCATCATCATCGGCGCGGAATGGTTCGCGATGTGGCAGTCGAGCACTTGGAACGGCAAAGAGACCGCAATGGGTATCGTCACGCTCTGGGCCGGATTCGCCGTGCTTCTCGCCATGAACGAGCCCGCCCGCGATTCCGAGTCCAAGGCGTAGCGTCAGAGTGACTGTGACGGGAGGTGCGCAGGGCACGCCTGTGCCCGAGCGCGCCTCCAAACGGCGGTTCGCGCTGCAGATGCAGCAACCGCTGCCGCGCGCGACACTGTTCGACCGCACCGCGTTTCTCATCGGCACCATCGCGGCTGCCTGGCTCGCGGTGATCATATCGATCCAGAGCGTGCGCTCGCCGTGGGCGCTCCTGCTGTTCGTGCCTGTCTGGGCAATCACGGCGTATCTTGTGCTGCCGCGTCTGCATAAGATGCTGTCGGACCTCTACGTTCCGGACTATTTCTTTGGTCGCACCCGGACCGCGGACGGCCTGCTCGGCGACCCTGTGAATCTTGGTGTCGACGGTGACGGAGAACAGCTCGACACCGCGATGCGGCGTGCAGGCTGGCATCGCGCCGATGAGATCACCGTGCGGTCGACCTGGGGCATCATCGTCTCGACCCTCACCCGCAAGAGCTACCCGACCGCACCCGTCTCACCGCTCATGCTGTTTGGGCGTCGCCACGACGTCGCCTATCAACAGGAGGTCGCCGGGAACCCGAAGCAGCGCCACCACGTCAGGTTTTGGCACTGCCCACCAGGCTGGTTGCTCCCGGGTGGGGCGCAGACTGATTGGCTCGGTGCGGGTACCTACGACACTGACGTCGGATTCTCACTGTTCACGCTGCAGATCACGCACCGCATCGACGAGAACACCGACGAAGAACGAGACTTCGTCGTTGCGAGTGTGCGCGAGGCGTCGCCCGAGATCGCCACGCGCACACTCCGCGACTTCACGACTGGCTATCACGCGCGAAACGGTGGCGGCGACAGGTTTATCACCGACGGACATCTTCCAGTGCTCGATGTCACCGCGGTTACACCCGATGGCGACACTTCGGAGCGTGAACCGGTGGTGCCCCAAACCGCCCAGGACGTCGTCGACCGCGCGCCGCTGAGCATCGCCATCTCGGTGTTCCTCATCATCGTGAGCGCGATCGTCGACTTCGTAGCGGTCATGTTTGACCCCGAAGTCCGGCAGTCGTGGAACGAGGCAGCGGACTCAGGTGGGCCAATCTTTGCAGCGGCAGTCACGATCCTCGGCGGATCCCTGACGCTCGGCCAGCTCTTCCTTGCCTGGCGACTCCTCAGGCGGGGCCACCGCTCGCGAACCCTGCTCATCATTCTGCTCGCGCTGACAATCTTTGGTATCGCGGTCGGGTACGTGCAGGGCTTGGAAGCTATCGGTTTGAACGGCACGCTCTTCTCGGCCTCACTCATGTGCCTGTCGCTGCTCGCGTTGACGAGCGAATCGGCTGCCGCGTGGACGCGAGGGCGAAGGAACGCCGGCGCGCACTGACGCGCGCAAGTCCGTCGTGTCGCGCGCTGAATAGACTACGTGCTGTGAGTACCCGAGAAGCGATTGAGCGAGCGACGGCGGCAGACAGTGATGCGATTACACACCTCGTGCGTGAGGCATACGAGCCCTACGTCGAGACGATCGGCCAAGAACCAGCGCCGATGCACGCAGATTACAAGTCGGCTATCGAAGCTGGTCAGGTGCACATCTGCACGCACGATGGCGAACTCGCCGGGGTGATCGTCACCGAGGCCTCGCCTGCGCACTTCTCCATCGAGAACGTCGCGGTCGCGTCGAGCGCGCGCGGGACCGGTGTGGGTGCGCGGCTCCTTGAGTTCGCGGAAGGCGAGGCGCTTCGGCTGGGTCTCAGCGAGGTTCGGCTCTATACGAACGCCAAGATGACTGCGAACCTCGACTACTACCCCCGACGCGGGTATCGCCGTACCGGACGACGTATCGAGGATGGCTACGATCGCGTGTTCTTCGCGAAGACGCTCTCCACCACGTCTGCGCCGGCGGCAGAGCAGCGCCTCAACGAGTTCGGTCAGCCGATCGGTGCTGCCGTGAACCGCGTGCTTCCTGCGCCGGCACCCGGCCGTGTCACCCTGATCGGGGAGCACTGCAGGCTCGAGCCCCTCGATCCCGACGCTCACGCAGCTGGGCTCTACGCAGCCTTCGCGGCGGCGCCAGATGCGAGTGACTGGACATACATGCCGGTTGGGCCGTTCGCATCAGAGGCGGACTACCGCGCATGGGCCGACGTCGCAGCGCTCGCTCAGGATCCGCTGCAGTTCACCGTCGTCAGCATCGCCACGGGCGAGCCCCTCGGAACGCTGTCACTGTTGCGGCAGGACCCGAAGAACGCTGTCGTCGAGGTCGGGTTCGTCGCCTTCTCCCGGGCGATGCAGCGTACGCCCTACTCCACCGAGGCTCACTTTCTGTTCATGCAGTATGTCTTCGACGAACTGGGCTATCGCCGTTACGAGTGGAAGTGCGATGCGCTCAACGAGCCGTCGAAGCGTGCGGCGGAGCGCCTCGGGTTCAGCTTTGAGGGCACCTTCCGGCAAGCGACTGTCTACAAGGGCCGCTCACGCGACACAAGTTGGTTCTCGATCATAGACACTGAATGGCCCGACCTCCGAGCCGAGTTCACTCGTTGGCTGGCCCCCGAAAACTTTGACGAGGCGGGTGTGCAGCGGACGCCGCTGCGGACCCGATCCTGATTGGCGGCTGGCCCCTGGCCCATGGGCCCCTGGCCCTGGCCCCCGGCCCCTGGCCCTGGCCCCTGGGCCCCGGTCGGCCCGTCTTCGCGCTCCTGGCATCGGCACCCCTGCCGGTGAGCGCACACAGCGGAAGTGGGCAGCGCACAACCATGTGATCTGCTGAAGATATGCTCGGCGCCGCGGTGTGCTGCATAGGGAATGCCGATCCCATGGTTAATGGCTGCGGCTGTGGCTGTGGCTGTGGCTGCGTGGCCCTCCAGCCACAACTACGCAGGCTGCCTGGCCCCGAGGGCCCGGCGCACCCCAGCGGCTGCAGTCCGGCCGGCGCGATTCGCCCCGATGGTGCTCGCAGACGGCCCATAGCCAACGAGCTGCACGCGTTCATCCGCGACGGCCCCGGTGCCGCGCCCCTCGCGATCGAGCTGGATGCCGCCCGCCGGGCTGCGCAGTTGCAGCGGCGCGAGGTGCGCGATTGCGGGCCGAAACCCCGTCGCCCAGATGATCGCGTCGACGGCCTCGAAGGAGCCGTCGTGCCAGCGCGCACCGGTCTGTTCAATGCGTTCAAACATTGGGCGCCGTGACGCGTAGGCCCCGAGCCACTCCGCCTCCCGTTCCTGCTCGCGGAGGGCGAGGCCTGTGACGCTCACCACGCTCTCGGGCGGAAGCCCCTGGGCGACGCGCTGCTCGACGAGTGCGACGGCGGCGACGCCGGCCTCCGGCGTGAAATCGTCGGTGCGCCACACGGGTTCGCGCCGCGTCACCCACACGGTGTCGGTGATCGGGGCGATCGCGCCGAGGAACTGCACCGCAGATGCGCCTCCGCCGACGACGAGGGTGCGTTTGCCGCGAAAGTGCTCGGGCCCGGGGTAGGCGACGGTGTGAAACTGTTCGCCGCGAAACGTCTCAGCGCCAGGGTAGTGGGGGATGAATGGCTGCGTCCACGTGCCAGTCGCGTTCACAATTGTGCGGGCCCGCCACGAGCGCTCGCCCGCGTGCACGGTGAGGATCCCGTCGTCGCCTGACTCGACCCGCTCCACCTTGACTGGGCGAACCACAGGCAACTCGTGCTCGGCCTCGTAGCCCGCGAAGTACTCAGGGATTGCGCTGTTTGCACGCTCTCGGGTGAGTGGTGGGGGAACGGATCCCGGCAGCTCGGCGACACCGTGCACGTCGCGCATAGTGAGTGCGTCCCACCTGTGCTGCCACGCGCCGCCAGGGTGCGCGTTCGCGTCGAGCACGACGTGCTCGATCCCGAGCCGAGACAGGTGATACGACGCCGAGAGGCCAGCCTGGCCAGCCCCGATCACGATGCTGTCAAGGACTCCGTCTGCCTGTGTCACCGCGCTAGGCCTTGCGTTGGCGCACTGGGTGCTCGCTCAAGATCGAGATGCGGTTGAACAGGTTGATCGTTGCAGCAACCCATTCGGCCGCAACGAACGTCTCGTCTCCGAGCACGGTTCGCGCCCCGAATAGATCGGCCTGCGCCTCCTCTGTGAGCGGCAGTTGAGTCGCCGCTTCTGCAACCGCGAGGACCGCGCGCTCGCGCTCGCTGTAGATGTCGGCTTCGCGCCAGGCTGGCAACAGATCGAGGTGCTGCTGGGAAACGCCGGCCTCGCGCGCTTCTTCAGTGTGCAAGTTCAAGCAAAACGCGCACCCGTTGAGCTGCGAGGCTCGCACCTTGATGAGTTCGCCCTCGATGAGCGAGAGGCCGCCGTCGGCGGCCGCCTGCGCAATGGCCTGCGAGTATGCGCCGGCTGCCTTCCACGCCTGGGGCGCGACCTTGTCGAGATACGGGCGCATGTTGCTCCTCTTTCGCCTACGTGTGCAGCGTTGTGAACTCACAGCGCTACCTCCACTCAACCAGAGCGCAAAGCTTGCGTCACGTATTCCCGTGCATTCAGTCGGGCAGGCCCTGCGCGCCCCCGAAAGAAGGCGGTAGCTCCGGCGCGCCAAGCAGCGCGACGAGCAGCCGATCCACTGCCAGGCGGTCGAGGCCTGCCCGGCTAAGCGCGCGCAGAAGAACGGCGCCGATGAGCGCGTCTGCGATCTCGTCAACGGGGGCATCCTCACCGAGCAGGGGAGTGGTGCCGCGGCCAGCGCGCAGCCGTGCCGAGAGCGCACCCGAGCCCGAGATTGAGTCGCGCAACCTGCGTCCGACCTCAGCGTTCTCGGTCGCGGCGGCGATGAGCGAGCGAACGAGACCTTCGCCGTGCTCACCCTCGATGAGTTCGCCGATCGCGGTGAGCCAGGTGGCGAGGTCGGCCCGCACGTCGCCAGTGTCGGGAACCGAGAGCCTGCCGGGAAACACGAGGCCTTCGAGGAGGCACTCAGCGAGGATCGCGCTCTTTGACTTCCACCACCTGTAGATCGTCTGCTTGCCGACTCCAGCGCGTGCTGCGATGCCCTCGATCGTGAGGTTGTCGTATCCGCGCTCGACGAGGAGTTCGACTGCGGCGGCGAGAATCGCCTGCCTGGCGACCTCGCTCCTGATGGGGCCGCTGCGCGACGACTGACCCCCGCGGGCGGGCGGATTTTCGGGCCCCGAGTCGGCCGCGGTGGAACGCGGGGGACGGGACGGCTGTGCCGCAACCATGAATCCTCCAGGCTAGACGAGACGGTTCGTGTAATCTTACGGTGTTTGTCGATGCCGACGGCGGCCAGGATACCGCGGTCGCCTCGCACCAGGGTTGAGGAGACCACTATGGCCGAGCTGCTACACCGCCTCGGAACGTTCGCCGCGCGGCGCGCCTGGGTAATGATCGTCGCCTGGGTCGCGATCCTCGGAATTGCAGGCGGCGGCTTCGCGATTGGCTTCAAAGGGCTGAGCTCAAGCTTCGACGTGCCAGGAACCGCGTCGGGGGAGGTGCTTGAGGAACTCCAGGACTCGCTTCCAGACTTCGCAGGCGCCTCGGGGACCGTTGTCTTTCACAGCGACGACGGCTCGGAGCTCACCGACGACCAGCGGGCCGAAATCGTCAGGGTCGCCGAAGAAGCGAAGGGCCTCCCAGATGTCGCCGATGTCATCGACCCGTTCGACGCGGAGCGCCAGCTCGCCGATCAACGCGCCGAGCTTGCGGACGGCAAGGAACAGATTGCCGCAGGCCGCGAGCAGGCCGAACAGGGGCAGCGACAGCTTGACGCCGGGCTCGCGCAGCTCAACGCAGGCCAGGCTCAGCTCGACGCCGGAAAAGCTCAACTCGAGGCGGCTGGCCTCCCCGCAGAAATGCTCGCCGCGCAGCTCGCTCCGCTCGAAGCGCAGCAGGCGCAGCTCGACGCTGGCCGCGCTGAGCTTCAGGCTGAGCAGCAGCAGCTCACCGAGGGGCTCGCGACGCTCGACGAGAACGAAGCACGACTCGAGACAGGTGCAGAACTCGCCTCGTACGTCGAGGGCATCCGTCTCGTCTCGGAGGACGGCGCCACTGCGCTCGTGAACGTCTCATTCACCGAGCCCCGCCTCGACCTCCCGCAAGAGTCGAAAGACGCGATTATCGAGCACTTCGAATCGAACCCGATCGAGGGGGTTGGCGTCTCGTTCTCAACCGACATCTCGCAGGGCGTCCCCGAGATCCTCGGCGTCGGCGAGGTCATCGGCGTCGCAATTGCCGCGATCGTGCTGGTCGTCGTGCTCGGCTCCCTGCTCGCCGCGTCCTTCCCGATCGTGACCGCCCTCGTCGGAGTCGGCATCGGCGCGATGGCGACGCTCGCGTTCTCTGGCGTCACGCAGATGGCGTCAGTCACCCCGATCCTTGGCGTCATGCTCGGGCTTGCCGTCGGTATCGACTACTCCCTCTTCATCCTCTACAGGCACCGGAAGCAGCTGCTCCAGGGTGCCGACGTGGTCGAATCGATCGGCCTCGCAAACGGCACCGCAGGCAACGCGGTTGTCTTTGCCGGTGCGACGGTGATCGTTGCGCTGTTCGCGCTCAACGTGAGCGGCATCCCATTCCTCGGCCTCATGGGCACAGCCGGCGCTGTGAGCGTGGCCGTCGCGGTGCTCATCGCTGTCTCGCTGACACCCGCGCTCCTCGGCCTCGCAGGGCGCAAGCTCCTCGGGCGCCGTGCGCGCGCGACAGCCGAGGCGGCAGCCGCCGCGGCCGCACACCCGGCGCCAGAAGTACTCGACGGCACCGTGACAACGCAACCGTCCCGCGCGCTGAAGCCGATGTCGAACCTGCGGGCCGTGCTGACTGCGGTTGTTGCCGTTGCCGTGCTGCTTGTCCTCGCGATTCCGTCGCTCTCGATGCGCCTTGGGCTGCCCGACGGCGGATCCGAATCAGCAGGCTCAAGCGCCCACACCGCCTACACCCTCACGAATGAGGCCTTCGGCGAAGGCGCGAACGGTACGCTGCTCGTGACAGCCGATCTCCCAGACGGCCTTGACGATGACGCCGTGCTTGGGGCTCAGGCCGCCGTCGCCCGCGAGCTCGCAGCGAATGCAGATGTCGTCGCGGTCGCACCCGTCGCTGTCTCAGATGACAACAGCCTCGCCGCATTCCAGGTGATCCCCGCTGAAGGCCCGAACAGTGAGTCTACCGACGCCCTCGTGCGTGAGCTTCGCGAGCTGCCGCCAGTGAACTTCACGCTCGACTCGGGCGAGAGCGGTGAGGCTGCGCTCGGCGTCGCCGGTCAGGCCGCGATCAACATCGACATCTCCGAGGGTCTGAACGACGTGCTGCCGCTCTATCTCGCGGTCGTAGTCGGCCTCTCATTCATCATCATGGTGATGGTGTTCCGCTCGCTCCTCGTGCCGCTCATCGCGACCGGCGGTTTCGTGCTCTCGCTGTTCGCAACCTACGGTGCGGTCACCGCAGTGTTCCAGTGGGGCTGGTTCGGCGACCTGCTCGGGGTGCACAACCCCGGCCCAATTCTGAGCTTCCTGCCCGTCATCCTCGTCGGGATCCTGTTCGGCCTCGCGATGGACTACCAGCTGTTCCTTGCGACGGGAATGCGCGAGGCGTTCGTGCACGGAGTGCCCGCTCGGCTCGCCGTCGCGCAGGGGTTCCGTGCAGGGCGGACGGTCGTGACGGCGGCGGCCATCATCATGGTGGCCGTGTTCGGCGGATTCATCGCCTCAGACTCGGTGATGATCAAGTCCATGGGTCTCGGCCTCGCGCTCGGCGTGCTGTTTGACGCCTTCATCGTGCGGATGCTCCTCGTGCCCGCGCTCATGCACCTCGTTGGTGGCGGGGCGTGGTGGCTGCCGAAGTGGCTCGACAAGATCATCCCGAACGTCGATGTTGAGGGTGCTGCGCTCGAGCGGCGCCACGCTCTGCAGCACTAGCACGGGGCCTGGCGGCTCGGGCTCGGCCGGCTCGGCCGCCCCATCCCCACTCCCAGCCCCCACTCACCTCCGAGCTGGCAGTTGTTGTCGCTTCCCGACTCGGCAAGCGACAACAACTGCCAACTCAGGGGCGTGAGGCCGGGGCTGGCCTAGGACTGGGCTGGGCCGTGCCCAGGGCCAAGGGCAGGGGGAGGGGCCAGGATCCGAGTCGAGACACCAAGAACCGGCGCCGCGCCGAGGCCCGGGGCGACCGCACCTAAAGGCGACCGCACCTAGCCGCGGCGGCTGACCCTGGCAGCCCAGCGGCCGTCCCTGTGCTCGATGTCGATCGGGTAGTCGAAGCTCTCCGATACGAGCTCTGACGTCAGCGTCTCGTTGACGCCGCCGGCTGCGAGCAGTGTGCCGTCTTTGAGGAGCATCGCGTGCGTCGTTGAAGCTGGCAGCTCTTCGAAGTGGTGTGTGACGAGGACGGTGGCGAGCTCTGGGTGCGACGTGTGGAGATCGTCGACGGTTTCGAGGAGCTGTTCGCGTGCCGCAACGTCGAGCCCCGTCGACGGCTCATCGAGCAGTAGCAATGGCGGCTCGGTGAGTAACGCGCGTGCGATCAGTGCCCGACCGCGCTCGCCCTGTGACATTGTCGGCCAGCGCACTTCAGTTCGATTGCCGAGCCCGAGGAGGTCGGCGAGGTAATCCGCTCGCTCGACGAGCTCGGGGGCTGGCTGCCACCCCATCATGAGCTCGGTCGTGCCAGTCGCGCCGGTGAGCACGACCTCGCGCACGGTGAGGGGCGAGCGCAGCTTGTGGCGGGGGTTGACGTGCCCGATGTGCTCGCGCAGCCTGCGGATCTCGACGCGCCCAAGCTGTTGCCCAAGCACGTGGACGGTGCCGCTGGTTGGGTGATGCTCGGCGCCACAGAAGCTCAGGATCGTGCTCTTGCCAGCCCCGTTGGGCCCGATGAGCGCCCAGTGCTCGCCAGCCCGGATGCCGAACGAAACGTCGTGCAGGATCGTGCGCCCCTCGCGCACGAACCTCACGTCGGTCAGGCGCAGCACCTCGCCCGCGCTCACAGGCCCGCCGCCGGGCTCGATGTTGGCTGGGCTGGGGTGGTTCGGGATCCCGAATCCGATCCCGGTGAGGTGAGCGCGTCGCCGAGGGAGCGCAGGTGGGCCCGCGCAACCGATGCCGCGCGGGCCGCGTCGCGGGCCGCGATCGCGTCGGCGAGGTCGACGTGGTGGTCGTGATCTTGTGAGCCGCTGAAATCGTTGCTGCCGAACGAGCCGCGCAGGCGCAGCATCTCGATCATTGCGGGGCGGATGCGGGGCGTGAATCCGTCGAACAGTTCGAGCAGGATCGGGTTGCCCGCTGCCTGCACCACGGCCCGGTGAAAGGCGGTGTCGGCGTCGACGTGCGCCGCGATGTCGTCGCGCTGTTCCGCGCGCGCGTCGAGGGTGCGCCGGATCGCGCGCAGGTCGGCTGGCGTGCGGCGGTGTGCGGCGAGCTCGGCGCTTTCGGCTTCGATTGCGGTGCGCGCTTCGATGACGGCAAGGATGTCTGAGCGCCTGAGCACGAGGTCCCAGTCATCGCGGACGTCGAGCGCGGTGACGAAGACGCCAGCCCCTTGCCTGGACGTGAGGACTCCGAGGCCAGCGAGCTGGCGGATTGCCTCGCGTGCTGTCGAGCGGCCGACGCCGAGCTGCGGGGCGAGCGTGGTCTCGCCTGGCAGCTTCGCGCCGAGTTCCCACTCGCCCGCGCGGATGCGGTTGAGGAGTACGTCGGCTGCTTGGTCGGCGAGCGAGGATCGTTGTACCTGGGCCATGACTCTCGAATCTGTCTGGTGCGCACTCTTCCCAAAGTGCGCTACTTGTCTGAGGAGTTGTGTTACAGTCTACGCATGTTTCCTCGAGCATTTCTTCTCCTTCTTCGCCACGGCGGGGCGTAGCCAGACCGGCTCCCCGCCGTGGGGAGTCGGGTGAGCCGGTCGTATCAGTACCAGCACGACAGGAAATCGAAATGACATCACTCACCGCGCAGTCCGCAACGACGATCGCGCCGCAAACAGCAGCCTGGAATCGCCAGCAGCCCTCGGGCATGCCTTCTCACCGCTACCGCGACGTGTTCTCGCGCGTCGACGTGCCGCTCGAATCACGCGAGTGGCCGACGAAGCGCCTGACTGAGGCCCCACTGTGGGTGCCGGTGGACCTGCGCGACGGGAACCAGGCGCTCGCCGAACCGATGGACCCCGAGCGCAAACGCCTCTTCTTCGAGCGAATGGTCGCCATGGGGTACAAGGAAATCGAGGTCGGTTACCCCTCGGCCTCACAGACCGACTTCGACTTCGTCAGGCTCATCGCTGAGACCGATATCGCGCCAGACGACGTCACCATCGTCGTCTTCACCGCAGCGAGGCGTGATCTCATTGAGCGCACAGTTGAATCGATCGCGGGCATCTCGAACCCCGTCGTGATTCACATGTACACAGCAACCGCGCCCATGTGGCGCGACGCCGTGCTCGGTCACAGTCGCGAGGCCCTGAAGGAGCTGATACTCGCGGGCGGCCGCGACATGCTCGAACTGGCCGGAGATATGCCCGGCGTCCGATTCCAATTCAGCCCCGAAGTGTTTAACCTCACCGAGCCCGACTACGTACTCGAGGTGTGCGACGCAATCACCGAGCTATGGGATGCCCGGCCCGAGCGGCCCGTGATCCTCAACCTGCCGGCGACAGTCGAAATCGCGACCCCGAATGTCTACGCCGATCAGATCGAGTACATGCACACCCACCTCGCCAGGCGCGACGGCGTGATCCTCTCGGTGCACCCGCACAACGACCGCGGAACGGGCATTGCGTGCGCGGAACTCGCCGTGCTCGCGGGTGCGCAGCGCGTGGAGGGATGCATCTTCGGGAACGGCGAGCGAACGGGCAACGTCGACATCGCAACGCTCGCCCTGAACCTGCACGCGCAGGGCATCGATCCGAAGATCGACTTCTCAGACATCGACGCGATCCGGCGAACCGTCGAACACTGCAACCGGATTGAAGTGCACCCGCGGCATCCCTACGTCGGTGACCTCGTGCACACCGCGTTCAGCGGTACCCACCAAGACGCGATCAAAAAGGGGTTCGCTGAGCATCGCGCACGGGCGGCTGCGCTCGGGGAGCCTGAGGCCGAGCTCGAATGGCGAGTACCGTACCTGCCGATCGACCCAGCCGATATCGGGCGAAACTACGACGCCGTGATCCGGGTGAACTCGCAATCGGGCAAGGGCGGGATCGCGTACCTCCTCGAGAGCAGCTACGGGATCACGTTGCCGCGGCGCCTGCAGATCGACCTCGCCAAGCGAGTACAACACCACAGCGACGAGAGCGGCGCGGAGGTGACCGCAGCCGAGATCCTGGCGATCTTCACCGAGGCCTACTGCGCGCCGGCGCAGGCGTCCGTGGGCGCCGGCGACGCGGTGAGGCCCGTGCCGAGGCTTGCGGCGTTTGAGACCACGGGCGACGCGGGGGAGGAGCGCACGGTGGTCGTGCTGCGTTCCGCCGCCGGCGCAGAGGCGGTGACTGAACACTTCAGGGTTGGGCCAGTCGAGGCGCTCACCGCCGCGCTTGCAGATATCGGCATCGACCTCGACGTGCTCGAACTGCATCAAAACAGCATCGGTGCTGGCAACTCGAGCGAGGCGATCACCCTCATCGAATTCAGGCACGCCGGTGGGACAGCGTGGGCCGCAGGCCGAGATCGTTCGACGCTCAGGGCGACGCTCGCTGCGGTGATGGCGGCAGCTTCCCGCGCCTGAGGAAAGGCCCTGTCCGCGCAGGCGTGCGTCGTCGGCGCGGACAGGGGAATGCGGGTTGCGGCAGTCGCAACCCGCCCCGCGTAACATGGCGTGTAACACCCGACGACGAAGTGGAGACGCTATGAGCGAGACCAGCAGGATTGTGCTTGGGATGATGCGGATCGAGAACTTGAGCGCAGGCGAGATCCGGGAACTCTACACAGCCGCGCGCGAGGCGGGGGTGACGCTCTTCGATCACGCTGACATCTACGGCGGCGGCGAGCACGGCTGCGAACGCCGCTTCTCTGAGGCGCTGCAGTTGAGCTCTGCAGAGCGGGAGCAGATCGAGCTTCAAACGAAGTGTGGCATCAGACCGGGTGGGCGCGGCTTCGACTTCTCGGCCGACTACATTGTGCGCAGGGCCGAGGAATCGCTTGCAGCGCTTGGCACCGACTACCTCGACGTGCTCATGCTGCACCGGCCTGACACGCTCGTCGAGCCAGAGGAGGTCGCGTCGGCGTTCTCGCAGCTTGAGGCCGCGGGCAAAGTGCGCTCGTTTGGGGTGTCGAATCACACGTCGCAGCAGATTGAACTGCTGAAAACCGCGGTGACCCAGCCGATCGCTGTGAACCAGGTGCAGTTCGGGCTCGGTCACGCCGCGCTCGTTGCGCAGGGCATCGCAGCCAATATGGAGGGGCTGAAGCAGTCGGCAGTGCGCGACGGCGGCCTGCTTGAATACGCGCGCATTCACGGCATCACCCTTGAAGCGTGGTCGCCGTTCCAGCGTGGGTTCTTCTCGGGGTCGATTTTTGAGCAGGGCGGGCTCCGGGAACTCCAGGCGGTGCTCGCCCGCATTGCCGCAGAACGCCAGACGACGCCAACTGCGATCGCAACGGCGTGGATTACCCGTCACCCGGCGCGCATGCGCGTCGTGCTCGGGACGACGAAGGCAAGCCGCGTCGCGGAGGCAGTCGCAGGCGCGGGCATCGTGCTCAGCCGGGCCGAGTGGTACGAGCTGTTCGTCGCGGCGGGCTACGAGGTGCCCTAACGGTGACGCTCGACGAAGCCGGGTAAACTGCTTGCCTTACGGCAGCACACGACGCCGCATCCGCACGACCTGAGGGAGCCCCACATGACCGCCGAACGCGAAGTACTCACCTGGGACGGATTCGGGGCAGCGACCCGTGAACTTTCGCGCCAGGTTGTCGCCGACGATTTCATCCCCGAGGTCGTTGTCGCGATCGCCAGGGGCGGGCTGCTGCCGGCTGGCGCGATCGCGTACGGCCTCGGGGCGAAAAACTGCGGCGCGCTGAACGTCGAGTTCTACACGGGAATTGGCACAGTGCTCGACAACCCTGAGGTGCTGCCACCCGAACTCGATATGGGCTATCTCAAGGGCCGCCGCGTGCTTCTCGTAGACGACGTTGCTGACTCGGGCCGCACGCTGAAGCTCGCGGTCGAGCTGCTCGTTGCTGAGGGCGCCGACGTGCGTTCGGTCACGATCTACACAAAGCCGTCAACGGTCATCGCACCCGACTATGCGTGGAAGGCAACCGACAAGTGGATCGACTTCCCGTGGTCGGCTGATGGCTCGGTCATCGAGGAAGACGCGAACGCCGCCGAGCGGAGCGCATAGCGCGCAGCGCGTTACAGCAGCTCGTCGGCGCGCAGCGCGAACCAGAGCTCCGCGCGGTCGGCGGCGCTTGAAAGCGATCTCCCCGTGAGCCGTTCGATGCGTGTGACCCTGTCGCGAAGCGTGTTGCGGTGAATGCCGAGGGCTGCGGCTGCGGGTCCACGCTGGCCGTCTGACTCGAAGAGCGCGTCGAGCGTCTCGCAGAGGAGCTCGCGGTCTGCCTCGGGAGATGCGTCGCCACCGGCTCCCGCTGCCGAAAGCGGCCCGAGCACCTCACGGCTGAGTCCCGCCGCGGCGGGTTTCCCTGCGGCCCCCAGGCTGAGTACTGCCTCGAGGAATGGGGCGTCACGGTCGACCCGGATGACCTGCGCGCGCCGGGGTTCTGCGTAGAGCGCTGCGCGGCCGGGGAGGTCGCTGATGCGCGATGCCGCGGAGCGCGCGCTCACGGGGACGCTGCCGCTGTCGACTTCCCGTCCGACGACGAGGTCGAGCCCGTGCTGCACCGTGCGTGTGATCGCTGGATCGGGGTGCGCGCCGTCGACGATCTGCCACGCTTGCGCGAGCCCGCCAGGCAGCTCTTCGGTTGAGGTGATGAGCCTGTCGAGGCCCAGGCGGGGTTCGGTGCGCCAGGCTGAGATGTCTTCTGGGGATCCCTGCACCGCGACGGCACGCAGCGTCGTGGGCATCACGAGCCCGGGGGAGAGCACTTCGGCGGTTTCGGCGGGGAACTCACCACTCAGGATCTTGCCCGTGAGTAGCTCCCAACGCTCACGTTCGGCGCGGTCTGTCGCTCGATCGCTGCGCACGCTGAACCCAAGTGCCATCGCGCCCGCGGCGATCACTGAGCTGCCCTCGGGCGTGAGGGGCCCGGATCCTGCGATGGCGAGCCTGAGGTTTCCCTCGGTGTCGAGTGCGACGAGTTCGGCGCCGTCTGGATGGAATCCTTGCGTGCTTGCGAGCACCCGGTCGGCACCGGCGATGAGCGCAAGCTGTCGGCCGGTTGCCTGCGAGATACTTGCGAGCACCTCCGCCGGATCTTGCGCTCCCCGCGCGCTGTCGAGGAGGCGCAGCTGCACTTGCAGCGCCGAGCGGGCGGCACGCAGCTCGTCGGAGCGCATGAGGCCGGCGACAGCCTTGGTTACGGCAATGAACGGCACTGGCAGCGGGATCTCGAACAGGGCGACACGGTAGGTGCTCGCCGCGCGGAGCAGGGGCGTGGGCACTGTCTCGTGGTTAACGCCAACACCGAAGCCGATGGCGGCGATGCGGGCACGACTGAGGCCCGCGACGAAGTCGAGCCAGCCTGGATCGTCGGCACCGAGGGAGAGGCCAGTCGTCATGATGATCTCGCCACCCTCGAGGTAGTCGCTGAGCGTCAGCAGCTCGGTGATTGAGGCCCAGCTGAGCTCGGGGTCTCCCTGCCCCGCCTGCAGCAGCGTGAGGCCGAGATCGGGCAATTCGAGCAGTTGGGAGAGCGTCGCCATGGTGTCATTCTCGCACAGTATCGAATGCAAGGAGTGTGCAGGTTTTGCCCCATGGGGTCTGGCGATTCACCTACAGTTGAAGTATGACAACCTCAGGTCCGCTCGCCGGCATTCGAGTCGCAGACTTCTCTCGAGTGCTCGCGGGCCCGCACGCAACGATGCTGTTGGCTGATTTTGGTGCAGACGTCATCAAGATCGAGAGCCCCGAGGGCGATGGCACCAGGCAGTGGTCCCCGCCAACAAACGCGATTGGGCAGAGCACCTACTTCGCGGGGGTCAACCGTGGCAAGCGCTCGGTCGTCTGCGACCTTCGCAGTGAGGAAGGCATCGCGCTCGCGACCGAGCTCGCGACGACGGCCGACGTCGTTATCGAGAACTTCAAGCCAGGCACGATGGACAAGTTCGGGCTGAGCTACGAGGCGCTCGCCGCAGCCAATCCTGGCGTCGTGTACTGCTCGATCTCGGGCTTCGGCGACGCCGAGGGGCGCGATCTGCCCGGCTACGACCTGCTCGTGCAGGCCGTCGGAGGGCTCATGAGCATCACTGGTCAGGCCGACGATGCTGGCGGTGAGCCGACAAAGGTTGGCGTCGCGCTCGTTGACATTCTCACTGGCCTCAACGCGGTTATCGGTATTCAGGCCGCGCTCCGCGCCCGCGACTCGGAGGGCGGCACTGGCCGCGGCCAGCACGTCAAGGTGACGCTCCTTGGATCGCTGCTGTCGGCCCTCGCGAATCAGGCCTCATCGACACTTGAGACCGGGGCGTCGCCTCAGCGGATGGGCAACGCCCACCCCTCGATCGCGCCCTACGAGACGTTTCACGCCGCCGATCAATCCGTCGCGCTCGCCGTGGGCACTGACGGTCAGTTTGCAAGGCTCTGCGAGGTGCTCGGCGTTCCGGGGCTCGCGACCGACGAGCGGTTTGCAAACAATCCCGCCAGGGTTGCGAACCGTGTCGCGCTGCGCGCAGCCCTTGAAGATCGGCTTCGCTCGCGCAACGCAGATGAGTGGATTACTGCGTTCACCGCGGCGAACATTCCTGCGGGCCGGGTGAATACGATTGCGCAGGCGATCGAGCTCGCAGAGTCCCTCGGCCTGAACACCGTTGCCGAGACAACTGGCGTCGCGCCAGATGGCACGGAGCATACTCTTCGCTCCATCGCTGCACCCATCCACTTCTCAGAGACGCCAGCTCGCTATACCTCGCCACCTCCCGGGGTCGGCGAACACCAGGGCGCGACCTGGCTCTCACGCTAATTTCTGCTGCACCCCCACGAACAAAGGAAACTCATGACAACCACGATTGACCAGCTGTTCAACGTCGCCGACTTCGTTACCGAAGAAGAGCGCGAGTGGCAGCTCAAGGCCCGCGAATTCGCACAGACTAAGATCAATCCGATCATCGACCAGGCGTTCGAGGATCGCAGGCTCCCCGTCGAACTGCTACCCGAGGTCGGCGAGTTCGGCGCGTTCGGCATGTACATGAACGGCTACGGCCTTCGTGGGGCGTCGTCCGTTGCATACGGTCTCGTAGCGATGGAGTTTGAGGCCGCTGACTCAGGTTTTCGCACCGCACTTTCGGTGCAGGGTTCGCTCGCGATGGGCGCCATCTACAAGTTCGGCTCGGAAGAGCAGAAGCAGCGCTGGCTCCCGGCGATGGGCCGCGGCGAGGCTGTCGGCTTCTTCGGTCTGACCGAGCCGCAGGGCGGCTCCGACCCCAACACGATGCTCACCCAGGCCCGCCGCGACGGCGACCAGTGGGTGCTCAACGGCAAAAAGCGTTGGATCGGCCTCGCAACGATCGCACAGGTCGGCGTGATCTGGGCGAAGGACGAGGAGGGCGTCGTGCGCGGATTCGTCGTGCCGACCGAGACCGAGGGTTTCAAGGCGACCGCGATCGAGAACAAGCTGTCGATGCGCGCGTCGCTGCAGACTGAGATCGAGCTCACCGATGTGCGCCTGCCTGCAGACGCGATCCTTCCTGGAGCCAAGGGGCTGTCGGCGCCATTCAAGTGCCTGAACGAGGCTCGCTACGGTATTGCCTGGGGCGTCATGGGTGCTGCCCGCTCGTGCCTCGAAGCAGCAGTTGAGCGTTCGCAGACGCGCGAGGTGTTTGGTGCTCCGATCGGCTCGAAGCAGATCATCCAGGCGCAGCTCGCCGACATGTTCGTTGAGTACGAAAAGGGCATGCTGCTCGCGCTGCACCTCGGCCGTCTGAAGGATGCAGGGACGCTCACCTACGGGCAGATCTCCGTTGGTAAGCTGAACAACGTTCGCGAGGCCATCAAGATTGCGGGCCAGTGCCGCTCGATCCTCGGTGGCGATGGCATCACCTCGGATTTCCCGGTGATGCGCCACATGGCAAACCTCGAGTCGGTGCGCACCTACGAGGGCACCGATGAGGTACACCAGCTTGTCATCGGGCGTGAGCTGACAGGTATCGCTGCGTTCTAGTCTGACGCTGCAGGCGCCCGTCGCCCCTCGGGGGCGACGGGCGCTGTGCGTTTTCGTGTCGAGGTACCCGGCATTGGCGCTGTGGCGGGGGAAAGTCGATCGTTGCTACTGGGATCGACGGTTCCAATGCCCACAGCTTCCCGGGGCTGCATGCGAAGTGCAGATCACATTGCGTGTGCTGGGGGCTTGGCACTGGGGGCCGGTGGGGTGGCAGGCCCCTACTTCACGAGACCGGAGTCGATGAAGCGATCGTCGCCGGCGCGCGGCTCGACCCGGCCGTCAGTATTGTTGCTCAGCAGCCAGAGCTTGCCGTCGGGAGAGACGGTGACGTCGCGGATGCGGCCGTACTCCTCCACGAAGTGATCGGAGCCTGTCGTCAGGTCTGAGAGCGGCACCGTTCGCACGCGCTGGCCGCGGAGGTTCGCGATGTAGATTGTGTCGCTCGTGATGGCGATGCCGCTCGGGCTCGCCTCGGCGGGTGTCCACTGTTGCACGGGGTCGACATAGCGGTCGTCACCAGCGATGCCTTCGACCTCGGGCCAACCATAGTTCGAGCCGGCGGTGATGACGTTGAGCTCGTCCCAGGTGTCTTGCCCGAACTCGCTTGAGTACATTGTGCCGTCAGCCGCCCAGGCGATTCCCTGCGGGTTGCGGTGGCCGGAGGTGTAGACGGGCGAGCCCTCGAATGGATTGTCGTCGGGTACGCCGCCGTCTGGCGTGAGTCGAAGGATCTTGCCAGCGAGGCTGTCGAGGTCTTGCGACAGCCACGGTTGCGAGGCATCGCCGACGGTGACGTAGAGCATTCCGTCCGGGCCAAACGCGATCCTGCCGCCGTTGTGCGACGTGGCGCTCGGGAGGCCCTCGACGATGGGCGTCGCCTCGCCGATCGCGAGCGAGCCTGGAGTCCCTGTGAGCGGGAATCGCTGCACGCGGTTGCCAGAGCTCGCTGTCGAGTACGCGTACAGAAACTCAGGCTGGGTGCCCTCAGGTGCTGGCGACACCGCGATGCCAAGGAAGCCGCCCTCGCCGCCATGCACGACGCCGGGGATTGTGGCGATTTCGCGGCTGGCCCCGTCCTCGGTGAGCTCGATGAGCTTGCCAGAGTCGCGCTCACTCACGAGCGCCGAGTTCTCGACGTAGGCGATCGACCACGGTGCGGCGAGGCCGGTCGTCGACTGTCGCGGGCCGAGTGGCTCGCTCGGCTCCTCAGTCGGGGGTGTAGTCGTCGGCGCGGGGCTCGGTGACTCCGGAGGCTCCGCTGGCTGCTCGGCGGCGCATCCGGCGAGGCTGAGTAGCGCAGCGATGGCACCGGCGGTCAGTGCGACGGCTGCGGAGTTGCGCGAACGGGGCGAACGGTTCATGGAGACCTCCCACAACTCACGGTAGTTGATCTTGGTGAATCGAGCCACACATATTGTTCTAGCTCAAGTAGAGTTATTGGCGAAGGGAGCGCGCATGCTGATTCGTATTGACGAGGCGAACGAACGCGCGATCTACGAGCAGATCGCCGACTCTATTCGCGCCGACATCGCCGCTGGAAAGCTTCGAGCCGGCACCGCGCTGCCCGCAGCGAAGCGGCTGGCCGACGCCTTGAATATCAACGTGCACACCGTGCTGCGGGCCTACCAGCAGCTGCGTGACGAACGGCTCGTTGACCTGCGGCGCGGTCGAGGCGCCGTCGTCACGTCACTCGCTAACACGCTCGTCGAGCTCTCTGGCGAGGTCCGCGAGCTCGTCGAGCGGGCCAGCCAGCTTGGGGTAAGCCAGGTCACCCTTGCCGCGCTCGTCGTGCACGCCGACCCCGATGGTGCGCCGCCGGCTGGCCGCGCACCGATTCCGCTGACGTTTTCACAGGAGCAGACCGCCGCATGACAGACACCGATCCCGTCCAGCCAGCGCCCGAGGCGCAGCCCGACCTGCAGCGCGCACGTGTAGCCGCGCGCATCGTGGGGCTCGTTGTCCCAGTAGGTCTCGTCATCGTCGGCACAATTGTGACGCTCGCGTGGCTCCCGCGGCTGCCTAACCCGATGGCGGTGCACTGGAACGGAGCTGGTGTCGCGGACGGCTTTGGCAGTCCCGCGGTCGGCCTGATCGTTTTCCCGCTCGCGGGCCTCCTCATCGCCGCAACGTATTTCTCGACGCGGCTGCAGTACCTCCAGGGTCGGGCTCGCCCCGGGGGTGAACTCTGGGGGCCAATCAACCGTCTCATTCCGGCGATCGGGCTCGGAGCCGCGGCTGCCATCTCCTCGCTCAACATCATCACCACGGCGATCCAGCTCGACCTCCCCGACGCCAGGCAGCTCGAGCCGAACCTCGCCGTTCCCCTCATGCCGGCGATCATCGGCATCGTCGCGGCCGGGCTCGGTTACCTTGTGCAGCCGCGGGTACGGATCGCCGCGGCTACCGAGGCAGAGGCTGGGAATCCGCTCGAACTCGCCCCCGCCGAGCGCGTCGCCTGGATCGGGTCGATCGGGGTGAGCCGAACCTACCTCTGGGTCATGGGGTCGGCGCTCATTGTGCTCGTCGCAAGCCTGATCCTCGTAGCGGGGATTCGCCCAGCGGAACCAGTTGCGATCACAATCGTGAGCGTCTCGCTGCTGGTGGTGCTCGCGCTGACGGTGCTGTGCATGCGGTTCAACGTGCAGATCGACGACCGTGGTTTCGAGGCCCGGTCGTTTCTCGGCTGGCCGGCGCTGCGCGTGCCAGCGGCCGATATTGCCGACGTGGAGGTTGGCGAGATTCACCCGTTTGCTGAGTTCGGGGGTTGGGGCTGGCGACTCTCGGTCGACGGAAAAGTTGGCATCGTGATGCGCACTGGCGAGGGAATCAGATTCTCCAGGCGACAGGGTCGACAAGTTGTTGTGACGATCGATGACGCAGAGTCCGCGGCGGCTGCGCTCGCCACGGCCGCACGCGAGGCTCGTGCACGGCCGGGCGAACCGGGCGAACCTGACGAGAAAGACAGGAAAGGCACGAAATGACCCCCCAACTCGAGCTCGACCGCGCGAAGCGCGCCGCCCTGTGGGCCGGGACGTTCGTGCCGGCGCTTGCGCTCGGCACGGCCCTCGCGATCCAGCTGGCCTGGCTCCCGCGGATGCCTGATCCCGTCGCAACGCACTGGGGACCCTCCGGCCTCCCGGATGGGTTCGGGGCGCCGTGGACGAACGTGGTGATGTTTGCCTGCATCTGCATCGGGGTCATGCTCCTGCCTCCCCTCCAGCGGTTTCAGCTGCGGCTGAGGGACGCCGACGGTGCGACGCGCACCTGGGCCGCGGCGAATCGCTGGATGCCCGCCTTCACCCTCGGCATGGTGGTGTCGTTGCAGATCAACGCCCTCGGTGTCGCGTGGGTGCAACTTGACGCGGCCGACGCGCGCGAGACCGGATCGACACTTGGGTGGTTGATCGGTGGCTGGGTCGCGGGCGCTGCTGCCGCCGCCGCGGCGTACTTCCTCCAACCGAGTCTGCGCGTCGAGCCCGAAGACGGAGAGCCGACCGCAGACGCCCTCTCGCTTGGGGCCGCAGAGCGTGCGGTCTGGGTGGGCGCGATCAGCCCGTCGCGCGGGGTGTCGTGGGGAGTCGGGGTCGTCAACGTGCTGCTCGCGGTGCTGGCGGTCTGGATGTTCACGATCGAGCCACTTGCCGGGTGGATCGGCCTCGGCACGCTGGCTGTCGTCGCTGCATCGACGGTGATGTGTATGTGGTTCAATGTGCGGATCGGGCCGGAGGGGTTCGAGGCGCGTTCAATGGTTGGCTGGCCGGTCTTCAAGATCGCGGCGGGTGACGTCACCGACGTTGTTACGGCGCAGATCGAGCCGCTTGGCGAGTTTGGTGGTTGGGGGCTTCGCTTCGCCGGTGGGCGAACGGGACTGGTGCCGCGCGGCGGGGAAGGGCTCGTGATCGGTCGCAGCAACGGCAAAGTGCTCGTCGCGACACTTGCGGGTGCAGAGGACGCAGCGTCAGTGCTCGCCGCCGCAGCGGCGGCCGCGCGGGACAACCCGGCCGGTGGCGCAACCGACGGAACAGGATCTATCGAAGGAGATACGCAATGACTCAGCAGCTGAGCGAAGGCTCACAACCGACACAAGCTCAACCCACTCCCGCCGAGCCGCTCGCGCGCGTTCCGTGGGTCGCCGTGGCGGTTTTTGTGGCGCTCGCATGGGGGCTCGCGTGGCTTGTCATGCTCCCGATGTGGCGCCTCGACCCCGTCGCAGCCGTGAGCCTGCCGCTCGGCACGCAGATGATGCTGCAGCTGCTCCCGTCGGTGATGATGTTCACCCCTGCGGTCGCGATGTTGGTTGTCGTCTTCGTGCTGAAGACCCCGAGGCGGGGAAAAGCGAGATTCCTCGGTCTGTGGCCGCTGCGCCCTGCGAAGCGTGTGGTCTGGTTCATCGTGCTCGGCAACTTCGGGCCGATCGTGATTGTTGCCTTGGCGCTCGGTGTTGCGACGATGCTTGGCTGGTTTACCCCTGACTTCGCTGAGCTCTCGGGGTTCGCGGCGACGCTCGCGAGCGCGGGCACACCGCCAGAGCTCGCGCGCACCGTGATGCTGACGCAGCTCGCGATGATTCCATTTGCCGGCCTCATCAATCTGCTGCCCGCGTTCGGCGAGGAGATCGGCTGGCGCGGTTGGCTGCTTCCGGCACTGCGGCCCCTAGGGACCTGGCCTGCGCTGCTCGTCAGCGGCGTGATCTGGGGAGTCTGGCACGCTCCGGTCACCTTGCTCGGCCACAATTTTGGCCTGCTCGATTGGCGCGGCGTCGCGCTCATGACAATCGGCTGCGTGTTCTGGGGAATCCTGTTCGGCTGGCTTCGCCTGCGCAGCGCTTCGGTCTGGCCAGCGGTGATCGCGCACGGCGCGCTGAACGGCGTCGGCGCCGTGTGTCTGGTGTTTACGGCTGCCGGGGCGCCGCTGCCGATGCCGCTCGTGAATCCGCTTGGTGTTTCTGGGTGGATCGTCGCAGCTGTCGTGATTATTGTGCTCATCGCGACGGGCCAGTTCGGCAAGCAGCCGAGCCTGGCGCCGCCGCGGCGCTAGGGCCTCGCCCCGACCAGACTACCCTGCCGCTTCGGCCTGGAACCAGGCTGGCAGCAGCAGCGGCAGGTTCTCGAAGAAGCGTTCGCGTGACATGTCCCCCTCGAGGATCCAGACGCGGATCGCGCCAGTGGCGCCGTTGGCGAGGAAGGCGGCCGCGACGTCGAGGTCGACGTCTGGAACGGCGGGCTTCCGCTTGCGCCGCTTGGTGAGGTAGGTCTCTGCGACCTCGGTGAGGAAGCGGGAGAGCATGATCGGGACGGTGCCGTCGACCTGGTCGCTGAACGCGATTGTGTAGAGTTCGCGCCGCTCTTCGAGGTGGTCGAGCGCCGAGTAGATGCAGTGGGTGAAAGCGTCGATTTCGGGGGCAGGCGCGGTGCCGGTGCAGACGTCCTTGAGCTCGGTGTACAGCGCATCCGCGAGCGCCTCCGCTGGCGTCGTGTAGTGCTTGTAGAACGTCACTCGGTTGATGCCCGCGCTTTCGGCGAGCTCGGAGACGGTGATTTCTCCAACAGGCTTCTGGGTGGCGAGCTCAGTGATCGCCTTGTGCAGTGCGGCCCGGGTCCGCAGGATACGCGCGTCAGTCATGGCCCCAGCCTAGCGCTGTTCCATGGAGGAAAGGCAGCATAGGAAACTGTTTCTGTTGTCAGAACTGTAGAGAATGTACCAATTAGACGGGCCACGTCTGTCGATATGTCACGTTTCCAATGTTGCTGCCTCGAATTTCACTCCGAATTCACCGCGTCCCAACACGTCAGCGTGTCGAAAGATCCCGTTCACCTCGGGAGCGTACCTTGTGCAGTACCGGGCACCGTGCCCGGTTGAGGAGGCCGTAGCCCCCCTCGAAAGCTACGGCCGACTCGTTTCGCCGGGGCCGCCCCGGCAGAACGAAGGAGCCGCCGTGGCAACTATCCGAGAAACAATCAAGCAGCCGGCGATCGGCGAGGCAGAGCGCCTCGCGCAGGCGGAGCGAACCTACGTGCTCGACACGTCGGTGCTCCTCAGCGATCCAGCAGCGATCTTCAGGTTCGCCGAGCACAGCATCGTCTTGCCTGTCGTTGTGGTGACAGAGCTTGAGAAGAAACGGCACGATCCTGAACTCGGGTACTTTGCGCGGCGAGCGCTCAGGCTCCTCGACGGGCTTCGTGAGCGGCATGAGCGGCTCGACTTCCCAGTTCCTGTAGGCGACGCCGGCGGGACGCTGCGAGTTGAGCTCAATCACTCGAGCGCAGAGGTGCTCCCGAGCGGCATGCGACTCGGAGACAACGACACGCGCATCCTCGCGGTCGCCCAGAGCCTCGCGAGCGAGGGCCTCGACGTGACTGTCATCTCGAAGGATCTCCCGATGCGTGTGAAAGCATCGGCGCTTGGGCTCGGGGCGGAGGAGTATCGCAACGACCAGACTGGCGACGACAGCTACCTCGGGACGAGCACGATTGAGCTCACGGATGCCGACGTTGACGCTCTCTGGGAGGAAGAACGGCTCGACAGCGTCGACGCGGCCAGGGGCCTCGTGGTTGGAACAGGGCTCATCATCAGCTCGCCGACAGGCTCGGCGCTTGGCAGGGTCGACGGTGACGCGTCGATCAGGCTGGTGCGAGGGGACCGTGAGGTCTTCGGCGTGCACGGCAGGAGCGCGGAGCAGCGCCTTGCAATCGACCTGCTGCTCGACCCCGAGGTCGGGATCGTGTCGCTCGGCGGCAAGGCCGGCACCGGGAAGTCGGCGCTCGCGCTCGCGGCGGGCCTCGAAGCGGTACTCGAGCGGCAGCAGCACCGGAAGGTTATGGTGTTCCGGCCCATGTACGCCGTCGGGGGCCAGGAGCTCGGCTATCTTCCCGGAGACCAGCAAGACAAGATGAATCCGTGGGGGCAGGCGGTGTTCGACACCCTCGGCTCGATCGTCTCGCAGAACGTGCTCGATGAGGTGGTTGCGCGCGATCTCGTCGAGGTGCTCCCGCTCACGCACATCCGCGGCCGGTCGCTGCACGACGCGTTCGTGATCGTTGACGAGGCGCAGTCGCTCGAGCGCAACGTGCTGCTCACGATGCTCAGCCGCATCGGGCAGCGCTCGCGGGTCGTGCTCACGCACGACGTCGGGCAGCGCGACAACCTGCGCGTGGGGCGGCACGACGGGATCGCGGCTGTCATCGAGAAGCTCAAGGGGCACTCGCTCTTCGGCCACGTTACGCTCACGCGCAGCGAACGTAGCGACATTGCGGCCCTCGTCACGGAGCTGCTCGACTCGTAGCGAGTCAGGGGCGGGGGCGGGCCGGCGCTAGCGTGAAGCTGCGCCGGCCCGCTCTGCGTGGTCCCAGCGCTCGGTGGCGGCGAGGTTCGCTGCTGCGCTCGCGCCAGCCGCCTCCGGGTCTTGTCGTCTGATAGCCGCCAGTACCTCCTCGTGGCCGCGTGGGTCCTCGCGACTGAAGCCGTCGCGGGTGATCGCGGATTCCACTGATTCCCTGAGTTGGGGGAGCAGCGCCGCGTAGATCTCGAACAGGATCGGGTTGTGTGCTGCCCGTGCGACCTCTTCGTGGAACGCGGCGTCGGCCTGCGCCCAGACGGCGGCGTTCTCGCGTGTCGGCGGCTCGTTCGTGACGAGGGCGCGGTAGTCGAGTGCCTCGGCGATCCTCTCGATGTCTCCCTCGTTCGCGCGTTCCGCGGCAAGCCGGGCGAGCTGCGGCTCGATGGCGGCGCGCGCCTCGAGCACGTCTCCGATCGAGCCGCCCGAGCGGGCGAGTGCTCCGGGGACCTCGCTTCGGGCGGTGACGAACGTGCCGTCGCCGCGGCGGACGTCGAGCATGCCGCTGTACTGCAGCGCCCGGATTGCCTCGCGAAGGGTGCCGCGCGCGACGCCCAGGTCTGCGATGAGTTCGGGCTCGGGCGGGATTCGCTCGCCGACGCGCCAGCGCCCCTCGACGATCTCGGTGCGAAGTCGCTCGACGACCTTGTCGCTCAATGAAGACTGACGTATCGGATCCAGGCTCATGTGTGCAATGATAGTACGTCTCAAAGGTTAGACGTTAGATGTTTGGATGAATATGACTCACACTCCTGCCCCTGCCCGCAGGCGGACCGCGCTCATGCTGATCGCGCTCGTGCTCGTCGCGCTGAATTTGCGCCTGGCGATAACTAGCGCTGCCGCGCTGCTCACGTTGCTCACCGAGAGCGGCGCCTTGAACTCTGCGACGGTTGTGCTCATCCCAGCGATTCCGACGGCAGTGTTCGCGGTCGCCGGGGTGAGCACCGCGAGACTCGCTGCACGCTGGGGCGTCGAGCGCACAGTCGCTGTCGGGCTTGCGGTACTGACCGCAGGGCTCCTCATCCGCGCTATCCCGAGCCCCTGGATCGTTGTGCTCGGTACCGTCGTTGCGACGGGCGGACTCGCTGTCGTGAACATCCTGTTGCCCGCCGTCGTCCGTGCGCACTTTGGCCGCAGCATCGGCACGGTGACGACGGTCTACTCGACTGCGATGTCGCTCGGCGCGGCGACCGCGGCGGCAACAGCCGTGCCTGTCGCCGTGGCCGTCGGCAGTCCGACGGTCGGGCTCGCGGCGTGGGCGGTGCCCGCGCTCATCGCCCTCGCTGTGTGGGCCGTCGTGATGCCAATCGCGCGGCCCGCCCGCGCCGAGGCCCCCGCGGCCGTCGGGATCGGCGCACGTCGGGTGCGCGCCGCGTACCCTGCCGGAACCTGGCTCCTCGCGAGCTTCTTCGCGCTCCAGTCGCTCCTGAGCTACGTGGTCATGGGATGGCTTCCGACGATCGCCACAGACGCGGGCCTGTCACCCGAGCGCGCCGGGCTCCTGCTCGGCATCACGATGGCGGTGGGCGTGCCTGCGACGGTGCTCATCATGCCGCTCGCCCGCGGGGCCGGCCGGATGCGTGTCGGATTCGCGGTCGTCGGATCCGCGACAACGGCGGGCGTGCTCGGGCTACTGTTCGCGCCGCTCGCACTGCCGGAGGTATGGGCCGGGCTCCTCGGGCTCGGAATGTGCGCGTTTCCGCTCGCGCTCGCGCTCATCGCGACGATCGGCAAGGACGCGGCAGAGTCGGCGCGGGTCTCAACCGCGGTGCAGTCCATCGGGTACACGGTCGCGACGCTCGGCCCCCTCGGGGCGGGGGCCCTGCACCAGGCGACGCAGTCGTGGACGCCAGTGCTCGTGCTGCTTATTGTCGGCGCCGCCGCCCAGATCACCGTCGGCGTCGTGCTCACCGCGGTCGTGTGGCGTCGGCGTCCCGGCGGTGAACGGTAGGTGCGCTCTCACCGGCGTTCGCGTTTGCGCGGCAGCCGTGGAAACGCGTGAGGCGGGGCGGCGGGAGTGAACCCGACGCCCCGCCTCACGCGGCTCCCGCGCTAGCCGAGCGTGTGATCAGCCGTCGCGGCCGCGGCGGTGCGGCGGCGCCACAGCAGCAGTCCGCCGCCTGCGGTGAGCAGCGCGAGCGTTGCGATGCCGAGCGGAACGAACGACGCGCCGCCAGTGGTGGCGATCGATCCCGATCCCTTCCCGCCGCCATGTTCGCCCGCGCCCGGTGTGGTGCCGCCGGGCGTGGTGTCGGTCTCGCCGGGGTTTTCGCCGCCCGGATTTTCCCCGCCGGGGTTTTCGCCACCGGTTTCGGCTGCGGTGACAGTGAGCGGAGTCGACACTGTCTTACCGTTTGGCAGTACGGCGACGAGCTCGTGCTCGGTGTCCGTCGGGGTGTTCGCCGGGATCGTCACCGCTGTCGAGAACGCGCGATCCTCACTGACCTCGACCGAGGCGAGCGCGACCGGCTCCGAGTGCAGCTCGAGCGCGATCTTCGAACCGGGGGCGAAGCCCGATCCTGAGACCTGCAGTTCGTCGCCCTGCGCGACCGACGCCGCACCAAGCTGCAGCGCCGGGCCGGCGGGAGTCTCGACGCCAGGCTCAGTGACCCACTTCTCGCCGGTGTCGTACTTCGTGACCGTGAACTCGTCGAAGACCTCGCCAACGGCGGGGACCTCGGCCGCGGCGTACACCGGGCGCTCGGCTGCGGTATCGGTGAGCTTGAAACTCTTTGACCCGTTCACCTTCTCGGCGACGTACGAGCGGTAGGTGAGCTGATTCGCAGTGACGTCGATGACCTGGTAGGTCGTCACGCGCTCGCCGCGGATGACCTGGGTCGCGCCGTTGTTCGTCCAGACGTTCTTCTCTTCAGTCTCGAGGTCGTAGTGCTTCGCACCCGAGTTTGAGACCGCGTACACCGGGCCGACGGTCATGCCGCGGGTGTCTGTGGTGTCGTCGTTCTTGTAACCGCGCCCGTACGTGTGATCGTGCCCCATGAGTACGAGATCGATGTTGTTCTCCTCGAACACCGGAACCCAGTACTCGCGGAGGACGGCCTCGTCGCGCCCCGAGGAGGTGGAGTACACGGGCTGGTGGAACGTGACGACGTTCCACTTCGATGGGCTCTCCTTGAGCACGAAGTCGAGCCATGCAGCCTGGTACTCCGTCCACAGTGCCTGCACCTTCGTGCTCGGGCACTCTGCGCCCGTGCAGCCGGGGAGGTTCGCGGGCTTCAGGAACGTGGTGTCGCGAGTGGCGTTCAGCGTGATGAACCTGACACCCTGGTAGTCGGTGTAGTACACGGTCTCGGCCGCGAAGTCTGCCCAGTGCTCAAAGTATGCGGCGTACTGGCGTGCGACGTCAGAGTCTCCCTGCGCGCGGCCAGCGAGCTCACCGATCGTCTCGGTCGACGGCTGGTTGAGCGGGTACTCGAAGTGAGCCTTCCACGAGGCGAGCGTCTTGTCGCCCGAGTACTCGTGATTGCCCGGCGCGGCCATCACGTTGGTGCTCGTCGCCGAGCGCTCCATTCCCTTGAACCAGTTCAGCCACTCGGTGTCGTTGCTGCCGGTGTTAATGAGGTCGCCGGCGTGCACCGACCCGATCGAGCGCGGGGCCTTGGCCTCAGCCTGCGCGACGACCGCTGGCCATGTGGTGTCGAGGCCGATCTGTGCGTCGCCGTAGTAGACGAACTGGAAGTCGGTCGCGCCCGGGGTCTCGGTGGTGAATGTGTACCACTCGCTCATGCTGCCCTCGGTGCCCACGCGGTAGCGGTACGTGGTCGCGGGGGTGAGGTCTTCCACTGTCGCCGAGAAGTGTTCTTTCGCGTTGCCGTTGACGGCGCCAACCGCGGCGGCTTTGGCGACGCGGGTGTCGCCCCCGGTGGCGAGCCCGATCTCGACCTGGCCGGTCGTGTGCGTTTCGTCGCCAGCGAGCCACGAGAACGACTGCGATGTCGCCGGAGTCTCTGTCGGAGTGAGGATCACTCGCGTCGGAGCGGCGATGACGGGCTCGGTGCCGCCGCCCTCATCGGTTTTTGGCGTGAGCTGGAGCTTGGTCATGTCGAAGTAGGCATCGGAGGAGGTCTCGCGATCCTGGTAGACGGCCACGGCAATGGTGTTGGCGCCGTCGTGGAGCAGCGCGGGATCGATAGTGAAGTTCGAGACGACGGGGTCGCCCTTGCTTTCACCCGCGTACTGCAGGTTCGATGGCAGTGTGTCATCGACGCGGCTGTCGAGGAATCCCGCGACCTTCTGGCCGTTCACGAACACGCGGGCTGCATCGTCGTGAATGATCGACGCCGAGACCGCGTCGACCTCGCTCGCGACGCCTGTGGCGAGCTCCACGGTCGTGCGGAAGAAGTAGGTCGGGACCGTGTTCTTCGAATCGCCGTCGATGTAGTGGGCGAGCTTGGTTGCTGGCATGTACGGCCCGACTGCGGCGAGCTCGTTCTTCTTGACCCCGAAGCCGCTCGCGGCAGTTGCCCAACCCGAGTCGTCGAATTCTGGAGCCGTCCAGGCGTTGCGATCTTGTGCGCCCGCGGCCGGATCAACGTTGGTGTCGAGATACTTCCAGGGAGTTCCCGTTGTGACGAGCGACCCCTCAGGTACGGCGGGCACCGCGGCAGTCGCCAACGCTTCCGGTGTTGCCGAGGCGGGACTCGCGAGCGGGATTGCCAGGCCCGAGCCCACGAGTGCGGCAAGGGCGAGTGCGGTCACCCCTCGTCGTAGGCGGGGTGGGCGAGCTGGGTTCGTCATTTCGTTCCTTCGGACTCGGTTGCGGCATATGGAGGGCGCCGCAGGGGCGCCCTCCACTACACAACCGAACCCGAGTAGCCCCGCGGTCGACCGTTGGTTGCCGAATCGCGACCGTAGCGTGCACGGCAGATGAACGTGCGGGGCGGGACTTGCCGGGGCGGCGCTAAGGGCGGGGCTGGCGCCACGCCACGCCTGACTCCTCGCCTTCGTCATCTTCGTCGTCATCGTCAGGATCGGGCACGATGTCGGGGAGAACAATGGCGCCTGTCTGCAGCGCCTCGTCGATTGCGGCCTCAACCTGGCGTTGGCGGCGCAGCTGAATGCGGCTGAGGGCCCGCTGTTCGGGAAGGCTCCAGCCGAAGCGAATCGCGAGGAGGCGCAGCATCGTCGTAACGAGGACGCACACGACGCCTGCGACGAGCACTGGCGCGCCGAACTGCAGCATGATGAGCAGGACGACGATGCCGCCCATCGATGCGACGGCGTAGAACGAGCCGACGTGCATGAGCGCGATCGGTATGTTCAGGATCATGTCTCGGAGTACGCCGCCACCGACGGCTGAGATCGTGCCGATGAACAGGGCTGGGAGCACCGGGAGCCCGAGCGCGAGCGCCTTTGTCGCGCCGATCGCTCCGAACATGCCGATGCTCACGGCGTCGAGCAGCGTGATCACGGGGTCAACCCTGTGAAACAGGCGCGGCACGAGCATGCCGACGAAGGCTGACAGGATCGCGGTCAGCAGGTACCAGTTGATTGAGAATGCCGCCGTGGTCGTGTTGAGCAGGATGTCGCGAAGAAAGCCCCCGCCGATCCCTGAGGCGATGCCGACGAGTGCGACCCCGAGCAGGTCAAGCCGTTTGAACCCAGCGGCGAAGAGGGCGCCCTGCAGGCTGCCGACGCCGACTGCCGTGAGCTCGGCCCAGAGGGGAAGCGTGAATGTTTCGTCAAGCACCCGACTATTCTCCCGTATCGCCGGTGCGCAATTCTGCCGCGTATCCGGTGAGCGAGCGTTGGTATTTTGGCAGTGTCGGGATGAGCGCCTCGAGGAGCACCGCGACTGCCTCCGATGAGTGGCCGGCAGCGTGCAGTGCGAGCGCGCGGAAGGCGTCGGGGGAGGCGCCGAGATCATTGTGTCGCGTCGTCGTCTCGAGCACCCGTACGGCTTCGTCGGCGCGACCGAGATTGCGCAGTGTCGAGGCGTACTGCACGTCGAGCTCGGCCCGGGCGACGCCGCCGAGGCCGAGCTCGATCGCGCGCTCGTAGAGCTCAGCGGCGCGCGTTTCAAGCCCTGCTGAGTCGTGGGCCCCGCCAAGCTCAAACGGGCCGCGTGGGTCGCTGTCTGGGAGCTCGGCGACGAGCGCCGCGATTCGTTCGACAACCTCGCGCTCACTCGCGTTGGCGTCTGCCCAGACAGCGTCGACGCGAGCCTGCCACGAGTCGGCGTTTCCCGTCGAGTCAGTGTTTCCCGTCGAGTCAGTGCTGGCGGGCGTCTGGGGCGAAGCTTCGGCGGTCATGAGGCAAGCGTAGCGCGGGCGTTGCCACTCCCGGCGCTCTAGGTCGCGCGGACGACGAGGGGGGCCTCAAGTACCTCGGTGAGCTGCCTGTCTGGGCGCCCGCTTGACTGCAGGAGCGTTCGCATCATCTCGGCAGCGTGCAGTCCGAACTGCACGGGGTTCATGTCGACTGACGTGATTGGCGGCGTGTGGTACTCCATGATCGTGCTGTCGACCCCTGAGACGAGCTTCACGCTGTCGCCGATCGTGTGTCCGAGGCTGCGGAGCACGCCGGCGATCCGTGCAGCGACGCTGTCGCCGCAGATGAACAACCCGTCGCATGCGGCGCCAGCGCCGTCGATGATTTCTGCGAGCTGGGCGCGCAGCCTGTCGTTACCTTGGGTGAGGTCGACGTGTAGCACGAGCGACTGCACGCCGTTCTCGGCGCACCATTTCTCGTACTGGCTCAGCACTGACGCCGTCCACTGCGACTCGGTCTCCACGACGAGGACGCCGGGTCTCGTGCTGCCGCGCTCGCGCATCAGATCGAGCGACTGCGCCGTGCTCGTTGAGGTGTCTGACTCGACGATGCCCCACGGCGCTGGTGTGCCGGGTGGGGGTGGGTCGATGCTCACCGTGGCGGCGCTGCTGCCTAGGATGGCCGCGACGCCAAGGTCGTCAGCGTGAGGCTCGACGAGGATGTAGCCGTCAACGGCAGGCAGTTCACGGAGGTCGCCAGACTCGCTGATTGAGGGGAGCATGACCGGTGAGTAGCCGGAGTCGGCGAGGCCTGCGACGACGCCGCGTGTGATCTCGCCGTAGTAGAGCGAGTAGTCGTGCAGGCTCGCTGGTGTGTAGATGCCGATCGAGCCTGTGCGCGCCAGCCGCAGCGCTTTGCCGCTGGGGTTTGGGCGATATCCGAGCCGATCCGCCGCCTCCTGCACCGCATTGCGGGTGGCTTCGGAGACCCCTGGCTTGCCGTTGAGCGCCATCGATACTGCCGCAGCAGACAGCCCTGTCTCTTCGGCTATGTCGCGCAGTCGTACCGCCATGGTCCTCCGTCTGGATCGTTCAGTCGTCCCGAGTATAGCGATCTGTCTGCGGCCCGCAGGCGTCGGCCAAACCCGATTCGTCGCGTTCGGTTTGACAACCGGGCGCGAGATCGTTTACTCTCACAAACACTCAACTTAAACGATTAAGTAATCGGTGGGCCAGCGGCTCTCCGATGCGACAAAGGAGTCTGATGCAGAGCCAACCTCTCGATCTTGCCATTCTTGGTGGGGCCGTCTTCGATGGCGAGAAGTATATCCCGGCGCCCTGCCACGTGGGAATCCGCGGCGGGGTCATCGTCGAGCTCGGCGACGCAGTGTCGGCGGCTATCGGCCCGGAGACCAAGATTGTCGAGGCCGAAGGCAGGCTCGTGCATCCCGGCATGAACGACTCGCATGTCCACCCGATCGAGGCAGGCATGGAGATGCTCGGCTGCAACCTCGCCGATGGTTGGAACCGCGACGACTATCTCGCGACCGTTCGCGAGTACGTGAGCGCGAACCCAGAGGTCGAATGGATCGTGGGCGCGGGCTGGCAGCAGGCCGCCTTCCCCGGCGGTGCACCACTCAAAGAAGACCTCGACGCGATCTGCGACGACCGCCCCATCATCCTCTCGAACCGAGACCACCACAGCGCATGGGTGAACAGCGAGGCGCTGCGCCGCTGCGGGATCGACGCTTCGACGCCTGATCCTGCCGACGGCCGAATCGAACGCGACGCCGACGGCAACCCGACCGGAACGCTGCACGAGGGTGCGCGCATGCTCGCACTCTCGCACGCGCCGCAGCCGACTGTCGAAACGATGTACGAGGGGTTCCTCGTTGGCCAGCGCAAACTCGTGGGCTACGGCATCACGAGCTGGCAGGATGCGCTCATCGGACAGTACGGCAACCACAGCCCCGAGTTCTACACCGTCTACCGCACTGCCGAAGACCGCGGCGACCTGATCGCCCGCGTCAACGGCGCACTTTGGTGGGAGCGCACCCAAGGCACCGAGCAGATCGCAGCCTTCGTTGAGCGTCGCGAGGCCGTCTCGGGCCGCAGGTTCCGCGCGGACACCGTGAAGATCATGCAGGACGGCGTTGCCGAGAACCAGACCGCAGCGATGCTCGAGCCGTACCTCGTTCCCGGCGGCTGCGCTCACCGCGCACCCGAGAACGCGGGTATTTCCTTCGTTGATCCGGATCGCCTGCGCGAATACGTCGTCGAGCTCGACAAGCAGGGCTTCCAGGTGCACTTCCATGCGCTCGGCGACCGCGGGGTTCGCGAGTCGCTCGACGCGATCGAGGCAGCCCGCATCGCGAACGGGGACGCCTCAACGCAAATGCACACCATCGCGCACATCCAGATCATCTCGCCTGACGACGTGCCCCGTTTCGCGGCGCTCAATGCCGACGCGAACATGCAGCCGCTCTGGGCGAGCTACGACCCGCAGATGGTCGACCTCACGGTGCCGTTCCTCGGCGACGAGCGCGTCGGGCACCAATACCCGTTCGCCTCGCTGCATCGCGCGGGCAGCCACCTGAGCGGCGGCTCGGACTGGCCAGTGACCTCGGCTGACCCGTGGCTCGGCATCCACGTCGCAGTGAACCGCCAGGTTCCGGCCGACCACCCCGACTACAACCCGCTGGTCTTCCTCGAGAACGAGCGGTTGCCGCTCGACGTAGCGCTCCGCGCGTACACGCTCGGTGGCATCGAGACGAACGGTCGCGCACACGAGGTCGGCAGCCTGGCGCCTGGAATGGCAGCCGACGTTGTCGTCGCGAACCGCGACCCGTTCCAGGGCCAGCCGGCTGACATTCACGAGACCACTGCCCAGCTCGTCTTCGTTGACGGCGTGCTCGTACACGCCAACGAGCAGTAACCAGACCCACGCTTCATCACACTCACACACCACCTTTGGAAGGAACCGAAATGAAGAAACAGCTTGTCGGAATCGCGGCGGTCGCCGCGATCCTCATCACCGCTGGCTGCTCGGCTCCCGGCGACGACGCCGGGACTGGCGGCAAGGAAGAACCGAAGAACGCGAACACTGCGGTCGACCTGTCGGCCCTCGGCGTCGACGAGGCAGCGCAGGCACTCGTTCCCGAGGAGATCGCCGAGCGCGGCACCGTGGTAGTGGGCGTCGACGCGACCTACCCGCCGAACGAGTTCAAGGACGAGGCAGGCAACGCGATCGGCTGGGAGGTCGACATGGTCGCCGCCGCGATCACGCGACTCGGGCTCGAGCCCGACCTGAAGATCGCGAAGTTCGAGAACATCATTCCGAACATCGAGCTCGGCAAGTTCGACCTCGGCATCGCGGGGTACTACGACACCCTCAAGCGGCAGCAGGACTTCGACGTCGTCGACTTCATCTGGGCGGGCAACCAGTTCGCCTCGCTCGAGAAGAACGCGATCGATGACGAGCTCGACATCTGCGGCGAGAAGATCGCCGTGCCCAACGGCGGCTCGGCACCCCTCTACTACCTCCCCGAGGTACAGAAGAAGTGCGACGCCGCGGGCAAGGGCAAGATCGACACGCTCGGCTACGACACCACCGACGAGATGGTCGCAGCCGTGAACCTCGGCCGCGCATTCGCGCTCGTCGCCGACTCGCCCGTTGTGAGCTACGCCGTGAAGAATTCCGAGGGCAAGCTCATCGGATCGCCCATCTACGAGAACATGCCTGCAGGCGCTCCGTTCTCGAAGAAGACCGACGGCAAGCTCGCCGAGGCGTTCGCCGCAGCCCTGCAGTCGATGCACGACGACGGCACCTACGACGAGATCCTGAACTTCTGGGGTGTCGAGGCGGGCCGCTACGACAAGATCACCATCAACGCTGGCGACAAGGACTAACACGTGACCCAGCCGATCACCCAGGTGGTCAACGTGGCACCGCCGAAGCCAATTCGCGCGGTGCCACTGCGGCACCCCTGGCGTAACTTCTTTGCCGTCGCCCTGATCATCGCGATCATCGCGTTCGTGCTCGACGCCGCGCAGCGCGAGGCGTACGACTGGCCAGCGTTCGCGACCTACATCTTCGACCCGCGCGTCATGATGGGTGCTGCGAACACGCTCGCCCTCACGGTACTCGCGATGATTCTCGCGATCGTCGTCGGCATTGTGATTGCCATCATGCGCGAGACCTCGAACCCGGTGCTGCGCGGAATCTCATTCGGGTTCCTGTGGCTGTTCCGTGGCACCCCGGTGTACGTGCAGCTTGTCTTCTGGGGACTGTTCACCGCGATCTATCAACAGGTTGACGTTGGCATCCCGTTTACTGAGCCGTGGCTGACGCTCGAGCTCGCAGACCTCATCCCGGTCTTCTGGATCGCGGTGATCGGCCTCGGGCTCAACGAAGCGGCCTACATGGCAGAGATCGTTCGGGCCGGCCTGCTCTCAGTTGACAAGGGACAGAGCGAAGCCGCCGACGCGCTTGGCATGGGCTGGTGGCTGCGGATGCGCAAGGTGATCATTCCGCAGGCCATGCGCGTGATCATCCCGCCGACGGGCAACGAGCTCATCTCGATGCTCAAGACGACCTCGCTTGTGACCGCGGTCCCATACAACTACGACCTCTACACGAGAGCGCGCGACATCTCGTCGGCGACGCTGAACCCGATCCCGCTGCTGCTTGTGGCGTCAGTCTGGTATCTCCTGTTCACGTCGATCATGATGTTCGGTCAGAGCAGGCTCGAGAAGCACTTCTCGAAGGGGCAGAACGCGCGGATCGCGCAAAAGCGAAAGAAAGCGAAGCGCGCTGACGGCGCGAGTTCGGCGTCAGACGCAAGCGAAGGAGCCCGCTCATGAGCGACGTCAAGATGATGGCACTCGACGTGCACAAATCGTTCGGCGAGAACCACGTGCTCAAGGGCATCGACATGACCGTGAAGCGCGGTGAAGTGAGCTGTCTGCTGGGCCCATCGGGGTCAGGCAAATCGACGTTCCTGCGTTGCATCAACCACCTTGAGACGATTGACTCAGGCCGCATTGAGGTCGATGGCGAGTTGATTGGATACCGCGAGCAGGGCGACAAGCTCTACGAACTGCATCCGCGCGCCGCCGCGAAGCAGCGTGAGAACATCGGCATGGTGTTCCAGCGCTTCAACCTGTTCCCCCACATGACGTCGCTTGAGAACATCATCTGCTCTCCCGTGTTCGTGAAGCGTGAGGGCAAGGCCGCCGCGAAGCAGACGGCGCTTGAGCTGCTCGAGCGGGTCGGCCTCGGCGACAAGGCTGAGGCGTACCCGGCCGAGTTGTCTGGCGGTCAGCAGCAGCGCATCGCGATCGCGCGGGCGCTCGCGATGAAGCCCGACCTCATGCTGTTTGACGAGCCGACGAGTGCGCTCGACCCCGAGCTCGTGGGCGAGGTACTCGAGGTGATGAAATCGCTCGCCGAGTCTGGCATGACAATGATCGTTGTTACTCACGAGATGGGCTTCGCCCGCGAGGTTGCAGACACAGTGACGTTCATGGACGGCGGCGTCGTCGTCGAGCAGGGAAGCCCCGACGAGGTGCTCGGCAACCCGCAGCACGGTCGCACGAAGGCGTTCCTCTCCAAGGTGCTGTAGCGCGGCAACGCACCTTCCAAACGAGAAGCGGCTCGGGATCCGGTAAGGATCCCGAGCCGCTTCTCGTATGCGGAGGCGAGTTACTTCGCGACGCCCGGGTGGGTCATCGAGAGCAGGTCGAGTGCCTTGTCGAGGTCAGCCTCGGTGACCTCGCCGCGCTCGACGTAGCCGAGGTCGATGACTGCCTCGCGCACCGTGATGCCGGCGGCGACCGAGTGCTTGGCGATCTTCGCTGCTGCCTCGTAGCCAATGAGGCGGTTCAGCGGGGTGACCGTCGAGGGGCTCATGCCCGCGAGAGTCTCCATGCGCTCGATGTTCGCCTCGAGGCCCGCGACGGTCTTGTCAGCGAAGACGCGCGAGACGTTTGCGAGCAGGCGGATCGACTCGAGCAGCGCGGTGCCCATGACGGGGATCATCACGTTGAGCTCGAAGTTGCCGCGTGCACCGCCCCAGGCGATCGTCGCGTCGTTGCCGATCACGCGAGCGCAGACCATGAGGGTCGCCTCGGGGATAACGGGGTTGACCTTGCCAGGCATGATCGATGAGCCAGGCTGCAGGTCGGGGATGTGGAGCTCGCCGAAGCCTGTGTTCGGGCCCGAGCCCATCCAGCGCACGTCCTCCGCGATCTTCGTGAGCGACACGGCGATCGTGCGCAGCGCGCCCGACGCCTCGACGAGACCGTCGCGGTTCGCCTGTGCCTCGAAGTGGTTGCGTGCCTCGGTGATCGGCAGGCCGCTCGACGCAGCGATCTCGGCGATGACCTTCTCGGGGAAGCCGAGCGGCGTGTTGATGCCGGTGCCGACGGCGGTGCCGCCCTGCGGGACCTCAGCGACGCGGGGGAGCGCTGCGTCGATGCGCTCGATGCCGTAGCGGATCTGCGCGGCGTAGCCGCCGAACTCCTGGCCGAGGGTGACGGGGGTCGCGTCCATGAGGTGGGTGCGGCCAGGCTTCACGGCCGACTTCCACAGCTCAGCCTTCTCCTCAAGCGCCTCGGCGAGGTGCGCGAGCGATGGCTTCAGCTGCTCGATGAGCGCCCCGGTGACAGCGACGTGCACCGAGGTCGGGAAGACGTCGTTCGACGACTGCGAGGCGTTCACGTGATCGTTCGGGTGAACGGGAGCGCCGAGGTGCTTGGTCGCAAGGCTCGCGAGGACCTCGTTCATGTTCATGTTCGACGAGGTGCCAGAGCCGGTCTGGTAGGTGTCGACGGGGAACTGATCGTGGTTCGCGCCGCCGATAACCTCGTCTGCCGCAGCGACGATCGCCTTCGCGATGTCTGCGTCGAGGATGCCGAGGTCAGCGTTCGCCATGGCAGCCGCGCGCTTGATGCGTGCGAGCGCGACGATCTGAGCGGGCTCGAGACCCTTGCCCGAGATCGGGAAGTTCTCGACAGCGCGCTGCGTCTGCGCTGCGTAGATCGCGGACTTCGGTACGCGGACCTCGCCCATGGTGTCATGCTCGATGCGGTACTCGATCTCTTCAGTCACAGTTGTCCTTTGCTAATGGGGTGTTGATGAGGATGTGTTAATTCAGGGGAGCGAGCTCAAGCTCGACAGGGCCGACGGCCGAGTACGGCACTGCGCGGCCCTCGGTGAGCCGGTACTGCAGCCCGACGATCGCGAGGGTGCCGGCGTCGACAGCGTCGCTGATCGCGCGCGAGGTGCGAAGCAGCTCGTGGACTGTCGCGCCGAGGTGCAGCCGGCCGACAGCGTTCGCATCGATGTCTGCCGGGTTGACGTACGGGGTGTCGGTGTGGCCCTGCAGCCAGAGCTGCTGCACGGACGGTTGGATCGGTGCGAGCGTGTGCTTGACCGAGCGGGTCGTCTCAGACGGCTCTCGCCCGGTCTGATCGATCGCGGCGGCGACGGCTCCGCACGAGTCATGCGCGAGCACGACGATGAGCGAGGCACCGAGCTCGGTGACCGCGTACTCCATTGAAGCCGTGATCGACTCGGCGACGACGTGGCCCATATTGCGGGCGATGAACAGGTCGCCGAGGCCGCAGTCGAAGATGATCTCAGCCGCGAGGCGGGAGTCTGAGCAGCCAAAGAGCGCGACGTCGGGGCTCTGCGAATTGACGAGCTCGCTGCGACGTTCAACGTTCTGGTTTGGGTGCGCCGACGCACCCGAAACGAATCGCTCGTTGCCAGCAATCAGCGCGTCCCATGCCTGCTGCGGGCTCACCCGTGGGGTGCTGCTCATTCGGTCACCTCTTCCGTTGTGGTTGTGGCCTCGTTCAGCCCGGCGAGCGAGTCGGTCACCTGCGTCGCGAGTACCCTGATTGTCGCCTCATCGTCAGTGCCGAAGACGAGAACTGTGTTCGTGCCGATGGCGCCCTCGAGGCCGAAGCGCATGTTGACCTCGTCGGCCTTTCGGTCCTGGTGGTCGTAGACCTGCCACTCGACGCCGCCGAGCTGCTCGCTGCCCGTGGGCTGCTGCTCTTCAAGCCTGGTCGCGATCCAGGTCGCAGGCACTGGCGCGCCGTCAGCGGTATACGCCTGCACAACTGTCGCGTACGCATCGTTCTCGGTCGTGTAATGCACCTGCCAGAAGGTGACGTCACCGTCGATCGCGAGCGCCGCGCGCTTCGCCTTCCAGCTGTCAGGAACGTCGGGCACGGCGAGCGGGTAGCTTGCACCCGAGCTTTCCGCGGCGGCGGCGACGTCGACCGAGCGGTCTGGGAAATCGCCGGTCTCGCGCGGCACCATGAGGTAGATCATGAAGACGACGCCGACAGTCACGAGCAGCGAGAACACGAGGTTGTTCACTGTCTTTCGCTGCTTGTAGAGCCGACTTCCCTCCGCCTTGCGGGCAGCGGTTTCAGCGGCTGTTTCAGGTCTGCCGAGCTCAGCAACAATGTTGGGGCGCTTGTTTTTCGCCATCGTTAGAGTTCTTCGCCGTTCCCGGGCTGCGTCGCGGCGGCTGCGTCGCCGGAGGAAGCGCCGCCCTGGCGCGCGTCCTCGAGTCGTTTGCGGGCGCCGATCAGCCACTCCTCGCAGCGTGTGGCGAGGGCTTCGCCTCGCTCCCACAGCTGAATTGACTCTTCGAGTGTGGCGCCGCCCTGTTCGAGGCGGCTCACCACCTGAATGAGCTCGTCGCGGGCCGCTTCATAGCTCAGCGCAGCGACGTCTGCTTCGATCGGGGCAGTCATAGGTTTCAGTCTAGCCGCTGCGCCTTGGAGACTCGCGATACGTCCGCTGACGTGCCCCGCCGCGCCACTCACGTTAGGCTTTTTCAGTGCTTCGCCTGACATTTTTCATCGGTCTCGGAATCCTCTGTGGTGGCATTGTGTCCGCCCTCGTCGGCCCGCCGGGTGCCGCCTCTTGGGCGTTCCCCGTCGGCTTCATCGCGTCAGTGGTTTCGGGCGTTCTCGTGCTCGTCGGCAAGTCGCTGCGGGGCCTCGCCCTGCCTACGAACGAACAGGTGCAGGCCGCGATTTCAGAGGGCAGGGTCGGGCTTGCTCGCGTCGATGCGCTCACGCAGACCGGAACTCAGATCAACGAGCAGCCGGTGTGCGACATTGATCTGACGGTGCGCCCGGTCTCGGGCGGCGTGTACCGAACGCGTGTGCGGCGGATCGTGCAGCTCACGCAGATTCCCCGCTTCCAGCCCGGGACGAGGCACGTCGTGGCGATCCTCGCCGAGGGCGGGCCAGCCGTGGCGCTGACTGACGAGGACGCGACGGCGGAAATCTGGGCCGACACCGAGTTCCCGCCGGCCGCCGTCGCGGGGGAGCTCCGGATCCCGGCTCCTGGCGCCGCGGGGGTGCCCGGCTCGCGCAGGCCGCTCATCGGCACGGGAAAGAAGTGGCGTCCGATCCGGATCACGGTGTTCGTGCTTGCTGGTCTGCTCGCGGGCGCCGCCGTTGTGTTCCCGTACCGCGCTGGCCTCGCTGAGACCGTCGCTGCGATCCCGGAGGGGAGGTTCCACGCGGACCTCCGCGAGCCGGCAGCCCTCGACCGGGCTCTCTCGGCGCTCGCCGCCGAGATCGGGCACGACCGCGTGACGAGCGTGACTGTCTCTGAAGATCTTGTGAGTGTGAACGCGCCGCTCACTCCAGAGAGTCTCAACGTCGACCGCTGGTACTACCGGAAGGGCTCGGTCACCCACGACGGCCCCGGCGCGCCGCAGCCCGAGACGCTCGGTGAGCAGTTCGCGCTCACCGAGCTCGACGCGGGTGCGATCCTCCGCGAGGTGGAGCGCGCCGCTGGGCAAGTCGGGGTGGACGACCTCGACGGCGTGATGTACAACGCGAGCAGGGGCCTCGCGCAGACCGAGGAGGATCCGTGGAATACGGAGCGCTCCGGCCCAGTCAGCGTCTCGTTCATGATCGACGACGGCTACCGGAGCGCGTCGTACAGGGTGGCAGCTGACGGCAGCGGCCTCGAACGCACCGACTAGCTAGCCTCGAACGTCGTCCACACGCGCTCGCACGGACAGGCCCTAGGCCGCCGGGCCTGAAGACGTAGCGCCGAGCTTGCCGCCCACAACGCTCACCCGGAGCGCCGTACCGTCGGGAGCGTCAGCGGGGTCGCGCAGCACGTCACCCGTCGGCAGCTGCACGATCGCATAGCCACGCTCGAGCGTCGCCTGCGGTGACAGAGCCGTGAGCCTGGCACGGGTCTCGGCGAGGGTGCTCGCGCGATCCACGATTGCCCGGTCAGCGAGTTCTGAGCCGCGGGCAACCCAGCGCACGAGCTCCTCGGCGCGGTCATCGATAATCCTGTCGGGGCTTGCGAGCACGGGGCGCTGCCTGAGCTGCGCGATCCTGTCGGTCTCGTGCGCGAACAGCTGACTGAGCCTGCCCGACATTCGGCTGCGCGCCTGGTCGATGCCGGCGAGCTCCTCACCGACGTCGGGAACGACGCGCTTCGCCGCGTCCGTCGGCGTCGACGCACGGAGATCCGCGACCTCGTCGAGCAGCGGGCGGTCAGCCTCGTGCCCGATGGCGCTCACGACGGGGGTGCTCGCCTCGGCAGCCGCCCGGACGACGGCCTCGTCCGAGAACGGGAGCAGGTTCTGAAAGTCGCCGCCGCCACGCGCGACGATGATGACGTCGACTTCGGGATCGGCGTCCAGTGCCCTAATGCCTGCGGTGACCTCTGTTGCGGCCCTGTCGCCCTGCACCGCCGCGTAGTGGAACTTGAACTGCACACCCGGCCAGCGAAGGGTCGCGTTGCGCACGACGTCTTTCTCTGCGTCGGAGTCGCGTCCGGTGACGAGCCCGATCCTGCCCGGTAGGAACGGCAGGCGCTGCTTGCGGCTTTCATCGAACAGCCCCTCAGACTGCAGCTGCCTCCGCAGCCGCTCGAGTCGCTCGAGCAGCTCGCCGAGACCGACGTGCGACAGGTCAAACACCTGCATGGTGAGCGAGCCGCCCTTGACCCAAAAGTTCGGCTTCACGAGCGCGATCACACGGTCGCCCTGCTTGAACTCGGCGGTGAGGCGCTGCGCGACAGAACGCCAGACGGTGAAGCTCACCGTGGCATCCTGAGTGAGATCGCGGAGCTTGCCGTAGACGTGCCCGCCGCGGACCTGCCACTGCGTGACCTCGCCCTCGACCCAGACCTGACCGAGCCTGTCGATCCAGCCGGCGACCTTCTCGCTCATGAGGGCGACGGGCCACGGGGCTTCGCGGGTTGCGGGTGCGTCTGCTGCCATGACGTCGAGCCTACTCGGGGGCCGCTCCGTGCGGGGCTCGTGCCGCGCTCTGACCTGCACCCAGATCATGCGCTCAGCGTTCCAGCGTAGACTTGTGCGCATGACAGAGCAGGGTTCGGTAGTGAATCAGCGCACCATTGGTGCCCCGGTTGTGAGCCTGGCGATGCCGCGCATGCGTCGCCTCGGCGGCAGGCTGAAAAACGAGCCAGTTGATGGTGACAAGCGGGTGCTGCTCGCCGCCCCGCGCGGCTACTGCGCAGGCGTCGACCGCGCCGTCGTCGCAGTCGAGAAGGCGCTCGACCGCTACGGCGCCCCCGTGTACGTTCGCAAGCAGATCGTGCACAACGTGCACGTCGTGCAGACGCTCGAAAAGATGGGCGCGATCTTCGTCGAGGAGGTTGACGAGGTACCCGAGGGTGCGAACGTCGTGTTCTCGGCTCACGGCGTCTCACCGGCAGTCGTGCAGGAGGCCGCAGACAGGCACCTCCATGCCATCGACGCAACATGCCCGCTCGTGACCAAGGTGCACCGCGAGGCGGTGCGGTTCGCGAAGCAGGACATGGAGATCTTGCTCATCGGCCACACCGGCCACGAAGAAGTCGAGGGCACTGCCGGCGAGGCCCCCGATCACATCACGATTGTGAACTCGCCAGACGACGTCGACGATCTCGTCGTGAAAGACCCGGATCGCCTCGTGTGGCTCTCGCAGACGACGCTCTCGGTCGACGAGACGATGGAAACTGTGCGCAGGCTGCGCGAGCGGTTCCCGAACCTGCAGGATCCGCCGTCAGACGACATTTGCTACGCCACGCAGAACCGCCAGGTCGCGATCAAGAAGATCGCGCCCGAGGCTGACCTCGTGCTCGTCGTTGGTTCGACGAACTCGTCGAACTCGGTGCGCCTCGTAGAGGTCGCGCTCGAGTATGGCGCGAAGGCCGCCTACCTTGTCGACTTCGCCGAAGAGGTCAAGCAGGAGTGGCTCGACGGCGTGAAGACGATCGGTATCTCGAGTGGTGCCTCGGTGCCTGAGGTGCTCGTGCAGGAGCTACTCGATGATCTCGGCGAGGCCGGCTACTCCGATGTCAGTGCGGTCGTGACCGCCGAGGAGGACCTCGTGTTCTCGCTCCCCAAGGAGCTCCGCCAGGACGCCTCGGGTAAGCGCGACGAGCGCGCCCTCGGCGGGCGGGTTCGGTAGCCGCACCCTATCCACTCACTCGCGACTTCGCGAAGTGCCTCGCTGAGACTGTTCGCGCTCTTCGTACCGATGCTCACATTGTGCTTGAACGCCTCGGCAAAGAAGCCGCGAAAATCCTTCTCGGCGCCGCGCGCATACTTAGCGCGTGAGCTTTCTTTCGCCGCGACTGCCTGCGCGAGTGATTTCGCCGCAGACCGCAGCTCTTGAGCTGCCGGGTACGAGTATCCCGTCGGTTCGTTGCCCTGGATTTCGGTCATCCTGGGGTGCTTTCGTTGTTGCTGGGAGGGCGCACTAGGTCAGTGTTGGGGCACTGGTGGCGCCCGGTGGGTCCGCCGGGCGCCACGGTGGGGTGACTACGCGCCGCCACCAGCGGTAAAGATGTCCTGTGAGATCTTGTCGAGCTGGGTGCGGAGCTCTTCGAGCTGCTGCTTTGCCTTGTCGAGAGCGGTCTTCGTCTCAGGCCAGGTTGAGCCCCTGAAGGTTGCCGCGAGCGGGCCGTCCCACGTGTTCGGGTCAGACAGGATGCGGCCCTGGGCATCGAGCTGAGTGATCTGGTCAGTGAAGCCGCCGCCGACAATCGACTGAATCTGACGGATCGCCGTCTTGGCTTCTTCGGTTGAGAGTACGCGTGACATAGGTGACGCCCCTTCTGGGTCAAAGATGAGGGAGCCTGGGATTCCGGGCCCCTGGGGACACGCTACGCGAAATTTGCAGCAAATTAAAACAAACGCTCAATCTTGTGAATGGCGAATTTAAGTACAAAGCCTCGGTTGGAAGCGGTCATTGTGCCCGGATGGTTGTACGCTGAGTCCCGCGGCGCGCCCGCGCTCGGCGAGGCTGCGCCTGTCTTTGGCGAGGGATCCTGTTTGGAGATGAAGAAGAGATGGCAACGTTGAAGCCCGGAGCGGCGCTTGGGGCGTCCTACCGACTTGTCGAGCTTCTGGGCTCCGGAGCAGCCGGCGATGTGTGGCGCGCCGAGAGAATCAGCGGCGGCGAACCCGTGGCGGCGAAGATCCTCAAGCCCGAGCATGCGAGCGACCCCGCCCTCGTCGAGCGATTTATCCGCGAGCGGTCAGTGCTCATCGGGTTGCGGCATCCCAATATCGTTGCGGTTCGCGACCTCGTCGTTGAGGGCGAAATGATCGCGATTGTGATGGACCTCATTCCTGGTGGATCGCTCAGAGAGCTGCTCGACGAGCAGCGCACTCTCAAGCCAGCTGACGCGCTGACGCTCGTCGGGCAGGTGTTTCGTGCGTTGAGCGAGGCGCACAGTCGCGCCGTAACCCATCGCGACATCAAGCCAGACAATGTTCTGCTCGCAGCACCCTGGAGCGGGGCCGCGGAGGACACGGTACGCGTGGCCGACTTCGGAATCGCTGCTGTCGTGAGTGAACGAAACCGCCAGACCACTGGGGTCCTCGGCACCCCGCAGTACATGGCGCCTGAACTTATCAGTCACGGGCGTACGACACCTGCGGCTGACGTGTATTCCGCCGGGGTGATGCTCTACGAGCTGTTGTCGGGACGTACCCCGTTTGCGGGTCCCGGGACTGACTTTACGATCGCGTATCGTCACGTGACGTCCCACCCGCCGCGGCTCGACCTGCCGGCTCCGATAGCTGACTGGGTAGCTCGCCTGCTCTCCAAGGATCCGGGGGAGCGGCCGGTCGCAGCGGACGCTGCGGCCGAGGCTGTGCGCCTCGCCAAGCGATTCGACTCGACCGCTCCGCTCGAGAGGGCCGAGGCGCCCACTGAATTTGAGGAGATCGACCGACCTGCGACGATGCTGCGCAGCGATCTGCTCCAAACGCATGCGGACGACGGTCCGGATCTATACGCGCAGGCACTGAGCGTGGATGCTCCGGAGCTCGGAGACGCTGGGCAGCAGACGACCGTGCGTCCGATGCCGCGGCTCCAAGCCCCGGTGCGAGGGCCGGAGCAGGATCCAGATGATGCTGGGCGGTCTCGTCCGTCGTGGCTGACCCGCAAGAATGTACTTCTCGGGGCTCTGGGCCTCGTCTCCCTTGGGGTGCTTGTGGGTGGCATGATGTGGGTGTTCGGCGGGGACACAAGCGACGCGGTGCCTGCGTCCGAGGAGCCGCTCGAGGCGTCTCAGCAAGACCAGCAGCTACCGACAGGGCTCTCGGTCGCGCGCGTGGCGACCTACGACCCTGTCGAGAGCCGGGTGGCGCTCGAGGTGACCTACTCGGCGCAAAAGGCGCCGCTATCCGGATCGTTCCTCGAAGTCGTTCCGTCGCCTGCCAATGGCGGGGCGTGCCCTCCTGTCGTGTGGGAGGGGGTGGATGCTGCGAAGCATCAAGCGGTGACCGGACTTGATGCCAAGTGTGGGTGGCGTCTCGACGGCGTTGAGGTGCCTGCTGACGGGCGGTTGACAGTCCGCGGGTCACTCCCGCTCGAGGTCGCGGACGAGTCGGAGCTTCGCGAGTGGCTCGAGCTCGTGTCAACCGAGACGCTGGCTTCGCTGCTCGACCCCGAGGCGAGCTCCACGTCCTATCCGGTGCAGCGGTTGGTCGATGTCAACGTTGTCGTGCCTTCCCGGGCGGTGGGGCAGTCGACGCTTCCGGTGACACTCCTTCCGGTCTGGCCTGATGGCCCGGACGAGGTGCATCCGCTTTATCAAAGCCCGGCGACAGGAGAACCATCGCGAATGCTCAAGGAAACCGCCGGGGGAGAAGCGGGTGTGCGGTTCTCTGACAGCTGCTCCGGAGCCGTTGCGGTGTCCAGTGACGGGTTGACGGTAACCACGCTCGCGCCGACCTCTGAGTGCAGGATTCGTGCGGTGGTTGGGAATTTCACGAACTTGGAGAGCGCCCCGCTCAGCATCACGACCCGAGAGCAACTCGCGCACTGTGCATAATTCGTATGTTTGTTTGGTTTTGTGCATAGAATGTGTCGAGTAACAATTCGCATAGTCTGACCAGCGGGCGGGGGAGTTCGGTTGGGCGCTGCCTCGTTGTTCATTTCACCGAAAGAGGAGCTCGTAGATGAACCCGTCCCCGCCGAAAGCTCGCCGCCATGCCCGGGCGGCAACTGTAGCCATCGTTGCTGCGCTGCTGGTTACCTCTGGGTGCTCGGCGTTCAACGAAGGGGAAGAACCCACGACGCGGGTGCTGCAGTCGGTTTCAGTGCAGGTGGGCGGGAACGGCTCGGTTACGGCGGTGGACGGGTCAGCGGTGTTCCTCGGTGAGTCAACCGGCCGCTCCCGCAGTGAGACCGTTGCCTATGAGACTGGTGAGGTTGTCGCTGATCTCCCGGTCCGTGTCTCGACGAGCTATCGGACCGATGAGCGCTCCGGCCAGGATCTCTCTGACCTTGTTGGCTACGACGGCCGCGTCGAAATCAGGATCGAGCTTGAGAACCTGACCGTCGCACCGAAAACGGTGGAATACGACGTGGCGGGCGAGGCCCGTTCGACGCCCGCGCTCGTTGGTACCCCGCTGAGTGTTGCAGCGTCGACGACGCTCGCTGATGTTCCGCCTGAGAACCTGACGTTCGGCACCGGTGAGGGGACGACGAGTGGCGTTGTCGCAGTCACTAACACCGGCGAAACCGTGGTGCAGTGGGCGACGATCCTGGCGCCGCCGCAGACGCGCGCGACGACGGCGTTCACGCTGGTTGCGGATGTCACCGACTTCGCCATCCCTGAGATTGACATCGCTGTGCAGGCAGGGCTACACAGCGACCTCTCGTTCGAAGGGGTTGTATCGTCGGCGTTTGATGGGAGCGCGACGTCAGAGCTCGGCATGCAGCAGCGGGCCATCGGCCTAGTCACTGAGGTCAACAGCGTGTTGAGCCGTGCTGGCGGCACCATTACTGAAGTGCGTAGGGACCTCGGCGACACCTCCAAGACTCTCGGAGTGCGGGCGGCCCAGCGACTCGCGGACAGCACAGAGGCCCTCGGCAGCGAGATGCAGACGCTCGGCAAACAGCTCGGCAGCCTGCAGACTGACCTTGCGAGCACTGTGACAAGCACCCATTCAGGGATGAACTCCCAGCTCTCGAGCATTGTCGCTTCTATGACGGGCCTACTCGGGGACACCCGAGGGACTCCTCCGCGCCTGGTGACCGGTAGCGGCTGCGTAGCCAAGGTCGAGCCCGGGGAAGGAAGCGGAACGCTCTATTCAACGTTTCTGCAACTCGCAGGTCAGCTGGACGGCTACGCGGAAGCGACTGCCGAGTGCAAGGAAGAGATTCTCACTGAGATCGGCACCACGCTTGGACCCGACGCGCCACATAGCGATGTCTGCGCTGTGGAAGTGGAGCCGTCGATGACATGCTCCCTCTTCACCGCGAAAGAACACGTGCTCACATCGCTCGTCGATCTCGTTGATCGGGGAGACAAGCTCGTGAAGCAACTCGATAGCGCCGATCTTGACAATGCGTTGGAGCAGCAGAAGCTTTTGGCCTCCGACCTCGTCGAGCTCGGAACCCTGCTCGCCAAACTCGAAGATGAAACCAACAGTGTTTCGGAGTGGGGCAAGCTGTCGGCGATGGTCGCGCAGGCACAGGCGTCAGCGCAGTCGCTCGAACAGGTGCACGATACCGCTCAGGCTGCGCTGAAGGACTTTGAAAGCACCGACCCTGACGCGCTTTCCGTCCTCCCTGAGCAACTCGCCGACAAGGTGTGTGAATTGGGTCAGGGAGCAGCGGCGATCGACCAGCAGAAGCTGGACGAGTTGCGTGGCGAGTTCGTCGACACGAAGTGCGACGGTGTCACGCCACAAGAAAATGAGCCGGCGAACGGCACGCTAGCGGACAAGCTGGGAGCGCAACGCAGGTCCTGGGAAAGCGTAGAGGCGCGAACCGACCCTGCCGCCCAGTCATCTGCGCTCGCGGAGCTGCAGTCAACGCTTATCGAAATGCAGTCGCGCCTGAACACTCACCATGGTGAGATCGGCGGCGGGGAGTCTGCGGCACAGAAGGTCGTCGCCCAGCTTCGGGCTCTCGAAGCACTCGCGATCACGCACAACGATGCGCTGGGCGTGAGCCTGAGCGCCCTCGACGTGCGGGAAGATGGCCTTGCCTCCGAGGTTACGAGCGCGTTCGGTAGCGCCGCCGCCGATGCCGCCCTGGCTGTCTCGAACGACGTCGACGACCAGGTGCGCATGATCACCGACAGGGTCGGACGTGGAAGCAATGCGATCCGGGCCTCGTACGAGGCGACAGTCGCGGGGCTGCGCGCCACTTCAGAGACGATGCTAAGTGACGCGAAGGCCCAGATCGACGACCAGAAGTCGGCGCTCAACGAGGGGTACGGTGCCTCGGTTGCGTCGCTCGACGAACGCACCGGGCCCGCACTTGAACGGATCGACCGCTCGACGACTGCCTCGACACGAGACGTCGAGGCGGCCTCGAAGATGCTGGCTGACAGCTTGAACAGGGTCATCCTCGATTTGGGCGACCCGGCGGTGCGCGGCTCCGGAATCCTCGGAGCAATGTCTGCGTCAGCTGCCAAGTCGAGCACCGCTGACTTCCAGCTCGCCCTCGCCTCGCAGGAGGCGTCGGGGTTCGCAAACGTTCGCGCCGAAGACATCGCGTCGATCATGCTGCGGCAGGCTCAGTTCGAGGCGGCACTCGAATCGGCGTCCTCGCTCCCCGCCTTCCACCTCGAGATTCCTGGCGGCGCCGTTGCGCAGACAATCTATGGATTCCACATCGGCGGAGGAGACAAGTGAGCGGGGTGTCTGAACCGGAAGCCCAGACAGCGACGAAGCACGAAAGCGCCGGGCGCAGGCGATTCTCCTGGCGGTCGCGCCGCGGGCTAGTGATCGTCGTGGCCGTGGCTGTCGTGCTCGCTGCCGCAGCGGTGGTTGCCTTCGGGCTCATTCGTGGGAGCCAGCAGCCGGCCAGCGACCCGGTAGCTGTGACGGTTCCGGTGCCGATCGGCGGCATCGACGTACCCGCCGGCACCAAGATCGGTGTCATTGTGACGACAGGAACGGGCAACGCAGAGGGTGCAGACTGGTCGCGCGCAGCTGAGGGCGCCGTCGTTGCCCGCGAGCGCCTCGCGCTCGGCGGAAGTGATATTCAGCTCGTCGTCGAGAACGACAAGGGCACGCCCGCCGGTGCTCACGAAGCGGCGACTGCGCTCGTCGAACAAGGCGTTGCGGGTATCGTCTACGCGAGTAGCGGCGAACAGCTTGACGCCGGAATCGCCGTCGCTATCGAGAGCAAAGTCGGCGTTGTGCTGCCGTTTGCGGAGGCACCTGCATCGTCGGTGAACGTCTGGTCGCTCGCTCCGACTGAGTCCGATGTGCAGGAACAGTTCTCACAGACGCTCGAGGCCTACGAACGACCGCTGCACCTGGACGCCGGCCCTGGTTTGCCTGACGGCGTGCGGGTTCCCGATGTCCTCCAACACCGGACCGGATCGGATATCAAGTCGCTGGCAATGCAGGTCGCGGAGATGACTGGGAGTGACCCACTCGCGCATGGGGGATACGCCGGCGGTAGCGACGATGACGAGCAAGACGAGGCCGACGCCGAGACTGTGCCCGAGCAGCGGGTCGACGCAATCGTGCTGAGCGGCCCGGCTGCGCTGCAAGCCAACATCACCCGCGAACTGCAGGCGCGGAACGTGACCGTGCCTATCCTCCTGACCCCAGGGGCGACGAGCCAGCGGTTCGAAGACACGTTGATCGAGAATGGGGCCGCGGTCTCGTCAGCGCTACGCACTTTCGGCTACGACTGGGACGACGCTGTTGCGCTTGGAAACGATGGACGAGGGCGCACGGGTTCAGGCTTTCTCGCCGCGATACGCGTGTTCAGTGCTGACAGCGAGATCCTCAACCTCACCGAGGATTCACCCTTCGCCGAGGTGAGCGGTGCCGCAGATGGGCGAGCCCACGACGCACTGCTTGTGCTTGCGCGAGCGGTCTCCGACGCAGGCAGCACGGACCCCGCCAAGGTCGCGACTGCACTTGCAGGGCTCGCCCTAGTCGCGGGCGACGCAATTACCGGCCCAGAGATGGATTTCGCGAGTTCGCAGGCGGTGGCGGCTCCGACCGTGATGCTGTACGCAACCGGGCAGCAGCTCGGCCTCCGGCCAGAGTCGGGCGCAGACGCTGACGCCCTGGTCTGGTTTGCCGAGCCGGCCGCCAAGTAGAAAACAGGGGTGACGCGGAAAGGTCGTGCCACCCCGCCCGATTTCCCCCGAAGAAAGGGAGCACTCAGCGGTGCGTATTCTGATTGATCTTGACGAAAGACGCGAGGTAGTCGACCTCGTGGCGTGGCAGTCGCAGGCGACGCTCGCGGAGTTTCTCGAGAGCTCGGGCTTCCGTGCGGGCGAGTCAGACACGGTCATGCTCGATGGGCTGGCGGTCGAACCAGACACACCCATGGAAGAGCTAACATTCCTCGAAGGCTCGGTGCTGACACGGGACTCAGGTGCGCCAGTTGGCGTGATCTCGGGCTGGAATGTTGCCGTTGGCGCCGGCCTCGAGACACGCCCCGCGGTGCCCGTCCCAGAGCGGCGCAGGCTCGTTGTCGGGCGCTCGCCGGGGGCCGATGTTGTGCTCCCAACGGAGTCCGCTTCCTGGAACCACTGCACCGTCGAGCTCGAAGGCGACGGGGTCAGGCTTCGCGATTCGGGCTCCACAAACGGAACGTTCGTGGACGGAACGAAAGTTGACGAAGCCGGGGTACTCATCACCTCGGTCCGCACTGTCGTCGTCGGCGGCGCCGCGCTCAACATCCGCCCGTCCCTCGCCGAGCCAATCGCCCCGGCCCCGGGATCGCTCACCAACCTCACGTCGGCCTCGACCGCACCGTTCAACAGGCCGCCGCGGCCTGGGCGGCCACCATCACCCGAGCCGATCGAGCCGCCAGCCCCCAAAGAGGTGCCAGCGGCGAGCAAGTTCAACGTCATCACCGTTGTGGCCCCGCTCATCATGGCGGTCGTCCTCGTCATCGTGCTCGGAGACATGAGATTCGCGATGTTCGCGATGCTCAGCCCGGTCATGGCTGTGGGCATGTACTTCGAGCAGAAGCGCCGGCGCAAGAAGAACCTAGAGAAGGAAGAGGAGCGGTTCACCGAGGCGCTCACCGACTTCGCGGCGCAGGCCACACAGGCGGCGGCGGAGGAGAGCGCGAGGCGCCAAGACACGATCCCCGACCCCGCGGCAGTCATCCGTCGACCAGCGCTCCCTTCGACGCTCATGTGGCAGCGGCGTCCTGGTGCCCACGACTTCCTGAGCCTGCACGTCGGCGTTGGCGATGTGCCATGGAAGCCCGAGCTCGACACCCGTGCCTCGTCGCGACTCGATGAGCGCGTGAAGGTCACGCTCGAAGCCACGCGAATGTCGGCGGCTCCCGTGCTTGCCGACCTGAACGACTCGGGTGTCATCGGCATCGTGGGGGACAGAGAGGGCGCGCTCGCGCTTGCGCGGAGCCTGCTCACTCAGGCGGCGACACACTGCGGGCCGGCCGACCTCACGATTGGTGTGTTCTGCGACGGAGGACGGGAACTCGAATGGGACTGGGCCTCGTGGCTCCCGCACACCAGGCAGGCCGGCGGAGCAGCCGGCGCACGATGGATGTCGAACCAACGTGACACGAGCACGTCGATGCTGCGCGCGTTGCAGGACAACATCGAGGGGCTGCCGACAGCAACAATGCTCACGGTGATCGACTCCGAGGTGCTGACAGAAGGGCGCGAGTCACCTGCACGCGACATGCTTGGGTACGGGCGAAGGACGCCCGGACGCGTCGAACGGGTGGGGGAGCGCACCCGACGGGTGAGCGGGATCGTCATCGCGGCGACGGCCGATAAACTCCCCGCCGCCTGCACCGTCGTTGTGGACGTCGCAGCAGACGCGGCAGCGACCGTGTACCACCCGGAGGAGCTCACCCAAGTCGACGACGTCATTCTTGCGGGGCTCAGCGAGGCGCAGGCCGCTGAGACGGCACGCAACCTCGCGCGGTTTGAAGACCCCGAGCTCATTGTGCCCGGGGCGTCGTTGCCCCCGCTCGTTCGGCTTCCAGACCTCCTCGACGTCGAGACGATGAACGCCGATGCCGTGCGCGAACTGTGGGCGACCTCGCCAGGTCTCTCGACCCCAATTGGGCTCGGCGAAAACGGGCCGCTGAGTCTCGATATCGTGAAAGACGGCCCGCACGGCCTCGTGGGGGGTACCACGGGATCGGGCAAGTCCGAGTTTCTGCGCTCCTTCGTCGCCGGGCTCGCCGCCCGAAACGATCCGACCGAGCTGAACTTTATCCTCATCGACTTCAAGGGAGGTGCCGCGTTCAAGGCGTGTGAGCGGCTGCCGCACACGATCGGCACGATCAGCAACCTCGACGAGCAACTCGCTGACCGGGCGCTGCGGGCGCTCGAGGCCGAGATGGAGCGTCGCCAACGTCTCTTCGCTGAGGCAGGCGAAGACGTTGACAACCTCCCCGCGTACCTCGCAACGAACCCAGCGGAGCCGCTGCCCCGACTCCTGCTCGTCATCGACGAGTTCGCGATGCTCGCGAAAGACTTCCCCGACGTGCTGGCCTCCCTCGTGAGTGTTGGCGCCGTCGGGCGTACGCTCGGAGTACACATGATCCTCGCGACGCAGCGACCAGCGGGGGTCGTGAACGACGACATTCTTGCGAACACGAACCTGCGCGTTGCGCTAAGGGTACAGAGCCGCGAAGACTCTACGAACGTGATCGGTGTGCCATCGGCGGCGAGCATTGGTCGCGCGCAGATGGGCCGCGCCTACGTGAAACTCGGGCAGGACGACATCTCGCCAGTTCAGACAGCCCTCGTCACAGGCCGCGCCCAGGAGGCGATCCCGGAGCGGGTACAACTGCGAGACGTCGGCCTCTTCGGGGCTATCACGCCGCGGACGACGCCACCCCCGTCGAAGCCGAGCGATGCGAACGATCTCGACAACCTCATCGACGCCGTCGTCGCAGCCAACGAGCAGGCTGGGTTCGCGCCACCGCGCCAGGTCTGGCCTGAGGCACTCGGCGAGCGCGTCTCGCTTGCTGGGTACGCGATCGCTGCGTCCGAGGCCCCGACCGACCCGATGGCGCGCCCCGTCCCAGACGTGGGCGGCGTCGCGTCCGACACCGTTGTTGTCGCTCTCGCCGACGAGCCCGACAAGCAACGTCAGAGCGCGCAGGGCTGGAACATGGCCGAGGGCAATCTCCTGCTCATGGGGATTCCGGGAAGCGGCACCACCACGACGCTTGCGAGCATCGCGCTCTCGCTCGCCGGCTCTCTTGACCCCACAGACCTCGATATTGTGACGCTGGACGTGGGATCGCGTGGCCTCTCCGCAATCGGCGAGCTCCCGCACTCGGTGGCGTACGTCGGCGCTGGCACGGGGGCGAGGGAGCGCCAGGTGCGTTTCCTCAGATTCTTGAAAACTGAATTCGACCGACGCCGAGAATCGCATGTCGCCGAGCGAAGGGCTGTAGTACTCATCGACGGTCTCGCGGCGCTCCGCGACGAGTTTCAAGACTACGAAGGCCAGGAACTGCTCGACGACTTCTACAGGGTCTATGCCGACGGTCCGGCAGTTGGCATGCACTTCGCTGTCTCGACGACGCGCTCGAAGAACGTGCCCTCGGCTATTGACGAGGTCACGACTCAGCGCTGGATCTATCGCCTCGCCGACACCTACGACTACTCGGCGCTGGGAGTGAAGGGTAAGACTGTCCCAGCCCCTGTCCCCGGGAGGTGTGTTGACGCGGAGACTCTGCTACAAATGCACATCGCGACACCCGATCACGGGCTCGAGCAGGCCGTCGTTGAGGCGGCGAACCAGTGGCACGGGGCACACCACAAGACTGACGTCATTGGGGAACTCCCCAGTCATGTCTCGGCGCAGACGATTGCTCGTCAGATGCGGTTCGGCGGGGAACCGATCCTGATTCCCGTCGGAATTCGTGAGGATACCCTCGAGCCCGCCGTGCTCGAACTGTACGAGGGCGAACACGCAGTCATTAGCGGGCCGGCGCGATCTGGGAAGTCGACGCTGCTGCTCGCAATCGCCGAGACGGCACTCGCGCTACCGGAGGAAGAGCGGCCGGCCGTGTGGGGCATTTTCGACAGGAGGTCGCCGCTTGGGGCTCCCGGTCTCGCGCGCTCGGCAGAGAACCCGGAGGAGATCCCAGCACTGCTTGCCGCACTGAAACTCGAGCGCGGCTCCGTCGTGCTCCTCATCGACGACGCCGAACGGATAGCGGACGAAGACAACGGCCTTGCGACGCTCATCGCCGCGCCGCCTTCGGGACTCACGATCGTGGCTGCGGGGCGAGCCACCGACTTGCGCGGCATGTATGGGCACTGGACGAAGCCGCTCCACAAGTCACGCTGCGGCGTCGCCCTCCAGCCAGATACCGACTACGACGGTGACCTCTTTGGAGTGAAGTTCCCGCGCACGGCGCCAGTGGCCATGATCCCTGGCCGCGGGTACGCCGCTTCCGGCGGCGAGTTCGCCCTTATCCACGCTGCCTCGCCAGGCAACGCGGGCAATCCGAGCTAGGCGTGGGCTAGTCGTCGGTGTCCGAGATAGCGGCGACTGAGTAGCGAAGGGCTGTGACGACGCGATCCTTGTGCTGCGGAGCGAGGTGCTCTCGGAGCGCGCCAGCGAGTACCGCCTCCATCCGCTCGAGCAGCGATTCGTGCGCGCCGATCGTCTCGGCGAAGGTGTAGGTGCCGACGAATCCCGAAACGATTGCCCACGCGATCTCGTCTGCGTTCGCGTCCTCGCTGAGCTCCCCGGCGGTGCGGGCATCAGCGAGGACCTCGGTCACCGACCTCAGCCACTGCTCGGCGAAGCTTGTGTTCGGGGTGGGAAGGGTGCCTGGCTCAAACGTCATCCTGAAGCCGGCGCGAACGATTCGATCCTTGTGCAGGCGCTGCATCTGGCGCAGCGTCATCGAGATGAGGAGCCCGAGCGGCGAGTCCTCGGGGGCGCGCTCTGGGACGGCTGACCAGCGCGCCTGGAACTCCGCGAGCACCTCCTGCGCGATCGCTTCTTTCGAGTCGAAGTAGTGATACATGCCGCCGGGGGTGACCTTTGCGGCGCGCGAGATCGCAGAGATCACGGCGCTCCGGTACCCGACCTCGTTGAAGACCGTCGCGGCGCCTTCGAGCACGGCGGCCTTGGTTGCGCGGGCCTTGTCCTGGTGCCACTGAGTGGATCGCCCGCTTGTGTGGCTCTTCTCCGCCAAAGTGTTTCCCCTCGATGAATACTGACATGCCCTTGTAGATTTCACCGGCTCAGGGATCCCCCCACTGAGCTCTGGTTCAATTCCTACAGTTTTGCAGGCCGGTGCCCGAAGCATGCATAAGCTTTATACGTAAAACTGCTTGTAAGTATCCTAGCTCGTAAGACCGTGTCAGGGCTGAGGCCGACCGCAGGAGCTACGCCTGGCCCCGGTTGCGCGCGTTAGGGCTCGCTGACCCGTGCGAGCAGCTCAATCAGGATCGCTTCTGCCACGGGAGCGGGGAGCTTCTCAGCGAGCGCCATGAGCGGGGCGAGTTTGCCGGGGAGCGAGGATCCCTTCCCGCCAGGTTTGGTGCCGGCGCCGGCAACCTTCAGGATCCGCCACGCCATGTCGGGAGACGGGACGCGGTAGTCGCCGCCTTCGCGTTTCGGCGCGTAGCCGAGGGCCTGCATGCCAAGCAGTTCGAGACGCGGGTTGGCCTGGCGTCGCCCGCGCACCGCGTCAGCGGAGGCGCGCAGCGCCGGAACGAGCTCGGGGAGCGTGCGCTCGGTGACCGGTGTAATCGTGAGGTGCGCGGTGTGCGGCAGCCGGACGCCGTTTCGTTGGGTGAAGCCCGGCTGATGCTGAATGCGAAAGCCACGTGTGGCAAGCTCATCGGCGAGGTGGTGCGGGTCGACTCGTTCGTCTCCAGGGACAGTGGTGTCGGTAACGAGTGCGATCGACGGGCCTGACGGCGCACCCCACACGTTCAGCCCACGAATGATCGACGCCTCGCGCACGATGGTCTCGGCCGAGCGCACGCACGATGCGGTGAGCGCCGCGTAGCCGTCTGAGCCAAGCCGCTTCGTGATCGCCCAGGCCGCCGCGAGCGGCGAGGCAGGTTTTGATCCCAGTAGCGTCGGGTTCACGACTGGGTAGCCGGGCCAGCTCGTCGTCGCGAAGAACTGCGCGCGGTGCCTGCTGCGCCCGCGGTGCAGGAGCACGGAAACGCCCTTTGGAGCGTACCCAAACTTGTGCAGGTCGGCCGAGATGCTCGTGACGCCAGGCACGCGAAAGTCCCAATCTGGCAGGCCAGGCCACCAGGGCAGGGCGAGCCCACCAAAGCACGCATCGACGTGACATGACAGACCAAACTCTTTCGCGATGCGTGCCACTTCTGCGACAGGATCGAGCGCGCCGTTCGGGTAGGCAGGCGCCGACACGACGACGAGCGCGACGTCGGCACCGAGCTTCTTCTCGAAACCCTCGACCCGAACCGTGCCGTCTGGCTCGCACGGAACCGGATCCCAGTCGAGGTCGAACATGCGCGCGGCCTTTTGGAACGCGGCGTGCACTGTCGACGCCGTGACGAGCCTGGGCATCTTCCCGGCTCGTGCGAGCTTCTCAGCGAGTTCGGGGTGCTCGGCCCGCCAGAGATCGCGTGCAGTTTTCACCGCGAGCAGGCAGCTCTCGGTGCCGCCGCTCGTGACGCTTCCCACGATGCTTCCGGTGCCGAAGCAGGAAGTGCCTCCTCCGAGTGCGCGGCGCATGAACGTAATGAGTTCGCGCTCCATAACAGCGATTGAGGGAAACGTCGTCGGATCGAGTGCGTTCAGCGGGCGGGTGAGCTCGGCGGCGTCGCGCGCGAGCTCGTCGAGTTCGCCGAGCCCTGAATCGTAAACGTATGAGAGCACGCGGCCACCCTGCGTCGGCGCGTCTCCAGCGCGAAGCTCGGTGAGCTCGGCGAGGATATCGGCCGCGGATGGGCCTGCGAATGGGCTCGAGGTCACTGCGTGGTCACCCCAGCGTGCTCGACGTCGCGTTCGCTGAGCTTGTACCCCCGCAGCGTCGCGAGGCTCGCGAGCATGAGGAGCGCGGGGAAGAGGCTGAAGGCGAGCGCGATGCCCGAGATCGCCGTGGCGGGCTGTGTGACTGTCACCGATGCGACAGACTCGACGTAGCCAGTCGCCGCGAGTACGAGGGCCAGCGTCGTCGAACCGAGCGCCATGCCCGCCGTTTCGCCTGCGGTCCAGACACCGCCGAAGACCCCGGCGCGACCCTCGGGATCGCCAGACGTTGCCGCGTCATGACTCATCACGTCGGGGAGCATCGCCATTGGCATTGTTTGCATACCTGCGTACGCGGCGCCTGCGATGCCGACGGGGGCGAGAATCCACATACCTGGCCAGAGCAGCATGCCAATGAGCGCGATCGTCGCGACGAGGAACAGCAGGCTCGCGATCCGGAAGGTTCGTACCTTGCCGACGCGGTCTGCAATCCACCGCCAGACTGGCGCGAAGAGGAGCGCCGGGGCGATGAGGGATGCGAAGAGGATCGTCACCGCCCCCTGATCGTGAAGCACCCACGTTGCGACGTATTGGGCGCCGGCAAGCATGAGGCCAGTGGCGAGACCTTGGAGCATGAACGTTGCGAGGAGCGCGCGGAAGGGGGCACTGTCGCGGAGGGCGCGAAGGCCCTCGCGGTAGTGAGTCGCAGAGAATGCCTTGTGGCCGGCTGTCGCGGAGACAATCGGGCTGCCCTGGGGCGCGACTGTCGAAGCAACCCAGAGGCTCAGGCCGAGAAGCACCGCGGCCGCGACGGCCATGAGGAGGTAGCCGAGGAGCTGGTTGTCTGGGAACAGATCGCGAATTTCGGGGCCGCCCGCGCCGAACAACAGGATCGCGATCGTCAGTACGACAACCCGCCAGGTGAGCAGTCGAGTGCGCTCTTTGTAGCCGCCCGTGAGCTCTGCCGGGAGCGCAATGTATGGGATCTGGAACATGCTGAAGAACGTCGCGGCCGCGACGAATGCGATCAGCACCCACGTCGCTGATACTGCTGGGCCGAGCCCTGGTGGCACCGCGAACATGAGCACGAACGTCACTGGTAGGCCGACGGCGCCAATGAGCATGGGGCCGCGGCGGGAGCCAGTGCGTGCGAGCGTGCGGTCGCTGAGCCCGCCGATGATCGGGTCGATGACGACATCCCAGATCTTCGCGAGCGTGACAATGAGGCCGGCTGCGAGCGCGGTGACGCCGAGCGAGTCAGTGAGATAGTAGACGAGCACGAGGCCGGGGAGGGTGGCGAAGCCTCCCGTCGCGAGCGAGCCCGCAGCGTAGCGGGTGACTGTGCGCGCCGGCAGCTTGGCAGCAGCGGGTGTGGTTCCGGTCGCGGGCATCCCGGGCATCGGAACAGACTCAGAACTCGACGGTGAACTCATGTGAATAGCGTAGCCGAACGCCGGGTGCTGGCAGGCCGCGCCGCGGTCAGAAACGCCGCGCGCCGCCCGCCAAAACGGCGAGCGGCGCGCGGCACACACGGAGCGTTAGCTGGCTGGGAAGCCCTGCAAATACTCAAGCAGCTGCGCAGACGCCTGCGGGTCTCGCATAACCTCCATGAGCTCAGGAGTCTGCATCATCGCTGTCCCCACGACTGCCACAACGACAATGAACGCGAGAACTCCAGCTGCGAGTGGCGCCCAGAACGTGAGCTTCCCGGCCCGGAGCCTGCGAATCGAGAACACAAGCACGAGGCCGTACAGCACGAGCAGCCCGAGACCGATGGCCTTCCCTGTGACGTCGAGCCATGCTGGCGGGGTCAAGCTTGTGATGCCAGGGGCGTCCTCCATGAGGGAGAACATCGTCTTCATGCCCATCATCGCGAAGGCAGACTGCAGCGCGCCGAAACCGCCGAAGACGAGCAGCAGGATCGTCACGATCCTGTCGCCCATGTTCGCTGGCTTCTGGTAGCCGGGCGCGCCCTGCGGCGCAGCCTGGAATCGAGGTGCCTGCGGCGTCTGCTGCGGCGCCTGCTGTGGGGTCTGGCCCTGTGCGGGGGCACGGTAGGGGGCGCCGGAGTCTCCCTGAGTCGCGGACTTCCGTGATGGTCGCGCGATGCCTGCGCCAAGGTTATGGGGTACACCCTGCACAGTCGCAGGCGTCGGCGACGCGGCACCTGGGCCTGCCTGCACTGGAGACGACGGCTTCGAGGCATCGGGGGCGCTGTCGGCGCCCTCCGGCTTCCACTCCCAACCCTCGGGGGCGTACTCGCCGAACTCGGGCTGCGGGCGGGTGTCACGAGGCTGCTGGGTCATAGGCGCTGCGGGCTCGGCGGGTGCGGCCTGCTCCGCGGCAGGCGTCGTGCCTGCTGCGGCTGGCTCCGCAACCGATCCTTCGCCAGCGTCAGCGGCCAGAGGGCGCTGACCCGCTGGATCTGATGCGCCGGGTTCGCCGGGAGTCCCCGTCACTATGCGCTCACCGACTTCCCTGCGGAACCGAGCTGCTCAGCGGCAAGCGCGATGCGCGCGGCCATCCCGTTCTCGCCGACCTTGCCCCAGGCACGCGGGTCGTACGTCTTCTTGTTGCCGACCTCGCCGTCGATCTTCAGCAGACCGTCGTAGTTCTTGAGCATGTAGTCCACGATCGGGCGGGTGAATGCGTACTGGGTGTCGGTGTCGATATTCATCTTGATGACGCCATTGCGCACTGCCTCGGCGATCTCCTCAGCCGACGAGCCCGATCCGCCATGGAAGACGAGGTCGAGCGGGTTCTTGCCGGTGCCGTACTTCGCCTGCAGTCCGTCCTGGATCTCGGCGAGGAGTTCGGGCCGCAGCGTCACTCCACCAGGCTTGTACACGCCGTGCACGTTGCCGAAAGTGAGTGCCGTGAGGTAGCGGCCACGCTCGCCGAGGCCGAGCGCCTCGACAGTTGCAATGCCGTCTTCGAGGGTGCTGTACAGGCTGTCGTTGATCTCATGGCTGATGCCGTCTTCCTCGCCACCAACGATGCCGATCTCGACCTCAAGGATCACATTGATTGCGGCGAGTCGGGGAAGCAGTTCTTTCGCGATGTCGAGGTTCTCAGCGAGCGGCACCGCCGAGCCGTCCCACATGTGCGACTGGAAGTAGGGCAGACCGCCCTCCTTCACACGCTCCTCGCTCGCGGCAACGAGCGGTAGCACGAAACTCTCGAGGTGCTGCTTGGGGCAGTGGTCGGTGTGGAGCGCGACCGTGACGTCGTATGCCTTCGCAACTTCTTCCGCGTACTTCGCGAACGCGATCGCGCCACCGGCGCGGTTCTGCACCGTGTGACCAGCGAGGTAGTCGGCGCCGCCGAAGCTCACCTGCAGGATGCCGTCGGAACCTGCCTCCGCAAAGCCCTGAATAGCGGAATTGATGGTCTGGGAGCTCGACACGTTGACCGCGGGGAAGGCGAATCCGCCTGCCTTCGCGGCGTCAAGCATCGCGGCGTACTGTTCCGGAGTTGCGACGGGCATAGGTGCTCCTTGGGCTTCTGGAGGTTGCGCGCTTTCAGCGCGTCAACACACGATGAGTCTTGGCGGCGCGGAAGCCGTGTCACGAAGAACGCCACCGGGCCGCACTGCATGCTCCAGTCTACGCGGTAGTCTTATGTGTATGACTGATCCTCTTTCGCTTGACGAATGGCAGCCCGACCGGAACCTCGCGATGGAGCTTGTCCGCGCGACAGAAGCCGCAGCGATGCGCTCGACCCCGTGGATCGGTCGCGGTGACAAGAACGCGGCCGACGGCGCGGCGGTCGACGCGATGCGCCGCTTCCTCGCGACAGTCAACATGAACGGCACCGTCGTCATCGGCGAGGGCGAGAAAGACGACGCCCCGTGGCTGTACAACGGCGAGCGCGTCGGTAACGGGCACGGCGCGGAGTGCGACGTCGCGGTCGACCCGATCGACGGCACCCGCCTCACCGCTGAGGGGCGCCCAGGCGCGCTCTCGGTGATCGCAGTCGCCGACCGTGGCAGCATGTACGACCCGTCTGCAGTCTTCTACATGGACAAGCTCGTCGCCGGGCCCGAGGGCGTCGGCGTTGTCGACATTCGCAAGCCCATCGGTGAGAACATCCGAGCACTCGCAAAGGTGAAGGGCGTCGACGTCTCTGATATCCGCGTCGCGGTTCTCGACCGCCCGCGTCACGATCAGCTCATCACCGACATTCGCGAGGCAGGCGCCGGCACCCGACTCATCATGGACGGCGATGTCGCGGGAGGCGTGAACGCTGCCCGCTGGGATTCGAGCATCGATCTCTGCGTCGGCATCGGCGGCACACCTGAGGGCATCATCACGGCGTGTGCAGTGAAGGCGCTCGGCGGTGTGATCCAGGGTCGCCTCTGGCCGAAGGACGACGACGAGCGCCAGAAGGCAATCGACGCTGGCCACGACCTCGACCGTGTCCTCGAGGCGAACGACCTCGTCGCGAGCGACAACTGCTACTTCGTCGCCACTGGCATCACCGACGCCGAGTTCGTCGAGGGCGTGCAGCGTCGTGGTCCGTTCGTGCGCGCGGAGAGCATTGTGATGCGGTCGCACTCGGGCACGATCCGCCACATCATCAGCGACATGGATCCGAACCGCTGGGAGTAGTCCCGGTCAGACGGCCCGGTGCGCGGTTGGTGGCAACGTAGTTCACACAGCGAGGAGTTCGACATGAGTTTCATTACACGGACGGCACGCCTCGTGGCGTGGACGGGTCTCACCGCGGCCGGGGCGATTCACGCAGTGTGGGCGTCTGGCTCGTCGTGGCCAGAGCGCAACCACAAACGCCTCAGTGAGGCTGTTGTTGGCAATGGCAAGCAGCTGCCAGACGCGCAGGCGACGATGGTTGTCTCCGGCCTCGCGTTCGCGGGTGGTGCAGTTGCCGCAGGCGGGCTGGGCGAGGGCAAGTTCATTGTCGGAGTGCGGCGGATCGCCGGACTCGCACTCATTGCGCGCGCCGCGTTCGGCGGGGCCGCTGCGCTGAATGTGCTCGGGCTCGACGAACCAGGAAAACGATTCGAAGAGCTCGACCGGCGCTACTACCGGCCGGCCTTCGGTATCCTCGGTGCCGCGATGCTGCTTGGCGCGAAGGACTCGAAGAAGCGCGCAGCGAAGCTGACGCTCAAGCGCGAGGGACGCTAGCTCCGTTCGCTCTGAGCTTTCCCGTCGAGAGACGCGATCGGGGCGGTTCCCTGCACGGGGAGGCCGAGCGATGCGGTGTGCGCCGCGATCTCCCTGAGCGGGGCGAGCCACACGTCGTCGAGTGACGTGACCTCGGCGACGAGCGAGTCGAGTGCTGCCGCGCGTCCCGGCCTGCCGCTGAGGAACGGATGGTTCGTCAGCACCCAGCACCCGCCGAAACGTCGCATCCCGTGGAGCTCACTTCGCCACAGCTCGACCGCGTGCGCCGGTGTCTGGATCGGCCCAAGCTCAGTGACGCTCGGCAGGAAGCAGTACTGCTCCCAGTCGTCAAGTGCCCACTGAATTGGGATCTCGATGAGTGGCGCTCCGTCGGGCGAGTGCTCAGCAGTGCTCGCGAGCGGGTACGGTAGGTCAGCATCCATCAGACTTGATTCGTACAGAAACCCGTGCTTCGCGAGCAGCCCTGGCATATCCCACGACAGATCCCACATGGGCGCGCGATATCCGACCGGCCGCTCGCCCGTAAGACGCTCCAGCGTCTCGCTCCCGCGCGTAATCTCCTGCTCGCGCTCGAGCGGGGTGAGCGTCGTCGGAGTCACGTGGTTGTAGCCGTGGTGTGCGAGTTCGTGACCCGCCGCCGCGATGTCCCGAACGACCCCCGGGTAGCGCTCTGCCGTGAATCCGGGGACGAAGAACGTCGACTGCACGCCGTGGATGTCGAGAATGTCGAGGATGCGCCTGACGCCCACGAGCGGGCCGTAGGCCTGGTGCGTCATCGTGCTCATGCTCGCCGCAGTGGCGGGCGCCGCGCCGAGCGCTGCAGACTCACCGTCGACGTCAAAACTAAACGACGCAGCGCACGCTGCCCCTCCAGGCCACTCGAACTTCACGCTCGCCTACTTTCTCGCCATGATCGATACGAGATCATACGCGCAGTGTGCCGCCGCAACCGCAGTAATGCTTGCGTGGTCAAACGGTGGAGCGACCTCCACGACATCGGCGCCGACGAGGTGCTTGTCCTTTAGCCCTCGGAGCAGCTCGAGCAGCTCCCGGCTCGTCAAGCCACCTGCCTCCGGCGTGCCTGTTCCCGGTGCGTGAGCGGGATCGAGCACGTCGATGTCGATGGAGATGTAGAGCGGCGCATCGCCGACCCTGTCGCTGATCCGCTTGATGATGTCGGTGAATGGGGTCGTGTGGAACTCGCGCGCATGCACGATCGTGAACCCAAGCTCAGCGTCGTCGGTCAGGTCATCGGCGCTGTACAGGGAACCCCTGATCCCAACGTGCGCCGAGTGCTCCTTGAGCAGGAGGCCTTCTTCGATAGCGACGCGGAACGGCGTGCCGTGCGTGACCGGGGTATCAAAGTAGGGCCCCCACGTGTCGAGGTGGGCGTCGAAGTGTACGAGCGCGACTGGTCCGTGCACTTTGGCAAGCGCTCGGAGCGAGGCGAGCGCAATTGTGTGGTCGCCGCCAAGCACGACGACACGCTTGTCTTCCGCGATGAGCGAGGAGATGCCGGCTTCGATCTCGGTGAGCGCAGTGGTGATGTCGAACGGATTGCAGTCGAGGTCACCAGCGTCGACGACCTGCACCGAATCAAACGGTGCGGTTTCGAGCGCTGGGTTGTATGGCCGGAGAAGCCGTGACGCCTCGCGGATCGCCCCGGGCCCGAAGCGTGCACCCGGCCTGAACGTCACACCGGCGTCGAATGGTACCCCGACGATCGCGATGTCGTGCGTGGGTGCGTCGGTGATCCTCGGCAGTCGCGCAAACGTTGTGAAGCCAGCGTAGCGGGGGGAGAGTTGACCGTCGATTGGTGGAATTGGGGTATTTGTTGTCACTGATTGACCTTCCTACACGCGGCCGCGGGTCGCGCCGCCGTTGATCTGAATGGTTTGGCCTGCCATCGCCGTGAGCGCGGGGTCGCAGAGAAACCTGACGGCTTCGGCGATCTCTTCGGGCTGCCCGATTCTGCCGACGGGGATGCCAGCCGAATACTCGCGATGCATTTCTTCGAGGGTGAGCCCCGCGGCTTCAGCGTCGACAGAGAGTTGGGGAGTGTCGATGACGCCCGGAGCGATTGCGTTCACGAAGATCCCTTCGGGCGCGAGCTCGTGGCCGAGAGACTTGACGAGGCTGATGAGGCCTGCCTTCGATGCGGCGTAGGCAGTCGCCTCTGGCCAGCCAGTGACTCCCCACTCACTCACGATGACGACGATCCTGCCGCCGCGCCCCGTCTCCCGCATCACGAGGGTGGCCTCCTGGATGAGCGCGAAGGTACCTAACAGGTTTGTTTCCACGACACGCCACCACTCGGCCTCGTTGGCGTTAGACATGAGCGACATCGACATCGTTGCGTGATTTGCCACGAGTACGTCGAGCCCGTCTGTGCGCGCCGCCTCACGAACCAGACCCCGACATCCAGCGGGCGTTGACAGGTCGGCGACAATACCGGAAACGGAGGGGATGCTCTCCAAGAGCCCCAACCGGGCATCGCGCGCGCGACCGTGGGCGAACACTGTCGCCCCTGCATCGCTGAGTGCGGCAACCTGGGCCTGACCAAGCCCGCCGGTTGCGCCGGTGACGAGGGCTCGACTGCCAGTAAGAAGTCGTGTGCGTGTGGCCATGACTTAGATCACTGCTCCTGAGTTCGGGTGAAGCGTATCGCCGGTGATGAATCCGCTCGAGGTCATGAGATACGAGACGCAGGCTGCGACGTCAGCAGGCTCGGCAAGCGCGCGAGTGGGCAGCGTCGCGAGGTAATCCTGGTCCCGCCACGGGGAGTCATCCGAGAGCATTGGCGTGTTCGTAGGCCCTGGCGCGACAGAGTTGACTGTGATGCCGGTGCCTGCGAGTTCGGCGGCGAGGCTTCGCATGGCGCCGAGAACCGCGCCTTTCGCCGCAGAATAGTGTGAGTCGCGCGCTCCTCCGCCAATCGCCAGCTCGCTGGTGATCGCGATGATCCTGCCCGAACCTGCGTCGCGCATTCCTGGAATGACTGCCCGGGCGGTCGCGAAGAAGCCGCCCAAGTGGGTGTGAAGCATCGCGCTCGCTGCAGCGTCGCTCACCTCTGTGAAGGGCACGCTCTCGTAGTTGCCAGCGGCGCTCACGACACCGAACACGGGCCCAAACTGTTTGATTACCTCTGCGGTCGCAGTGCTGACCGCTTGAGTGTCGGCAACGTCGATGACCCAGCTCGCGGCTGCATCCGGCGCATGCTTCCGATCGAAGCCGACAACCACGAAGCCTTCCTCCGTGAGCCGCCTTGAGATTGCAGCGCCCATTCCGCCGGCCGCCCCAGTCACGATAACCGTACGCATCACCGAGCCTCGCTTTCGGGCTGAGGAGCAGGCTCCGGAAGTACAACGGCGCGTGTCTCGACGTTCGCGATCCGTCCGCGCACGCGCATGTATACAAGAGCCCCGAGCACTGAGAGCACCACGGTGCCTACTACGACGGACCAGTCGAGGAGCGGGTTGCTGTTCGCGGGCCTGGGCCACGCGATGTTGATGAGTTCGAGCGTGACCCAGGCGAAGGCAATGATGGCGACCGGAACGGTCAAACGTCCGAGCGAGAACGGGCCCGGAACCCAGCGGCGCCTGATAACCGCGACCATGAATGCCGCGACAGGGAAGAGGAAACTGAGGTAGAACCCGCCCGAGGTGAAGTTCACCATGATCGTGTACAGGTTCTCGGCAACGTTACTCAGGAGGAACAGGGCGGTTCCCACGGCAGTTGTGACAAGGATCGCCGCGATCGGCTGACGCTGCCCGCGGCTCAGCCTGACGAGAGTTGCAGAGAACGGGAGGGCGTTGTCGCGGGCCTTAGCCCAGATGAGTCGAGAGGCAGCCGTCTGCAGAGCGAGGAAACTCGCGATGAAGCCGATCGCGAAGAGCGCCTGCAGCGGCAGCGCGATGCCCGCGCCGAGCTGGGCGGTGAGGACTGCGTGGACTGGGTCCACGTCGTACCCAGGCAGAAGCTCGGGGTTCTCCGGCGTCGCGAGGATGATTGCAAGGCTCGAGAACATCACGACGACGGCGATGAACGAGATGGAGAAGAGCACTGCCTTCGGCAGGTTCTTGCGTGGCTCGTGGACTTCCTCAGCGATCGAACCCGCGCTCTCAAACCCTACAAACGAGAAGCCGATGAACACGATTGCGAGCAGGAAGGGGCCGCCGATTGCAAAGAACTCCTCGCCTGCCCCGACGCTGCGACCGCCGTCGAACAACACGGAAAGGTCATGCTCGCGTCTGGTGATCAGGAGCCAGATGCCGAGCCCCACTGAGCCGATCACCTCGGCAATGATGCTCGCAAACATGAAGCCCTTGAGTACCTGGCGCCCTGCAAGGTTTACGAGGGTGCCACACACGAGAACGACGAAGGCGATGAGTGCGACCTGGGTGCCAGTTGGGTGATCCAAGCCGATGATGTTGGCGATGAATCTTGCTGCTCCGAGGGCGACTGTCGCCATCGCGATCGTCAACGTCCAGATGTAGAACCAGCCGGCAAACCAGCCATAGCCCGGGCCGGCGAGTCTGCTCGCCCATTGGTAGATCGAGCCCTCGATGGGCCACCGCGAGACGAGGGTGGCGAACACGAGCGCGACGAAGAACTGCCCGCCGAAGACGACGACAAAGCCCCACCAGAAGCTTGGGCCAGCCGCCGCAATCGCTATGCCGTAGATGCCATAGAGCGCCACAATCGGCGAGATGAAGGCGAACGCAAAGGCGAACGCAGCGCCGAAGGTGAACTCGCGCTTGAGCGTTCTTCCGTGATCTGGGGCTTGTTGTGCTGTCACCGTGGTCTCCTTTGGCCGTGCTGGTCAGGCGTTCCAATTATCCATCTGGCTACCTTTGGGTGCGAAAAACTTCGTCATACGTCCACTTGGCAGTGGATTCAATGTAGGAAGCTACACTCGTCTCATGACGAACGATGCGTTGAGTTCTGGTCCGACGGTGACGGTGGGCGACATCGTCTCTGAGCGGACACTCGCGGTTGAAGCCGTCGTGATGCCGGCCGGAGGGTTGGAACGCCCGGTCGCGTGGGTGCATGCGACCGAACAGCTTGACCCTCGCCCGCACCTGCGACGCAACGAGATTGTCTGCACGCTGGGGAGTGCACTTGTCAGAGAACGCTCGGCTCGGTCGTTCGTCGAGGCGCTCGTTTCCGCTGGTGTCGCTGGCCTTGCTCTCGGCCTCGGCGAGGTGCATCTGTCCCCGCCTGCGGAGCTCCTCTCCGAATGCGAAGCGAACGGGCTTCCGCTCTTGGTTCTGCCGCATGGAGTGCCGTTCCTCGCCGTGAATGACGCGATTCTCAGGCATCGATCGCGACTTGAGGTCGAGGCGCGGCGGCAGGAGACTGAACTGCTGTCGCAACTGATGACAGCCGCACGAACCGGGCAGGGTGAGGCCGCAATGCTTGACGCCGTGTGTGCGGAGTTCGGTGGCTCGATCGACGTCGTGGGCAGATCGAGCGCACCGGTCTGGATCGGCGATGGGGTCGGGCCATCAACCGCATTTCTTGATCAGCTTGGAAGCGTGCTCGAACTCGTGAGGCTTGAGCGGGAGCGGGAGGCATCGGAGGCGTTCTCGCAGACTGGACAGCTGGTTGCGCTGGTGGGGGAGGGCCTCGCCCACCCTGCTGCGCTGCTCCCTGAGCTTGAACGATGTGGTGTGACGTCAGCTGCCTTCCGAGTCTCGCTGTGGCCGATGGGAAGTGAGGGGCCACTCGTCGACCGGTGGCCGAACTCGTTGGTCGGCGTCGTGCCTGAGGGCGTGGTCTTGCTCGCAGCTGCCGAAGATCCCGAGCAGTTCCGGGAGCTCGGGCTGGTCTGCGGCTACAGCGCGGTCGTTCGCATCGACGAGATGCGACGAGCGCTGAGCGAGGCGCGCTCCGCGTTGCGCCTGGCTCGAAGCCGCGGTGGTATTGCCGGGCCCGATGCCTTGGTGTCGCTTGAAGCGCTGCTTGAGCAGCAGCCTGCTGACAGGCTGATCCCCTTTATCGAGCAGCTCGTTGCGCCGCTCGTCGCCGCTGATGCTCGGGGCCGGGGCGACCTCGTTCGCACGTTGACCGTCTTTCTCGAAAATGACCGCCAGCTCCAGGCGACGGCCGCGGAGTTGTTCGTGCACGTGAACACGGTGCGTCAGCGTTTCGCGAGAATCAAGGAACTTGTCGACCGAGACCCGCTGTCTCCCGACGAATGCACGGACCTGCGTATTGCTTTGTGGGCTGCTGAGCGCCGCAGCGTAATTCGGCGGCGGCTGACTAAGCCACTCGGGTAGGTGACGCGCCGGCCGTCGCTTCTCCACGAGGGCGACTAGCGGCCACCGCCCCAGAGCGTTGGCTTCTCAGCCTCTGCGGAGTCGGAGTCGGCGTCGGTGTTGTTTCCCGGCGCGCTGGGCTCCGTGGACGCTGCAGGTGCCGGCTCGAACGTCGAGGCGAGTTCGGGTGCAGTCAGAGGGCGCACCGCGTCTTCAAGCTGCACGGGCTCATCGATCGCCGCACCGTTGAGCGCGCTGATCTTGCGGGCAGTGGGGAGTACCTGTCGTTCGAGGGAGCCGACGTAGGCGTTGTACCCCTGTACTCCGCGCGAGAGGGTGCGGCCGAGCTTGTCGAGGTGGGTCGCGCTCACTCCGAGCCGCTTGTGAAGCTCGCGGCCGAGCTCGAACAGGGTGCGGGCCTCACTCGTGAGCGACTCTTGCCGCCAGCTGAACGCAACGGACTTGAGAATCGCCCAGAGGCTGACGGGCGAAGCGAGGGCGACGCGGCGCTCAAACGCGAACTCGAGCAGCACCGGGTCAGTGTCGAGCGCGGCAGACAGCAGTGACTCGCTCGGCACGAACGCGATCACGAACTCGGGGGAGTCGCCGAGCGCTGACGCATAGTCGCGCCCGCTGAGCTCGATGACGTGGTCACGCAGTGCGCGCGCGTGGCGTGTGAGCAGCGCCTGCTGCCGGGCCGCCCGCTCTGTCGGGTCGCCGCCCGATTCGGCCCCGAGATGCTGAGCTTCGAGGTACGCGTCGAACGGAACCTTCGCGTCGATCGCGATCGACTTGCCGCCGGGGAGCTTCACGACCATGTCGGGGCGCAGCGCCCCGCGTTCAGTTTTAATGTGCTGCTGCACCTCGAAGTCGACGTGCTCGAGCATGCCTGACGCCTCGATGATGCGGCGCAGTTGCGTCTCACCCCAGAGGCCTCGGGTGTTGTTCGAACGGAGGGCAGACGCAAGGCCCTCCGCGGTGCCGCGGAGCTTTTCTTCGGCGCGGGCCGCTTGCCGGAGCTGTTCGGCGAGTTCACCGTGCTGCACCGCGCGCTGCTGTTCGATACCGACGACTGTGCGCTCGAGCTTGCCGAGCGAATCACGCAGCGGCATGAGCTGTTGCAGCACGCGCTGCTCCTCACGGTCGAGTTCGATGCGCCGCTCCGTGTTCGCGTGCGCGTCGCGCAGTCTGTCGTTGAGGCCCTGCACGCGCGTCTCGGCGATAGCGAGTTGCTCGCGCAGGCTTCGAGCACGATACGTCGCGACAAAGTAGCCCGCCGCGCCGCCGACGACGAGCACCGCGATGAGCACCGCAGAGAAGATCAGGGGCGAGAATGTCATGCCTCTATCGTGGCATTCGCCACCGACATCGGGGCTGCACGAGGCCGCTGGACGGGGCGAATCTGGTCTACAGCTTGAGCGGGATCGCCTTCAGCTGGTGCAGCTTGACGCCGGCGATCTTCGCAAGAGAGGGCACGTCTTGGGCTTGGTGGCGCTTCGCCGAATCGATGATGATCGAGGCACACGCCTCGGCGTCGGCGAGGGCCTCGTGATGCGCGAACTCGCCGTAACCCGCGGCGGCCGCTGCGAGCGGGAGGCGGTGCGAGGGGATGTCGTAGGTCTTGCGCGAGACCTGCACGCTGCACAGGTACTTCAGGCGCGGGGTGGGCAGTACCGCGTCCGCGCACGCCGCCCGGATCACGCCCATATCGAACGACGCGTTGTGGGCGACCGCCACGTCGGTGCCGATGAACGACAGGAGATCGTCGAACTGCTCGCCCCAGGTCGGCGCATCGACGACCATATCGGGCGTGATGTTGTGGATCTTCACGTTGAACGACTGAAAGTGCGGGTGGCTGGCCGGCGGCTTAATGAGCCAGTACGCGCGGTCGACGACGACACCGTCGCGCACTCGCGCGAGCCCCACCGAGCATGCGGACGCTGGGTTCCCATTTGCGGTCTCGAAATCGATCGCGGTGAAGTCAACTGGCACCCAAAGATCCTCCCACACGGGTCTGACAGTCGACGCGAGTGAGGGTTCCGCTCCCGATCCTGATCGTGTGACAATGAACTCCCACCGGAGTCACACAGGCCCCGGATATTGTGCGAATGGAGTTCGCCATGATTCCTGAGATTAACTATTGGGCAGTGCTCGTCGCGACAGCCTCAACGATGGTCGTCGGGTCAATCTGGTACACGCCGAAAGTGTTTGGCACGCTCTGGATGCGGCTCGCAAACGTGACGCCAAGCGGCAACGCGAAAGACGCTGTTGGGCCGATGATCGCCACGGTGATAGTGAGCTTCATCACCGCCTGGGTATTCGCGGGGGCGATCTGGATCGCGCACTCCTTCTACGGCGGTTCCTTCCTATCGGCGGCGCTCATCACCGGCCTGCTGCTCTGGGCCGGGTTCACTGCGGCGAGGTTCGTGACCCACGACGCGTTCGAAGGGCGACCCGTGAAGCTCACGCTGCTGAACATCGTGCACGAGCTCGTGACAGTTCTCGTGATGGCAGTGATCCTCGGGGCGTGGCCGCCCGCGGTGTGACGGAGAGTACGAGCGCGCGCGGGCGACTTGCCGGGTAGACTTGACCCCCGTGGCTCTAACTATCGGAATCGTCGGTCTCCCGAACGTCGGCAAGTCGACCCTGTTCAACGCTCTCACGCACAATGATGCTCTCGCAGCGAACTACCCGTTCGCGACGATCGAGCCAAACGTTGGCGTCGTCAACCTGCCAGACCCCAGGCTCAACAAGCTCGCTGAGATCTTCGGCAGTGAGCGGATCCTGCCCGCCCCTGTCAGCTTCGTCGACATCGCGGGCATCGTTCGCGGCGCGAGCGAGGGAGAAGGGCTCGGCAACCAGTTCCTCGCAAACATCCGCGAGTCAGACGCGATCGCGCAGGTCGTGCGCGGGTTCTCCGACCCCGACGTGATTCACGTCGACGGCGACGTGAACCCGGCGAGCGACATGGAGACGATCAACACCGAGCTGATCCTCGCCGACATGCAGACCCTCGACAAGGCGCTCCCGCGCTACGAGAAGGAGCTTAAAGGCAAGAAGATCGACGCGTCAGTCGTTGACGCAGCTAAGGCCGCGCTGGCTGCGCTGAACGACGGCACACCGCTTTCGCTCGCGGGCGTGGACCTTGAGCCGATCCGCGAACTCGGGCTGCTCACGGCGAAGCCGTTCCTCTACGTCTTCAACGTCGACGAAGGCGTGCTGCAAGACAAAGCGAAGCTCGCAGAGCTCGCCGACCTCGTCGCCCCGGCGAAGGCGATCTTCCTTGATGCGAAGCTCGAGAGCGAACTCATCGAACTCGACGACGACGATGCGGCCGAGCTGCTCGCGTCGATCGGCCAGGAGGAGAGCGGTCTTGACCAGCTCGCCCGGATCGGCTTCGAGACCCTCGGCCTGCAGACCTACCTCACGGCAGGGCCGAAGGAGGCTCGCGCCTGGACGATCCCGAAGGGCGCGACCGCCCCGCAGGCCGCAGGCGTCATCCACGGCGACTTCGAGAAGGGCTTCATCAAGGGCGAGATCATCTCGTTCGAGGACCTCGTCGAGACAGGCTCCGTTGCCGAAGCCCGCGCGAAGGGCAAGGCCCGCATGGAGGGCAAGGAATACGTTATGCAGGACGGCGACGTCTGCGAGTGGCGGTTTAACGTCTAGTCTTTCCTGGGAGCTGCCCACAGAGCTCGTGAGCGCCGTGCGGTATCGCGAGTTCTCAACAGAATCGTCGGTCCGGGCTGATCCGTCACTCGTGCAGGCTCGGTTGCTCTGCTGCCCGCCCGGCACGCTGTCGCTGACCTTCGTATACTTCTGCATGGTTGCCGCCCGCGTTGTGAAGCTGGGAGGCCAATAACGGCGGAAGGGGTGTGAAAGGCATGCAGCAGGATCCTGCAGCGTTGAACGCGACCGGGTTCGGCGCCGAGATGACGGCTTCCCCCGGCCCCAGTGACATCTGGCTTGACGCTCGCGTCGCCTACGCCGGCCGCGCGGCCGAGTACGTTGCAGCGCTTGGGGATATCGAGGGGATGTCGCCTACTGATCGAGCGAAGATCGGAGCGTGGGCGCTGTCCCTTTCAGGTCCTGTGCTCGATGCAGGCTGCGGGCCTGGGCATTGGACCGCGCACCTGCACGACCTTGGGGTAGAGATCGCTGGCATCGACATGGTGACAGAGTTCGTCGCCAGTGCGAGGGCACGATTTCCAGGCGTCACGTTCCAGGAAGGAACCCTAGGCGCACTGCCGTACCCTGCGGGGGCGCTGACTGGGATCCTCGCGTGGTACTCGCTCATTCATGCTCCGCCAGAGCAAATGCCCGCACTGCTCGCCGAGTTCGCGCGGTGCCTCACGCCCGGCGGTTCGCTACTCGTCGGATTCTTTGACGGCCCACGCATCGAGGCATTCGACCATGCGGTCACGACGGCGTACTTTTGGCCGCCAGCCGAACTCTGCCGCGCTCTCGATAGTGCCGGGTTCACCGTCGTTGACGTCGAAACGCGCACCGACCCGGGTCATCGCCCGCACGCGGCGATCGTGGCGACGCTACGCTAGCTGCATCGGAGAGGAGCCTCATGGGGAAACGGAAGACGCCAGAGGAACGCGCCGCAGAGGAGCGCCGCTACGCGCTCGCGCTCGGTGCGCATACTGACGCCGAGTTCGAGCCGTTCTTCACGGATGCGAACCAGGCGATTCGAAATGCAGCCGCCCTCAATCCCGACGCCAGCGCCAAGGTGCTCGCCCAGTTCGCGAAGGATCGGTTTTGGAGCGTGCGCGTCGCCGTCGCCGAGCACCCGAACACAGACCGGGAAACGCTACTCTCCCTGCTCGAAGCGAATCGCGCGAAACGAGGCGTCGTGCATCACGCCGCGCGGGAACGCCTGGAAGGCGAGGGCGTGATCTTCGGCGAGGATGGAATGCCTGAGGGGCCGCTCTAGCGGGGAGTGCCCGGAAAGCCGGCACTGCCGGCTCAGCCTCAGCCGGCTGCAGTGTCGCGCTGCGCAGTCTGGCGACGCGCCTCCGCGCTGTCGGGTCCGTAGAGCTCAGGGTGTTGCGCCTTGTACGCAATGAGGTCGCGCACGTTCTTCTGTACGACGATGACCGCGAATACTGCCATCGCAAAGGTCATGCCGTACAGGCCGTTCTCGCTGGGGAGGAGCGGGCTGTTCCAGAGCCCCCAGGCAAGCATCGCAAGACTGATGCCCAGTCCAAGCCATGAGACCGCGAGGTAGATCGACGTGACTGGAACGCCCTCGTGGCGATCACGAACGGACTTCTGGAGTCCGACAGCGCTCACGAGCCCGAAGAAGAACGAGCCGAGAAAGAACCCCTTCTCGAATGGGTCCATGTCCGCGCGCCAGAGGCTGATGAAGTAGACGATTACCGCCAGCGCGAGGGCCGCCCATGCTGCCCCGACGAATGCCCCTGTCGGCTTGCCGAACTGCTCTCGGCGAGTCATCGTGAGGTTTTGCTCCATGGAATTGCTCCTTTGCGTTGGATGTGGTCAGCATACCCACGGGTGTGCAGGGCGGCGGGAATATGTTGTGCATGCAGTGATCATCTGGGTGCCCGTCGTCGCAGAGTGCAGTAGCGCGCTGCGGCCTCTCCAGGCACGTGATATGGCTGGCGTATGGTGGAGTTGGCCCCACGGGGAACGGAGAACGGAGCGCGAATGTCTGACCCAGGCGTCATTGCTGAACCAGAGACACCACCATGCCCGGAGTGTGACAGCGAGTTCTCATATGAACTTGGCGCGCTCCTTGCCTGCCCGATGTGCGGTCACGAATGGGCGCCAGGCGAGGCCGCAGCAACCGGTGACGGTGGCGACCCCGCTGAGATCCGCGACGCCGTCGGCAACGTGCTCGCCGACGGCGACACAGTGACCCTTGTGAAGACCGTAAAAGTCTCTGGCGGCGGCGGGGGATCGATCAAAGTCGGAACCAAGGTGGCCGGAATCAGGCTTTCCCCTGGGGGTGCCGGCGGTCACGACATCGATGCAAAAGTGCCTGGCTTTGGCAAGATGCAGCTGAAATCGAGCGTCGTCAAGAAAGCGTAGCGCTCTGAGTGCTTGAGAGCTGCGCGAGCTTGGCACGCATTCGCACGAGGGACCGTTCACGTTCCTTGAGCAGCGCCGCTGGCCACGCAGAATGTCGCAGCGTGAGTGGGTTTGAGAACCAGAGCGCAGCCAAGAGCAGCACGGCGTAGCTCGCTGGAACGAAGATCGGCCTGATCTCGGCGAGCACAAACCAAAGATTGTAGGCGAGCAGCAGGGCCACCCCCACCGCGAGGATGATGCCACCGACAAGTTCAAGTTTGCTGCGCATCTCGTGTCCGCCGAGCCTCGACAGCCTGGCTTCGATCAGCTCGCGTTGAATGAGCGCGACAACGAGAAAAACGAGAGCGCCGATCGCGGTGACGTAGCAGGCTTCAAGGACCGCGGTTGATACCGGTTCGTCGTGCAGGAGCCAGAAGGCGAGGAAGACTACGACAGCGACACAGCCCTGCACAAGAAGTGGCCGACGCCACGGTGAGCGGGTCGTGTGCGAGGTGACACGCGTGTCTCCGTAGAACAGGGCAACGTTTGAAAGGTGAGCGTACTCAGTTTCGGCGCGGGCGATTGTCTGCTGCAGAAGCTCAACTCGACGAGCGACGGGCCTGAAATCGAGCCGCCCGAGCACGAGCGCCAAGATGACCGAGACCGGGGTGAGAAAGAGCAGCCCCCAGAGCTGTTGGCCGCCATCGCTTGTGGCTGTCGGGCCGTGGGTTGAGAGCACAACGACTGCGAGCACGGTCCAGGCAAGCATGAACCCGCCGATGAGCGCGGCCACATAGGGGAGCGGACGCAGCACTGACTGACTGTCGAGGTCAGCGTTCGGGGTGACCAGGAAGCCGAGGCCGACGAGCAACGCGAGCAACGACGGGGCGACCCAACCGACGTAGCTGCCCGATATTGCGACAACTTCCACGACCTCCTGCCAAGCTGCGCCGTAGTGCGGTGCGAGGGAGTCTTCGGCTGCGAGCATCGCCGCTCGCGCGAAGAACGCGAGAAAGAACACGAGCGGCCACAGGAGCGAACCCGCACCGAAGAGCACCGCGGAGGCGCCCCAGCTGTCTGACATGGCCTGGGTGCTGCCTGGCGACGGTGCCGCGGGCGTCTCTGTATGCTCGGTGTTCGTCATAGCGCTCTGCAGCGATAGTACCGAGAGACGCGACGAGACGTGTCGAGCGGCGCGTTACGCGTCGAGGTTGCTTTCTTTGCACAGACAGAACAGGTGCCCGGCTGGATCGGCAAACACGATGAACGAACCGCTCTGGCTCGGTTGGACCTCGTGCCGTCGAGCTCCGAAGGCGACCGCGGCGGACGCGGCCGACTCGAGGTCGGGTACGTAGAAGTCGAGGTGGGCCTGCTGTGGCACCGAGCCCTCTGGCCACTCCGGTGCACGGTAGTTCTCAACCTGCTGGAAGGCGAGAAAATGCGAGCCTGGCGTAGCCGGGGGTGGCTGCACCTCCACCCAGTGGTCGTCGTCGGGGTCGAACGATACCTCCCAGCCGAGGAGTGCAGCGTAGAACTCGGCGAGGGTGACGGCGTCAGGGCAGTCGAGTGCAAAGGTAGTGCGGGTCACTGTGATCGGAGATGTCATGCGAAAAGTGTAGGTACCCTCTACGCAGCTGTCCACGACGCAGTCCCTGCAGCGTGTCAGCAGATTAATGCTGCGGTGCGGCCTGATCCGAGGGATACTGAGTTCTGACCCTGTCACAGTCGAAGGAAGCCCCCATGGCTCATATGCTCGCGACATACATTGCTCTGCCAGGCACGACCGGCGAGGCGATGGAACACTGGCACGACGTTTTCGGGGGCGACCTCGAGATTATTCGCTACGGCGAGGCAAACCTGAAGGACCTGCCGTTCGACCCACCGCCGAACGCTGTGGCGCACGCGTCGCTCACCTTGCCCGCAGGGATTATCACTGGCGGCGACGTGATGGATCAGGGAACCGAGTACCCGGTTCGCGGAACCGCATACTCGCTGCTCTATACGACGGACACTCCCGAGGAAGCGCAGCTGTACATCGACAGGCTCACCGCTGCGGGAGGTTCGCTCGGTATGCCGTTTGAGCAGGCGCCCTGGGGTGACTGGTACGGTCAGGTATTCGACAGGTACGGCGTGATGTGGGCCTTCTCGTGCGCGGTGATCTAGTGCGCGCGATCGCCAGCATGCGCGGGAGATAAGGATCGGCAATGGCGTTCGCAGACTCGTATCTCGGGCGACTGCGACAGCACGTTGGCAATGCCGAACTGCTCGCCCCGGGCGCGCAGGTGCTGCTACTCGCAGATGATGACCACGCGGTCTTTCAACGCCGCGCTGACTCTGGCGGATGGGAGATTCCTGCCGGGAGCGCGGAGCCAGGCCAGAGCTTTGTCGACACCGCAGTAGCTGAGGTCGAAGAGGAACTCGGGGTAACGCTCGCACCCGACGCGCTCACAGCGTTCGCGTCGTTCTCCGATCCGCTTGAGCACCGGCTCGTGTACCCCAACGGCGACATCGTGCACGCTTTTGCGCTGTGCTTCTTCACGAGTGAATGGGCGGGGGAGATTCACCCAGATCCTGCCGAAGTAACTGAGTGGGGAGTATTTCCGCTCGCCGACCCGCCCCCGGGGCTACAGCGCGCAACCGGGATCGTGCTCGAGCTCTTTGCGGAGTTTCGACATACCGGGCAGTTCCAAGCCCGGTAGGTGCCAATGTCGCACCCCAGTGCTACTTTCAACATCTCACCACACGTAGGAGGATCTGCCGTGAGCGAACCAGTCAAGGGCCCGAAGTCCTACTTCCCGTCTATCGAGGCGAAATACGGTAAGTCAATCGACGAATGGCTTGAGTTGCTCCGCCCACATTCAGGCGAGAAGCACATGGAGCAGGTCGCCTTTCTCAAAGAACAGGGAATGGGGCACGGGCACGCGAACGCGCTCGTCCATGTCTTTCGTGCAGAGCACGGCGGAGCCTGATGGCGGCGAAAGCCCCGGCAATGTCGCCGTCTGCGATGCCCGTCGCCGACGTGCTTGACCGGGTGACCGGCCCCCGCCGCGCTGAGGCCGACGAACTGCTTGCCCTGCATCGCGAGGTGAGTGGTGTAGAGCCCGTTGTGTGGGCCGGTCGCATTATCGGGTTCGGCGAGTACGAGTACACGTACGAAAGCGGTCACAGCGGTCGGGCGCCCGAACTCGCCTTTGCAACCGGTGCGCAGCGGCACACGATCTACCTCACGCCAGACTTTGCCGACCGCTGGCCTGATCTCGTCGACGCACTGGGCCCGCATAAGGCGAGTAAGGTGTGCCTGTACCTCACGCGCTTGACGAAAATCGACATGTCAGTGCTCAGGGAGTTTCTTGAGCGCGCGCTGAGCGAAACTCGCTCAGGCGACCCGATGCACAGCTGATTCAGAGAGGTCAGAGTTAGCCTCACATCATGAGCAACACCGCACCTATCCCGCGAGCTCCCATCTCCGCCGTCGGCGATGAGATCACCATCTCCCCAAGCGAGCTTCGCTCCCTCGGAGGGGAACTCCAACGGTTCATGCTTGAGTACCGGTTCGCGATGCAGGAGGTCGAGACGAAGCTCGCGATCCTCCGCGAGGAGTTCGTGCACATGCACGAGTACAACCCGATCGAGCACGTATCGAGCCGAGTGAAGAGCGCCGAGAGTCTGCTCTCGAAGGTCGAGCGCCGCGGAGTGAGCCCCGAGATCGAGTCGATTCGGCGCGAGATCCAAGACATCGCTGGCGTGCGCGTTACATGCGCTTTCATCCGCGACGTGTACCGCCTGTTTGGCTTGCTCACACAGCAGGACGACCTCACCGTGCTCGAGGTCGAAGACTATATCGAGAACCCGAAGCCGAACGGCTACAAGAGCCTGCACGCGATCTTGTCGGTGCCCGTATATCTTTCGAGTGGCCGAGTTGATGTACCAGTCGAGGTCCAGTTTCGTACGATCGCCATGGACTTCTGGGCAAGCCTCGAGCACAAGATCTACTACAAATACCAGCGGCAGGTGCCGGAAGAGATGATGGCCGAGCTGAAGCAAGCCGCTGATTCCGCCGCTGAGCTCGACACACGGATGCAGAGCCTCCACGTGCAGATGCACGGCGACCCGGCTCCGACTTCACCAATTAACCTGCGAGAGATCCGGGAGGTCCGCGAGCGCATCCGTCGCGTCTAAGTGACAAGGTGGCCACGCTGTCTGTTTCGCGCGATCGCACGGTCTCACCCCGTAGGCTCGATCTGTGGAAGAAACTCAACGCGGTGAACACCTGCCTGGCGGATCTGGCGGGGTCTGGCGTATCCAAGGGCCTGATGGGGTGACACGCGTGCACCGACCTACAGGCGCTTGGACGCCCGCGGTGCACGAGTTGCTTGCGCATCTCGCAGCCAAGGGCCTCGACGGCATCCCCGAGGTGTACGGCACCGATGACGCTGGACGCGAAGTGCTGAGCTACCTGCCTGGAGACACGCTTGATCCAGAGCGCGAGCAGCCGAGCGCGCGCGCGCTCGCCGCCGCGGTCGGATGGCTTCGTCGGTTCCATGACGCCGTCGCTGACTTCGAGCCAACGAGTAATGTGTGGCGCCCGGGGGAGCTGCGACTAGCCCAGGATCGTGGAGAGATCATTTGCCACAACGACCCGGGCCTGTACAACTGGGTCGTTGTCGACGGCGAGTTCGCCGGAATGATCGACTGGGACAGGGCCGGCCCGGGCTTGCCGCTCGACGACCTCGCATTTCTGGTGTGGTCTGGCGTTCCGCTGCTCCGCGAGATCCCGCCTGCGGAGGCAGCTGACCGCATCAAGATCGCCGCGGAGACGTATGGCGGTGTCGATGGCAGGGAACTCCTTGACGCTGTGACCCGCCGGATGGGGCTCATCGAAACTCGATGGAAGGCGGGGCTCGACAGGGGCGACCCGGGAACGATTGCGTTGCGAGACGCAGGAATCATGGCCCGACACGAGGCTCGGGTCGCAGCGTTCGAGCATCGCCGGGAAGAGCTCGACGCGCTCCTCTGAGGCGCCGATCTGGTGATTCAGGCTTCGTCGTTTAGGCTTGTGCTGTGAGTAGAGACCCTTTGGAAGAACTCTTCGGCCCGCTTGACTCGGACAATACCGACACCGGCGCCCTAGAGACTTCGACGAAGCCCGCGGAGGCCGTCGACACCTCGGCCGCGACACGAGCTTTCGATCCGGCGCCTGCAGTGCGCCCGCAGGCCGCGCAGGAACAGCCGGCCCCGAGGCCGGCTGTTCCTGCCGACGCTCCGACCGCCCCGTTCGCGCCTACGCCCGCGGCTGCACCGCGGACCGCGGCTGCGGCCTCCGGCGCGCCGGCCCCCGGCCCAGTCAGGGCCCGCGCGACGCGCGATGTCCGGCAGGAGCTGCCGACGCGCCCCGTCCCTGCCGAGTCGAAGCGTTCCAACGCCGCATTGCCGTGGATCATTGTTGCTGCGGTTGCAGTGCTCGCCCTCGTTGGCGCACTCCTTGTCGTGAACGCGATTCGGGGCACAGACGAGCAGACTCCAGCGCCAACAACCGAGGCGCCGGCACCCACGCCAACCGAGCCGGAACCCACCGAGAGCGAGACTCCGCCGACCACTCCCGAGGAGCCCGAAGTTGAGGAGGCGCCGAAGGTTGACGTTGGGCCCAACCCGATCTCTATGGACATCTCGTTTGCAGGGATCTCGGTTGAGTCCTCGCAGAAACTCACGAATCCGCTCTGGTTCTATCAGGCCGGGCCACCCGAGCGAGTCATGTTCGAATCGGGTCTCATGAACACCTTCCCAGACTCGTGCTCAGAGATGCGGAGCCCGACGGGGCAGAGCCCCTGGGGCATCGAGAAGGGCGAAGGCAACACCTGGACCGTTGTGCGCCCCGAGGGCACTTGCGAAGCTGACCCCAAGCTCTACAACGAGGTATGGGGCCTCATGCAGGCTGTGGCCGACAGCGCGAAGCCACTGTAGGCCTGCCCTGGCTGAGGCCGGCGTGCGACTACCCGAAGAGCGCCGGCCACAGGGCGAGCGCGAGGGGATAGCCGACGAAGCTGACGATATCGAGCAAGAGGTGAGCGACGATCAGCGGGAGCGACCGGCCCCAGCGCTGATAGACCCAGCCGAAGACGATGCCCATCACCACGTTTCCGATAAACCCGCCGAAGCCTTGGTAGAGGTGATAGCTGCCACGTAGCAGCGCGCTGGCGATGATCGTTGCCCAGACCCCAACCCCAAGCCGCTTGAGCCGATCGAAGAAGTAGGCAACGACGATAAGTTCCTCGCTGAGTGCGGCCCGTGCGGCGTTGAGGATGAGCACGGGCACGGTCCACCAAAACGCGTCGAGCGTCGTCGGTACGACTGTCGTGTTGATGCCGATCCATTTCGCGAAGAGATAGAACGCGAGACCAGGGATACCAATGGCGGCGGCGAGGAGAAATCCGTTGCCAGACTCGCGAAGCCATGGCCAGCCGCCTCGGCCACTCGCGAGCTGGGTGAAACTCATCCCACCCGGGGCGCCGGTGAGCGTCAACGGTCTTGCACCGAGGCCGAGATCGCCCAGGTGCGGCTTGTTGTCCCGCCACAGGAAGAACACGACGAGTGCAACCGGGGCCAGGCCTCCAACAATGCCGAGTAGTTGGTAGGCAAGGTCGAAGTACTGCTGACCCGACATCGGCCTATTAATGGTCGCGGTCTGGTTTGCTAGCGCAGTGTCTTGCGCGAGCCGCTCCAAGATCGTAATTATCGCCCGCGCGCCCGCGTAGCCAAAAGACAGGGCGAGCACGATCGCGAGCTCCCACCTCAGCCTCGGGCGGAGATCTGGGGGAGCGGGTTCGCGTCGGTGTTCGGTCACAGGATCAGCGTAGCTGGGCCGACGAGTTCGTGGCATGAACTACGGTGAGACTTTTGCCTTCGCGAGCGACACGCGGGACGCTCACTATTGAATATGGAGGGCAGAAGCTCAGGTATGTCGAAGAAATTGCATGATTCGTACAAGTTTCCAGCACATGTGGGTGAATGATTTGGTGGCGCCTCAAGTCACGGTTACGAGTCAGTCACGAGGGGGCACAAGATTCGCATAGCTAGAGTGCTGTGGCTTAAACTGCGAAGCGGAAATACCTACATACTCTGGACCCATTTTCCGGCGTGCACCGCACGTCACTTCGGTACGGGTCGGGAGTCAATACAAGGAGGAAACCAGTGAAGCGTTCACGCATTGGGGTGGGCATTGTTGCCCTCGCCGCAGCGGGCTCCCTGGCACTTGCCGGTTGCTCGACCGGCGGAGGCGACAAGGGCGGCGAAAACGGTGGCGGCGGGGGAATCATTACCGCCAACGGTTCGGAGCCCCAGAACCCGCTTATCCCGACAAACACGAACGAGGTAGGTGGCGGCAAGATTCTTGACGCGATCTTCGCTGGTCTCGTGAGCTACGGTGCCGACGGCGCGCCGCACAACGAGGTCGCAGAGTCGATCGAGCCGAACGAGGACGCATCCGAGTTCACGATCAAGCTCCGCGAGGATGCAACGTTCACTGACGGCACCCCCGTCAAGGCTGAGAACTTTGTGAAGGCCTGGAACCAGGGCGCAAGCAACGAGCTGCAGCACCTCTCGAACTACTTCTTCGAGGACATTGAGGGCTTCGAGATCAACGATGGCCCGGACGGCGAAGCCGGTACGGACGACGACGTTTACGGTGCTGTCGGAGACATGTCGGGACTCGTTGTCGACGGCGACTACCAGTTCACCGTGAAGCTCAAGCAGCCCGCGTCGGACTTCCCGCTGCGCCTCGGCTACTCGGCCTTCTACCCGCTGCCCGACGTCGCATTTGAGGACCTCGAGGCATTCGGCCAGAACCCGATCGGCAACGGCCTGTACAAGGTCGACGGTGAGGGCGCTTGGGAGCATGACGTGCAGATCAAGCTCACCAAGAACGAGGACTACACCGGTCCTCGCGAGGTCAAGAACGACGGCCTGACCATCGTCTTCTACGCTTCGCAGGACGCGGCGTACGCTGACCTGCAGGGCGGCAACCTCGACGTGCTCGACGCGATCCCCGATGCGGCCCTCGCGAACTTCGCGTCGGACCTCGGCGACCGTGCCGTGAACCAGCCCGCAGCGATCTTCCAGTCCTTCACCATCCCGGAGCGCCTCGAGCACTTCGGCGGTGAAGAGGGCAAGCTCCGCCGCGCAGCTATCTCGATGGCAATCGACCGTGACGAGATCACCAAGGTGATCTTCGATGGCACTCGCACCCCGGCGAGCGACTTCACTTCACCCGTCATCGACGGCTGGAGCGACAAGCTCAAGGGCGCAGAGGTCCTCAAGTACAACCCCGAGGAAGCAAAGAAGCTCTGGGCTGAGGCAGACAAGCTCTCGCCGTGGACCGGCTCCTTCGAGATCGCGTACAACGCCGACGGTGGCCACCAGGCCTGGGTCGACGCTGTCACCAACTCGGTCAAGAACACCCTCGGCATCGACGCGGCTGGCAAGCCGTACCCGACCTTCGCTGAGGCTCGCACCGAGATCACCAACCGCACCATCACGACTGCCTTCCGTACCGGCTGGCAGGCTGACTACCCGGGTCTGTTCAACTTCCTCGGACCGTTGTACGCAACGAACGCTGGCTCGAACGACGGTGACTACTCGAGCGCTGAGTTCGACGGCCTCCTCAAGCAGGGCGCGCAGGAGACCGATCCGGCAGCAGCGAACAAGCTGTTCCAGGAGGCGCAGGAAGTTCTGCTCGCAGACCTGCCCGCAACTCCGCTGTGGTACTCCAACGTAACTGGTGGCTTCGGCGAGTCGGTGGACAACGTCCAGTTCGGCTGGAACTCCGTGCCTGTCTACCAGGACATCACCAAGAAGTAATGCACTTCTTTTAGGGCCCCGGGCGAAAGCCCGGGGCCCTAACCCCGTTTTCTTGGCCTACACGGCATTTGCAAAGCGGGAACACAGAGTCGTGCGAACCGGAGACACCGGAGTCTCGACTTCGCATCGCGCAATCACAGCGAGAGAAACAACTAGTTATGCATACGCAGTCTGAACGGGGGACGACAGCACCATGCTGAGATACATCGTCTTCCGCATCCTTCAGGTCGTCCCAGTGCTTTTGGGCACGACCTTCCTGATCTACTTCATGGTGTTTGCCATGCCCGGCGATCCCATCATCGCCATGTTCGGTGACAAGACCCCGAACCCAATCGTGCTCGAGAAGCTGCGAGCGCAGTACAACCTCGACAAGCCCTTCATCGTGCAGTACCTGCTCTATCTCAAGGGCATTCTTGTCGGTGACTTCGGCGTGAGCTTCTCTGGCCAGCCTGTCAGCACGATCCTCGCCCGCACCTTCCCGGTGACCGCAACGCTCGCGATTATGGCAATCGCCATCGAGTTCGTCCTTGCAGTCGTCATCGGCCTCTTCTCGGGCCTGCGCAAGGGCAAGCTGTTTGACAACGTCAACCTGCTTATCGGCCTGCTCCTCATGAGCGTGCCGATCTTCGTCATCGCCTTTATCGCGCAGTACTTCTTCGCGATCGAGCTCGGCTGGTTCCGCGCCACGGCTGGTCCCGGCGCGCCAATCAAGGATCTCCTGCTTCCCGCAATCGTGCTCGGAATTTCGCTCTACGCGACCTCGATGCGTCTGACGCGATCCTCAGTGATCGACACGCTGAACCAGGACTTCGTTCGTACCGCGTACTCGAAGGGGCTGTCGCGCGGCCGTGTCGTTCCGGTGCACGTGCTCCGCAACTCGCTCATTCCGACAGTCACGAACAGCGCCGCAAACTTTGGTGTGCTGCTCGTCGGTGCGACAGTCACCGAGGGCATCTTCAACGTGCCAGGCGTTGGTAACACCCTGTACCAGGCGATCCTCCGCGGTGAGAACGCTACCGTCGTGTCGTTCGTCACGATCATGGTGCTGTTCTACCTTGCCGTGAACCTCATCGTAGACCTGCTCTACGCCGCGCTCGACCCGAGGATCCGTTATGCCTGAGTCACTACAAAATTCCTCACAGAAGCGTCCCGCCATCGAGCACTTCGTCGCACCGTTCGACGAGAACTCAGTGGCCGCAGTTGACGCCGTTAAGGTCAGTGAGACGAAGTCGAACCTCTGGAGCGATGCCTGGAAAGACATGCGGCGTCGGCCCATGTTCTGGATCTCGGCTGCGATCATCCTGCTCGTGCTCGTTGTGTCGCTGTTCCCAACCTGGTTCACTCAGGTTGACCCCCGCGCGTGCCAGCTGGGGCTGTCGAACGCCGGCCCGGCCGCGGGGCACCCCCTTGGCTTCAACAAGCAGGGCTGCGACATCTACTCTCGCGTGATTCACGGTACGTCGACCTCAGTGTCGGTAGGTCTCGTGGTCATTGTCATGACCTTTGTTATCGGAATTGTGATGGGCGCGCTCGCTGGCTACTTCGGTGGTTGGGTCGACACGATCCTTTCGCGTCTCGGTGACATCTTCTTCTCGATTCCATACATCCTCGCTGCCGTCGTCGTGATGAGCGTGATGAGCGAACACCGAAACATCCTCGTGATCTCGCTTGCAATCGGCGGCTTCTCGTGGCCGGTGACCGCGCGTATTCTGCGAGCCGAGATCTTCCGAGTAAAGAACAGCGACTACGTGATGGCATCGCGCGCGCTCGGTCTCTCGGGCCAGGGAACGCTGTGGAAGCACGTGCTGCCGAACTCGATCGCACCCGTGATCGTTGTCACGACCCTCTCGCTGTCAGCCGCGATCGTCGCTGAGGCAGTGCTTTCCTTCCTTGGCGTTGGCCTTCCAGCGAAGGACTTCATGAGCTGGGGCAACGACATTAGTGCCGCACAGAGCGACCTGCGAACGAAGCCCGAGAACCTTATCTACCCGTCAATCGCGCTCAGCGTCACCGTCCTCGCATTCATCATGCTTGGCGAGGTCGTTCGTGACGCGCTCGATCCGAAGGCGAGGGCCCGCCGATGAGCGACATGCAACCGCTGCTCAGCGTGCGCGACCTGAAGGTCGCCTTCAAGACAGACAAGACCGCGAAAGAGGTGCTGCACGGCATCAACCTCGACGTCTACCCAGGTGAGACTGTAGCGATCGTTGGTGAGTCGGGCTCCGGCAAATCGACGACGATGCATGCGGTCATCAACCTGCTTCCGGGTACCGGTGAGATCACCGGTGGTTCGGTGCAGTGGAACGGTCGCGAGCTCGTCGGTATCGGCCGTCGCGAGATGGAGTCGATCCGTGGTCGCGAGATCGGCCTGGTTCCGCAGGATCCGATGTCGAACCTGAACCCGGTGTGGTCGGTCGGCTTCCAGGTTGAGGAAGCGATCCGGGCGAATGGCCTCGCAAAGAGCAAGAAAGACGTGCGTGCCCGCGCGGTCGAAGTGCTCGAGCAGGCCGGACTGCAGGACGCTGAGAAGCGCATGAAGCAGTACCCGCACCAGTTCTCGGGCGGTATGAAGCAGCGCGCTCTCATTGGCATTGGGCTCTCGGCGAAGCCAGAGCTGCTCATCGCTGACGAGCCAACAAGTGCCCTCGACGTGACCGTGCAGCGAGTGGTGCTCGACCACCTCGCCAAGCTCACCAGTGAGCTCGGAACCGCCGTGGTCTTCATCACGCATGATCTCGGTCTCGCTGCTGAGCGCGCGGAGAAGCTCATCGTGATGTATCAGGGAAACATCGTGGAATCTGGACCGAGTCGTCAGATTCTGCAGGATCCGCAGCACCCCTACACCAAGCGACTGGTCGCTGCGGCGCCGAGCCTGGCATCGCGCCGGATCGGGGCGGACGCTGCCATCCCGGCTGCCCCGACGAGCACGTTTGACGTCGCGGCGCTCGCTGAGGCGGAGACCCGGGGCGGCAAGGTTGGCGAGCCCCTCATTGAGGTGGAGAACCTGCGCAAGGTGTACAAGCTGCGCAAGGGCAACTTCAGCAGCGAGGACTTCGTCGCGGTCGAGGGTGCGAACTTCACGATTAACCGTGGCGAGACCCTCGCCCTCGTAGGCGAGTCCGGTTCGGGCAAGTCGACGATCGCCAAGATGGTGCTCCAGCTTGAGGAGCCCACCGGCGGTTCGGTGAAGATTGCAGGCAAGGACACGGCAAAGCTCAGTGGTCGCGAGCTCTTCGAGCTGCGCCGAACGCTGCAGCCTGTGTTCCAGGATCCGTACGGTTCGCTCGACCCTCTCCACAACATCGGTAACACGATCATGGAGCCGCTGAACATCCACAAGGTCGGCGACATGGCCAGCCGCAAGCAGCGGGTCAACGAGCTGCTCGACCAGGTATCGCTGCCGCGGGAGCTCGCGACACGGTACCCGAACGAGCTCTCGGGCGGCCAGCGTCAGCGCGTTGCTGTTGCCCGTGGACTCGCGCTCAAGCCTGACATTCTCGTCCTTGACGAGGCTGTGTCGGCGCTTGACGTGCTGGTGCAGGCCCAGATCCTTGATCTGCTCGCCGAGCTGCAGCGAGATCTCGGGCTCACCTACCTGTTCATCACGCACGACCTCGCGGTCGTGCGCCTGATTGCTGACCGCGTGTGCGTGATGCAGCAGGGCAAGATTGTCGAACAGGCGACGACCGAGGAAGTGTTCGAGAACCCGCAGCAGGAGTACACGAGGAATCTTCTCGCGGCGATTCCCGGTGCGTCGATCGAACTCGGCATCGGAAGCGCTGGAGACCATGTTCCGCACGCTCCCGTGTCGGGCCCCGGCAGCGCACCCTTCGCGGGTGGCGGTCAGGCGGGTGCGCAGGCGTAGCCAAGATCTAGGGGAGAGGGCCACCGAGCGTCACTCCTAGGTCACAATTCGTGGGCCATTGCTACAAGCGGTTAACGCTTGGGGCAATGGCCCACTAGTGTGTGAAGTGATCTGAAACGCAATTAGTACGGGCAACGCTGCGCGTATGAGTTTCCAATGGAGGAAGAATTGAAGAAGACGCTATTTACTTCTGTCGCACTCGCTGGCGCGGCGGCGCTGCTCTTGAGCTCGTGCGCATCGGGCGGTAACAACGGGGGCGGAGACGGTGGCAGCTCGGGCGGCGGCGCGGTCACCATCGGCACGACCGAAACGGTGACGTCGCTCGACCCCGCAGGCGCATACGACAACGGCTCGTTCGGTGTCATGACGAACGTGTACCCATTCCTGCTGAATAACCCCGTGGGCGAGTCGACCGTTGCGCCTGACATCGCAGAGTCAGCGGAGTTCACCGCCCCGACTGAATACACGGTGAAGTTGAAGCCCGGGCTGACGTTTGCCAACGGGAATGAGCTCACGAGCTCGGACGTGAAGTTCACGTTCGACCGTCAGGTCGCAATCGCGGATCCGAATGGGCCTTCGAGTTTGCTTGCAAACCTCGACAGCATCGAGACACCGGACGACACCACAGTCGTATTCAAGCTCAAGTCCGAGAATGACCAGACCTTCCCGCAGGTGCTTTCGAGCCCAGTCGGGCCGATCGTCGATGAGGATGTCTTCCCAGCAGACGCAATCCTAGACGACCAGGAACTCGTGAAGGCCAACCCCTTCGCTGGTCCGTACGCGGTGACAAACTATGACAAGGGCAACCTCATCGCCTATCAGGCGTTCGATGGCTACGAGGGCCTCTGGGGTGCTCCGAAGACTGACTCGATCAACGTGAAGTACTTCGCGAACGAGTCGAATCTCAGCCAGGCGATCGAGACGAAGGCAGTCGACGTCGCATTCCGCAATATCTCGGCGACCGACGTCGAGAAGTTCGAGAGCACCGATGGCCTGAATGTCGTCAAGGGCCCGGGCGGCGAGATCCGGTACATTGTGTTCAACTTCAACACGCAACCGTTCGGCACGGGAGTGGACGGGGCTGACCCGGCGAAGGCGCTCGCAGTGCGCCAGGCCGTCGCAGACTCGCTCGATCGCGAGAAGATCTCGACCGAGGTGTTCAAGGGAACCTACACTCCGCTGTACTCGTACATCCCTGAGGGACTCCTCGGTGCGAATGAGTCGCTGAAGGGCCTCTACGGTGATGGTGAAGGGGGGCCTGATGCCGAGCGCGCAGCCAAGCGCCTCTCCGATGCAGGCGTTGAGACACCTGTGAATCTCAAGCTGCAGTACGCGGGGGAGCGTTACGGCGCCGCCTCAGCAGAGGAGTACGCGCAGATCAAGTCTCAGCTCGAGGCTGGCGGTCTGTTCACCGTCGACCTGCAGTCGACTGAATGGGGCCAGTACACCGAGGACCGCGTGAAGGACCTCTACCCGGCGCACCAGCTCGGCTGGTTCCCCGACTACTCTGATCCCGACAACTACCTGACGCCGTTCTTCTCGCCGGACAACTTCCTCGTGAACCACTACGAGAACGCTGACGTTGTGAAGCTCATCGACGAGCAGCGCGTGACAGGCGACGAGGCCGAACGCGGCAAGCTGCTCGAGCAGGCGCAGGACAAGCTCGCGGAGGATCTCTCCACGCTGCCGATGCAGCAGGGCGCGCAGGTTGCGGTTGCAGTTGACGGCGTCGACGGGGTGACGCTTGACGCGTCGTTCAAGTTCCGCTTCGGGTCGCTCACGAAGTAACTTGGTTCGGCGGGCGGGGGCGCGACGCGCTTCCGCCCGCCTACCGTGTCTCTGAATTCCTGCAATGGTAATTACAGAAGCCGCTCCCGCGGTGACCGCACGCGCGAAGATGAAGGGTGGTGGCCTCGGAAGATTTATCCTGTGGCGTGCACTCCTCATCATCCCCACCGTCTTCATTCTGATGACGATGGTGTTCCTCCTCATGCGAACGCTCGGCAACCCGATTTCAGCCTCCGTTGGCGACAGGCTGCCCCCGGCTGAGCTCGCCAAACGCGTTGCCGAGGCGGGCTACGACCGCCCGCTGATCGTGCAGTATCTCGAGTACCTCGGCCAGATATTTACTGGCAACTTTGGTGTCACGTTTAGTGACCGGCGGCCGGTGACCGAGGTGCTCGTCACCTTCGGGGCGGCCACCCTGGAACTCGCCGTGTACACCCTGATCGTCGCGCTCGTCGTTGGCATCCCACTCGGCATCCTCGCCGCCTACTACCGGGACCGTGGCCCCGATGCGGCGCTGCGCGTCTTCGCTATCTTCACGTACGCGACCCCGGTGTTCTTCTCTGGCCTTATCATGAAGCTCATTTTTGGGGTGTGGCTCGGCTGGTTCCCAGTGTCCGGCCGTGCGTCGATTGCCACCGAGTTGCAACTGCAAACGCTGGCAAACCCGAGCGGCATCTATCTCATCGACGCGATACGGACCGGTTCGTTGGCAAACGTTGGAGATGTGCTCTCCCACGCAGTACTTCCCGCGCTGACGCTTGGCATGATGACGGCCGGGATCTTCCTGAGGCTCGTCCGCACGAACATGATCGGTACGATCGGGCGCGAATACATCGACTCAGGCCGATCACGCGGAGTTGGCGAGTATCGCCTGGCCACGAAGCATGCCTTCCGCCCGGCGCTGATCCCGATCATCACCGTTATCGGTCTCCAGATCGCGATGTTGCTCGGTGGCGCCGTGCTCACTGAAACCACGTTTGAGTGGAAGGGGCTCGGCTTCCAGCTCGCCCACTACCTCAGTGCACGCGACTTTGTCGCTGTGCAGGGCATTGTCGCGCTCCTCGCCGTCATCGTTGCGCTGTCGAACTTCATCGTCGACGTCGTCGCCGCCCTCATCGATCCGAGAGTGAGGTACTGATATGTCGACCGAAATCATTCCCGTCGTGCCTCCGCGCGAGCGCGGCTGGCATAACCTCCCGCTCGTGAAACAGCTCCACCAAAGCGTTGGCCTCCAGCGCGGCATGTTGATCACGGGGCTTGTGCTTGTCGCCATTTTCGCGCTCGTCGCGCTGTGTGCTCCGATCCTCGCGCCGTACTCGTATTCCGCGTTGAGCGGACCAGACGGTGATTTTGGCTCGCTCACCGCGCCGTCTGCCGCCCACCCACTGGGCACGACGATCGCCGGCTATGACGTGCTCTCGCGCGTCATCTGGGGTGCGCGCACGGCGTTCCTCGTGATCGTGATCGCAGTCGTGAGCTCAATCTTTGCCGGCACGATGCTCGGGTTGCTGTCGGGCTACGTCGGCGGCGCGCTCGACAGGGTGCTTGTGATGATCGCTGACGCGATCTACGCCTTCCCGTCGCTGCTCCTTGCCATTGTGCTCTCGATTGTCATTTCCGGTGGACAATCGAGCCTGTGGGGCGGCATTTGGGCCGCGTCGCTGTCGATCACTGTAGTGTTTATTCCGCAGTACTTCAGGGTCGTGCGGTCTGAGGTCGTGCGAGTGAAGTCTGAGGCGTTCGTAGAGTCGGCGAGAGTCGTCGGCGCGAGCCGCGGGCGAATCATGTTCCGGCACGTGCTGCGTAACTCGACCCGCTCCCTGCCGCTCGTCTTCACGTTGAACGCGTCGGAGGCAATTCTCACCCTCGCGGGGCTGGGATTTCTCGGGTTTGGCATCGAGCCAAACTCGGCAGCCGAGTGGGGCTACGACCTCAACAAGGCGATCGCAGATGTGACGAACGGGGTGTGGTGGACGAGTGTCTGGCCCGGGCTCGCGATTGTGCTCGTTGTGATGGGGCTCACCCTCACCGGTGAGAGCCTGAACGACCTCGCGGACCCGCGGTTGCGGGTCCGGCGAAAGGCCAGGGCGGGCAGTGGCCGCGTGGCGAATACGGCGATGACTTCGACTGTGCCGGGCGAAGCGCCACAGGGTGGCGGCGATGCCGCTACAGAGACAGGGGGAGTGCGATGAGTAAGGTTCTCGATATTCGCGACCTCGAGGTCACATTTGCGACCGATCACGGCGACGTGAAAGCCGTCGACGGTGTCTCGCTCGCAGTGCAGCCTGGTCGCGTGCTCGCGGTCGTCGGCGAATCAGGATCGGGCAAGACCGTTTCGGCCCGCACCGTGCTCGGGCTGCTGCCAGAGACAGCAGTTTCTCGCGGCTCGGTGCTGCTCGCGGCGCGCGACGGCAGCGGAACGAGTGACGTGCTGCAGCTGTCTGCTGAGGCGCTGCGTGCGGTGCGGGGCAGAGACGTCGCGATGGTGTTCCAGGAGCCCTCGACGGCGTTGAACCCGGTGTACACGATCGGCTGGCAGATCGCGGAGGGGCTGCGAGCGCACGAGAAGCTCTCGAAGAAGCAGCTGCGGGCGCGAGCGATAGAGATGCTCGCACTCGTCGGGCTCCCTGATCCTGAGGAGCGGGTCGACTACTTCCCGCACCAGCTCTCGGGCGGGCAGAAGCAGCGTGTGATGATCGCGATGGCGCTCGCGCTGAAGCCCGGCCTCATCGTCGCCGACGAACCGACGACGGCGCTCGACGTGACCGTGCAGGCCGAGATCCTCGACCTGCTGCGGAAGCTCAGGGACGACCTCGGCACCGCGATCCTGCTCATCACCCACAACATGGGAGTCGTTGCTGACCTCGCCGACGACGTCGCCGTGATGTACCAGGGCAAGGTCGTCGAGCAGGCGCCAGTCGCAGAGGTCTTCGCGAACCCGCGCGAGGATTACACGAAGCAGCTGCTCGGCGCCGTGCTCAAGCTCGGCGACGGCAGGATCCGCGCTGCGGAGCGGCCCACCGATGCCGCAGCGAATGCCGCGTCAGCGGGGGAGGGGGCTCCGGCGCTCGTCTCGGCGCGCGGCCTGGAGATCCAGTACCCGGGAAGGCTCGGGCGGCCAGGTTTCAAGGCCGTGCGCGGCGTCGACTTCGAGATCCGGGCGGGCGAGGTCTACGGCCTCGTCGGCGAATCAGGATCAGGCAAGTCGACGATCGGCCGCACGATTGCAGGCCTGACCGGCGCGACAGGCGGTTCGCTCACCGTGCTCGGCCATGAGATGGTCGGGCTCAAAGAGCGCGCGTTCAGGCCGCTCCGAAAGAGCATCGGGTTCGTGTTCCAGGACCCGGCGTCGAGCTTCAACCCGCTACTGACAATCGCCGAGAACGTCGCCGAACCGCTCATCGTTCACAGGGTCGCGCGATCCGTCGCCGAGGCAAGGCCGCGTGTCGACGCGTTGCTCGAGTCCGTGCAGCTCCCGCGCGCCTACGGCGACAGGTATCCGCACGAGCTCTCAGGCGGGCAGCGTCAACGCGCGTCGCTTGCGCGCGGGCTCGCGCTCGATCCGAAGCTGCTCATCGCCGATGAGCCGACGAGCGCGCTCGACGTATCGGTACAGGCGCGAGTGCTCGAGCTATTCACCGAGTTGCAGGCTGAGCTTGGGTTCGCCGCGCTGTTCATCACGCACGACCTCGCGGTCGTCGACGCGCTCGCCGATCGCGTGGGCGTGCTGTACCGCGGAGAGCTCGTCGAGAGCGGCCCGACCTCCGAAGTGCTTCGCGCCCCGCGGGAGACCTACACACAGCGTCTGCTCGCCTCGCTTCCGGTGCCCGACCCCGCCGAGCAGGCCGAGCGGCGAGAGCTTGCGCGGGCGCTTCGAGTGGCCGAGGGGCTCGAGTAGCCGAGTCCAGCCGCGCAGCCACATCAGTAGGTCGCCGCCCACCGCATTCCCGCGGTGGGCGGCGACCTACTACGCTAGAGGGGCGCCCGCGCCGTGCGGCTCGGGCAGGGTTTCCGGGGCAGACGTCGCTCCGAGGTCCGTCTCGGCCTGCTCCGCAACTCGCGCATTTCCCGCGCGGGTCGCGGGATGAGTCGTGAACGGGTATGATAGAACGTTCGCTATTTTATGATCGTGAGGATCCACCCCTATGGCTCTTGCCACACGCGAAGACCTTCGTAACGTCGCCATCGTCGCACACGTCGACCACGGCAAGACCACGCTCGTTGACGCCATGCTGCGTCAGACGAACTCATTCGACGCACACGCAGACGTCGATGACCGCGTTATGGACTCCAACGACCTCGAGCGCGAGAAGGGCATCACCATTCTCGCGAAGAACACCGCCATCAGCTACGAGGGCGAGCACGCGAAGAACGGCCCGATCACCATCAACGTGGTCGACACCCCCGGCCACGCCGACTTCGGTGGCGAGGTCGAGCGCGCACTCTCGATGGTTGACGGCGTCGTGCTGCTCGTCGACTCGTCCGAGGGCCCGCTGCCCCAGACCCGCTTCGTGCTGCGCAAGGCGCTTGAGGCGAAGCACCCCGTGATCCTCGCGGTGAACAAGACCGACCGCCCCGACGCCCGGATTCCCGAGGTTGTCGGCGAGGCGCAGGACCTGCTGCTCGGCCTGGCTTCCGATATCGCTGAAGAGCACCCAGACCTCGACGTTGATGCGATCCTCGACGTTCCCGTCGTCTACCTGTCGGGCCGCGCCGGTGCCTCGAGCCTGAACGAGCCCGCCAACGGCACGCTGCCCGACGGCGACACCCTTGAGGCGCTCTTCGGCGTGATCCTTGAGCAGGTGCCCGCACCGACGTACGATGACGAGCACCCGCTGCAGGCGCACGTCACGAACCTTGACTCCTCGCCGTTCCTCGGCCGTATCGCGCTGCTGCGCGTGCACAACGGCTGGATCCACAAGGGCGAGACCGTCGCTTGGGTCAAGAGCGACGGCACCCAGCAGAACGTGCGTATCACCGAGCTCATGCTCACCAAGGCGCTCACCCGCTACCCGGCAGAGAAGGCCGGCCCCGGTGACATCGTTGCAATCGCGGGTATCGAGAACATCACCATCGGCGAGACCATTGCCGACGCTGAAGACACCCGTCCGCTGCCGCTCATCGAGGTCGACGAGCCCGCAATCTCGATGACAATCGGTGCGAACACCTCGCCGCTCGTCGGCAAGGTGAAGGGCCACAAGCTCACCGCCCGCATGATCAAGGATCGCCTTGACCGCGAGCTCATCGGTAACGTGTCGCTGAAGGTGCTCGACACCGACCGCCCCGACGCGTGGGAGGTACAGGGCCGAGGCGAGCTCGCGCTGTCGATCCTCGTCGAGAACATGCGCCGCGAGGGCTTCGAGCTCACCGTCGGCAAGCCGCAGGTTGTCACGAAGCAGGTCGATGGAAAGACCCACGAGCCCTACGAGCACCTCACGATCGATACGCCCGAAGAGCACCTCGGCGCGATCACGCAGCTGCTCGCAGCGCGTAAGGGCCGCATGGAGAACATGGTGAACAATGGCACCGGCTGGGTTCGCATGGAGTTCATCGTGCCCGCCCGCGGCCTAATCGGGTTCCGCTCGGAGTTCATGACAACCACACGCGGCACCGGCATCGCGAACGCGATCTCGCACGGCTACGACGAGTGGGCAGGCCAGATCGTCACCCGCAACAACGGCTCGATCGTCGCCGACCGCTCGGGCGTCGTGACCCCGTTCTCGATGATCAACCTCCAGGAGCGCATGAGCTTCTTCGTGCAGCCCACGCAGGAGGTCTACGAGGGCATGGTTATCGGTGAGAACTCGCGCTCGGAAGACATGGACGTGAACATCACCAAGGAGAAGAAGCTCACCAACATGCGTGCAGCTTCGTCAGACTCGTTCGAGTCGATGACTCCTCCCCGCGTGTTGACCCTCGAGGAGAGCCTCGAGTTCGCCCGCGAAGACGAGTGCGTCGAGGTGACCCCCGACGTGATCCGCATTCGCAAGGTCGAGCTCGACGCGTCGCTGCGCGCCCGCTCGGCATCGCGCCTGAAGAACCAGAAGTAAGCGCCGCTTTCGCGTTTCGCGCCCACACCCTGAGCTGTTGCCAGGGTGTGGGCGTTTCTGTTTTCGCTCACGCGTCGGCCCCGTATGATCGGGTCATGGCACTCCTCTACATCGACACCACGCTCGTCCCTTCGAAGCTCGAACTCATCGCCGAGTGGCTGCCGAAGCAGCCCTGGTTTACTGGCGACATCTCAAAGCTCACGCGCGTCTCGGGCTACCGCCTCGACGACCCTGAAGGCGAGGTTGGCATCGACGGGATCCTTGTCTCCGCTGGCGAGGACAAGGTCTACCACGTGCCGCTCACCTACCGCAGCGCGCCGCTCGATGGCGGAGAGGCGCACCTTGTTGGTACGACCGAGCACGGCGTGCTCGGCACGCGCTGGGTGACTGCCGCGACGGGCGACCCCGTCTACCGCGCCGTGCTCGCCCAGGTGATCTCGCAGGGCGGCTCGAACAGTGAAGAGCTCGTGCACCAGCCCGACGGCAGCACCGTCGCGCGGGCGATTCAAATGCCGATCCATGGGTCGGGGGAGCCCGGCGCGCAGGTGCCAGAGCTCTGGGCTGCTGAGGTGTCTCTCGCTGACGGCGTGAGCGTCGCCTCGACGGGTTTCTCCACGCTCAGGGTGATCCACGTGCCGCAGACCGACTCACCCGCTGCGCGTGGGGCTGTGGGCACGCTTACGGCGACCTGGCCGGGGCAGGACGCCCCCGTGGTGATCGCGACGCTGGACTAGCGAGCGGCGTCGCCAGGGCCGGGGCCCGGTCCGGAGCGGCTTGTGCGCGGGCTCGAGCTCGGCCGCCGCGCGACATGCTGACAGCCCCGCCCGCGACATGCTGACCGCCCTGCCCGTTTTCGTTTTTCGAGTGCGACCCGATAGAGTATTCCTTGCGCGAAAGCGTAAATCGGGATGTGGCGCAGTTTGGTAGCGCACGTCGTTCGGGACGACGGGGTCGCAGGTTCAAATCCTGTCATCCCGACAGATGGCCCCGGAACTGCCGTAGAGAATTGCGGAAGTTCCGGGGCTTTTTTGTTTCGCCTACCGCCAGCTCAGTTCGCAGGGCACATTTGGGGCACATGGGAAACTACGCTGCTTTAGACGTCTCGTCCCCGCGGTGCTTCTGGGCGAGTCCATGCGCCTGGTAAACCTCGTGCAGCTGTGTCGAGGTGAACTGGGCACCCCGGTCGGCATGAAACACCACATCGTCGGGATCTGTCCTGGAAGCGTTCGTGTCATTCGTCGCGCTCGTATCAATGTGCGCGGGATTTGTCGCACGCAGGCCAGCAAGGCCGGCTTCGTTTCTAACGCCAGGCGTGGTAGACAGAGCGAGCAACGCCCATGAGTCTCGGCGTGTTGAGTTTCGGCTGGGGTCGGGCCTTCGAGCCGTGCGCGTTCTTGGTTCACCCAACGGCCGAGGAGTTGTTCCCCGGGCCGGAGTTCTTTGGCGACGTGCACGCGCTCGCGGCCGGTATCGATCACGAGGTGGGCGGCCTCTCGCCGCTACTCCGGGGTGAATTTCCTACGTGTGGTCAGGAGACATCCGTTCCAGCAGAACACGGGGGTCTGCTTCGCGTAGTGTCCACAACCCGAGGGTGACCCCACTGAGCGATCACGGGGCGACAGGGGGGATGTGAGCACGCGGACGCAAGGAGAGCTTCGGGTTTGGCTAAGCGAATAGGGCGAAGGGCGACGGCGCCCCGCACCGGTTGATATGAACGTGACGATGCTTGGGAATAGCCTTGACCCTCGAAGCCGCGGGACGCGCCATTGATGAAGGTGACAGATGATAGGAGAAAGAGCAGGATCAGGAAGAAGTCTGGCTTGCTGGGGGCGAAATGGTTGAACAGGCCGCCCATGAGCAGAACGAGAATCGCTGCGGCAAACCCAATGCTGAATCGCTTCAAGCTCCAGAGCGCTTCGCAGCTTTTCGCTCGGTTGACCAATGCACTGCTGGCTCCTCGAGCAGCTGCCATTACTCTGTTCCCTGAATTATGAGAGGTTGCCCAGCCTTCATTTGCTCGAAGAAGAGCTTGCTGGTCTTCCGTTCGCTTCGAGACACTGCTGCTGTGGGGTCCGGCGTAACTTCAAGGGCGATGATTAGCATCATACCTTCGAGTACTTGAGGCGTTGCGTCACTCATTCCGCTGGCCGTACCCAGGTGGGCGGCATGGCGGAAAGCCTTAGCGCAGCAGGAACCACCAAACGCCAAGAGCCGCGATAGCCACGACAGCGACGACGGCGACGACCGCCCCGACCCGGTTCTCGATATCAACCTTGCGGTTGTGCTCACGCACTTCCGCGTTGCGTTTTTGTACCTTCTGGTTGTGCTTCTGAATGCGGATCCGTTCAGGGCAAATAGTCCCTTCCCGATGACGCGTCGTTGGGCAGGTGGGCTGGTACTGGCACATAAGCACAACCATAGTAAAAGCCGGTTCATAGCTGAAGATCGAGTCGCCTGAGGTCATGCTGCTTGCCACGATTCGACTCGTCGAAACCGTCGAGCGTGAAGCGTCGCGGAGTCGCTCGAGGAAGTCCACGTTTGGCTCAAGGTGAACCGGCCGGAGGGTTTCGACCTCGTGAGAGCGCCAGTGAAGATGGGTAAGATCGGTGGTGTCATGACGGCGGTCGGCACGCGTCAGGGGCGAGACCAAACAGAGGTCTTCGAGACCGCAAGCATGCCAGCGCGCAATGCCAAGACCCCAGGCGGTTGGCAGATGCTGCATGTCCAAACCATCACCTGACCGGCCCCGTATTCTCGCGCCGCGGAGCGCCGGCCTCACTCACTCCCAAATCGGCGAAGAAGCCGGTCTATCTCGTACACGCATCGCACAAATCCTGAACCAAGCACTCGCGCCAGAACAGCTCGACGAGCTCCGTGCGCGCGTCTACGCGAGAGCAGAAAGGGCTCCGAAACAAGTCATAGATGTCAGTGGGCACACAGACGCTATTCGAGCAAACTTTCGGACAGGGGAAGCCGTGACGCGCACCGACACAACCAACGACATCGAGTGCATGCCATGCGTGTAAGTCGACACCAATCTATGGGCGTCATGCGCCAGCCCAAAGACCCTCCCGTCGCAATGAGCGTTGCTCTCGCAAACCGCGACAACGTATCCATGTTCTTTGTGCAGTAATGGCATCCCCAGCCATCCAAGCGACGCGTTATCTCGCAGCACGGCGCCCTCGAGGCCGCGACCGCATCCGTACTGTGGGGGCTTGAGAAAGCCAACTCCCACGGAGCGCGGGCGCCTGTCCAGCCAACGGGGCTAAGTCCGTCCAGAAGCGACGAACATAGCCCCCCAGTGGGCCCGCGCCTCCTCCGTGGCGAGAGCAGGGTTACTGGGGGCCATTCGTGATTGCATGCGGAACCAGAGCGTCAACACCGTACGAGTCGGCCAGATATGTGCAAGAGGATATTCGTGTTGCAGGATCACATAGCGCGGTTCGCGCAGTGTGGTTGGCGCAACTGGTGGTCTTGTCCAGAAGTGCTGCTGGCTGCTCTACAGGTTGTAAGGCGCGGTCGTCTTGTCGCCCTTGTCGGGATGGCGGATCAGCCCTGGGTCTGATTGCCCTTTGCGGGGGTTTGCGTCCCCATCGAATTCCTCGTCAGCGCCGTCCATTACGGGTTCGTCAACAGTGTCCTCGGTGGGCTTCTTCTTCTCGTTCATGTTGCATTCCCTTTCCTGAGTGGGACACCACCATACGCCTCAAACATGGGGGCAGCTACTTTTTGGGCCTGTAGCTGCTTGCGGATATGGCGGCAGGGCGCATTGATGTCGTTGAACACGGCTCGAGTGGTCCGGAATGTGAGCTCTGTGGCGTTGGTCTTTTGAGCAATTTTTGAGCATTCTTTATTAGCACTCTCAGGGTCAGAGTGCTAATCTAAATCACACCTGAGCGGAACCGACTCAGGTTTCTATCGAAAGGAGACTGATCTCAATGGCACTGACATTTGACCCTTTCACTGAGCTCGAACGAGTCGCCACCGGCATGCTGCAGGCGCGCACCGCGCCACGCGCCATGCCCGTTGATCTCTACCGAGACCAGGACCGATACTTCCTGACAGCTGATATGCCAGGAATCGACCCAGGCAGCCTCGATATTGACGTCGACGGCCAGCTACTCACGATCCGCGCTTACCGTTCAGGCGCGAACTCCGACGGCGTGAAGTGGCTGACACAGGAGCGCCCCGAGGGCGCCTACTTGCGACAGTTCAGCATCGGCGAAGGCATCGATACCGAGAACATCAGCGCCACCTACAAGGACGGTGTCCTCAGCGTCATCCTTCCGCTGAACGCAAAGGCAAAGCCGCGGAAGATCGAGGTAGCAATGCCGTCGACTGAAGCAGCCGAGGGGAAGTCGATCACCGCCTAACAAGCTGGTCCTGCACGTACAACCTGAGCCTGATATGAACGAGCTGCGGCCCCGTTCCGAGAGATACCTATCTCGCTGGAACGGGGCTGCGCCTCGTCTCCGCCGACGAGAGGGTCATTCGGGCTCTGCGTGCGCTCTTCAAGGCTGCCGCCCTGTTGACGTCTCTTGAGCGCTTCGGGGCAGGTGATGTGCGCGAGCGGGTCCCGGCACGTATGAGGCATGGTCAACGCGCGAAGGGTGTCCTCGTCGCCATCGGCCGCTCGAAGCGTCAGCACCATGTCACTTGCCAGGCGTCGAGGAAGTGAGCGGTGAAATGTTATTCGAACCCCTCTCGAACCCTTCTCGAAGTACTCACGGGGCACCCGCCGGTTGCAGCAGCGCTAGTGAGTCCTTTGGGCCCACCCCCACTCGCTCGGTTGAAAAGGTCGACGAGTCGGTCGCAAAGTTATCGTTCCATCCAGTGAACTCTCGGTAGCTTGACCTGCGCCGATGCTGTTGCTGGGAACGCCAAGTGGCACGTTCGCCGGCGCAACGGTGAGCTTCCTCGTTCGCTACGAGACCGCGGATGAACTCCGCGAGAGCAACATGTGTCCGCAGGTGGAGTCGGCTGCTCTTGAAGAATGCATCTCTGGCGGTTGGCTTGGATCGATCGTGTTCGACGCGTCGCCCCAGAACCTCTGGTCATTACAGTTCTGGACGCTTCTCATTAGTGGTTCCATAGTCGTCCTGCTCATTTGGGGCTTGATCACCGGATGAGAGAAGTCCTACCCCCGGCAGACAACCGATGAACGCGTGCCTACCGTGCCCTTCTTGTACCGCCAACTAGGCGGTAACCTGCTTTGAGTCTGTCGCTGTATCACAGCGACGATTATCGGCGGTCTTTCGCCACCGGCCTGAGCGAGGGGGCCCACGTTAATGAGCTATGAAGCCTCCAACAATGAGGCGCAGGCGCACGTCACCCCGCCCGGTACGGTTCCTCCTCCTTTTGGGGCAGGCTTCAGACGACTTCCAAAACACATTAGAACTCACACCATTGACTACCTCGACAAGGAAATCGCGCAAGCGCGACGTGAACGCAAGAACCTATCTGCCGACAGCTTTACCTTCGCGAACCGGCGCGGCAGCTCGACGACGCGATCTCTCGCACTGAGTCACTCCGGGAAGCGCTCCTCGGACGTCACTAGCCGCGTGTAGTTACTCGGCTGGGCTCCTCGTTATCGCGGCGCTGTGCCCTGTCTTCGGCAAGCGCCTCAACTGCCTCGGTAAGTGACTCTAAGACGCGCTGAACGCGGTCATGAAGTGCATGACAGTTCCCCGATGTAAATGCCCTCCCATTCGTGAATTCTGATAGCTCATCCCGAGCTTCATTGATGCAGCGATTCAGGATCCCATTCGTCTTCCCCATGCCGGCCACTCTATCTACCGACTTCTTCGAAGAGTATGGTGGCCGTATTCTCGGCTCGAACACGTGGGTTTGGGAGAGGGGCCCGGTGCCCCGTTGATGAAGGCGTCCTGGCAATGTTGGAGGTTCCAGGGTTGCGGATGGGGCATGGAGCGGAGTCCAACATGAGAACAAGAGATGCCGCTACTCGGCTGGGAGGGAGGTGCAGCGATCAGAATGGTGCGAACTTTCTGCGCCTAACCCGGTATGAGCCAAGGCGCGACCGTGGGCGTGGCCGGAAAAACTCGGTTCCGGGTCGACGGTGCGCGCCTGGGTACGCCAGGCCGATATCAACCAAGGCGTGAAAAGTGGAGTCTTCCCCGACGCGCAGGCGCGGATTCGAGAACCTGAACAAGAGAATGGTGAGCTCAGGCCTCGCGAACCGCGCATTCAGCGCAGGTGCGCCGAATCAGTTGTGGGTGAACGATCTGACTTTCGCGCTCCCTTGGCAGCCAATTTCTCTCCACTCGTAGTGGAAAACGCCTCTCCGGTATCGAGGCGACGCCCTCGACCGGAACTGTTGGCGGCAGGCATGGTAATGCCCTCGCTGAGGCGGTGAACCACCTCAACGGGGCCGATCTTGTGCGCGGGCCGGCGATGAACGGGCCGCGGAAAACGGTCAACGATCTCGAGCTCGCGACGTTTGGAGGGAGTACTCGCACAACACGAGACGACTCCGTGGCGACCTCGGTGATGTGCCTCCAGCGAGGTTTGAAGAGTCGTTCTATGCTGGGGTTACCAGCGCCCAAGATCTGTTTGGAAACAAATGAGCTGAGTCTCTTCTCAACCCCGGGCGTGAACGAGCGTCAGTGCCAGGCGCGCTCGTTGCGCGCCTCATGCTCGGGTTCTGGCGGGACCTATTCGATTCGGCTGGCTACGAAGGCAAACAACCCAGGAGCGCCTAAGCCGATTGTGGGCAGCACTGCTGCACCGTGCTGCAGCGCGCCTTTCCCTGCGGGCGAATCACTGCGCGACATCGAATCGCGAACCGCGAACCCCTGCCCCGCAGGGTCCGATTGCCCGGGCAAGACGCGGAAGGCCTCACGGTCGAGCAGCGCATCTAGCCTGTATCTGATTAGCGAGAGTGGCGACTTCAATCTTGCTGACTGGGGCAGATGCAACTCCACGGAGCCAGTTCTGTTCGCACCTGGCCCACTTAGTAGCGTGTGAGTTTCCAGGGGAATCGATCACGGCGACGGGGTCACAGGTTTACCGCTATCGTTCCGGGCCTGATGGAGCCCGCGCAGAGCGTTGGTATTCTCAGTGCATGACTGAACCCCAGCAGGCGCCCCAGCTGCCGTCGCCGAAAATCCTGCTTCCCGTTGGGATCATGTTCGTTATCGGTGCCGTCTTTGCGTTCGTGCTCTTTGATCTGCATGTGGTCTCGGGTGCGTTCGCCGGGTTGATTGGGCTTGCAGGGCTCGCCATGACTGTTCAGAGCATCATGCGGCTCGCCAAGGGTGAGCGCTAGTTGCCCCAGGCCCCCGCCGGCAGCCACCGCGGGCGAATCGTGGACCAAACTTGAACATTAGGGCGCGCGAATTCCAAATTCGCGCAGTGCTGGCATAACATGGAGACCATGCTTAGCGACAGTTTCAGCCGACTTCCTTCACATGTTCAGCAGGGGGTGCTCGAATACCTCGATGAGGAGATCCGTATTGGATTCCAAAAGAGCGAGGACGCAGCAGCTGACGAGAAGACCACGCCGGAGGGTGCGCGTCAGCTCGCAGACGGGATCGTCAGGTCCCTTGCGCTTCGCAACTCGTTCACTGGTGAGTCGGTTTCAAGCCCCCGCGATCTTGGGATTGGGCAGCGTCAGAAGTAATTCACTGCGGCCCCGCTGGCATCATCGCCGGTGGGGCTTTTGCGTGCCAGTGAAGGCGCGAGCACGTCGACACTATCTCCGCCCATTCGCTGGGCCAGCGGTCGCCTGGGACACCCGCGCGACTTGATTTGTATCCCAGAGGACCGAGCTGTTCGCGGCCTCGAGTGTGTCGTGCTGTGACACCACCCGCCGTTTTGACGGTTCTGGGTGCCACGTCATGACGAAGAAGAGCGGCACGTTCTCGCGGTTCGCGAGGCCCTGGATCATCGCAACCGGTCGGTCTTTCGGGTAACGCATGACGGCCCAGAGGTTAGTGTCGACTTGCACGTATGGCATGCGCTCGCGCTCCGTGTCTTTTTCGTGTTCGTTCCGGTACACGCCCCTACCCCCATTCGAAAGTGTGTTCGATGAGTGTAGGTCAAAGCTCTGACATTTACGTCGAGTATGCTCGGTGGCGATATGAAGATCCGGGCGAACACGACCATCGGCGGCGCATCGCGCTTCGACGCGACGGCTGCCGAGGAGACGCTCCGTGAACTTGAGGAGCAGTACGCGCGCGGCGAGATTGAGCGCCATGCCTATTTCGAGAAGAAGAGCTCGCTCGTGCGTCTCTTTCTGAAGTCGACGACGTCACCTCGCCGCAAGCCGCGCGGCGACTTTGACTAGTCGACAGCCTGCGTGTTCGGCGCGCTGTCGGTCTCGGACAGGGCCTCTGCCTGCATCGTGCGTGGAGCCCAGGCGGGCGATGGTGCGACTTCGGGGTGGTTGGCGTCGAACGCCGGTGACTCGGACCTGATGCGCGGGATTGAGGTGAAGTTGTGCCGCGGCGGCGGGCACGACGTGGCCCACTCGAGCGATCGGCCGAACCCCCAGGGGTCGTATTGGGTGACGCGTTCGCCTCGCCGCGCAGTGAGGTAGACGTTGACGAAGAACGGGATCATCGAGGCGCCGAGAACCATCGATCCGATTGTCGAAACCTGGTTTCCCCAGGTAACCCCGTCCTCGGGCAGGTAGCTGTAGTATCGGCGAGGCATCGCCATGACGCCGAGCCAGTGCTGCACAAGGAACGTCATGTGGAACCCAACGAACAGCACCCAGAAATGGATCTTGCCGAGCCGTTCGTTGAGCATCTTGCCTGTCCATTTGGGCCACCAGAAGTAGAACCCTGCGAACATCGCGAAGACGACAGTGCCAAACACGACGTAGTGGAAGTGCGCCACGACGAAGTAGGTGTCCGAGAGGTGGAAGTCGAGTGCGGGCGACGCGAGGATGACGCCTGTGAGGCCGCCGAACACGAAGGTCACGAGGAAGCCGAGTGACCAGAGCATCGGGGTCTCGAAGGTGATCGAGCCGCGCCACATGGTGCCGATCCAGTTGAAGATCTTGACCCCTGTCGGAACCGCGATCAGCATGCTCATGAGCGAGAAGAACGGGAGCAATACCGAGCCACTCACGTACATGTGGTGCGCCCACACGGTGAGGGACAGCGCGGCGATGGCGATCGTCGCGTAGATCAGCGTCTTGTACCCGAAGATCGGCTTGCGGCTGAAAACCGGGAAGATCTCGGAGACGATGCCGAAGAACGGCAGCGCGATGATGTACACCTCGGGGTGTCCGAAAAACCAGAAAAGATGCTGCCACAGGATTGCGCCACCCTCGCCCGAGAAGATTTGGCCGCCGAAGATCCGGTCCATCGCAAGCGCGAAGAGCGCAGCAGCGAGCACCGGAAACGCGACGAGCACGAGCAACGAGGTTACGAGCACGTTCCAGGAGAACACCGACATGCGCCACATGGTCATGCCGGGTGCGCGCATCGTAATGATCGTCGTGATGAAGTTGACCGACCCGAGGATCGTTCCGAAGCCAGAGATGCCGAGGCCGAGTACCCACAGGTTGCCGCCGACGCCTGGCGAGAACGTCTCCGACGACAGGGGTGCGTACGCAAACCACCCGAATGAGGCGGCGCCCTGTGGGGTGAGGAAGCCGCCGACGGCGATGAGCGAGCCGAACGTGTAGAGCCAGAACGAGAACGCGTTGAGCCTAGGGAACGCCACGTCAGGTGCGCCGATCTGCAGCGGCATCATGACGTTTGCGAATCCGGTGAACAGTGGGGTTGCGAACATCAGCAGCATGATTGTGCCGTGCATGGTGAAGAGCTGGTTGTACTGCTCCTTGGTTGCGACCACTTCGAGGCCCGGCGCGAAGAGTTGCGCGCGAATGATGAGGGCGAGGACGCCGCCGACGAGGAACCACGCGACCGAACTGATGAGATACATGTAGCCGATCACCTTGTGGTCGGTCGACGTCACCCATGAGGCGATCGAGCTGCGTGTGGACATTGTGAAGTGCTCCTCTCGAGTGTGCGATGCTGCAAGTTGTCGTGTCAGTCGCGGGACGCCCGCGTGTCTTGTGCGAGGGCGCGCCGCACCTCACCCGAGGCGAACTCGACAGCCTCGTCGATGTCGTAACGTTCGAGGAGTGCGGTGGTGAGGGCGGCGGCGAAAGTGTCGCCGAGTCCTTTCGCGGTAACCTCTCGTTCCTCCTGGCGGTGCACGCTGCTCCACGTCGGAGTCACGAGTACGTCGCAGATATCTGCGGGGCCGCCGATGCGGGGCTGTCGGCTTGGTAGCCTGACGCCGGTGACGACGACCCACTCGGTCTGTGGTCCCATGATCGAGCGGGCGGCTTCTTCGACAGCGCCCCGCGAGCTGAGCTCGGCGAGCGGGGAGGCGCTCAGGTGAGCGAGCTCGAACCTGTTGGGAACGATTCCGGTGGCAAGCGGGAGGAGCTCGGAGCGGATCTCGTCGACAAGGCCGGGGTCGGTGTAGAAACCGAGTTCGGCATCGCCGAGCGTGGGGTCGACGAGCAGCGCGGGCCGGGTGCTCTCGGCCTGGCTTGCGAACCAATCTGCGACCGCAGTCGGCTGGCCGAGCGTGGCGAAGTATCCTGTCGAGAGCCACTGCAGGTCCGTGAGCGCGTCCGCGGCCGCCAGGTCGCGGAGGGTGTCGGCGAGCCACGCTGCGGGCACCTGGACGTCGTGCACCGCGGCGTAGTGCGGCATCACGCTGAGCAGGATCGTCGGAAGTGTGATCGCGTGCGCCCCGCGGCTCCCAAATACTCGCGCGGCGGCGTTCAGGCCGACCGATCCGTGCGCGAGTTGGGACCCGATTGCGAGGATGTGCGCGGGGCGGCGTGTGAGCTCGAGCTGCCGGGCGTCGGCGAGTTGCACCGCCCGGCGTCGCTCGCCGATCCGCTCAAATTCCCGCGGTGAGCGACGATTTTTCACACTCACAACATTTGTCATAGGACAAACGCTATCATGGTGATGACAATGATTCGACATGCGTCCTCGGCGCGGAAGGCACACCCCATGACCCAGTCACCCACGCTCATCCCTGCGGCACTTCCGCGCATCGGCAGTGAGGAGCGACTCGCTGTTGACGCGGTGTTGCGCTCGGGAAACCTCGCGCAGGGCCCGGAAGTCGCCGCCTTCGAAGCGGAGTTTTCGAGCCACTTCGTACTCGGTCGGCCGACGGTTGCGGTGAACTCGGGGACGAGCGGCCAGCACCTCGGCCTGCTCGCGAGCGGGGTAGGGCCAGGCGACGAGGTGATCGTGCCGTCGTTCACGTTCGCGGCGGTCGCCAACTCGGTCGTGCTTGCGGGCGCGACGCCTGTGTTTGCCGACATCGAGCCAGAGCACTTCACGCTCGACCCCGCCCGCGTTCGCGAGGCGATCACCGAGCGCACGAAGGGCATCATGCCTGTGCACCTCTACGGCCACCCCTTTCAGGTCGATGCCATCGAACAGGTCGCACGAGAGCATGGCCTCGCCATTTATGAGGATGCTGCGCAGGCGCACGGTGCGAGCTGGCTCGACAGGCCCGTCGGCACGATCGGCGAGTTTGCGATGTTCAGTCTGTACCCCACGAAGAACATGACCGCCGTCGAGGGCGGCATGGTCGTGTGCCGTGCTGACGAAACCGCTCGCCGGGTGAAGCTACTGCGTAATCAGGGCATGGAGACGCAGTACGCGAACGAGGTCGTCGGGTTCAACGCGCGAATGAGCGACGTGCACGCGGCGGTCGGGCGCGCGCAACTACGTAAGGTCGACGCGTGGACGAGGATCCGGCAGCGCAACGCCAAGTTCTTTGATAACGAACTCGCGCTGGTACCCGGTGTGACCCCACCGCGCGTTGCCCCTGAGGCCACCCACGTCTACCACCAGTACACGATTCGGGTTGCGGCTGCCGAACGCGACCGGATCCGCGCCGCGCTGCTGCACGAGCATGGCGTCGCTACCGGGGTGTACTACCCGATTCCGAACCACCGGCTCCCGTCGCTCGCATCCTATGCGCCGGCGGCCGATCTGCCGGAGTCCGACCGCGCCGCAGCCGAGGTGCTGTCGCTGCCAGTCCACCCGTCGCTCAGCGAGCGTGACCTTCACCGCATCGTCGCGGGCGTGGTCGCTGTCGCCGCCGCGGGTTCCTAGAACTCCCCCTCGCGGCCCGAGGGGGAGAGGTGGGCCGGGGCGTCTCGTGGGGGGTCGCCCTGGCCCACCGACTTTCGCCGTACGCGGGTCCCCAGGCGGGCGATGATCTCGTAACTGATGGTCCCCAGGCGCTCGGACCACTCCTCAACGGCGGGTTCCCCGCGAGCGGGGTCTCCGAAGAGCACGGCTCGGTCGCCAACGCGCACGCGCGAGGCGAGGGACGTCACGTCGATGATGCACTCGTCCATCGCGATTTGGCCGACGAGTGGCGCGCGAAGGCCCCCAATCGTGACGGTGAGACCCGTGCCCGCGAGCGCGCGCGGCATGCCGTCCGCAAACCCGATGGGGAGGACCGCGTACAGCCGCTCTCCGCTGGCCGCGTTCAGGATCGGCTCCTCGGGATACGACCTGACGCTCCCGCGATGCAGCGAGACGATCTCCGCACTGAGCGTGAGTGCGGGGCGCAGGCGGATCGGCTGGCCGTGGACGCCGGGTTCCGGAACGAGGCCGAGGGCCGCGATCCCAACCCTGACCGCATCGTACGCGAGGTGGGGGGAGGAAAGCGCCGCCGCCGACGCCGCAAGGTGCCTGAGTCGAGGGTTCGCGCCCGTCACGCGGAGGAGTCGTGCGCCAGCGTCGAACCGCGACGCCTGGGCGCGATCGGCAGCATCGCCGGCGTTGGCAAGGTGGCTGAAGAGGCCAGCCACTCGCACAGTGTCGGCACGCTCCGCGGATGCCGCGGCGGCGAACAGCTCGGGCCATGTCTCCGGGGCAGCGCCGTTGCGGCTCAGTCCGGTGTCGAGTTTGAGGTGAACGGAAGCGGTCGCGCCGAGATCTGCGGCGGCGGCCGCGAGATCGCGCACCTGGCCGGCGCGGCTCACTCCGAGCGTGACGTCGTGGCGCACGGCCGCGCGGTAGTCCAGCCGTTCGGAGTGGAGCCAGCAGAGAATCGGGGCCGAGAACCCGTTTGCTCGCAGGGCGAGCGCCTCGTCGAGGCTCGCAACAGCGACCATGATTGCTCCGCCCTCGATCACGGCTGGCGCGACGATGGTTGCGCCGTGCCCGTACGCATCGGCCTTGACGACGACGATGACCTCGGCCCCCGTGTGGCGCCTGATAGCGCCGATGTTGTGGCGGAGCGCCGGCACCGACACCTCGGCGAGTCGCATGCGCTACGGCCTGGGGTCTGCCTGGGCGCCAGTTGGTTCCTGCGGGAACGCCTCGGGCCAGTAGTGGCTGTCAGGAAGCTGCCTGGCGCCAAATATCGCCTGGCCGACCCGTACGCATGTCGCGCCTTCCTCGATCGCGACTTCGTAGTCGCCACTCATGCCCATCGACAGTCCGCCGTCACCGACGAGCGCCGGATCGAGCTCGCGCATGCGGTCTCGAAGGGTGCGCAGGAGCGCGAAGCAGGTTCGAACGCGCGGAATGTCGCTCGTGAAGAGAGCGAGGGTCATGAGGCCGCGCACCCTGAGTGAGTTGTACTGGGGGAGCTCGCGGAGAAACGCCTCAAGGTCTTCTGGCGGGAGCCCGTACTTCTGGGGCTCGGCCGAAGTGTTGACCTGCACGTAGACGTCCAGGCCGCGGCCAGCTGCCTGGAGGCGTCTGTCGAGCGCCGCGGCGGCACGCAGTGAGTCGAGCGCCTGGAATTCAGATGCAAAGGCGGCGACGTCGCGCGCCTTGTTCGTCTGGAGGTGCCCGATCACCGACCACTCGACGCCGAGGTCGGCGAGGTTCTCTGACTTACGCTTCGCTTCTTGGACCTTGTTCTCTCCGAGCTGGGTGCATCCGGCCGCGACTGCGAGGCGCACGCGGTCCTCGGGCACGGTTTTGCTGACGGGGAGCAGCTGAACGTCTGCTGCGGAGCGACCGACGCCAGCTGCAGCACGCGCGATGTTCTCGCGGACGTCGGCGATGTTTCGCGTGAACTCGGCGACGGAGGTGGCTGTCGGAAAGTCGTGAATGGGGAGGTCATCTGCCCCGAGTTGCTTTGTCATAGGACAAAGCGTAACATGGGCTGTGTTGAAACCGAGCTGACGAGTTCGGTACACCGTGAGAAGGGAGCAGGCGTGGCGAACCGCGGCGCAGGGCACACAGGCCCCACGGAGATTTCAGGCAGCACCGTCGACGACATCGTCGCGAGCATTCGCGCGCTCATCGACGCCGGATCCCTCGCCCCAGGCGACTCGTTGCCGCCGATGCGCAGTCTCGCCGATACGCTCCGAGTGAACCGCAACACGGCGTCAGCCGCATATAAAGCGCTCGTGCAGGCTGGGCTCGCAGAGACGCGCGGCCGTGCTGGCACCTTCATCGTCGACCCCTATGAGGCCTACGAGGAGGAGGGATTCGCGCGCGACACCGTGCTCCGCGACGTTGGCGACGGCAACCCTGATCCAGCGTTCCTTCCCCGCCCGGAGCTCGTGCGGCTCCCCGCTGCCGCGCCGCGCCTGTACGGCGAGCCGACGATTGATCCTGATCTCGCAGAGTGGGCGACCACGTGGATCGCCGCAGATCAACCGCGCCCATTCCGGCTGACTGTCGCCGCCGGAGCTGTCGACGCGATCGAGCGGTTACTCGCCCAGACGCTCACGCCTGGCGACGCGCTCGCAGTTGAGGATCCCTGCTTCCTGACAAGCATCAGCACGATTCGGCAGAACGGCTACCGCCCGGTGCCAGTCGCGATGGATGCCGACGGGATGCTCCCCGAGAGTTTGGCTGCGGCCCTCGAATCTGGGGTCCGCGCAGTGATTTGCACCCCGCGCGCCCACAACCCGACTGGCGCGAGTCTCACCGCAGACCGCGCGGCCGCGCTGCGCGAGGTGCTCGCAGACTACCCGCAGGTGCTCGTTATCGAAGACGATCATTTCTCGCTACTCGCCCGGACCCAGTACGCGAGCATCATCGGTGACGGCCAGTCGCGGTGGGCGCTCGTCCGCTCCATGTCGAAGGCGCTCGGCCCAGACATGCGCATCGCGCTCGTCGCGAGCGATACCGAGACCGCTGAACGCCTTGCAGCTCGTATCAGCGGCGGCATCACCTGGGTCAGCCATCTCATCCAGCGGCTCACCGTGGCACTGCTCACCGACCCCGAGACGCAGGCCCTCATTCGCCGCGCGAGCGATCACTACGCCACGCGGAACGCGGCGTTTGTTGATCGGCTCCGCGTCGTCGGGTTGACGTCGGAGAGCCGTGACGGCCTCAACGTCTGGGTCGATGTGCGCGGCGATTCGTCCGCCGTGCTCGTTCAGCTTATGCGTCGCGGCTGGATAGCCCGCGACGGCATGACCTTCGGGCTCGAGCGTGACGGCGAGCACTTCCTCAGGCTCACCGTGCACGACCTCGACGGTGAGGAGATGACGAGGCTCGCCGAAGACCTCGCAGCGGCTGCCGCAGCAGTGCCGCAGGCCGCCACACACGCCCCCGCAACCGCCTCATTCTTCACACGACCCGAAGGGAAGTTACAGCCATGACTCACACAGTCGAAGCTCCCGCCACACTTCAGCGCCCGGAGCTCGTCACCGAGATTCCCGGCCCGAAGAGCCTCGAGATCCACGATCGCCGACAGGCGGCAGTGCCACGGGGCGTGGGCTGCGCCCTCCCCGTGTACATCGAGTACGCCGACGGCCCCTGGCTCACCGACGTCGACGGCAATCGCCTGCTCGACCTCGGGTCAGGAATCGGCGTCACGACGCTCGGCCACACGCAGCCGGCCGTCGTCGCAGCCGCCAAGGAACAGCTTGACCGCGTGAGCCACACGCTCTTCACCGTCACACCGTATGAGAACTACGTGCGTCTCGCCGAGCGTCTCGGGACGCACACCCCGGGCAGCCACGCCAAGAAGACGTTCTTCGTGAACTCGGGCGCAGAAGCAGTCGAGAACGCAGTGAAGATCGCGCGGGCCCACACAGGCCGCCGCGTCGTCGCAGCCCTCGACCACGCGTTCCACGGTCGCACAAACCTCACCATGGCAATGAACCATCGCGCGGCTCCCTACGGCACCGGCTTCGGCCCGTTCGCGCCAGACATTCAGCGCGTGCCGAACTCGTATCCGTTCCGAGACGGGCTCTCGGGGGCAGCGGCCGCCGCGCGCACGATCGAGTACCTCGAGCAGCGCATCGGGGTGCAGGATCTCGCCGCGGTCATCGCCGAACCCATCCAGGGCGAGGGCGGATTCATCGTGCCCGCCGAGGGGTACCTCCCCGCGCTGGCGGAGTGGGCGAGCGCGAACGGCGTCGTGTTCATCGCTGACGAGATCCAGGCAGGCCTCGGACGAACTGGTACCTGGTTCGCGAGCGAGCTCTTTGGGCTCGTTCCCGACCTCGTGCTCACCGCGAAGGGCATCGCTGACGGGCTGCCGCTCGCCGGCGTCACCGGCCGCGCCGAGATCATGGACGCCGCACACGTCGGCGGTCTCGGCGGCACCTTCGGCGGCAACCCGGTCTCGATCGCGGCCGCCCACGCGGTGCTCGACATGCTCGAAACGGGGGAGCCGTTCGCGGAAGCCGCTCGGATCGAGCGCGCGCTCGTCGAGAGCCTGCGCGACCTCGCCTCCCGCTTCTCGGAGATCGGTGACATCCGCGGACACGGCGCGATGATCGCGTTCGAACTCGTTGAGCCTGGCACCACGACCCCGTTGGCGGGGCTCGCGGGTGAGATCGCTGCCTATGCCGCGAGCCAGGGCGTACTGCTGCTCACGGCGGGCAGCTACAGCAACGTGATCCGCTTCCTCCCATCGCTCGCCGTGACGAGCGAGCAGATTGAGTATGCTGTGGAGGTGATCGGCGACGCCCTCGCCCGCCAGCGCGCGTAGGTGTTACCCGGGGCGCATCCGAACGGATGCGCCCACCCGGTGGGGTGACCGAATGGCTAGGTTGCGGCTCGCAAGGCCGTGCATGCAGGTTCGACTCCTGCCCCCACCTCTCTGTCCAACCGACAGGCGACCTCCCGGCCGCGAACCCAGATGAGGAGCCCGAACAGCATGCGCCTCAAGACGCTCCACTGCGTGTGGGATGCGGCGCGCCCGTCGGGAATCCTTCCTGTGCCGTGTGGTGCTGAGTAGTGCGCGCGCTCGCCGCAGTCGCGCCGCTATCGGCCGTGATCCTCATGCTGCTTCTCGGCAGATCCTCGCGTGCCGCCGCGCTCGCCGGGATCGCCGTGCTTGTGCCACTCGTCGCCTTCGTGTTCCCGATCTCAGTCTCCACTGCGCTGCGGTCCGCAGCTGAATGGGCGCCCGTCGTGACCGAGGTCGTCCTCGTGCTCGCCGGCGGGATCCTCTTCGCCGAGGCGGGGCGCTTCACGGGTAACCAGCAACGCATCACCGGCTGGGTGACGAGCTCGCTCGGCACCGGCATCGTTCCGGTCCTTGCGATCGTGCACGGCTTCACGCCGCTCACCGAGTCGCTCACGGGGTACGGCGTTGGCGCCGCGCTCGCGGTCCCGCTGCTGCTCGGAATCGGGCTGCCGGGAAAGCAGGCGGCGATCGTCGGGCTGCTCGGACTCTGCGCAGTGCCGTGGGGATCGATGGGGCCTGGCACGCTCATCGCCTCGCACCTGTCAGGGGTCGACTTCGATGCGCTCGGAGTCACGACGGCGCTCTTCAACATCGTCGTGTTCGTTGCCGTCGGGGTGACGGCGGCGCTGCTCGTATCGGAGCGAGGACGTCGGGTGCCAGCGATCACCGCCGCAATCGGCTCCGCGCTCGCGCTCTCGGCAGCCGTGCTCGGGGCGAACGTGCTTGTTGGCACCGCGCCGGCCGGAGCGATCGGCGGGCTGACGGTGCTCGCGCTGCACATTGGACTCCGTGCCGCCCGCAGCAACCGCATCGGCATGTCGCGCGACGTGGCCCGCGCATGTGTGCCCTACGCGATTGTGCTCTGTGGGATGCTCGTTTCAACACTGGTGTTCGCGCTCCTGCCCGCCGGGGGCGGAGCCGCACAAGCGATCCTGACCTCGCCCGCGCTCTGGCTGTCGGTCTCGACCGGCGCCCTGCTGGCGGTGCACCGCAGCGCGGCGCGTGGTGCTGTTCGCTCTGCCGCAGCGACATGGCTGCGGGTGGCTCCCGCGACCGTGCTCTTTGTCGTGCTCGGCGCACTCATGGGAGTGAGCGGCATGACCGAGGAACTCGCAGGCATTCTCGCGCGTCTGGGGGCAGGCTACCCGTTCTTTCTGCCGCTGTTTGCTTCGCTCATCGGGTTCGTTACGGGGTCGAACTCGGGCGCGAACGCGCTCGGCGCGGGCGCGCAAACCGACGTCGCTCGGGCGCTTGGACTGGACGTTCCGCTCGCAATCGGCGCGCACAACGCGGCCGCAGCGACAGCGATGATGGCGTCGCCAGCGCGCGTCGAACTTGCCGTGAGTCTCGCGCGGGTACCCGAGCAGCGTGGGGCCGTGCAGCGGCTGCTCCTGCTGCAGCTCGGAGTGATCTCGCTCGCTATTGGATGCCTCAGCTTCGTCCTGCTGTGAGTGCGGGGTGTACACGCGGTGCGGGCTTGGCGCCTCAGAGCGAGGAAGCGCCAAGCCCGCTCAGTCAATGCCGGTTAGCCTCGCTGGAACGGAACCTCGGGGAAGTCGACAGGAACGTCGAGCGCGATGTTGATGTAGTTCGTGAACAGGTTGAGACCGACCTGGGCGATCGTCTCGACGATCTGGCTGTCGCTCCAACCGAGGTCGCGAAGGCCGGTGATCTCCTGCGGCTGAACCTTGCCGCGCTTCTCCACCAGGCTCTGCGCGAACTTCAGCAGCGCCTCAACCTTCGGATCGGCGGCCCGAGCGAGTTGTGCGGTTGCGAGCTCGTCGGCGCTGAGGCCGGCCTGCGCGCCAAGCGCCGTGTGCGCGGCGAGGCAGTATGCACAGGCATTCGTGTCGGCGACGGCTACAGCGATCTGTTCGGTGAGAGCTGCACCGAGCGCGCCAGTCGAGAAGGCCCCGAACGACCCCCACATTGACTGCAGCGCAGCTGGGGAGTTCGCTACGGCCCCGAACATATTTGGAACCGTGCCGAAGGCCTTCTCGATCTTCGCGAGGTTCGCCTGGGCGGCGGGTGCGGCCTCTGCTGCGGTGAGGACTGGGACATGTGCCATGAGATTCTCCTTGTGTGAGTTGCGGCGGTGCGTGCCGGCTGACACCAGTGTGACGTCAATCTTGGGACGTTTCGCTTCAGATTTGCCCAATAGCTTGCCAGATCGTCCATACTTGGCGTATGGAACCAACCGACCGCCTCGACGCGCTGCTTCGCCGGTTCGGCGTGCAGGCGCAGCAGTTCTTCGACGGCAACCTCTGTGACAGACGACGGTTCGAGCCGCTGCCCGGGCGCGGATTCCTCCACATTCTCCGTGCCGGATCAATGGCCGTCGACGACGGCGCCGGGACCGGACGGTGGCTCTCAGAACCGACGCTGCTGTTCTACCCTCGGGCACACGACCACACGTTCACCCCGGGTGCCGGCCGGGGCGTCGACCTCGCGTGCGCCACGCTCGCGTTCGAGGGCGGTGCTTCGCACCCGCTCGTCGCGGCGCTCCCCGACGTCGTGAGCGTTCCGATCCGAGAGGTCGCGGGGCTCGAGGCGACGCTTGACCTGCTCGCATCTGAGATTGATGCAGGCGCCTGCGGACACCGCCACATCGTAGATCGGCTGTTTGAGATCGTGCTACTCAAGCTCCTGCGGCATGTGCTCGACAGGCCCGGCGAGCACGGCATCAACACAGGAATGATCGGCGGGCTCGCCGACCCACAGATCGCCCGCGCGCTCGGTGCAATCCATGCCGAGCCAGGGGAGGCATGGACGCTCGAGACACTCGCCCGGGAGGCGGCTATGTCTCGGAGTGCATTTGCCGCACGGTTTCGCGAACTCGTCGGGGCCACCCCGCACGGGTACCTCACCGAATGGCGAATCACGGTTGGCAAACAACTCCTCGCGAGACAACTCCCGGTCTCCGAGGTCGCCGCGACACTCGGCTACACAGGGAGCTCCTTTGCCCGGGTGTTCGCTCAGCGCGAGGGGTGCTCACCGCGTGACTGGGCTACAGCGAGTACGACGCCCGAAGGTTAGTTGGGTTGCTGCCCAAACGTCGCCGGGTCCACCGGGCGCTGAGCCCGCGGCAACGTTTCAACGACAAGGAGGTATGACTCGGTCACAAGGTCGCGAACAAGCTCTTCCTCGAGCGCGCCGCCAGCGCGAAGCGTGATCCAGTGCCGCTTGTTCATGTGGTACCCCGGGATGACGTCGTCGAATGCCTCGCGCAGCGTTGACGCGTCGGCGGGCGTCGCCTTGACAGTGACAAACGGCTCGCCGGTGGTGTCGGACAGCAGCAGAAACATCTTGCCGCGCACCTTGTACACCGTCGAGTCGGGCCCGAACGGTTGCTCGGGGGCTGAGCCGGGAAGCTCGTCTGCGCGCGCGGCGGCCCACTCCTGCAGTGTTGTTTGGCTCATGTGGGCTCCGATCATGGGGCGGGCGTGTGCAAGATGAGCCTAGTGGAGGCCCCGGACGCCGGGCCCGGAGCGTCTCGGAGCCTATGCCATGGTGACGCCGTGGGTAGTGCGCCCCAGCCTCAGCCAGTGGCCTTGAGATCTGCGATAGCAATGCCGCCCGCCGCTGGAATCCACATTCCTTCTCCAGATCGCATGAGTTGCGGCTGACAGCGGCGCGGGCAGCAGGGGGCCGGCTGACTTGGGCGAGGGCGGCAGTGGCTTGGCCGACAGGCAAAGGTGCGGGTTGCGGCGGTTCGGCAGACTCGGGCGCGGGCGACAGTGGTGCTGGCGGCTCGGGGCACGGGTTGCTGGGGGTGGATGACAGGCGGTGAGCCGGCACTGGGCGGAAGACCCGGGGCGGCAGACTACAGTTAAAGCATGGCATCGGTAGTGCGTGGTCGGCCCCCTGCATCCTCACGGGAGACGCTAGCGGACGCTGCGAGTGAGCTGTTCCTTGAACAGGGGTACGACACGACGACCGTTGCCGACATTACGACGCGGGCAGGCGTCAGCCGATCCTCCTTCTTCAACTATTTCGATGGCAAGGCGGCGACGTTTTGGTACGCGCTCGACGAGCACATTGCCAAGTTCGTCGAGGCGTCTGCGGCGCCAGGGCGCGGTGAAAGCCCGGATCAAGCCGCCGAGTCCTTGGCCAGCCAGATTGGGGCGTCCCCGCCGCACACGCTCGCTTTGGCAATCGCGAACGCCGACGCAATGGGGGTGCGCGAGGAACTCGGAACCGGGAGGGCGCTGCGCCAGGCATCGCTCGCAGCCGCGCTCGCCGCAGGCAGCGGAAGCGCACCCGCAAGAGCAATCCCTGCACAGATCGTCGCGGCTGCTCGGGCTACGGCTGTCTTCGCTGGAATCTGGCAGTGGGCCGAGCGAGGCGCAGGCACGACTGACCTCGAAGCCGAGATCCTGACTGCATTGCGATCCGTCGACCTCGGCCGCCCTCCCGCTAAGAACGTGCTGCGTGTGGCTGTTGTGGGAAGTGGTGCGATCGGTGCGCGGGTCATCGAGGAGCTCGCGACAGGCAACGTCCCAGGCGCCGCGCTTGCGGGCGTCGTGACACGGCGGGCTGATGCGCTCACGCAGGCCGTCGGGCAGCTCGCAGCGGGCGTCACTGACTTCGGTGAGGATCTCGACGCGGCGATCCGCGCGAGCGACATCGTTGTCGAGTGCGCCGGGATCGCCGCAGCACAGTCGATCGGCTCGCGGGTGATCGCTTCTGGGCGCGACCTGCTCATCGTCTCGATCGGCGCGCTCGCAGACCCCGCAAGCCGCGAGGCTCTCACTGGCGGGCCCGGGACACTCCGGCTCGCGACGGGGGCGATCGGTGGTCTCGACCTGCTCGCGGCTGCGGCGCGGCCCGGCGGGATCACTGACGGCATCACGAGCGCAAGCCTCACCTCGACGAAGGACGCTGCCTCGCTCGCGCAGCCGTGGATGAGCGCCCAGCAGGTGCGAGAACTTGAGAGCGCCACTGAGCCGTTCGTCCTGTTCGAGGGGACCGTTGCGGAAGCCGTCGCGCGCTATCCGGGGTCCTTGAACGTCGCGTGTGCGCTCGCCCACGCGACCGGGCTCTGGCGTGAGACGCGCGTGCGGCTCATCGCTGATCCTCGTGCCGAGCGCACTACGCACGAGATCGCCGCGGCCGGAGCTGCGGGGGAGTACAGGTTCGTGATGACGAACGCGGTCTCCGAAATGAACCCGACTTCGAGCGCGGTCGTCGCCGAGACAGTGCTGCGCGGGATCGCCGCGATCGCTGGTCCCGGCGCAACGTTCGTGTAGCGCGCTGGCCCCGTTACACGTCGAACTCGCCTGCTTCGAGCCGGGCTTTGACCTGCCCAAGGAACCGTGCAGCGTCTGCGCCGTCAACGAGCCGATGATCGTAGCTCAAGGAGAGGTACATCATGTCGCGGGCCTCGATACTTTCGGACCCGTCGGCACGCTGGATCACGGCCGGGCGGCGCGTGAGCGCTCCGGTTCCGAGGATAGCGACCTGCGGCTGGTTGATGATTGGCGTGTCGAAGAGCGTGCCGACCGAGCCGTAGTTCGTGACGGTGAACGTACCGCCGGCGAGATCACCGGCGGTCAGCTTGCCCGCTTGCGCGCGTGAGGCGACGCCCGCGATGGCCGTCGCGAGCGACCGGACCGACAGCGTGGCGGTATCTCGAATGACGGGCACGAGCAGGCCACGGGGCGTATCGACGGCGATGCCAATGTGTTCGCCGTCAGGATGGCTGATGACCCCGGCGTCGAGGTCGATCGTTGCGTTCAGCTTGGGATGATCCCTGAGTGCCTCGACCGCAGCATGCACAATGAACGGGAGATAGCTGAGCCCGACACCCTCCTGCTCGCGAAAGCGCTGTTTCACTTCGCGTCGGATGTCTGAGATCGCACTGCAGTCAACCTCGACCGTCGCAGTGAGCTGCGCGGACGTATCGAGCGAGTCGAGCATTCGTTTCGCGATTGTCGCGCGAATCCGCGAGACTCGTTCGGTAGTGCCGTGGTGCGGTAGCGACGGTGTGTGGGTGGGTGTCGTCGGCGAATGGGCTGTGTGGGTATTCACTGTGCATCCTCATTGATTACGTCTGGTAGAACCAGGGGTATCCTGACATGACTGAGCGCGAAGGTCAAAGCCTCGCCACTAACTACTTCGAGACGGAGATGTGAAATGCTGAGCGTGCTGTCAACGATCGCGCCGATGTTTGTGCTCCTCGGCCTCGGCATGATTGCTGGCTTCGCGCCACGGTTTCGCAGTGCGCAGGCTGGGCTCAACGCCTTTGTGTTCACCTTCGCGCTGCCTGCGTTTCTGTTCGTGGCTGTGACAAACGCGCCGATCCGAGACGGCGTCCCGCTCGCGTTCGTTGGAATCTCGCTCGGGGCTACCGCGCTTGTCTACGCTCTCGTGCACCTTGGGGCCTTTCTCGTTCGCGGGCGTGGGAGCGCGGGGCGGGCTGGCCTCGCTCCCGGCCCGCTTGCTGTCGCTTCGACGTACGGCAACGTCGGGTACCTTGGCGTGCCCATCGTGCTCAGTGTCGCTGGCCCTGGCGCAGCGCTTGGTGCAGCCCTGGGGCAGCTCCTGCACAACCTGCTGTTCATGGTCGGCTACCCGCTACTGAAGTCCATTCGTGGGGGCACGGCGCGCGGTGGTCGCGAGGGTGAGCGGGGCGTCTGGCGGTTGCTCTGGAGGCTCGCAAAAGGCTCGTTGTTGCTGAACCCGGTGGTGCTGGCGGTGGTTGCGGGCGCGGCGGTCAATCTGCTTGACATTGTGGTGCCCACCGTGTTGGCTGCCAGTTTCGAGATGCTTGGGGGCGCCGCTGTGCCCGCTGCGATGTTCGCTGTCGGGCTCACGATCAAGCCCGCTCTTGCGGGGATGCGCTCGGGTGCCGTGTCGGTCGCCGGCGTCGCTGTCGCGTCGGTGGTGAAGCTTGTGGCGCTGCCGCTGCTGACGATCCTTGCTGTGGCGCTCTTCGGGGGCGGCCTGGCGCCCCAATGGGTCGCGTCCGCTGTGATTATGGCTGCGATGCCAGTGTCGTCGACCGCGAGTGTCATCGTCTTTGAGTATGACGGTGACGTGCGTCTCGTCGGTGCGGCAACGCTTGTCACGAGTGTTGCCGCGCTCGTCACGATCCCGCTCGTTCTGTCGGTGGCGGGCTAACTCACGGCCTCGCCACGCCCGGGATGCCGCGGCCCGCCGAGCTTGTGGGCGGGCTCCGATTTCGTTGCTGCGACAGGGGAGTGGGCGGGCGGCCTGGACTTCGCCGCTGTGGCTGTGGCGAGACAATGGCGCCCAACGGTTGCCTGGTTCTACCAGAGCGTGCATAATAATCCGAGCGGCCCGTCTGACACTCAGCTGGACCCGCTCCGAGGGCGGTACCTCGCTCTCACCCTGTCTGACCTGGACGGACACAACAATCCAACCGGTACCGATATCTCAAGGAGGAGATTCACGTGAAGAAGACAAGTTTGATCGCTGCCCTAGCGGTCTCAGCCCTCGCGCTCACTGGCTGTTCGAGTGGTGGCGCACCGTCTGGCGGCGCCGGCGGAGAGAGCTATAGCTGGGACATGACAATCACGGTTTCTGAGGCGTCGGCATGGTGGGCCGGGGCAGAGAAGTTCGCCGAGCTCCTCGACGAGAAGTCGGATGGGCGGATGACGCTCAACCTCTTTGCGAATGAGCAGCTCTCTGGCGGAGATCCTGCGGCCGGCGTCGAGATGCTTGCGAACGGCGACAAGGCATTCTCATACAACTCGCCGATCATCTACTCGGGTATCGACCCACGATTCTCGGCGATTACCGCGCCCTTCCTGTACGCCGACTACGCTGAAGCCGACGCGGCAATGGCAGACGGCGGCATTGAGATCTACGAGCAGCTCACCGACGAGATGGGCATCAAGATGCTCGGCTTCGGCGAGTCGGGCTTCCGCCAGATTACGAACAGCAAGCACGAGATCACCGAACCGGGCGACCTCAACGGGCTCAAACTGCGCGTCGCGGGCTCCGAACTCTTTTTGAACATCTACAAGCAGCTCGGTGCAGACCCTGTCACGATGAACTTCGCCGAGGTCTTCACGTCGCTTCAGAACGGCACGATCGACGGCCAGGAGAACCCGTTCGACGTGATCTACTCGAACGGCCTCATGGAGGTACAGAAGTACCTCTCGGTCTGGAACTATGTCTACGATCCGCTGATTCTCGGTATGAACAAGGACCTCTTCGAGAGCCTGAGCGACGAAGACAAGAAGATCGTGGAAGAAGCGTCGGCTGAGGCCAACGAGTTCCAGGTCAAGCTCAGCCGCGACCGCGAGGCAGAGCAGCTCGCGGAGATGAAGGACGCCATGACGGTGACCGAACTCACTCCAGAACAGCTCGCGGTGTTCCGCGAGGCCATGCAGCCGGTCTACGACGCCTACGCCGACAAGTGGACGGCTGAGGTCGCCGAGGCAGTGCAGCCGAAGTAGTTCGCTCTGTGGGGCGGCACCTGCGCCGCCCCACAGCGAACCGGATCACTCATGTTTGATCTCATTTTGCGCAGGCTCGAAAACACAATCATCGCGATCACTTTTCTGTTCATCACGTTGCTGGCGTTCGCCAACGTGATCGCGCGCTATGTTTTGCACGCCTCATTTTCGTTCACCAGCGAGCTCCTGATTAATCTCGCTGTGCTGCTGACAATGGTTGGCGCCTCTGCCGCGACGCGGCTCGGTACCCATCCCAGCTTCAGCCTGCTCCGCGACTCGAGTCGCGGAGCACTCCGCAAAGTGGTCGTCGTCGTCATTTGCGCCGGCATGCTCACCTTCTTCCTCATTCTGCTCTGGCTCGGTTTTGAAACAGCGATGAAACAGCTCGAGTCTGGCCGCCTGACCCCTGCGCTGCAGTTCCCGCAGTGGATCTTCTCAATGGGGCTTCCCCTCGGAGCGCTCCTTGGGGCGATCCGCTCGATCCAGGTCTGCGTGATCGAGCTGCGAGGTGGAGAAGCGTTCAAGGGCGAAGAAGCTGAAGCGCTCGAAGTCGCAGCCGCTGTCGAAGCCGAGACTGAGCTGCTTGCGCGCGCACACCAGGAAGGCGGTACGCCCGCCACCCCAACATCCGGACCGAAGGAGGGCGGACGATAATGATTGAACTCGTACTATTCGGTACGTTCCTTGTCTGCCTGTTCATTGGCGTCCCGGTCGCTATGTCGATGGGGCTGTCGGCGTTCGCCACGATCCTGTTTACCGGCGGCGTGAAGGCACTCGCCCCAGCATCAAGCATCTTGTACGCGGGGCTGTCTTCAGAGACGTTGCTTGCGATTCCATTCTTCATCCTTGCCGGTGTGATCATGGAACTCACGGGCATTTCGAGGAGGCTCGTAGAATTCGCGGATGCGTGCTTCGGGCATATGAAGAACGGGATCGCGCTCACCGCGATCCTGACTGCCCTACTGTTCTCCTCGATCTCAGGCTCTGGCCCAGCGACTGTCGCCGCAATCGGCGGGATCCTGATCCCAGCGCTCGCGAAGCACGGCTACAGTAAGCGGCACGCAGCCTCGCTCGTCGCAACCTCGGGCGAACTCGGCATCATCCTTCCGCCGAGCATCGCCTACATCGTGTTCGCCGTGGTCGCTGCAGACTACGCAGGTCCCGGTGTCGACCGCGTGACGATCGGCCGCTTGTTCATGGCGGGCGTGGTTCCCGGCCTCATCCTCGTGGTCGTGCTCTACTTCATCGCCCGGTTCCTGCCGCGCGACATGGAGATTGCGAAGTCGAACGCCGCCGCTCACCTGAGCGAGGCAATGGGGAAGAATACTCGCCAGCGCACTGCAACAGTCACCGCGACGGGCGCCGTCGCGAGCACTGCCGACAACACTGGTCTGTTGACAATTGACGACGTCACGCCTGAGAACGCAAGCTCGGGTGCAGGCATCGGCATGCGAGTTCGGCGGGCCCCAGCCGGGGTCGTCTTCAGAGCGTTCCTGCGAGCTGTGCCCGGCCTGCTGGTTCCAGTCATCATTCTTGGCGGCATCTACGGCGGCATCTTCACCCCAACTGAGTCGGCCGCGGTCGCCTCCGTCTATGCGCTCGTCGTCGGCCTGTTCGTCACTCGCGACCTGAAGATTGCCGAGGTCTTCAAGATCTTCACCTCGGCTGGGATCATGTCGGGGCGCATCATGCTCATCATCGCCTCGGCGACGCTGTTTGCATACGTGATTACGCGCAACCAGATCGCGAAGCACGTCGCTGACTGGATGCTGAGCCTCACCGACAGCATGGTGCTGCTCGTGTTGATCATTAACCTGGCGCTGCTGATCGCGGGAATGTTCCTCGACGCGATCTCGGCCTTCTACCTCTTCATTCCGCTGTTCGTTCCGGTGCTCCTCGAGCTCGGCATGAATCTCACCACGATCGGCGTGATGATGACAATGAACCTCGCCATCGGCCTCATCACGCCGCCGGTCGGAATCGACCTCTTCGTCGCTGCGAGCATCGCGAAGATCCCGTTCGGCGAAGCGGTGAAGGGCGTGGTGCCATTTGTGGTCTCGGGCATCATCGTGCTGCTCTTCGTGACCTTCATCCCAGCCCTGAGCAACTGGCTGCCCGACCTGCTCGGGCTCTAGCCCTTCGAAGGAGTTCGCAAGATGTCAAATGAATTTGCTGGCAAGGTCAGCGTCGTGACCGGTGCGGCCGGTGGAATTGGCGCGGCGATCGCGATCGAGCTCGCGGAGCGCGGGTCCGACGTGCTCGTTGTCGATGTGATCGACGGAGCGGGCACGGTGGCTGCGATCGCCGAACGTACTGGTGGCTCGGTGCGGGCCCGGAGCGAGATCGTCGATATTCGGGATCGGCAGGCAGTGAAGCACTGCATAGACTGCCTGGTTTCAGATTGGGGCTCGCTCGACGTTCTCGTGAACAACGCGGGCACGGCGGGAAGGCTGAGCCTCGAGAAGATGAGCGACGACGTGTGGGCTCGCGATCTCGAGACGAACCTGACAGGCACGTTCCTGATGACCCAGAGCGCTGTCTACCCGCACATGCGGGATGCCGGGCAGGGGGCCATCGTGAACGTGAGCTCTATCTCAGGGATCATCGGTGGAGCGAACTCCGGCGGTGATGGGGCTGCTCGCACGGGCCCGGCCTATGCGGCCTCGAAGGGCGGCGTCATCGCCTTCACCCGGTGGGTTGCGAAAGAGGTCGGCCCGCTTGGCGTCACCTGCAACACTGTCGCCCCCGGGCCCGTTGCTACCCCGATGACCGCCGGCGTTCCCTACCCCGTCGATGCGCAGCCGATCAAGCGCATCGGACAGCCCGCTGACATCGCCCAGGCGGTCGCGTTTCTCGCCTCGCCCGGTGCGAGCTACATCACTGGCGAAACCCTCAAAGTCTGCGGCGGAACCGCCATCGGTTAATACCTCGCCGCACGCCTAGCGCGCTGTCGGTTCGCCCCTATCCGGGTGCGAACCGACAGCACCCCTCACCGCGGGTGCAGCGCTCTTTCTCGACTCTTCCCAACGGTCACAAGCTGGAAGGAGGACCCGATGCTGCCATTAGTGCATCCTGGTCCCAAGACCCAACCCCGAATTCTCACCCGAAACGTGCGCACACTGCGCGCACTCTGCGAGCTCCGTGGCGGCCGCCCCGTCATCGATCAGCTCCACGACACGCTCACCGCCCTTGGCGCCGACAGTGGGTTCGCCGAGATCCACGGCGGAAGCTACGCCCCGCTCAGCTACTGCGTACCCGACGTTGCGACCTCCGAGAAGGCGCTGAGCTTCTCCGCGACGCGGCACCACGACAGCGCCAACCTGCTCTACGGCTCCGTCACGCTTGGGATCCGCGACGAGGCCCCGTACATGCACAGCCACTGCTTGTGGCAAGCCCCAGCTGGAGGCCTCGAAGGCGGACACGTCTGGCTCGAGACTGAGGCCGGCGAGGCTGCTCCTGTTGCTGTCGTCACCGCAGTGTTCGATGCGCAATGGCGGAGCACGACCGACCCTGAGACCAAGATGCCGGTGTTCACACCGCACGCGCACACTACCGAACGAGAACGGGGACACGTGATGATTCACGACAGCAACGCAACCCAGCAGCCGGGCCCGACGACTGACGTCGAGCCGGGCGGCGAGGCCGACACGGTCATTGCCCGCGTATTGCCAGGCATCGACATCACCGACGCGCTGATCCGCATCTGCGCGGACGCGGGTTTTGACCGCGCCTCGGTGCGGGCGGGCCTCGGCAGCTTCGTCGGCGCGACCTTTGTTGACCGTGCGACAGGCGGGCACACAGTGATCGACGGCCCGGCAACGGAGGTGATCGCCCTTATCGGGGACGTTCGCCGCGTGGCAGGGGAACTGCAGACGCGCCTGAGCTGCACGCTCGTCGACCGCCACGGAGTCATCCGAGCCGGCGAGCTCGTGCCAGGGGAGAACCTCGTCGCGGCGACGTTCGAGCTCACGGTGCAGCGCCTGGACGCCCCAACAATTACCGTCTCATAGACCATCCACCACCACTCAGAAGGAGAACACCCATGGACGTCAACCTCACCAAGGACCTGCTCGGCGACGAAGAAGAAGCCGACCTTGTCGAATGGCTCGTCGAAGACGGCGCAACAGTTGCCGAGGGACAAAACATTGCCTCGATTGAGACCTCGAAGCTTGTGAATGAGCTTGTTGCACCAGCGGCAGGGGTCATCTCGCATAAGAAAGAGGCCGGCGACATGGTCTCACTCGACGAGACCATCGCAACGATCGAGTAGGGCCATCATGACGACATTTCACGCAGCAGAGCAGGGGCTCGCTGGGCTCGAGCTCATGGCAAAAATCCGTGAGTTCGAACGAAGGATGCCGCTGCTCTCGGACGAGGGCCTCATCAGAGGATCAACGCATCCGTCGCTCGGAATGGAAGCGGTTGCGGTCGGTGTCTCGCTGGCGCTTCGCGACGACGACGCCATCGCGAGTAACCACCGTGGGCACGCACACACGCTTGCCAAGGGCGCGGACTTCGGCCGCACGATGGCCGAGATCCTCGGTCGAGCCGACGGCTACTGCCACGGCAAGGGCGGCTCGATGCACATCGGTGTTAAGGAACTCGGCGTGCTCGGCACGAACGGCATCGTTGGCGCGGGGATCGGGATCGCAACCGGTGCCGCCCTCGCTTCAAAAATGAAGGGTGACGACACTGTCGCGGTGTCGTACTTCGGTGACGGCGCATCGAACCAGGGAGTGCTCGCGGAGGCGTTTAACCTCGCAGCGATCTGGAAGCTGCCTGTCATCTTCGTGCTCGAGAACAACCACTACGCGCAGTCGGCCGCGATCGAGGACATGGTCGCCCAGATCGACCTGTCGCGCCGTGGCGAGGCGTACGGTGTGCCGTCGTTCTCCGGCGACGGCATGGATCTCGCCGAGGTCTACGAACTGGCCTCCGCGGCTGTCGCGCGGGCACGCGCCGGCGAGGGGCCGACGTTTCTTGTGCTCGACACCTATCGCTACCTCGGGCACATGGCCGGGGACACAGAGATCTATCGCAGCGCCGACGAGGTCGAAGCGGCGAAGAAGAACGACCCGATCGAGAAGCTCCTCGGCCAGCTCATCGAACAGGGCGCCATCACCACCGAGGGCTGGGAGGCCATGACCGCCCGGGTATTTGCAGAGGTCGAAGCGGCGGAGCAGTTCGCGCGGAAGTCGCCCTTCCCGGACCCCGCGGAGGCCTTCACTGATGTGTACGCGAAGGAGACGCAGGGATGAATACACAGACAAAGGACCTCGTCACCTGGCGAGCGCTCAACGCCGCGATGCACGACATCCTCGAGTCGACGCCTGAGGCGTTTGTGCTCGGAGAGGACATCACGACGTGGGGAACTGGGGGCGGAACCTATGGGGTGACGCGCGGACTCAGGAAGAAGTTTGGCAGCGGCCGTGTGATGGACACTCCGATCAGCGAGGAAGTGCTGCTGTCGGCCGTCTCGGCTGCAGCCGCACGGGGCACGCGGCCGATTCTCGAGATCATGTATTCGGACTTCTCGTTTCTCGGCTTCGACGGCATCATCAACCAGGCGGCGAAAGCCCGCTACATGTTTGGCGGACAGTTCGACACACCGCTCGTTATCCGAAGCAACGGCGGATCGGGTATTGGCAAGGCTGCGCAGCACTCGCAGTCGCTCGAGACACTTTTCGCACACATCCCTGGCCTCGAGGTCGTTGTTCCAGGGACTCCGGGCGATGCGTACGGGCTGCTCCGAACCGCCGCGGCGAGCGACAATCCGACGATCTTCCTGGAGCACAAGAACCAGTACTACGACCGCGGACCGGTCGACTTCACGCCGATCCCGTTTGGGCAGGCTCGAATCGCGAGGGAGGGAACGCACGCGACGATCGTTGCGACCCAGCAGATCCTCGCCTACTCGATGGCTGCGGCCGAGGAACTCGCAGCCGAAGGCATTGAAGTCGAGATCCTCGACCCCCGGACGCTCTACCCGTTCGACATGGACGCGGTCTACGCCTCGGTGGGGAAAACCCGACACCTTGTCGTAGGTCACGAGGCCGTGCGCGACTACGGCTGGGGTGCTGAGTTTGTCGCGCAGACAGTCGAGGCCGCGTGGGACAAGCTTGACGCCGCGCCCGTCAGGGTCGGGGGAGCGCGAGTGCCGATCCCGTATTCGCAGCCCCTCGAAGAAGTCGTCATTCCCTCCAAGGACGACATCGTCGCGGCGGTCAAGCGCACGCTTGCCTGACGCTGTGCTGGGTGGGAGCGGTGTCTCGCCGCTCCCACCCAGCACGCTCCCCAACTCGATCATCACCACTACCACCGCCCCACCGAAGACCCGCTGAAAGGCACCCAATGAACCGTCTATCGAAAAAATCCTGCATCGTCTTTGGCGGGGGCTCTGTCGGAGGCGAAATAAACAACGGCCTGGCCGCCGCGATCACCTACGCCCGAGAGGGTGCGAGCGTGACGATCGTCGACCTGAGCGCTGAAGCGGTCGAGGGCGGCACACGACGGGTCCGCGAAGAGTGCGCGACGCTCGGCCTTTCTCCGTCAGTGCTGGGGATCGTCGGCGACGTTACTGACGAGTCCTCGATTGAAAACGCGGTTGCCGAGACGATCGCCGAGTTTGGTGCAATTGACGTGCTGCACAACAACGTCGGTGTGGCGCGGATGGGGGGTCCGATCGAGCAATCGGTCGAGGACTGGAAGTTCTCCATCGACGTGAACCTCACGAGCATCTTCCTGACATGCAAACACGTGCTCCCGCACATGCTCGCACAGGGCGGCGGCAGCATCATCAACATCGGTTCCGTTGGGGGAATGCGTTACATCGGCTACAACTATCCGAGCTACTCGGCGACGAAGGGGGCCGTCGCACAGTTCACACAGAACCTTGCACTCGAGTATGCCTCGCGCGGTATTCGAGCGAACACGATTGCCCCCGGGTACATCAACACACCCATGATCTACCGTCAGATTAGCTCGGCGTACGACAGCGTTGAAGCAATGGTGGCCGCACGGGATGCGTTGTCACCCACGGGCAAGATGGGCGACTCGTTCGACGTCGCGAATGCCGCACTCTTCCTCGCATCTGACGAGGCCCGCTACGTCAACGGCGTATGTCTGCCTGTCGATGGCGGGCTGGTGCAGAGCTCGGCGCCCCCTGCGGTGCAGCAGTGAACTAGGGCTTGCTGGCGTCACGCTCGCGCTCGGTGAGCACGTCGAGCCATGCGAAGTGGTCGTCGACAGTTGCCGAGGCGCGGGCGACGTCGCCGGCGCGAACCGCGGTAAATATGTCGTCGTGGACCTTCCGCATGGTCTCGAAGTCTTGCTCGAGCGTGAGGTGCTGCAACGTGCCTTGGAGGACGGGCTGGAGCATCTCAGAAAAGAAGATGAGCCCGGGCGAACCGGAGGCCGCAAACATGGCGCGGTGAAAGGCGCCGTCGGCTTCGAGGAGCTCTTTGCCGTCCTGGGTGCCATGCATGCGCGAGAGGCTGTCTTCGAGCGCCGCGAGCGCCGCGTCGTCAGCGTTGACGCACGCCTCGATGGCGGCCTGACGCTCGAGCGCGTGTCGAACCGAGATGAGGGACTCGACTGTCATCTGCTGGAACATCAGCCCGAGGATGAGCACGTCGCCGGTCTGCTCTGGCTGCACCCCTGTATAGAAGGTACCTTGCCGTTCTTTCCTGCTGAGCACCCCCATGGACTCGAGCTTGCTCATACGATCGCGGAGCGTGTTCCGGCTGAGGTTCAGCGTCTGGGTGAGTTCACGCTCGCTTGCGAGTCGCTCCCCGGGGGCCATGCCAAGCAACAGCTCAACGAGTGCGTTGAGTGGGGGATCATTCAACAACGCAAGGGAAAAGTGATGGTTCTTCAGCGACTCCGCCGCCACGAGCGGCGCTCGGCTCTGATCATCCACGGTGGGTCCTTCCCTCGTCATGCTTTCACAGGTATATCACGCTCTCGCAGTGGGAAGTTCACGAAGCCCCCTCCGCGTGGCGAAACGCAACCCGCCGTCACTCGCTTCGCGGCCACTACACTAGCTGAGTGAGTACACCGCGCGCCCTGAAGACGCTTGATCGATTGCCTCGCCGGGTGCTCCAACTCGCTGCGGGGCTCGCACTGTTTGGCATTGGCGTATCGCTCATTCTGAAGTCGAACCTTGGTGCGGCGTCGTGGGACGTGCTGACTCAAGGGCTGAGCCACCACCTGCCGTTGAGCTTTGGCACGATCACGATCATCATGAGTGGCATCGTGCTGCTGTGCTGGATTCCGCTCCGTCAGCGCGTCGGGTTCGGTACGGTCGCCAACGCGATTCTCATCGGCGTCTTCGCTGACGTCGGCCTCGCCCTGTTTCCGACACCAGACGGGTTCTGGGTTCGAATCGCGGTGATGCTGCTCGGCGTACTGCTTGTGGGTATCGCGAGCGGAATTTACATCGGCGCCGGCTTCGGGTCTGGGCCTCGCGATGGGTTAATGATCGGCCTGCACGAGGTGACTGGGCTGCCGATCTGGGTCGTGCGTACCGCGCTTGAGGTGTTCGTCGTCGTGGTCGGCTGGCTGCTTGGAGGGACCGTCGGCATCGGGACGCTCGCGTTTGCCGTGCTCATCGGCCCGCTGTGCCAGGTCTTCCTGCCGTTGTTCGCGATCCGTGACGCGGAACGGCAGCCGACAGAGGTTGACCCTGCGCTCGAGGCCCCGGTTGTCGTTGCCGAGCCCGAGTTCGCCCCGATCGAGACGGGGAGCATTCCGGTGCAGCCAGCAGCGCGCCAGGGAGAGCCTGCCGTGGAACTGCAGCCCGATCCGGAGTGCGGCGCGGGCGCCTAGACGGGGTGCGCGCTCCACCGTCGGTATTGCCCGACCTATACCGCGGCCGCGAGCCTGGTGCCTTGGTCGATTGCCCGTTTCGCATCGAGTTCGCCTGCGACGTCGGCGCCCCCGATGACGTGTGTCGGTACGCCGAGAACGGTGAGTTCGTCGGCGAGACCCCGCCGGGACTCCTGACCGGCGCAGATCACGATCGAATCGACTTCGAGCACGCGGGCCTTACCCTCGACTGAGATGTGGAGACCGGCGTTGTCGATCCTTTCGTACTCCACTCCGGCAATCATCTGAACGCCGCGGCGAGTGAGCTCGGTCCTGTGGATCCAGCCGGTTGTCTTGCCGAGGTCTTTGCCGAGCTTTGAGTGCTTTCGCTGCAGCATGACGAGTTCGCGTTCGGGAGTGAAGCCGGCGGGCTCAGTGAGCCCGCCGGCTCGCTCGTAGGACGGATCGATTCCCCAGTGGTGGAAGAACTCGCCTGCGGTTGCGGGCTCGCCCCGCAGTCCCGGGGAGTCGGCAGGCTCGGTGAGGAATTGGGCAGTGTCGAATCCGATGCCACCGGCTCCGATCACGGCGACCCTGCGCCCGACTGCCGCGCCATCTCGGAGTACTTCAAGGTAGCCGACAACTGACGGATGCTCAATGCCAGGGATTGCGGGTACCCGAGGCGAGACGCCTGTCGCGACGATAACTTCGTCGAACCCCGCTGCCGCGATCGCAGCCGCTGTTGCCTGGCTGCCGAGCCGAACGTCGACGCCGGTTTCGCGGAGCCGTTCGGAGAAGTACCGCAGGGTCTCCCGAAACTCGCTTTTGCCCGGAACCTTCAGGGCGACGTTGAGCTGGCCGCCGATCCTGTCGGCCGCGTCATAGAGCGTGACAGCGTGACCTCGCTCGGCAGCCGTGACGGCGTATGCGAGCCCAGCAGGCCCAGCGCCGACAACGGCGAGCCGTTTGGGGCGACCTGTCGGAGCGATGATGAGCTCGGTTTCGTGGCCTGCGCGTGGATTCACCAGGCACGACGTGAGTTTGCCCGAGAACGTGTGGTCGAGGCATGCCTGATTGCATGCGATACATGTGTTGATGCGCTCCGGGGTGCCAGCCTTGGACTTCGAGACGAACTCGGGGTCAGCGAGGAACGGCCGGGCGAGCGATACCAGGTCTGCGTCGCCCGACGCGAGGACGTGTTCCGCGCTTTCGGGGGTATTGATGCGGTTCGTTGCGATGATTGGCACGGCGACCGAGCCATGGAGCTCGCGCGTCACCCATGAGTACGCCGCCCTAGGCACGGATGCGGCGATCGTGGGGATTCGCGCTTCGTGCCATCCGATCCCGGTGTTAATGATCGTGGCCCCGGCTCGTTCGACGCGTTGCGCGAGCTCGATCACTTCGGCGAGGGTTGAGCCCCCTGGCACCAGGTCGAGCATGGAGAGCCGATAGATGATGATGAAGTCCGACCCGACAGCTTCTCGCACGCGCCGCACGACTTCGGTGGGGAGCCTGAGCCTGCCCGCGAGGTCTCCACCCCAGCGGTCGTCGCGCATGTTCGTTGCTTTCGCGATGAACTCGTTGATGAGGTAGCCCTCAGACCCCATGATCTCGACGCCGTCGTAGCCGACTGACTGCGCAAGCTTTGCCGCGTGCGCAAAGTCAGCGATCGTGCGCTCGATGTCGTCGTCAGTGAGCTCACGAGGCGTGAGCGGGGAGATCGGTGCTCGAACCGCGCTCGGCGCGACGAGATCCTGCTGCGCACCATACCTGCCGGCATGCAGTAGTTGCAATGCGATCCTGCCACCGACCTCGTGCACTGCACCCGTGATGAGGCGGTGCGGCGCCGCGTCTGCCTCGCTCGCCATCGTCGCGCCCCCAGCAGTGAGCCTGCCCTCAGCGTTTGGAGAGACCCCTCCGGTCACGATGAGCGCTGCACCGCCTGCCGCGCGCTCCCGATAGAACGCCGCGAGGCGTGCGAACCCACCGGGCAGCTCCTCAAGACCGAGGTGCATGGAACCCATGATCGCCCGGTTGGGCAGCGTCACTGGTGTTCCTGGCAGGTCGAGCGGGCTGAACAGCGTCGGGTACGTCGTCGTTGACATGTGGTCCTTCCGGTTCGATGTCCACCGAATCTAGCCGGAGGCTCGTGCGAAGTCGAGCAGGGTGGCGCGACCCGACTACCGTGACTTAGTCGAGCCCCCGCGTCGTCAGCGTGAAGCTCCCACTGTGAATCACCTCGCCCGCAAGCTGCACAACGGCGTCGGCGGAGTCGAGTCTGAGCGCCTCGGCAACGTGCGCTGTAGCAACCGATTCGAGCCCGCGGAACCACCAGGCAAGCGCGCAAAGCGCGGTGAACGCGGCCCGCTCGCTGCGGGAGACGAGCGGCGCGATGAAGGCTAGCGTGTCCGAGGCTGCCACGAGCCTCGAGAGGGCGGCACGATCAGGGTCGCGAGCCGCGGCAGGATCGTGCGCGGTAGACGCGGCGGTGGCGAGGGAATCGAAACAGCACGTCCATCCGGCGTCGGTCGTCAGGTCGCTGACGAGCGACGCGCACTCCTCCAGCGTTCGCTTGCCAGGCGAGAACAAGACTTCGAGCCGATCGCGTAACCGTGCTGCCTGTCTGTCGCCGAGCGCGTGCCAGTCAGCTGCAGCCTTGAGCGTGTCGCCGAAGCTCGGGTGAGCACGTTTAGCCCGCTCGCGTTCGAGGGCCCCTGCGAAGGCGTCTCGCTCGGTGGGTCGCACGCGACGCTGCTGACCGAGTTCCGCGAGCGTCGGCAGGGGCGAGGCAGCACAGCTCTCGCGGGGAGATTCCAGCACGCTCGAGCTGCGCGTCGAGGCGTCCGGCGAAGCGCCGCCACGGAATCTCGCCGGCCTCCGAAAAACTCAGCGAGCTCGTAATAACGAACGCGGGCCGGTTCGTCCCGTGTTGACGCTCGGCGTGGGCGACCCATTCGATGAGCTCAGCGATGTACGCATCGACTGCTTTCGGGGACTCCCCGTCGGGCAGATCGACGCGCATTGCGCCATGAGCTCGCGACTCCGAGAACAGCACAACGAACAGGCTGTCGGGTGCAGTGAAGCCGACGAGGCGGGGGAGCGCTGCGAGAAAATCGGCGGTTGTCTCGCATCGAATGACTGTCGGGATCTGGGGATCGGACCTCGCCGCACCGCTTGGCGTCGAGCTTGGCGCCTTGGCTTCAGGGCGAACAGGATGTGACGCTGTCGATCCGGGCCCGGCGAGTCTCTCGTGCGCCGTTTCTGTGCCGCCCAGTGCGGCGAACGTGCGGTGAGGAAAGGCCTGTGGTGCGGAAGAATGTGGTGTGTGCATGTGTCGAGCATGCGGGGTGTGAGCGCGCGATCCGGAGCTATCCACAAGGGAAGCGGGAGCGCCGGCAGCGATCCTGATTGTGGACGGTGCTGCATCCGCCGCCCGCGGCAACTCGCACCCAGCGAGACATCGCTGGGTGCGAACCACCAGGTCAATTACTTCTTGGCGTCTACCTGCACTAGGTCAGCCTCGAGCGCGACCCACGCGAGCATCGCGCACTTGACACGCATCACAAACTTCGAGACGCCCTGCAGCGCGACAGCGTCACCGAGGAGATCCTCATCAGGTTCGCCCTCGATCTTGCCGTGGATCATCTCGCGAAACGCGGCGATCCGCTCACGCGCCTGAGCGCCGTCGAGCGTCTCGTCACGCACGATCTGCGACAGGATCGACGCCGACGCCATCGAGATGGAGCAGCCCTGGCCTTCCCAAGCGAGCGAGGTGATCTCGCCGCTGTCGGGATCCACCGCGATCGCCAGATCAATCTCGTCGCCGCAGCTCGGATTGAACTCGTGGTGGGTCGCCGTCAACGACCCCTCATCGGCGGCGAGCTCGCCCTTGCCGATGGGTCGCCGCGAATGATCCAGAATGACCTCTTGATACAGTCCGTCGAGAGCGCTCACGCGGACACCTCCAATCCAAAGTACTGCTGTGCGCCGCGAACGGCGTCAATAAACCGATCCACCTCGTCCTCGGTGGTCGTTGCGTGCACGCTTGCCCGCGTGGACGATGCCATGCCAAGCGCGCGATGCAGCGGCTGCGCGCAGTGGTGGCCGACGCGCACGAGCACACCCTGCTCGTCGAGGAACTGGCCGACATCGTGAGCATGCAAGCCCTCGACCGAGACAGCCGCGAGCGCGATGCGCCGCGACGTCTCAGCCGGGCCGAGCAGCCGCACGCCCGGAAGCCCCTGAACGCCGGCAACGAGCCGCTCAACAAGCTCGTGCTCACGCGCAGCGACCCGATCCATGCCAATCTCAGTGAGAAACTCGACTGCCGCGCCGAGTCCCACAACCTGCGAGACTGGCTGCGTACCAGCTTCGAACCGCAGCGGGGGCGGCATGAAGTCGGCGCCCTCCATCGTGACGCGAGTGATCGCAGAACCACCGGTGCGCGAGGCTGGGAGCGCTGCGAGCAACTCTGGCTTTCCATACAGCACGCCGATACCGTTCGGGCCGAGCATCTTATGGCCAGAGAACGCTGCGAAATCGACGCCGAGCTCGGCGAAGTTCACCGGAATATGCGGCACCGACTGGCACGCATCAACAACCGTGACCGCACCCACGGCGTGCGCGAGCTCGACAAGCTCAGCGACTGGCGCGACGAAGCCAGTCACGTTTGAGACGTGCGCAAACGCGAAAAACTTCGTCTTCTCGGTGAGGGCCTCGCGGGCATCGTCGAGGGTCCACGTGCCGTCTTCGCGCACAGGAATGTAGCGAAGCGTCGCGCCCGTCTTCTTCGCGAGACGCTGCCACGGGATCAGATTCGCGTGGTGTTCAGCCTCGGTGATGAGGATCTCGTCACCCGCCCCGAGCTCGTATCGCTCCGACCCGGCAACGCCGTTGCCCGAATTCGCCTCACCGATGCCGAGCGTCACCAGGTTCAACGCGTCGGTCGCGTTCTCGGCCCACACGATCTGCTCAGGAGTCGCCGCTCCGACAAAGCCCGCGACGAGCGCGCGGGCACCCTCGAATGCGCCAGTCGCCGCCCCGACGGCACCACTCGTGCCGCGGTGAACCGCGGCGTTCGAGTGCTCAAGGAAGCTTCGTTCGGCATCAAGCACAGCGAGCGGGCGTTGCGAGGTCGCTGCCGAATCGAGGTATGCGGGGGCGAGCTGTGCGGCGGCACCCGCCGCGGCCCGCTCGTCGATCGTCTTGAAGTATGGAAATGCGGCGCGCAGGCCTGCAACTTCACCGGGGGACAGAGACGCATGCATAGCTTCTATTCTTCCACTTTCGTGGTCGCCACGGCTGGCTAAGCCGGGCCTTAGCCTACGCTGCGAGCGAAGTGGCCGCAGCTCGCGGCGGTTGGCGGGCCGTGGGGCGTGCATGCCGGTCGTCGGGGCCAAACACACGGGGCGAAGTATTCGTCGGCGATGACCGGCGCCTCCGGCCCACCGCGCACCGCACGGCGTGCGGATGGCGGCGGGCGCCGCGGCGCATCCCCTAGGATCAAAAGCGTGATGGGCGATGTCATCTATGAGGCGCTGCAGCTCGCTGGGATCCTTGCATTCGCGCTGTCCGGCGCTCTCGTCGGCGTGCGGCGAAACCTCGATATTCTCGGGGTCGTCGTTGTTGGCGCGGCGACAGGCACGGGCGGCGGGATCCTGCGCGACATGCTCCTTGGCGTGCACCCTCCCGTATCGTTCCTGCACTGGCCAAACCTCGCGGTTGCTGTCGCCGGGTCGCTTGTGGTGTTCTTCGTCCACCCTGGGCTGACCCGAATCCGCTACTTTGAGGTCGTTTTCGACGCATTCGGTCTCGGTCTGTTCTCTGCGAACGGTGCTGCCCTTGCCTACGCGAGCGGGCAGACGTTTGTCACCGCGGTGCTCGTTGGCACGATAACCGCGATTGGCGGAGGCGTCATTCGCGACGTGCTCGTGAATACGGTCCCGGGCGTGCTGACCCGCGAGCTGTACGCCGTGTCAGCGCTCGCGGGGGGCGCGATCGCGGTGTCGATTGGAGCGTTCGGGGGAGGCGTGATCCTCGGTTCCCTTGCGGGCGGCACTGTTGCGATCGCACTGCGCCTCACCTCGGTTGCGCGCGGCTGGCACCTGCCGCGCCCCAAGTTCTCGCCCGAGCCGGCACGTGGCGCCACCGACTCGACCGAGCCGAGTCCGGGGGGCTCCGGCGCGTAGCACGGATCAGGATCGCGGGAGCTTCTCCGCGCGGGCCCAGTATGCCGACGTGTCGCACCGAGACGTACGGAGCATCTGCGGCAGCCGAGGCCAGGCGTTACAGGTCGCGGCCGCTGCCTGACGGCGTGAGTACCCAGTTCAGCGCGCCCGCGACGGTAATGAACACAGCGGCATAGAAGGGGAGCGCGAGTGCGGCAGGCACGCCGACATTCTCTGCGACGGCGCCACCCACTGCGGAGGAGAGCGACTGGCCGAGGATCACCCCTGACCCGAGCATCGTCATGACGGTGGCGCTTCTGCCCTCTGGGCTTCTCGCCGTTCCGAGGCTGTACAGGGTGACGAGGAGCGGGCCGATCCCGATGCCCGTGATTGCAAGACCAACAGCGATCTGCGTCGCAGACGAAGCTGTCGCGAGCAGCGCCTCACCGGCGAGCACGAACAGTGCGAACACGAGCCAGCGGTAGCGCAGCGTGAATTTCGGGGAGAAGAGTGAGACCGAGATCGCGAGGAGCGCAGAACCGATGCCCATGATTCCGTAGAACAGGCCGGCGGCCTCGGGCTGGCCCTGCGCCTGCATGAACGCGGTGAGAGCCGTGAGAGTGCTGCCGAACACCAGGCCGACGCCAGTAATGCCCGCGACGACGACGAGCAGTGACGGCCGAGCGAGCTCCGACGCGGGAGCGAGCGTCTCTGCGCGCTCGGCCGCCGACTTGGCCGGGGCGCTCGTGTGGTGCAGCGCGAACGCGATGATGAAGAGCAGCGTCAGCGCCGCAGCGGCGAGGATCGGGGTGCGCGGCCCAAAGAACGTCGCTAGCAGGCCGACGATGACAGGCCCGAAGACGAACACGACCTCGTCTGCAGCCGACTCGTACGCGAGTACCTGCGACATGATCTTCGGTCGACGTTCTGTCGGCAGGAAGTTCTGGATGATGAGCACGAGCCGAGAGCGAGACATCGGCGATGTTTGGGGGCTCGTCGCGCCGACCGCAAACGCGACGGCGAGCATCGCCCAGTCCGGGGAATCCGAGTACGCGATAAAGGCGAGCCCGACGAGCGCGGCGCTGTGAGTCGCAGCGGCGAGGAGGAGCGCGATTCGCTGGCCGTACCTGTCCGCTGCCGCTCCGATGAAGGGACCGACGATCGCCGAGCCGATGCCAACGATGGCAGATGAGAGGCCGCCGAGCTGCAGTGACCCGCGCGCTGACACGACGAGCGTGAGCACGCCGACGACCATCATCGCGAAGGGAAGACGAGCGACGAGCGCGAGGGGGAAGTAGACGACGCCTGTGCGCTCGAGCAGCGTGGGTGATGATTTCGAATCGTGCATAGCCGACCAAGCTTACCCGAGGGTAAGCGCGGGCGCACCTGTCGAAAACTCGGTGGCCGCCGCGCCGCGCTGCGAGCCCGTAGCATTGGGGCATGATCCTTCTCGCGGCGACCCCGATCGGCAATCTTGGAGACGCGTCGGTGCGACTGCGTGAGACGCTCGCACAGGCGACGGTGATCGCGGCCGAAGACACCAGGCATACAGCACAGTTGCTGCGGTTGCTCGAGATTGATGCCCGGCCAGAGCTTGTCGCGCTGCACGACCACAACGAGCACGACAGGGCGGCGACGCTCGTGGAACGGGCGAAGCACGAGGACATCGTGCTCGTCAGCGATGCGGGCATGCCGACAGTGTCTGACCCCGGCTTCCGTGTTGTTCAGCTTGCGGCCGAGGCGGGTGTGCAGGTGAGCGCGATCCCCGGACCGTCTGCGGTGATCACGGCGCTCGCCGTCTCGGGCCTCCCAACAGACAGGTTCGCGTTTGAGGGCTTCTTACCGCGCAAGGCTGGCGAGCGCGGGCGGCTGCTTCGAGACCTCGCGGGTGAACGACGCACGCTCGTGTTCTTCGAATCGCCCTCCCGCCTGGCGACGTCACTCGCCGACCTTGCAGACGCGTTCGGAGCGGATCGCCCTGCCGCGGTGTGCCGCGAACTCACCAAGATGTACGAGGAAGTGAAGCGTGGTGGGCTCGCTGAACTCACCCAGTGGGCGCAGGCGGGTGTGCGTGGGGAGATCGTTGTCGTTGTCGGCGGAGCGACCGCTGCAGCAACCTCGCCAGAGGATGCGCTCGCCGAGGTGCTTGAGCGCGTCGCCGCGGGGGACCGGCTGAAAGACGTTACGCGGGAGGTCGCCGAGGCCTCGGGGCTTTCGAGCAAGGAGCTCTACGCAGCTGCGCTCGCCGCCAAGCGCGGCTAGCGGCCCGGCCGTATTCCCAGCCTGCCCGCCTCACTCCCGGCCTCCCGGCCTCGGGGTGCACTCCCTGCCACAGGCCCCGTGCTCCCAGCCTCCGGCAGTGTTCCCGGCCTCCCGGCCTCCGGCCTCCCGGCCTCCGGCCTCCGGCAGTAGCCATGGGATCTGCAGTTCGTATGCCTGGAACCAATGGTGGTGGCATATCTGCTGCAGATTGCATGTCCTTGGGCGGCAGCCAGGCCGGCTCCGGCGTGCTCCCGGCCTCGGGGTGCACTGCCTGCCACAGGTCCCGTGCTCCCAACCTCCGGCAGTAGCCATGGGATCTGCAGTTCGTATGCCTGGAACCAATGGTGGTGGCATATCTGCTGCAGATTGCATGTCCTTGGGCGGCAGCCAGGCCGGCTCCGGCGTGCTCACAGCTAGAAACCGGCGCGATAGCGCACACTTGAAGTACATTTGACCCGTCTGATCCCATCGACGAGAACAGGATCCCCGTGAAACTCTCCCGCCTTTTTATTCCGACAGCCATTGTCGGCGCGCTGCTGCTTTCGGGCTGTACGACAGGTAGCGACACTGTCATCGCCAAGGACGCGAGCGGCGAGTCCTGCGCGCCAGCCGGTGCAGCGAGCAAGTCTGTCAAGGTGACTGGCGACGTCGGTGGTGAAATCAAACTCACCTCGAAGACCCCGATCGAGGCCGGCGACAAGATCGAGCGCACCGTGCTCAAGAACGGTGAGTCGAAGCCGTTTGCGGAGGGCCAGGTTGCGACGGGCAACTACACGATCTTCAACGGCAAGACCGGTGAAGTCATCAACGTCGCTCCCGACATGAAGTTCCCGAACGATGCCGACCAGTTCGCTGACGCGCAGTGGGCATACGAAGCCGTGCGTTGCGGTTCCGTCGGACAGCGCACAGTCATCGTGTCCTCGGTTGCTGACGCGCTCGGCGATGTGGATCCCGCAGAGCGGGGCTTCACCGGTCTGGAGAAGACCGACGCTTTCGTGTTCGTGTTCGACTTCACCGAGGCCGCAGAGGTCTGTGACGACCCGAAGCCGCGCGATGAGAAGTATCCCGAGGTCGACCTGGGCGACGGCAAGTCAGAGCCGACAATCACGATCCCGACGTGTATGGAAGCGCCCGCTGAACTTGAGCTGAAGGTGCTTGAGGAGGGCGACGGACCTGTCGTCGCTGACAACGAGAAGATCATGACGAACTACGTCGGCGTTGACTGGAACGGCGCTGAGCGTTTCGACGGGAACTGGAGTGAGACGGGCATTGAGTTCTCGACTGCGGAGGGCGCGCTCGTTGAGGGCTTCCGCCAGGCGATGATCGGCCAGAAGGTCGGATCCACTATCCTCGTCACGATGCCCTCCGAGATGGGGTACAACGACGGCATGACCCGCACCTTCGTGCTGCAGCTCGTTTCGAAGGTCGAGTAACACCTCGGATCGGCCCCGCTCGCGGGACGTCGGTCACACCGAACAGCGCGCCTCAGGCAGAATAGTCTGCATGAGGCGCGTTGTGATTTTGGGGTCCACTGGTTCGATTGGCGAGCAAGCACTCGACGTGATCAGGCGCCACCCAGACAGGTTTGAGGTTGTCGCTCTTGGTACTGGGCGCAACGCCGAGCGGCTCGCCGCGCAGGCGGCAGAGTTCGGTGTCGAGCACACGGGGCTTGGCGTCGACGCTGCAGTACAGCTTGCGCGTGACGTCGACGCCGATGTCGTGCTGAACGGCATCACCGGCTCGGTGGGTCTCGCCCCGACACTTGCGGCGATTGAGGCTGGGCGCACGCTCGCCCTCGCTAACAAGGAGTCCCTCATTGTCGGCGGCGATCTCGTGAAGCGGCTCGCCAAGCCTGGCCAGATCGTGCCCGTGGACTCCGAGCATTCTGCGATTGCGCAGGCCCTCCGCTCAGGCACCCATGACGAGGTGCGTAGGCTCGTGCTCACCGCCTCAGGCGGGCCGTTCCGCGGGCGCACCCGTGACGAGCTGCACGACGTCACGCCGCAGCAGGCGCTCGCACACCCGACGTGGGATATGGGCAGGGTCATTACGACGAACTCGGCGACGCTCGTGAACAAGGGTCTCGAGGTCATCGAGGCCCACCTGCTGTTCGACGTACCCTACGAGCACATCGACATCGTCGTGCACCCGCAGTCGATCGTGCACTCGATGGTTGAGTTCATTGACGGGTCGACGATTGCGCAGGCGTCGCCGCCCGACATGCGCCTGCCGATCGCTCTCGGTCTCGCGTGGCCAGAGCGGCTGTCAAACATCGGGGTTCCCCTCGACTGGACGAAGGCGGCGACCTGGGAGTTCGAGCCCGTCGACAACGGGGCGTTCCCGGCGCTGAACCTCGCGAAGCAGGTCGGCTCGGCGAAGGGCACCTTCCCCGCCGTGTTCAACGCGGCCAACGAGGAGGCGGTCGACGCGTTCCACGACGGCAAGATCACGTTCACTGGAATCGTTGACGCCGTGCGCGAGGTCGTCGATCGGCACGATGCGCCGGGCGAATTGACGCTCGAGACTCTTGCTGAGGCCGAGCGCTGGGCGCGGGCGGAGGCCCACAGGGTGTTCGCGGCGTAGCCTGAGCTCTGGCAGCAGGGTAGACTCTGCCGTAACAACTGAATACGCCGTTGAAGCATTGCGGGAGAGACCGGGTGAGCCCCGGCGCCGTAGGAGCAAACCCTCCCTGGGAAACTCTCAGGCCCCTGTACCGCAACGCCTAGGCAACTCTGAAAAGCAGCGGGTTTCCCGCTCACCGAAGGTGCAAGGGTGCAGTGGTGGTTTCACTCGCTCGAATCTCTCAGGTCACAGTACAGAGCGGGGAGGATCTTTACGTTGGTCGCGCGCGACCCCGATATTGGAGATCCTCTGTGACATCACCAGCACTGTCCGTACCCTTCGCGAACCGCCACATCGGCGTCGCGTCAGACGCCGATCAGCGGGTCATGCTCGACGCGCTCGGGTTTACGAGCCGCGCGGCCCTCGTCGACGCGGCCGTTCCCGCCGCGATCCGCAGCGCGCGCCCGCTCGAACTGCCCGACGCGCTGAGCGAGGAAGAGATCCTCGCCGAGCTTCGCGGCCTCGCATCGCAGAACGTCGTGAAGACGCAGCTCATCGGGCAGGGGTTCTACGGGACTCACACGCCGCCGGTGATTCGCCGCAACGTGCTCGAGAGCCCCTCGTGGTACACGGCATACACGCCCTACCAGCCCGAAATTTCGCAGGGCCGGCTTGAGGCGCTCCTGAACTTTCAGACAATGGTGTCTGACCTGACAGGCCTGCCGGTCGCGAACGCGTCAATGCTCGACGAGGCGTCGTCGGCGGCCGAGGCTGTGCTGCTCATGCGCCGCGCGAACAAGGCGAAGGCAGACGCGAAGACCGTCGTTGACCAGAACCTTTTCCCCCAGACGATCGCCGTCATCCAGGGCCGCGCGGAGGCGCTCGGCTTCGAGGTCGAGGTCGCGGATCTCTCGCAGGGTCTGCCCGACGGCGAGATCTCGGGCATCGTGCTGCAGCAGCCGGGTAACGACGGCGCGGTTGTGGACCACGCAGCGGTGATCAAAGAGGCAAAGGATCGCGGCGCGATGGTCACCGTCGCAGCCGACCTCCTCGCGCTCACGCTCATCACCTCACCCGGCGAGCAGGGCGCCGACATCGCGGTCGGCAACACGCAGCGCTTCGGCGTGCCGCTGTTCTTCGGTGGCCCGCACGCCGCGTTCCTCGCGGTGCGCGAGGGCCTCGAGCGCTCGCTCCCGGGTCGCCTCGTCGGCGTCTCGAAGGATCAGGAGGGTCGCACAGCCTACCGCCTGGCGCTGCAGACCCGTGAGCAGCACATCCGTCGTGAGAAGGCCACGAGCAACATCTGCACCGCGCAGGCGCTCCTCGCGATCACCGCGTCGATGTACGCCGTGTACCACGGCCCAGATGGGCTCAAGCGGATCGCCGAGCGCACGCACGCGCACGCCCGAACGCTCGCCGCGGCCCTCACCGGCGTCGGCGTCGAGCTCACGCGCGACTCCTTCTTCGACACGCTGTGGGCGCGGGTTCCCGGCGTCGCGTCGAAGATCGTCGCCGTCGCTGCAGACGCGGGGCTGAACCTCCGTCTCGTCGACGAGGACACCGTCGGCATCTCGCTCGACGAGACCACGACGGCCCACACCGTCGCGGCGGTCGCCGAGGTCTTCGGCGCGACGGCCCCTGAGGCTGTCGCCGCTGGGGAGTACGCCTTCGCTGCGGAGCTCACCCGCACGAGCGAGTACCTGACACACCCGATCTTCCACGAGGTTCGGTCGGAAACGCAGATGCTGCGCTACCTCCGCCGCCTCGCTGACCGCGATCTCGCGCTCGATCGCACAATGATTCCGCTCGGCTCGTGCACGATGAAGCTCAACTCGACCGCCGAGATGGAATCGATTTCGTGGCCCGAGTTCGCCGGGATCCACCCGTATGTTCCAGCCGATCAGAGCGTCGGCTGGCGCGAGCTCATCGGCCGCCTCGAAAGCTGGCTGCTTGAGATCACCGGCTACGCGGGAATCTCGCTGCAGCCGAACGCCGGCTCGCAGGGCGAGTACGCTGGTCTCCTCGCGATTCGTAGCTACCACCTCGCGAACGGCGACGACGGCCGCGACATCTGCCTCATCCCCGAGTCCGCCCATGGCACCAACGCCGCGTCGGCTGTGCTCGCAGGCATGCGTGTCGTGATCGTGAAGAACACGCCGACCGGCGCGATCGACCTCGACGACCTCGACGCGAAAATCGAGCAGCACGCCGCGGCGCTCTCGGCAATCATGATCACCTACCCCTCGACGTACGGCGTGTACGACGCCGACGTGCGCGACGTCTGCGATCGCGTGCACGCGGCGGGCGGCCAGGTGTACATCGACGGCGCGAACATGAACGCGCTCGTCGGGCTTGGCAAGCCGGGCGAGTTCGGCGGCGACGTCTCGCACCTGAACCTGCACAAGACGTTCGCAATCCCGCACGGTGGCGGTGGTCCGGGAGTCGGCCCGGTCGCCGTCGCTGAGCACCTGAAGCCGTTCCTGCCGGGCAACCCGGCGAGGGGCGCTGGCTCAGCAGGGATCCAGACAACCGACGGCATCCCCGTCGCGGCGACGCTCTTCGGCTCCGCCGGCGTCCTGCCAATCTCGTTCGCGTACGTCGCGATGATGGGCAGTGAGGGGCTCACGCGCGCGACCGAGACTGCGCTGCTCTCGGCAAACTACATCGCCGCGCGCCTCCGCGAGCACTTCCCTGTGCTCTTCACCGGCGAGACCGGCCTTGTCGCGCACGAGTGCATTCTTGACCTGCGCGAGCTCACCGCGAAGTCGGGCGTCACGGCCGAGGACGTGGCGAAGCGTCTTATCGACTTCGGCTTCCACGCGCCGACGCTCGCGTTCCCGGTTCCGGGGACCCTCATGGTCGAGCCGACAGAGTCGGAGGATCTCGGAGAGATCGAGCGGTTCATTGAGGCGATGATCCAGATCCGCGCCGAGATCGACGAGGTCGTCGCTGGCACCTACGCGATCGAGGCATCGCCGCTGCGCGGAGCGCCGCACCCCGCCGCGGTCGTCGTCTCTGACAGCTGGGACCGGGCGTACAGCCGTGAGCAGGCAGCGTTCCCGAGCGAACGTCTGCGCGTCGACAAGTACTTCCCGCCGGTCTCGCGCATTGACGGCGCGTTCGGTGACCGCAACCTAGTCTGCTCCTGCCCGCCCATCGACGCCTACGAGGACTAATCATGACTGAGCACACGACTGAGCAGCCGAAGCGCACGTCGCTGCACGCCGAGCACGAGAAACTCGGCGCATCGTTCACCGACTTCGGCGGCTGGGACATGCCGCTGAAGTACGGCAGCGAGCTCGCGGAGCACCGCGCCGTTCGCGAGACCGCAGGCCTGTTCGACCTATCGCACATGGGGGAGGTGTGGGTGTCGGGTGATGACGCCGCCGCCTTCCTGAACACCGCACTCGTGGGAAACTTCGCGGTGACCCCCGTTGGCAAGGCGAAGTACTCGCTCATCGTGAACGCCGATGGTGGCATCGTCGACGACCTCATCGTCTACCGCATCGCTGAGACGCGCTACCTCGTCGTGCCGAACGCTGGCAACGCCCCCACTGTCGCGCGCCTCTTGACCGAGCGCGCCGAGGGCTTCGCGGTGGAGGTCACTGACGCGTCAGCCGACACCGCGCTCATCGCCGTGCAGGGGCCGCACTCCGAGGAGATCGTGCGCGCCGTTGTCGCGAACGACGAGCAGCGGGCTGCTGCCACCGAGCTCGCGTACTACGCCTGGACCGCCGTCTCGATCGCTGGCATGGACGTGCTGCTTGCGCGCACAGGCTACACGGGCGAGGATGGGTTCGAACTCTACATCCCGGCCGAGCGTGCCCCCGAGCTGTGGCAGCTGCTGCTCACCGCAGGCGAGGGCCACGGGCTGACGCCGTGCGGCCTCGCCTCGCGCGACTCGCTCCGCCTCGAGGCGGGCATGCCGCTCTACGGCAACGAGCTCAACGTCGACACGACGCCGTTCGAGGCGAACCTCGGCGGCGTCGTCTCGTTCAAGAAGACCGAGAACTTCGTGGGTCGCGCCGCGCTTGAAGCAGCAAAGGAAGCTGGGTCGCGCCGCGTGCTCGTCGGGCTCAAGGGACTCGGACGTCGCGCAGGTCGCGGCGGCTACGCGGTGTACTCCCCGCCGTCCGAGGTTACTGACGAGGCGCCCCGCGAGATCGGCGTGATCACAAGCGGCCAGCCCAGTCCGACCCTTGGTTACCCGATCGCCCTCGCGAAGCTCGATGCGGGCTTCGCCGAGCCCGGCACGACAGTCGAGGTCGACCTGCGGGGCAAGCGCGAGCCGTTCGAAGTCGTCCCCCTCCCGTTCTACAAGCGCGGCGCGTAGCCTCGGGGCCACACCGCCCACTGCACACCCCCACAGCACCCCACAGAAAGAAAACGAGAAACCCATGAGCCAGGTACACGCAGGATTCCGCTACTCCGAAGAGCACGAGTGGATCGACGATCAGAGCCCCGCAACCGTTGGTGTCAGCCAGGTCGCGGCAGACGCCCTCGGCGACGTTGTCTACATCGAGCTGCCCGAGGCTGGCACGCAGCTCACCGCAGGCGAGGTCTGCGGTGAAATCGAGTCGACGAAGTCGGTTTCTGACCTCTACAGCCCCGTCACTGGCGAGGTCGTAGAGGTCAACGACGCTGTCGTCGCCGACCCCGCGCTCGTGAACAGCGACCCATACGGTGCGGCGTGGCTGTTCCGCGTCGCAGTCACATCTGAGGGCCCGCTGCTCTCGGCTGAGGAGTACGCCGCCGCGAACGACGCAACCGTCGCGTAACGCGCCCTCACCAACCCACACCCCGAAAGGCAGGCCGCAGCGTGGCGATCAGCGTATTCGATCTCTTTACCGTCGGGATCGGGCCATCGAGCTCTCATACCGTCGGGCCGATGCGCGCCGGTCACGCGTTTGTTGCTGGTATCGCAGCGCGCGGCAAGCTTGCCGGGGTGGCCGGGCTGCGGGTGGACCTCTTCGGTTCGCTCGCAGCTACCGGCCACGGGCACGGCACCTTCACCGCAGTGCTGCTCGGGCTTGAGGGATTCGACCCCGAGACTGTGCTGCCGAGCGAGGTCGAGGCCGCGCTCGCCCGCATTGAGGAGACGGGAGAGCTGCGGGTCGGCGCCGAGCTCGGAGCCGCGGCGAACGGCGCCGAGCCGGCGATCGTGCAGTTCGGCGTCGCCGACATTGTGCTTCGCCCGCTGACGGTGCTTGAGACCCACACGAACGGCATGCGGTTCGCGGCGCTCGACGCCGCGGGCGAGGTGCTCGACGAGCAGACCTACTACTCGGTCGGCGGCGGCTTCATCGTGCGCGACGGGGCCGAGGAGAAGATCCTCGACCGCCTCGCAGAGCAGCTCGCCGAGCAGCCTTACCCCTTCACCACGGCGGCTGAGCTGCTCGTGCACAGCGAATCAAACGGGCTGAGCATCGCTGAAGTGATGTTCGCGAACGAACTCGTCAGCCGAGACGAGGAGAGCATTTGCAGCGGCCTCGCCCACATCTGGGACGTGATGGAGGGGTGCAAGAACTCAGCCCTCACCCGCACCGGCGTGCTGCCCGGCGGGCTGAACGTACGCAGGCGAGCGCCTGAGTGGCACCGGAAGCTGAGCGAGCAGGATCCTGACCGCGACCCCGTGTTCTGGCAGGAATGGATCAACCTCGTCGCCCTCGCTGTGAACGAGGAGAACGCGTCTGGTGGTCGCGTCGTCACCGCGCCAACGAACGGTGCGGCGGGGATCATTCCTGCGGTGCTGTTCTACGCGACCCATTACGCGCCAGGCGCCGCGACATGGAGCCCGGACGAGAAGCAGCGCGTCGTCGTCGATTTCCTGCTCGCCGCGGCAGCAATTGGTGTGCTGTTCAAAGAGCAGGCGTCGATCTCTGGTGCAGAGGTGGGGTGCCAGGGCGAGGTCGGTTCTGCCTCCTCCATGGCGGCAGCTGGCCTCGCGCAGATCCTTGGGGGTACGCCGCAGCAGGTCGAGAACGCCGCAGAGATTGCGATGGAGCACAACCTCGGGCTGACGTGCGACCCGATCGGCGGGCTCGTGCAGATCCCGTGCATCGAGCGCAACGCGATCGCGGCATCGAAGGCGATCAACGCGGCGAAGATGGCGCTCATGGGTGACGGAGAACACCACGTCACGCTCGACGAGGTCATCATCACGATGCGCGAGACAGGCAAAGACATGAGCGACAAGTACAAGGAGACCGCGCGCGGCGGGCTTGCTGTGAACGTCATCGAGTGCTGAGAACTCGCCCCGCTGAGGGGCTAAACACAGCCGCCGCGGGTACGCTAAACCGGTGACTACCGTTCTGCTCTATGCCCTCGGGATCCTGATCGTCGTGCTGCTGCTCGGCATATCGATCGCGCTGCACGAAATCGGGCACCTGCTCCCCGCCAAGCTCTTTGGCGTGAAGGTGACGCAGTACATGATCGGCTTCGGGCGCACAATCTGGTCGCGCAAGAAAGGCGAGACTGAGTACGGCGTGAAGGTGCTCCCGTTCGGGGGTTACGTCGCGATGATTGGCATGTATCCGCCATCGAAGCCGGGGGAAGCGCCGCGCGAGGCGACGACGGGGTTTCTGAACTCGGTCGTCGAAGACGCGCCAGTGAAGGTCGGCAAGAAGCACGGCGAGACGATCGTCGATGAGATCACGCGGGTCGGCGACGCCGAGACTGCCACTGGCGGCCCCGACGAGGCCGAGTACCGTCGCGGGCTTGCGGGCTGGGTTGACGAAGCACGCGATGCGAGCGCGGAGACGATCGGCGAGGGTGAGGATCACCGGTCGTTCTACAGGCTCCCAGTCTGGAAGAAGATCATCGTGATGGCGGGCGGGCCGTTCATGAACTTGTTGCTCGCGTTTCTGTTCTTCGGCATCGTGATCTCGGGCTTCGGCGTCGCCCAATCGAGCACGACGCTCGCGCACGTGAGCGAGTGCCTCGTACCGGCGGGCAGCACGCAGACGAGTTGCGGCACTGACGATCCGGCGGCCCCAGCTGCGGCGGCCGGGCTGAAGCCCGGAGACAAGCTTGTTGCAGTCAACGGGCAGCAGATTGAAGACTGGGAGCAGTTCCGGTCAATCGTGGCTTCGTCGCCAGGGGAGACGTTGCAGGTCGAGATCGAGCGCAACGGCACGACCGAGACAGTCGGGCTCACACCAGAGGCGAATGAGCGGATTCTCGCCGACGAGAACGGCAAAGCGGTGTTGAACGCCGACGGAACACCGAAGACCGAGAGCGTCGGCATGATCGGGGCGTCGCCGGGCACCGAAGTGGTGCAGCAGCCGATCACCGAGATCCCAGCTTTTGTCGGCGAAAACGTCAAGAACGTTGCCGGGGTTATCTTGAGCCTGCCGGCGCGGCTCGTCGACGTCTGGCAGGCCGCGTTCGGCGCGGAGGAGCGCGATCCCAACGGGCCGATGGGTGTCGTCGGGATTGGCAGGCTCGCCGGTGAAGTGGTGAGCATGGACGAGGTGCCGTTCTCCGCTCGTGCCCAGTTCATCTTCAGCCTCGCAGGCTCGCTCAACGTCGCACTGTTCGTCTTCAACCTCGTACCACTCATGCCGCTCGACGGCGGTCACATCGCCGGCGCGATCTATGAGGCGATCAAGCGCGGGTGGGCGAGGCTGCGGGGGAAGCCCGATCCTGGCCCGGTCGACACTGCAAAGATGGTCCCCGTCACATTCGTTGTCGTGATTGCGCTCGGAGCAATGAGCCTGCTGCTCATGTACGCGGATATCGTGAAGCCTGTCGCACTATTCGGCTAACGCTCGGCTGACCGCGGTAGACTCGAGTCCGTGGCAGCAGTGAATTTGGGAATGCCGAAGGTGCCGGAAGTTCTGGCACCGCGGCGCAAGACCCGTCAAATCAAGGTCGGTTCAGTCGGCGTGGGCAGCGACTCGCAGATCTCTGTGCAGTCGATGACCACGACTCCGACGACCGACATCAACGGTACGCTCCAGCAGATCGCGGAGCTTACGGCGGCGGGGTGCGACATTGTTCGTGTCGCCGTCCCGAGCCAGGACGACGCGGATGTATTGCACATCATTGCGAAGAAGAGCCAAATTCCGGTGATCGCCGACATTCACTTCCAGCCGCGCTACATCTACGCGGCGATCGATGCAGGGTGCGCCGCGGTTCGTGTGAACCCAGGCAATATCCGCCAGTTCGACGGAAACGTCGGCGCGATTGCCAAGGCCGCGAAGGACGCGGGAGTCTCCTTGAGGATCGGCGTGAACGCCGGCTCGCTCGACCGTCGCCTGCTGCAGAAGTATGGCAAGCCGACAGCAGAAGCGCTCGTGGAGAGCGCAGTCTGGGAGGCATCGCTCTTCGAGGAGCACGATTTTCACGACTTCAAGATCTCGGTGAAGCACAATGACCCCATCGTGATGACGAAGGCGTACAGGCAGCTCGCCGCGCAGGGCGACTGGCCGCTGCACCTTGGTGTGACCGAGGCGGGCCCGGCGTTCCAGGGAACGATCAAGAGCGCCACAGCCTTTGGCATTCTGCTGTCAGAGGGCATCGGTGACACGATTCGCGTGTCGCTCTCGGCCCCGCCAGTCGAGGAAGTCAAGGTTGGCCTGCAGATCCTGCAGTCGCTGAACCTCCGCGAGCGCAAGCTTGAGATCGTGTCGTGCCCCTCGTGTGGCCGCGCGCAGGTCGACGTCTACACGCTCGCCGAAGAGGTCACCAAGGGCCTTGAAGGCATGACCGTGCCGCTGCGCGTCGCAGTCATGGGCTGCGTTGTGAACGGGCCAGGGGAGGCCCGCGAGGCAGACCTTGGTGTTGCTTCGGGCAACGGCAAGGGGCAGATCTTCGTGAAGGGCGAGGTCATCAAGACCGTTCCCGAGTCTGAGATCGTCGCCACGCTCATCGAAGAAGCGAACCGCATCGCTGACGAGATGGGGCACGAGCGCGAGTCTGGCAAGCCTGAGGTTATCGCCTCGAAGTAGCGCCCACCGGCCTGCGGCTCCAGCCTCGGCCACTGTCGGGCTCTGTCGGGCTCTGCCCAGCTCTGCCGGGCTCTGCCCAGCTCCATGCGGCTCCAGCCGAGGCCTCGGCCACTGTCGATCCGGCTCTCAGCGCATTGAACGACTCCAATCCCTGCGATCTGTAGATCGTATGCAGGATTGGGGTCGTTTCTGCATTTGCATCGTTGAAACCATGGCGTGCGCGCGACAGGAACCGTCCGGGGCTGGTTCGAGGCTTCCAACCGACCACCGCCCGCCCAGGCAGTCGAAAGTCACGACTTGCGCATCTATACACTCCGTGTATACGCTCGGTGTATGGCAACGATGGACTCCTCACACGCCCTTCTCGGGCTGCTCGGAACCGGCTCCGGTTACGGCTACGACCTGAAGCACGACTACGACAGGCACTTCGGGGCCGAGAAACCCCTCGCATTCGGCCAGGTGTACGCGACGCTCGCACGACTCATGAAGCACGGTTTCATTGCGCTGCTCGGCGATGAGGCGGGCGGCGGCCCCGATCGCAAACGCTACGAGATCACAGCCACAGGTCGCGCCGAGCTCGAGGATTGGCTGTTTTCGGCCGACACCCCATCGCCGGCGCTGCAGAGCAACTTGTTCGCGAAGACGATCATCGCGCTGCTGCTCGAAGATGATGCCGCCCGACTGCTCGACATCCAACGAGCAGAACACCTTGAGCGGATGCGCGAGCTGACGAGGCGCAAGCTTGGGGCCGACCTCGCGACGGTGCTCGTCTGCGACCACGCCCTGTTTCACATCGAGGCCGACCTCCGTTGGATCGAGCTCACCTCAGCGCGTCTTGGCGAACTGCGGGCGGCGGTGGCGCGATGAACCCCGTGCTCAGCGTTCGCGGCATTGAGCGGTCCTTCGGCATGGACGTCGCGCTCCGCGGTGTCGACCTCGATGTCGCGCAGGGCGAGATCCTGGCGATCATGGGGCCCTCTGGATCAGGGAAGTCAACGCTGTTGCATATTCTCGCTGGCGTGCTCACACCCGACGACGGGACAGCAATCTATCGCGACCCCGCAACGAGCGAGACCTCGGAGCTGAGCGGGCTCGGCGAGGCAGCGCGGGCGAAGCTCAGGCTCTCGGAGTTCGGCTTCATCTTTCAGTTTGGGCAGCTGCTGCCAGATCTCAGCGCTGTCGACAACGTGTCGCTCCCGCTGCTCCTCTCTGGGCAGCCGCGCAAGATCGCGTTGCGTCAGGCACGCCGGTGGCTCGAACGGCTCGGCCTCGACGAGCACGTGCAGAAGCTGCCGTCAGAACTCTCGGGTGGGCAGGGACAGCGCGTCGCGATTGCCAGAGCACTCGTGACGGCCCCAAAGGTGATCTTTGCCGACGAGCCGACGGGTGCACTCGATTCGCTGTCTGCCGAGCAGGTGATGCTCACCCTCACGGAGCTCTCGCGCGCTTCGGGAACAACGGTCGTGCTCGTGACTCACGATGCCCGCACCGCCGCATATGCAGACCGCGAGGTCGTCGTGCGCGACGGCAAGCTATCGGGGCTCGCGCGATGAGGGCGGTCATCGTCGGTTGGGTGCTCGCTTCGCGCGAGCGCGGTGGCGTGAAGCGCCTCGTCGGAATCGCGGCCGGTGTTGCTGTCGGCGTCGCGCTCCTGCTCCTCGTGATCGCCGCTTACCAGGCGCTCGGGGACCGGAGTGCTCGCTCGACCTGGCCGCTTGATAGCGCCTTCAAAACAGGTCAGATCGCCGACCTTGAGTTCGGCGACGACACAGTGTGGGTCGCGCCGAGCGGCATGCTCGGCGCCCCCGGAGACTTCTACGATTGTGAAGCGATCACGCGGGTGTCTATCGCGGCGACGGCAAACTCGACCGTCGCGGTCCCCGGGGTTGAACGCGCCCCGCAGCCGGGGGAGTACTACGCCTCGCCAGCGCTCGCCGAGCTCATCGACGCCGCGCCTGCCGACGAGCTCGGAGACCGCTTCGGCACTCGGATTGGAATCATCGGCCCAGATGCGCTGCTCGGCCCCGACAGTATGCTCGCAATCGTCGGCACCGAGGCGGCCGCTGTGGAACCGATGCTCGGCGCGAGCCTGCACGCTGACCTCTCGGGCGTGAGGTTTCCGACTCCCGCCTACGCAATGATCGCGATCATAGGTGGGGTCGCCGTGCTCTTCCCGGTCGTGGTGCTTATCTCGATCGTCACGAAGCTTGGACAAGCCGCGCGTACGGAACGCTTCTCAACGATCCGACTTATCGGCGCTTCGCCGCGCCTTGTCGCCGTGCTCGCAGCGCTCGAAGCAGTCGCACCGGCAATCGTCGGCGCACTTGCCGGCGTCGGGCTCTTTTTTGCCGTTCGCCCGCTCGCGGCGCTCGTCGAGATCGAAGGCTCTCGATTCTTCGTCAGCGACCTCGCAGTTCCGTCTTGGGCGATGATCGTCGCAGCGCTTGGCACAGCGGCGCTTGCAGGCATCGTCGCATTTGTCACAGCCCTTCGGACAGGGCTCGGCCCGCTCGGCGGGAGCCGCGAGCAACATGAGCGCCCGGCCAGATGGTTGTCGCTTGTTCCACTCATGCTCGGCGCGATTGTGATCGCGACGCCGGCAGTCGTGACGTCCTCGGGGCTTGATGTGCGGGTCCCCGACATCACAATCCTCGCCGGGTTCGTCCTCGTGACTACTGGGCTCGTGCTCGCAGGCCCGTGGCTCGCGGCGACAGTCAGCGGCTTCGGAGCTCGCCGAGCGAACGGTGCCGCAGGAGTGCTCGCCATGCGCAGGATTGCCCGCCACCCGCGAGCGACGTTCAGGTCAGTGAGCGGCCTCGTGCTTGCGGTGTTTGTTGTCACAGTGTTTGCCGTCGCAACGACGACCGAGATCGTAGACGAAGTCGCCGACGTGCCGGCGACCGAACTCGTGCGAGCCGAGACGCTCGTCGCAAACGTCGCCGTCGACGCCGATCCGGCTGCGCAAGAGGCTGGCCTCGCGCGGGTGGCTGAGACCCCTGGCGTTGAACGCATTGTGCGAGTCGGTTGGTATGAAGGGGAGAACACCTCCCTCGGCGGTGAGAGCGAACCTGCAGGAGCCTCCCACCCAGAAGCGACGCCCGCGGGCGTTGACGGCGAACTGCTCGATGGCGGCTTTGTCCTCTCCGGCGAGGATGCCCGTGCGCTTGGACTCGATCCGGGAACCGCTGAGTGGCTGTGGCTGGAGCAGCCGTACTTCAACCCATTCGCGATCGGTCGCGACGTCTATACCGCAGCGATGACCGAGGCCGCCGCCGCGACAGCAACACCGACGCTCGTGGCGGTGCTCACCGACGATCGGCCCGGATCGCTCGAACGAGCGCGGACCGCGATCACCACGAGCGGCCTCACGCTTGCGGGGCTTCCCGCGACGCGGGTAGAGAGCACCGATGCCGGGGCGACCCGGTTCGCGCGCCAGTACGTCAGCCTCGCCTGGATCGGGATCCTGATCGCCACGCTCATTTCGGCGATCTCCCTGTCGGTCTCGACAGTCGCTGGCATGATCGACCGGCGCCGCCAGCTCGGCCTGCTGCGACTGAGCGGAATGCCGGCGGCAACGCTCAGGCGGATGATCGTCGTCGAGACCGCGCTCCCGCTTGCGGCAGTCTTTCTACTCACGATCGGGCTCGGCTTTCTCACGGCGTGGGCTGTCGTTGTCGCCCTGAGCGGCGGCGACAGAGGTGTGACGCTGCCCGATGCGAGCTATCTCGGGCTGATCGGGATCTGCCTCGCGCTCGCGGCCGCCGCGATCCTCGTCGTGTTCCGCTCCGTGCGGAGCGAGCTGCCGCTCGCCGCGACAAGGTTCGAGTAACCGAGATCGCACCTCACGCGACGGCGAGTTCGATCGTCCCCGTCGCAATCTCCGCACTCACGACCCTGACGCGGGCGTGGCGCCCAGCACTGAGCGCTCCGCCCGTGTTCGGCACTCTGGCGGTGACCGCGGGGTCGACGATCTGCACGCGTGCGCCGCCGCCCCGGGCCTCGAGCACGACGGCGTCGAATTCCTCGCCTGCCCGGTCGCGGAGCAGCGCTGCCTCGATCCTGTCGAGCGCCTCGGAACCGAGCCTGCCGGCGAGCGAGGACGACGACCGCATGAGTCCAGGTACCTCGCCAAGACTCGAACTGGCCCATTCGGGCACCTCGCGCCCAGCACAGAGCGCCTCACAGATCACCAGGCCCCACCTGTCGACGAGTCGCCTCAGCGGCGCAGTCACGTGCGCGTAGGGCGCGGCGATCGCTGCTTGCTCTGGACGTTCGGGCGGCGCGAGCCGCTCCCCATCGTGGGTGACCCCAAACGCCGCATAGTCGGCGCCCCGGAAGAGACTCGCCGCGGCGTGCAGCACGGCGGCCCCAGCCGGCGTTCCGGCAGGGACTGAGCGCAGGTACTCGCCATACTCGATACCGGCAGGCCAGGGAAGGCCGAGAGCCGCGATCCTGTCGTGAAACTCAGCGAGCGCCGTCGCATCTGGCGACGGCATCGTTCGGAGGATCCCGATTCCGCCGTCGAGCATGATCCTGCCCGCCGCCATCCCGGTGAGGAGCGACAACTGTGCGTTCCACTCCTCCACCCGGAGCGGGAACCGGCGCTCGATCCGGTAGCCACTGTTGTCGCGGAGGACCTCCTCCTCGGGCATGTTCAGGCTCGCGCCGCCGCGCGCCCGTTCGCAGCTGATGCGCAGCTCGCCGACCTCCCGGAGTAGCGTGAGAGCCTCCGCAGCAGGGCCGGAGCCCGCGGCACCCGAATCGAGTGTGAGCTGGGCCGAAACGTAGTCGAGTTTCGCGCAGGATCGGATGAGCGCACGCTCCACCCGCGCGGGGGAGACCGCTGCTCCGTCGAACGCAGCGCGGCCATCGGTATCGAGCTCGATCGTCCACACGAACGCTGTGCGCTCCTCATTCGGCAGGAGCGAGGCGCGACCCTCGCTGAGCTCTCTCGGATGCAACGGCACCGAGCCGTCTGGGAGGTACAGCGTCTGACCGCGGCGTCGCGCTTCGGCGTCGAGCGCGCCACCCGCCGCGACGAAGCCCGGAACGTCGGCGATCGCGTAGCGTATGACGAACCCGCCGCCTGTGCGCCGCTCGATATGGAACGCCTGGTCGAGGTCTCGCGACTCTGCCGGGTCGAGCGTCACGAACCCGATATCGCGGAGGTCGAGCTCTGGGGTGGGCGGCGTGGCTGAGACGGCCTCGGCGAGTGCCTCGGGCGGGAACGCGTCGACGATCCCGCCCGCCTCCCTGAGCGCGGTGAGGGCCGCGGCGAGTTGGCCGCCTGGGGCGTGAGGTGCGATGTGCGTCCGCCTGCTGGGCATGGACGTAGCCTAGCGCGCCGACCCCATCGAACTTCTAAACTGGGGGTATGACAGCCGCAGCGAGTGCCCAGACCAGGGAAGCCGTGGACGCCCTTCTTAAGGTGGCCGGGGTGACGCAGCAGCGGGGGCTGGTTCGGAGGATCGTTGAGGCCGGCCTCGGGCTGTCCTCAGACGACGCTTCACGGTTGGATCTGAAGATCTCCGCCGCGGCACTCGAAGAGATGCGGGAAGCCTTCGCCTTGTTCGCCCCCTACACAGGTGTGCGGAAAGCGACGATCTTCGGGTCCGCGCGGACGCAGCCTGGCGACCTGCTCTACACCGCTGCCGAGGCGAGCGCGAGGGCGCTCTCGGATGACAACTGGATGGTCGTGACGGGCGCCGGTCCCGGAATTATGGAGGCCGCCGCGATCGGGGCAGGCGCCGAGCACTCGCTCGGGGTCTCGATCCGGCTGCCCTTCGAGGAAGAGCCGAACGCGTTCGTCGCGAACGACGAACGGCACGTGGCAATGAAGTACTTCTTCACGCGAAAGCTCATGCTCGTCAAGGAATCGAGCGCGTTCATTTGCCTGCCCGGCGGGTTTGGCACGATGGACGAGACCTTTGAGCTTCTCACCCTGCAGCAGACAGGAAAAATGGTGCCCGTGCCGATCGTGCTGCTCGACAGGCCTGGCGGTACCTACTGGAGCGGGTTCAAAAGCTTCGTGCTCAACGAGCTCGAGCGTGGCGGCTTCGTCACCCCGGGCGACCTCGACCGCGTGCTCATCACGGACTCTGCCGACGCCGCCGTCGGGCACGTGCACGGCTTCTGGAGTAATTACACAGACCTGCGGTGGTTCCCGACCAACGTGCCCGGAGAACGGGACACGCTGCTGCTGTACGTTCGTACTGCTCCGACCGCGGCACAGCTTGTCGAGCTCAACGAACGCTTCGGTTTCATGCTCGCGGCGGGCGCGATCGAGATCGCCGAGCCATACCCCGAGGAAGGCTCGGAGCGCGCCAACCTGGTACGAGTGCGCCTCGTACCTCGGCCGCATGCGATCGGGGAGCTCTACAGGATCATCTGGGCACTGAACGAAATGGCGCCCGGCGACCCCTCCACGGAGGAGTAGCCGTGGGGACAGCCGCTGGCACAGACGACGATGCGGCGCGCGCCGAACTCGCCGAGGTTGACGGGGCGCTCGAGCGATGGGCTGCAGGAGACTACGGAGTGTGCGAGAGCTGCGGCAGGCAGATTCCTGTCGAGCGGCTCGAAGTTCGCCCGTTCGCGACACGCTGTGTGCGGTGCGCGAGCCTGGCGCGCTGACAGGAGCTATCGACGTCTGGCGCTGCGCGGCAGTTGTCCACAGATCGCACGATGCGGTCGCTACGCGCGGGGGTCGCCGCAATCCTTGAGACATGAACAGGCCCGCACGCCAGCTGCCAGTAGACCTCGGCGACGCGTTTCTGCGGTCGGATGCGATCGCTGCTGGCGTCTCTCCTCGACGCCTGCGAAATGCTGACCTTGAGGCGCCGTTCCGAGGCGTGCGGAAGAAGCGCGTTGATCCGCTCCGAGTGTCGCAGCCGGGGCCGATCGGGCACGTTTCCGCCGGTCACGCGAGCGCTGCTCATCCGCTTGCCAGGCGGAGGATCGAGCACCTCGAGCGGGCCAGGCTCTATAGCCTGATCGCGTCCGATGGAGCCTTCTTTTGCGGCAGAACGGCTGCGGTGATCCTAGGGCTCCCCGTTGAGCTCAAGCCCGCTCAAGATCTCGAGGTGGGGCGGCTGTATCCCGCCCGCGCCCCGAGAGTGCGGGGCATCCGGGGCGTCCAAGTTCGGCCAGGGCTCGTCGCGCTGCAGTCGTCCTCGGGGCTGCGCACGACCAGTCCATCGACGACGTGGGCGATGCTCGGCCGCTGGCTCAGCAGGGAAGAACTTGTTGTACTCGGCGACGCGATCGTGAACGCTTCGCGCTTCGGGCGGGACGCGCTGATCGCGCTTGACGCGGCCGCAAGCGTTCCAGGCAGGCCCAGGGCGCGGCTGCTCAGGGAGGCGCTCTCGCTCGTGCGCGTTGGCAGTGCCTCTCCGCCCGAGACTCAGCTGCGACTGGCGCTTCACGCTGCTGGCCTGCCTGAGCCTGAGCTCGATGTCAATGTGCGGGACGCGAGCGGCGGCTTCCTTGGGCGGAGCGAGCTCGCGTATCCGGACAGCCGACTTGCAATCGAGTACGAGAGCGACCACCACCGCGTCGACCAGCGACAGTGGAACCGCGACATCGACAAGTATCAGGCTTACGCCGAGTCAGGATGGCGCATCATCAGGGTGACCGCGGCCATGTTGTACACCAACAGCGGTGAGATGGTGCGGCAGGTTGCGGATGCCCTCGCCGCGGCAGAGCGCTGAGCCCGGTAGCTCTCGTGGTCCTGAGATGCCAGTCATGGCGGTGCCTGCCATGGCGGTGCCAGCCAGGGAGTTGGCAGTTGTGGCGGTGCCAGCCAGGGAGTTGGCAGTTGTGGCCGCTTGCGGGCACCCAGAACGACCACTGGTGCCAACCCGGGCGAGTGAGAGTTGGACCGGGGGAGGTATCTTGCCCCCGGCCCTGCCCTCATGCCCACCTTCTGCCCCTGAGTTGGCAGTTGTGGTCGTTTGCCGGCGCTTGCAGCGACCACTAGTGCCAACTGCCTGGGGTTGGGTAGGGCCGGAGAGCAGGGCCCGGGAGCAGGGCCGGGGCCGGAGCCAAGTTGGGGTTGGGGCAGGCCCTGCCCTAGCCGACGTACTCTGCGAGGTGCTCGCCCGTGAGGGTCGACTTCGCTTCAACCAGGTCCGCGGGTGTGCCTTCGAAGACGACAGTTCCGCCGTCCTGGCCTGCTCCAGGCCCGATGTCGATGATCCAGTCGGCGTGCGCCATCACAGCCTGGTGATGTTCGATAACCACGACACTCTTGCCTGAGTCCACGAGTCTGTCGAGCACGCCGAGTAGCTGCTCGACGTCAGCGAGGTGTAGGCCCGTTGTGGGCTCGTCGAGCACATAGACGCCAGCGTCCTCTGCCATCGCGATCGCGAGCTTCACGCGCTGGCGCTCGCCGCCGGAGAGTGTGGTGAGCGGCTGGCCGAGGGTGAGGTAGCCCACACCGACGTCGACGAGGCGAGCGAGGATCTTCGCGGCCTTGGGTACCTTCGCGCTCGCACCGGCGGAGGAGGTCCCAGCGAGGAAGTCGTGGGCGTCGGTGATTGACATCTCGAGGAGCTCGGCGATGTTCTTGCCGCCCTCGCCCTCGCTCCCTCCCAGGCGGTACTGCAGCACCTCGGCCTGGTAGCGCCGGCCCTCGCACTCGTCGCACGGCGTCGCGACGCCGGCCATCACAACGAGGTCTGTGTAGATGACGCCGGCGCCCTTGCAGACCGGGCAGGCGCCCTCGGAGTTCGCCGAGAACAGTGCCGGTTTCACGCCGTTCGCCTTCGCGAATGCGGTTCGGATCGGGTCGAGCACTCCGGTGTAGGTGGCGGGGTTTGACCTGCGGGAACCCTTGATGGGGGACTGGTCAACAGCGATGACACCCTCACGGCCCGAGACGTAGCCGTGGATGAGCGAGGACTTGCCGGAGCCCGCGACGCCAGTGATCGCGCACAGCACGCCGAGAGGCACGTCGACGTCGACGTCGCGAAGGTTGTTGCGGTTCGCACCCCGTACTTCAATCGCGCCGGTCGCCTTGCGGACGGATTCTTTTAGCGAGGCGCGGTCGCCGAAGTGCCTGCCAGTGACGGTGTCAGAAATGGCGAGCTCCTCGACGGTGCCCTCGAAGCAGATCTCGCCGCCCGCGGCGCCCGCTGCGGGGCCGAGGTCGACGACGTGGTCGGCGATCCTGATCATCTCTGGCTTGTGCTCGACTACGAGCACCGTGTTGCCCTTGTCGCGTAGCCTGAGCAGGAGCCCGTTCATGCGCTGGATGTCGTGTGGGTGGAGGCCGATCGATGGCTCGTCGAAGATGTAGGTGACGTCGGTGAGGCTCGAACCGAGGTGGCGGATCATCTTGGTGCGCTGCGACTCGCCGCCGGACAGCGTGCCTGCGGGCCTGTCGAGCGAGAGGTAGCCGAGCCCGATCTCGACGAACGAGTCGAGGGTGTCGGCGAGGTTTGCGAGGAGCGGCGCGACGGACGTGTCCTCGAGCCCGCGCACCCACTCCGCGAGGTCCGAGATTTGCATCATGCAGGCGTCCGCGATCGAGATGCCGTTGATCTTCGAGGAGCGCGCGAGCTCGGTGAGCCGCGTACCGTCGCACTCTGGGCAGGTATCGAATGTGATCGCTCGGTCCACGAATGCGCGGATGTGCGGCTGCATCGCCTCTCGGTCCTTCGAAAGCATCGACTTCTGGATCTTCGGGATGAGCCCCTCGTAGGTGACGTTGATGCCGTCGACCTTGATCTTTGTCGGCTCCTTGTAGAGGAGCGCGTCGAGCTGCTTCTCAGTGAAGTCCTTGATCGGGGTGTCGGCGTCGAAGAAGCCGTTTCCGCCAAAGATTCGCCCATACCAGCCATCCATCGAGTAGCCCGGGATCGTGAGCGCGCCCTCGTTGAGGGTCTTCGAGGCGTCATAGAGCGCGGTGAGGTCGAAGTCGCTCACCTTGCCGCGGCCCTCGCAGCGTGGGCACATGCCGCCGATGATGTTGAAGGAGCGGCGCTCCTTGGTGGTTCGGCCGCCCTTTTCGAGTGTGACCGCGCCTGCGCCTGAGATGGACGCGACGTTGAACGAGAACGCCTTGGCAGGGCCGATGTGCGGGGTGCCAAGGCGGCTGAAGAGGATGCGGAGCATTGCGTTCGCGTCGGTCGCGGTGCCGACGGTGGAGCGCGGATCGGCACCCATGCGCTGCTGATCGACGAGGATCGCGGTTGTCACTCCGTCGAGTAGGTCTACGTCGGGGCGGGCGAGGGTGGGCATGAACCCCTGCACAAACGTTGAGTAGGTCTCGTTGATGAGGCGCTGAGACTCGGCAGCAATTGTCGCGAAGACGAGGGAGCTTTTGCCTGAGCCGGAGACCCCGGTGAACGCGGTCAGGCGCCGTTTGGGGAGCTCGACGCTGACGTTCTTGAGGTTGTTTTCGCGGGCGCCATAGACGCGAATGCGGTCGTGGGAATCAGCTGGATGGGTGGCTGCCTCGGTGCTCATACGCAAATCGTAGTGCTCGGGCCTAAAGCTCACAGGAAAAGTTTTGGTCATGCACTGCAATCCTTGTTACGCAAGATATAGTCGCAGCATGGAGTCCCCGTCTGACCGCATCGCCACGAACCTTCGTAAGGGGGTGCTCGAATATTGCGTGCTCGCGCTGTTATCCGAGCGTGACATGTACGGCCTCGAGCTCGCAAACGCCCTTATGGAACGGGGGCTGAGCGCGAGCGAAGGGAGCCTGTACCCCCTCCTCGCGCGAATGCGTGAGGGCGGGGCAGTCGACACGCGGTGGGAGCAACCAGCTGAATCCGGTGGCACACGGCCACGGCGCTACTACGCGATCACTGATCGGGGCCGAGAGCTCCTTTTCGTGTTCGCGGGGATCTGGCGGGGACTTGCCGCCGAAGTAGACACGCTGATCTCTGACGTTGTTGATCGCCCAGATGCGGAGGAAAACGCATGAACGCTCACTCACTGCCGGCGCGGGCCGAAACCTACCTCGAACAGCTTCTTGGCGCGCTCGCCGACGCCCCTGCGGATGTGCGAGCTGCAGCCCTCGACGACGTTCGCGCGCACGTGGCGGAGGCGCTCGACAGCGGCAGAACCGTCAATGAGGCGCTTGCAGGGCTCGGGCCTGCGCAGACGTTCGCGGCACAGTTCCGTGAGGAACTCGGCCTGCCTGAGGAACACGAGGCAGACGAGACCATCGGCGCGCGCCTCTTGCATGTCACGGCTGTGGTGGTCGCGGTACTCGGTGGTGTCATGAATGTGTGGCTCGAGACGGCGGCCCGGGACCTATCCCTTGGCGTTGCAGTGCTGCTGTTTATCCCCGCCGTACTCTCTGCGCTGCCGCTGGTGTTACCGGCCCACTTGCGCGTGCCTGTAGGTCTCGCAAACGCCGTCGTTGTCACGGCGTTCGTCGTACTGATGATCGGTGGTGTTGGCGCGTTCTTTGCTCCCCTCGCGCTGCAGCTCTGGGTGGCGGTGATTGTCCCGTGGCGGGTATCGAAGGGGCTCGATCTCTCGCAGGGGCTCATGTTGCGGATCCTTGGCGCGGTCACGGTTGCGCTGCCCGCGCTGCTGCTCGTCGCTGGCATGACCTCGGGATCGCTGGGGTGGAGCCTGGCGACCGCAGCAATCGCGGCTGTGCTCATCGCACTCGCGCTGGGGTTTGCCCTCGGGCTTCGCTTCACAGCCTGGGTTGTCGCCGCGCTCGGCGTGGCGCTGCTTATCGCAGCGTTCTTTGACCCGGGCATGCTCGTGCTCGGAGCCTGGTGGGTCGGCGGCTACTACCTGAGCTTCGGGGTCGGGTCGGCAGTCGCTTGGACGCACGCTGCGAGACCGGCACCGCGGGGCCCAGCGGCTACGCTGGAGGCGTGATCGAACACCCCGTACCGACCCTGCGAGCGCTGCCACTTGCCGGCGCACTGCTTGTCGTGCTCGCGGCGCCGGCGTTCTTCGTCGCCGAGCTCCCGTGGCTCGGGCTGGGCCTCCTGCTCGTGGGGCTCGTTGCCGCCTGGGTAGCTGACGCTCGGTCAAGGGTGTTGGTGTGGCCCGGTCGCCCCTCGCAGGGCTGGCGCCCGACGCCTTCGCTCACGCGCGACCTCTCACTGGTCGCGCTCGGACTTCTTATCGTGCGCACGATTCCCCTCGCGGCAGAACTTGATACCCTCTCGATGCTGCGGTTCACGCTCGCGCTTGGTGGGGCCGTGACAGTGCCCTACCTCGTGTCCCGCTACATCTATGGCGACAGAGCTACAGGCTTCCCGTGGCGCGGCGAAACTCCCGGTCGGCGTTGGGGTGCGCTCCATTGGGGGTGGCTCGGTGGCGTACTCGTGCTCGGGTGGTTGATCTTGCCGTACTACTTCATCTCGTCAGGCGTCTACGCGAACTGGCCGGAGATCACCACGCAAGATCTCACGGCCCGCCTGTTCATCGGGGTTGGGGCAGTCGGAATCTGGGACGAGCTGTTCTTCATCTGCACAGTGTTTGCGGTGCTGCTGAGGCACTTCCCGGTGTGGGCCGCGAATGTGCTTCAGGCTGTAGTCTTCGTGTCGTTTCTGTGGGAGCTCGGCTACAGGGCCTGGGGGCCGATCTTGACGATCCCATTCGCGCTCGTGCAAGGTTTCATCTTCGTGCGGACTCGCTCGCTGGCGTACGTCGTCACAGTGCACCTCTTGTTCGACGCGGTCGTGTTCGCGGTGCTCGTGCACGCCCACAATCCAGCACTGTTCGACGTGTTTCCTACCGCTCCGTAGGGCGGCGGCTACCGAGCAAGTAGGCTCGCGATCCTACGTACCGCAAACTCGTAGCCTTGGATACCCGCGCCGGTAATGACGAACTCTGCGAGCGGCGAGATGAACGAGTGATGGCGGAACTCTTCGCGGGCGAACACGTTTGAGATGTGAATTTCGGCGAATGGCAGCGGTACGCCTGCGAGCGCGTCACGCAGCACCACTGACGTGTGGGTGAGCCCTGCCGGGTTGATGATGATGGCCGAGCAGTCGTGCCTGGCCTCGTGGATCGCGTCGAGAATGACGCCCTCGTGGTTCGACTGGACCGCGCGGACATCGATTCCGTACTCCTTGGCAACGCGAATGACGAGCCGTTCAACGTCCTTGAGAGTGTCACTGCCGTAAATTTCGGGCTCGCGGGTGCCGAGCAGGTTGAGGTTCGGGCCGTTTACCAGCAGGATCCGCTTCATCTCGGCACACTCCTTGTGACTCGTTCTGTGTCTCACCATCGTAGCCCCGGAGGGTGACTGTGTCGGGATACGCGTGCGCCGCAATTGCACTCTCAGGGGCGCCCGGCTACCGTTGACGGGTGACTGAGCAGCCGCGCAAAGCCTTTGACCCCTCGACATTCCGCGACAAACCCGTATCGTTTGTCCGCCGAAGCGGCAGGATGACGCCATCCCAGGAGCGGGCATGGGAGGAATCGCGAAGCGACTTCCTGCTCGAGATTGCTCACGGTCCGGCCGCGACGAGCGTCGCGCCGGGGGAGACCGGGGACCCGGCTCAGATCTTTGGGCGCGACGCTGAGCTCATCGTAGAGGTGGGTTCTGGTCAGGGCCATCAGATCCTCTCTGCCGCAGCTGCACGGCCTGAGACAAACTTCCTCGCTATTGAGGTGTTTCGCGCGGGTCTCGCACGAACGGTCATTCGGGCGGCTGACGCCGGACTCACGAACTTGCGCCTCGCCGAGGTGAATGCCCCTGAGTTGCTCGAACACTACTTGCCGGCGGGCTCGGTCGCAGAGATCTGGGTGTTCTTCCCAGACCCCTGGAAGAAGGCCAAGCACCACAAGCGCAGACTCATCAGCGCAGATTTCGCGAGGATCGCCCACCGGGCATTGCAGCCTGGTGGAGTGCTGCGTCTCGGCACTGACTGGCAGAACTACGCAGATCATATGCGCGTTGTCATGGACGAAGCCCCCGGTTTCGAGCGCGCATTCGAGGGGGAGTGGGCTGAGCGCTACGAAGGTCGAGTGCTCACGGCATTTGAAAACAAGGGCATTGAGAAGGGCCGCGACATCCGCGACCTCACGTACCGCAAGGTCTAGACGCGAGCAGGGTCTCGCCGGCCCCGGGAGGGCGCTCAGCGTGAATGGAGCCGTGCGTCTGCGATCTGCATTCGCTCTGACCCGCGGGGAGGATCCTGGCATTGTTGCTATCGATCGCATACCGAACGCGTGAGTCGTAAAGACCCCGTACGGGCCGAGCGGAGCATGCCCGCGATCCGAGTCGACGACACGCCGCGACACGCGACACGCCCGGGTTGCACCGCGCGAATCCCTGTGTCAGAATAGACAGGTTCAGTACTCCGTGCATGCGGATCACTGCCAGGTAGTGCATTGCTTCTCGACTTGATCGAGACGTGAGGCCGCGGGCAGCGAACACAGCCTGCACGCCGAGAGGCGACCAGACGTCAGTCCGGTCGTTTTTGTGCGTGCAGAAATTGATAGGTGAACAGAGACCCAGCACTAAGGCACTTCAGGGTGCCCGTCTGCCAAGGGCGCTGGTACGCAAGACGTCCAATGCTGTCGGCCACAAGCCGAGAGTACGACGCAAGTAGAAAGTAGAGATGTCATGGCGGGACAGAAGATCCGCATTCGACTCAAGTCGTATGACCACGAGGTCATTGATAGCTCAGCGCGCAAGATCGTAGATACGGTCACCCGCGCGGGCGCAACCGTGATCGGCCCAGTGCCGCTCCCCACGGAAAAGAACGTGATCGCTGTGATCCGTTCGCCGCACAAGTACAAGGACAGCCGCGAGCACTTTGAGAAGCGCACGCACAAGCGCCTGATCGACATCGTCGATCCCACCCCGAAGGCCGTCGATTCGCTCATGCGTCTCGATCTCCCGGCCGATGTCAACATCGAGATCAAGCTCTAAGGGGGGATCCAGACATGACTGCAGTACGTAATGTGAAGGGTCTCCTGGGCACCAAGCTCGGCATGACTCAGGTATGGGACGAGGACGGCAAGGTCGTTCCCGTTACCGTCATCGAGGTGGCGCCTAACGTTGTCACCCAGATCCGCACCCCCGAGGTCGACGGCTACAGCGCCGTTCAGATCGCCGCGGGTCAGATCGATCCCCGCAAGGTGAACCAGCCCTCGGCTGGTCACTTCGAGAAGGCCGGCGTGACGCCGCGCCGCCACATCACCGAGATCCGCACCGCCGACGCTGCTGAGTACAGCCTCGGCCAGGAGCTCACCATCGAGGGCGCTTTCGAAGCCGGTCAGAAGATCGACGTCGTTGGCACTTCGAAGGGTAAGGGCTTCGCGGGCGCTATGAAGCGTCACAACTTCAAGGGCGTTGGCGCTTCGCACGGTGCACACCGCAACCACCGTAAGCCTGGTTCGGTTGGTGGCGCAGCAACTCCTGGTCGCGTTTTCCGTGGCAAGAAGATGCCAGGCCGTATGGGTACCGATCGCGTGACCGTGCAGAACCTCACCGTTCAGGCGATCGACGCCGAGAAGGGCCTCATCCTGATCAAGGGTGCAGTTCCCGGTGCGCGTGGTCGTCTCGTTTTCGTCCGCAACGCAGTGAAGGGGGCGTAGTTCATGGCTACCGCTACCAAGCTCGAGGTTTTCGACGCGAAGGGCAAGAAGGCTGGGTCGGTTGACCTTCCCGAGGCTATCTTCGGCGCCGAGACCAACGTTCCGCTGATCCATCAGGTGGTCACGGCACAGCTGGCTGCTGCCCGTCAGGGTACGCACAAGACCAAGACCCGTGGCGAGCGCTCGGGTTCAGGCGTCAAGCCGTTCAAGCAGAAGGGCACTGGCCGTGCACGCCAGGGCTCGGTCCGCATGCCGCAGCACCGCGGCGGTGGCATCGTCCACGGGCCCGTGCCCCGCGATTACTCGCAGCGCACCCCCAAGAAGATGATTGCTGCTGCACTCGTTGGCCTGCTTTCGGACCGCGCACGCGCGAACCGCCTGCACGTCGTCGAAGGCTTCGGCATCGCCGACAAGCCGAGCACCAAGACCGCACGCGAGTTCCTCGCACAGGTCGCACCGGGCAACCGCGTGCTCGTGGTCGTCGACCGCGAAGACGTGCTCACCGTGCTCAGCGTTCAGAACCTTCCGAACGTGCACGTGCTGTTCCACGATCAGCTCAACGCCTACGACGTTGTCGTCAGTGACGATCTCGTCTTCACCAAGGCAGCTTTCGACGCATTCGTCGAGGGTCGCGCCGTTAAGGAGGACTCGAAGTGAGCATGAACAAGGCTGCGCACGACGTCATCATCCGCCCGATCGTCTCGGAGAAGAGCTACGGCCTCATCGACGCAAACGGACAGTACACCTTCGAGGTTGCTCCCACCGCGTCGAAGACTGAGATCAAGCTCGCCATCGAGTCGGTATTCGGTGTGAAGGTCGCAAAGATCAACACCCTGAACCGCAAGGGCAAGACCCGCCGCACGAAGTTTGGCCTCGGCAAGCGCAAGGACACCAAGCGCGCCATCGTCACGCTGAAGTCGGGCTCCATCGACATCTTCACGGCTGCGCTGTAGAAGGGGCGAAAAGGAACACAACATGGCAATTCGCAAGTACAAGCCGACGACCCCAGGTCGTCGCGGGTCGAGCGTTGCTGATTTCGCTGAGATCACGCGCTCCACGCCCGAGAAGTCGCTGCTGCGTCCGCTCCCGAAGACGGGTGGCCGCAACAACCAGGGCCGCATCACGACTCGTCACATTGGTGGTGGCCACAAGCGCCAGTACCGCGTCATCGACTTCCGTCGCAATGACAAGGACGGCGTCAACGCCCGCGTAGCGCACATCGAGTACGACCCCAACCGCACCGCGCGCATTGCGCTTTTGCACTTTGAGGACGGCACGAAGCGTTACATCATCGCTCCGAACAAGCTCAAGCAGGGCGACATCGTTGAGTCGGGCGCTGGCTCGGACATCAAGCCCGGCAACAACATGCCGCTGAAGAACATCCCCACGGGTACTGTGATTCACGCGATTGAGCTGAAGCCCGGTGGGGGAGCGAAGCTCGCTCGTTCCGCTGGCTCGTCGGTTCGCCTCGTGGCGAAGGATGGCCCCTACGCACAGCTGCGTCTCCCCTCGGGCGAGATCCGCAACGTTGACGCGCGCTGCCGCGCGACCGTCGGCGAGGTCGGCAACGCTGAGCAGTCGAACATCAACTGGGGTAAGGCCGGCCGTATGCGCTGGAAGGGCGTTCGCCCGACCGTGCGTGGTGTCGTCATGAACCCGGTGGATCACCCCCACGGTGGTGGCGAAGGCCGCACCTCGGGTGGCCGTCACCCGGTGAGCCCCTGGGGCCAGAAGGAAGGCCGTACGCGCCGTCCGAACAAGGAAAGCGACAAGCTCATTGTGCGCCGCCGTAACGCTGGCAAGAAGCGCTAGTCGGCAGGTAGGAGAATAGAAGATGCCTCGTAGTCTCAAGAAGGGCCCCTTCGTCGACAACCACCTGCTCAACAAGGTGGTCGTACAGAACGAAGCTGGCACCAAGAACGTGATCAAGACCTGGTCGCGCCGCTCGATGATTATCCCCGCAATGCTGGGCCACACCATCGCAGTGCACGACGGTCGGAAGCACATCCCCGTATTCGTCACCGAAACCATGGTTGGACACAAGCTGGGCGAGTTCGCCCCGACTCGTACCTTCCGTGGCCACGTGAAGGACGACAAGAAGGGCCGTCGCCGCTAACGCGGTGGCGAGAGGAGGAAGAGAAATGGTGGAATCGATCGCACGCGTGCGTCATATCCGCATCACCCCCCAGAAGGCCCGTCGTGTCGTTGACCTGGTTCGTGGCAAGAACGCGCAGGAGGCACTCGCCATCCTGAAGTTCGCGCCCCAGGCTGCCGCTGAGCCCGTGTTCAAGCTCGTCGCTTCGGCGATCGCGAACGCACGTGTAAAGGCTGACGCTGAGAACCTGCGCCTCAACGAGGACGAGCTCGTCATTGCACGCGCATTCGTGGATGAGGGTGCAACGCTCAAGCGTTTCCGCCCCCGTGCACAGGGCCGCGCGTTCCGTATCAACAAGCGCACAAGCCACATCACGGTCGTTCTTCAGACCGCTGATGAGCTGGCAGCTCAGAAGGGAGCCTAAGGAATGGGCCAGAAGATTCATCCCTACGGCTTCCGCCTCGGGATTACAACCGACCACGTGTCGCGTTGGTTCTCGGACTCGACGAAGAAGGGCCAGCGTTACGCTGACTACCTCGCCGAGGACATCAAGATCCGCCAGCACCTGCAGGTCCAGCTGGACCGCGCCGGTGTCTCGCGTGTTGAGATCGAGCGCACCCGCGACCGCGTCCGCGTAGACATCCACACTGCTCGCCCCGGCATCGTTATCGGTCGCCGTGGAGCAGAGGCCGAGCGCATCCGCGCTGACCTCGAGAAGCTCACCGGCAAGCAGATCCAGCTGAACATCCTCGAGGTGAAGAACCCCGAGGCTGACGCTCAGCTCGTCGCACAGGGCATCGCCGAGCAGCTCGCTGCTCGTGTGGCATTCCGTCGCGCAATGCGCAAGGGCCTCCAGGGTGCTCAGCGCGCTGGCGCTAAGGGTGTCCGTATTCAGGTATCCGGCCGCCTTGGCGGCGCTGAGATGAGCCGCTCGGAGTTCTACCGTGAGGGTCGCGTGCCGCTGCACACGCTCCGCGCGAACATCGACTACGGCTTCTACGAGGCGAAGACCACCTTCGGTCGCATCGGCGTGAAGGTCTGGATCTACAAGGGCGACCTGACGAACAAGGAGCTCGCTCGTGAGCAGGCTAACCAGAAGCCGTCTCGTGAGCGTGGCGATCGCCGCCGTGCGCCCCGTGGCGCTCAGGCTGAGGCTGCACCCGCTGCAGCAGGAGCGGAGAAGTAACACATGCTGATTCCCCGTCGAGTCAAGTACCGCAAGCAGCATCACCCGAGCCGCAGCGGTCAGTCCAAGGGTGGCAACACCGTCACCTTCGGTGAGTTCGGTATTCAGGCGCTCAGCCCCGCTTACGTGACGAACCGTCAGATCGAGTCCGCTCGTATCGCCATGACGCGTCACATCAAGCGTGGCGGCAAGGTGTGGATCAACATCTACCCTGACCGTCCGCTGACCAAGAAGCCCGCTGAAACCCGCATGGGTTCCGGTAAGGGCTCACCCGAGTGGTGGGTTGCGAATGTCAAGCCGGGCCGCGTCCTCTTCGAGGTCGCAGGTGTTGACGAGGAGCTTGCGCGCGAGGCACTGACCCGCGCGATCCACAAGCTCCCCCTCAAGGCCCGCATTATTAAGCGCGAGGAGGGCGACGCGTAATGGCGATCGGAACCAAGGAACTGGCTGTCACCGAGCTTGACAGCTTCGAAAACGAGCGTCTCGCGGAAGAGCTGAAGAAGGCCAAGGCCGAGCTCTTCAACCTGCGTTTCCAGTCGGCCACCGGCCAGCTTGAGAACCACGGGCGCGTACGTCAGGTGAAGCGCGACATCGCTCGCATCTACACCGTGCTCCGCGAGCGCGAGCTCGGCATTCGGGTCACCCCGGCAGCTGAGCCCGCGAAGAAGGCTTCTGCAAAGAAGTCGTCCACCAAGAAGACCGAGCAGGCGCCCGCCGCCGCTGAGACGAAGGAGGCCTAAGAATGGCTGAGGTCGAGAAGGAACAGCGACCGTATCGCAAGGCGCGCCGTGGCTACGTCGTCAGCGACAAGATGGACAAGACCATCGTTGTTGAGGTCGAGGACCGCGTGAAGCACCCGCTCTACGGCAAGGTCATGCGTCGCTCATCGAAGGTGAAGGCCCACGACGAGCAGAACACCGCCGGCATCGGCGATCTCGTACTCATCCACGAGACCCGCCCGCTCAGCGCCTCAAAGCGCTGGCGTCTGGTCGAGATCCTCGAGAAGGCGAAGTAAGCGCCTCGCGCTTACTGACTGAAGGAGTAGCAAGTGATTCAGCAGGAATCCCGACTCAAGGTTGCCGATAACACCGGCGCCAAGGAGTTGCTTACCATCCGTGTCCTCGGGGGCTCAGGACGTCGTTACGCAGGTCTCGGCGACACCATCGTCGCGACTGTCAAGGACGCGATCCCCGGCGGCAATGTGAAGAAGGGTGAGGTCGTCAAGGCCGTCATCGTTCGTACCCGCAAGTCGACCCGTCGCGTTGACGGTTCGTACATCAGCTTCGACGAGAACGCCGCCGTTATCCTGAAGGCAGACGGGGAGCCCCGCGGCACCCGTATCTTCGGGCCGGTTGGCCGTGAGCTTCGCGACAAGAAGTTCATGAAGATCGTCTCGCTCGCACCGGAGGTGATCTAGTCCTATGGCTGCAAAGATCAAGAAGGGTGACCTCGTCGAGGTCATCTCGGGACCGACCCAGGAGCGCGGTGGCTACCGTGGCAAGCAGGGTGTTGTTCTCGAGGTTCTCACTGAGACCGATCGTCTGATCGTCGAAGGTGTGAACTACGTCACCAAGCACGTTCGCGTCGGCCAGTCCGACCGCGGTACGAAGGAGGGTGGCATCGAGACCGTAGAGGCTCCCATTCACGTATCGAACGTTGCTGTCGTTGACCCCTCGACGAAGAAGCCGACTCGCGTTGGCTTCCGCGTCGAGGAGACCACGAAGGACGGCAAGAAGAAGACGGTTCGCGTGCGTTACGCGAAGTCGTCCGGGAAGGACCTCTAATGTCTGAAGCTGCTGTGGCGGCTGGCAAAATCCAGCCTCGCTTGAAGCAGAAGTACCGCGGCGAAATCGTCCCGGCACTCCGCGAAGAGTTCTCCTACGCAAACGTCATGCAGGTTCCCGGTCTCGTGAAGATCGTTGTGAACACCGGCGTTGGCGAGGCGGCTCGTGACAGCAAGGTGATCGAGGGAGCAGTTGCTGACCTCGTGAAGATCACCGGCCAGAAGCCCAAGGTCACCCTGGCCCGCAAGTCCATCGCGCAGTTCAAGCTGCGTGAGGGTCAGGCCATCGGCGCGCACGTCACGCTTCGTGGCGATCGTGCCTGGGAGTTCCTTGATCGCCTCGTGAACCTCGCACTGCCCCGTATCCGCGATTTCCGCGGACTTTCGGACAAGCAGTTCGACGGTGCTGGCAACTACACGTTCGGTTTGACCGAGCAGAGTGTGTTCCACGAGATCGATCAGGATAAGATTGACCGCGTGCGTGGTTTTGACATCACCATTGTCACCACCGCAAAGACTGACGACGAGGGTCGTGCGCTGCTCAAGGCGCTCGGCTTCCCGTTCAAGGCCGACAACTAAATAGTCCAAGCGGATAGGGTGCCCGGGGCCTTCCCGGGCACCCCGTTCGCGTGTCACCCAGGTCGCGACCCGTGTAACGGGTCGTGAAACCAGGCGAGAAAGAAAGAGTCAATCATGACGATGACTGATCCGGTAGCAGACATGCTTACCCGGTTGCGCAACGCAAATAGCGCACATCATGACGACGTTTCGCTTCCCGGCTCAAAGCTGAAGGAGCGGATCGCCGAGATCCTCAAGCGTGAGGGTTACATCAGCGACTGGAAGGTCGAGGCGGCACGCGTCGGCACGACCCTCACCATGACGCTGAAGTACGGACCGAACCGCGAGGCTTCGATCGAGGGCCTCAAGCGCGTCTCGAAGCCGGGCCTCCGCGTGTACGCGGGCGCTGCTGAGATTCCGAGCGTGCTCGGTGGCCTCGGTATTGCGATCCTGTCCACCTCTTCGGGGCTCCTCACGGACCGCGAGGCCGAGCAGAAGGGCGTGGGCGGCGAAGTGCTGGCCTACGTGTGGTAAGCCGTCATGTCACGTATTGGAAAGCTTCCCATCGCCATCCCCGGCGGTGTAGATGTCAAGATCGATGGCCAGCAGGTCACGGTCAAGGGTTCGAAGGGTGAGCTGTCGCTCACCGTTGCAGAGCCCATTCGCGTCGCAGTTGAGGACGGCCAGATCCTGGTCACTCGTCCCAACGACGAGCGCGAGTCCCGAGCGCTGCACGGCCTGAGCCGTACGCTCATCAACAACAACATCATTGGTGTGACTGAGGGCTACGCAAAGCAGCTCGAGGTTGTTGGCACCGGCTACCGCGTGCAGCAGAAGGGTGCGGACCTCGAGCTCGCACTCGGCTTCTCGCACCCTGTGTCGTTCACCGCTCCTGAGGGCATCACGCTCGTCGTTGAGGGCGCCAACAAGATCACCGTCAGCGGCATCTCCAAGCAGGCGGTCGGTGAGGCCGCAGCGAACATTCGCAAGCTGAAGAAGCCGGAGCCCTACAAGGGCAAGGGCATTCGTTACGCTGACGAGGTTGTTCGTCGCAAGGCTGGAAAGGCTGGTAAGTAACCATGGCCGCTAACATCACCCGTGCAAAGGGTCGTTCGGCTGCGCGCGTTCGCCGCCACGCCCGCCTGCGCAAGAAGATTGTCGGCACCGAACTGCGTCCCCGTCTCTCGGTGACCCGCTCGTCGCGCCACGTATTCGTGCAGATCATTGACGACTCCAAGGGCCACACCGTGGCTTCGGCGTCGACGATGGAAGCAGATCTCCGTGCATTCGACGGCGACAAGACCGCTAAGGCCCGCAAGGTCGGCGAGCTCGTCGCAGAGCGTGCAAAGGCTGCTGGCGTCGAGGCTGTTGTCTTCGACCGTGGCGGTAGCAAGTACGCAGGCCGTGTCGCTGCGATCGCCGAAGGCGCTCGCGAGGGAGGTCTGACACTGTGAGCAACGAAACGAAGGAGCAGGAAGTGACTGCTGAGGCTCAGACAGAGGCTCCGGCCGCTGAGGCGCAGAACAGCGATCACCGCAACGAGCCCCGTGAGCAGCGTCGCGGAAGCCGCGACCGCGGCACCCGTGGCGAGCGTGGTGGCCGTGGCGAGCGCGCCGAGAGCCAGTTCCTCGAGCGCGTCGTAACCATCAACCGCGTGTCGAAGGTCGTCAAGGGCGGCCGTCGCTTCAGCTTCACCGCGCTTGTCGTGGTAGGCGATGGCAACGGCACCGTCGGCGTCGGCTACGGGAAGGCGAAGGAAGTTCCCCTCGCAATCTCGAAGGGCGTTGAAGAGGCGAAGAAGAACTTCTTCCGCGTGCCGCGCGTCGGCAGCACGATCCCGCACCCGGTGCAGGGCGAGGCCGCTGCTGGCGTCGTTCTCCTCCGTCCGGCAGCAGCTGGTACCGGTGTTATCGCCGGTGGCCCGGTTCGCGCCGTACTCGAGTGCGCTGGCATCCACGACGTGCTGAGCAAGTCGCTCGGTTCGTCGAACACCCTGAACATCGTGCATGCGACCGTTGAGGCGCTGCGTCAGCTCGAGGAGCCCCGCTCCGTTGCAGCTCGTCGTGGTCTCGACTTCGACCGCGTCGCTCCGGCCCGCCTCGTGCGTGCCGAGGCGAAGGCTGCGGCCGACGCTGCCGCTAAGGCAAAGGCAGGTGCGTAATGGCTAAGAGCCTGAAGATTACGCAGACGAAGTCCGTGATCAGTGAGAAGCAGAACCAGCGCGACACGCTCCGCAGCCTCGGTCTCCGCAAGATCGGCCAGACGGTCGTTCGCGAGGACACCCAGGCGAACCGCGGTTACGTGCGTGCGGTTGCTCACCTGGTCCAGGTTGAGGAGATCGACGAATGAGCGAGAACAACGAAGAGCGCGGCGCCGTGCTGAAGGCACACCACCTTCGCCCGGCTGCTGGTTCGAAGACTGCTAAGACCCGCGTTGGTCGTGGCGAGGCGTCCAAGGGTAAGACCGCTGGTCGCGGTACCAAGGGCACCAAGGCGCGCTACCAGGTCAAGGCAGGCTTCGAGGGTGGCCAGATGCCACTGCACATGCGTACCCCGAAGCTGCGCGGGTTCAAGAACCCGTTCCGCACCGAGTACCAGGTTGTGAACGTCGCCAAGCTCGAGGAGCTGTACCCGAAGGGTGGCGAGGTCACGATCGAGGATCTCGTTGCAAAGGGTGCCGTGCGCAAGAACCAGCCCGTCAAGGTGCTGGGCAACGGTGACCTGAAGGTCAAGCTCTCCGTTCAGGTCGACAAGGTCTCTGGCTCTGCAGCCGAGAAGATTGTCGCCGCTGGCGGTGAAGTGAAGTAACATTCGAGTTTTACTCGAGTGAATAAGGGGGTGTTGGGGAGCCCGTTTGGCTCCCCAACACCCCCTTTTCGTTCACCAGCACGCACCGCACGTGTAGGCTGGTCTAGTTGCTCCTCGCAGGCAAAGGCCCGCGAACTATCCAGGAGGCTAAGTTTTGTTCAGCGCCATTGGACGGATCTTCCGTACACCCGACCTCCGTCGGAAGATCGTTTTTACGCTCGGAATCGTCGCACTGTTCCGTCTCGGTTCGTTTATCCCTACGCCGTTTGTTGACTTCAACAACGTCCAGGCCTGCCTTGCCTCGAACAAGGGTGACGGCACCGCCGGTCTCTACGACATGGTCAACCTCTTTAGCGGCGGCGCACTCCTGCAGCTTTCGATCTTCGCGCTCGGCATCATGCCGTACATTACTGCGTCGATCATCACCCAGCTTCTGCGCGTGGTTATCCCGCACTTCGAGACCCTCCACAAGGAGGGCCAGGCTGGCCAGGCGAAGCTCACGCAGTACACCCGTTACCTGACGATCGCGCTCGCAGTGCTGCAGTCGACGACGCTCATCACCGTCGCGCGTTCAGGCCAGCTCTTCGGCTCGGCTGTGAACCAGGCCTGCCAGAACCTTGTCGCGCAGGAGTGGTGGGCGATCCTCATCATGATCATCACGATGACCGCCGGTACCGGCCTCATTATGTGGTTCGGTGAGCTCATCACCGAGCGTGGCGTCGGCAATGGCATGTCGCTTCTCATCTTCACCTCGATCGCTGCGAGCTTCCCCGGCGCCCTCTGGGTCATCAAGGAGCAGCGTGGCTGGGAGGTCTTCTTCTTTGTCATTCTCGTCGGCATGCTGGTCATTGGCGCTGTCGTGTTCGTCGAGCAGTCCCAGCGCCGTATCCCGGTGCAGTACGCGAAGCGCGTTGTTGGACGTCGCACCTACGGCGGTTCCAGCACGTACATTCCGATCAAGGTGAATATGGCTGGCGTGATCCCAGTCATCTTCGCCTCGGCGATCCTGTATCTCCCGATGCTGATTGCTCAGTTCAATCAGCCGAAGGCGGGCGAGGAGCCCGCCGCGTGGATCGTGTGGGTCCAGAACAACCTCGTGTACGGCGATCAGCCGCTGTACATGCTCGTGTTCTTCCTGCTCGTCATTGGGTTTACGTTCTTCTACGTCCAGATCACCTTCAATCCTGAAGAGGTCGCGGACAACATGAAGAAGTACTCGGGCTTTATCCCCGGCATTCGTGCGGGCCGCCCGACGGCTGAGTACCTGAACTACGTGCTGACGCGCATCACCAGCGCTGGCTCGCTCTACCTCGGCATCATTGCGCTGCTTCCGCTCGTGGCGCTTTCGTTCTTCGGCGCAAACCAGAACTTCCCGTTCGGTGGCGCGTCGATCCTCATTATCGTTGGCGTGGGTCTCGAGACCGTCAAGCAGATTGACGCTCAGCTCCAGCAGCGCCACTACGAAGGACTTCTCAAGTGACAGTAACTCGACTTCTCATCATTGGCCCTCCTGGCGCGGGCAAAGGCACCCAGGCTTCGAAGATCGCCGAATCGTATGGCGTTCCCGCGATCTCCACTGGAGACATTTTTCGCGCGAACATCAAGGGCGGCACGGAGCTCGGACAGCGTGTGCAGGCGATCATTGAGTCGGGCGAGCTCGTTCCAGACTCGCTGACGAACGAGATCGTTCAGGATCGCCTCCAGCAGGAGGACGCTGCAGGCGGATTCCTGCTCGATGGCTACCCGAGAAATGTTGAGCAGGTTGAGGCTCTTGACGGGATGCTTGAGGGCGACGCGCTTGACGCGGTTGTGCTCCTTGAAGCCGATACTGACGAGGTCGTCGCGCGTCTCTTGAAGCGCGCCGAGATCGAGGGTCGTGCAGACGACACTGAAGAGGTAATCCGCCACCGCCAGGATGTGTACGCGCAGCAGACTGCTCCGCTTATCGAGCTCTTCACTGAGCGCGGCATTCTTGTGAGCGTTGACGGGCTTGGGGGCATCGACGAGGTCGCCGAGCGCATTGCCGTCGCCCTCAGCGAGAGGTTGGGCCGCTAGGAATGTCGCGTCGCGGGTTCCTCCGCCGTTCGATCTATAAGTCGCCGGCGCAGCTCCGGCTCATGATTGAGCCGGGTTTGGCTGCTGTTGACGCGCTCGCTGCGATGCGAGCTGCGGTGAAGCCGGGGATCACCACGCTCGAGCTTGACGCGATCGCGGAGGACGCGATTCGCGCGAGGGGTGGCGAGCCGAACTTCATGCTCGAGCCTGGCTACAGGCACACGATCTGTGCGAACGTGAATGCCGACGTTGTCCATGCAATTCCGACTGACAGGCCGCTTGCTCCGGGCGACATTGTGTCGCTCGACGTGGGCGCCGTTATTGGGGGCTGGCACAGCGACGCCGCATTCACTGCCGTGATTCCGGACCCGTCGAGGCCTGAGCTCACCGAAGCGAACGAAAAGCTCTCGCATGTGACCGAGCAGGCCATGTGGCAGGGGATCGCGCGTCTCGCGCGTGCGACGCACCTGAACGAGGTCGGCGATGCGGTTGAGCGCTACGTTCGTAAGCACAGTGACTTCGGCGTGCTTGAAGATTACATTGGTCACGGAATTGGCCGGAGCATGCACGAGGACCCGCCGGTGTTCAACGTTGCGGTGCCGAAGCGGGGCCCCGAGGTAAAGCCTGGTCTTGTTGTCGCCATCGAGCCGATTATTTCGGCTGGCACGATCGACACTGTTGTTCAGGACGATGACTGGACAGTGTCGATTGCTGACGGTGCTATGAGTGCCCAGTGGGAGCACTCTGTTGCCGTGCATGAGGGCGGAATCTGGGTCCTGACGGCTGATGACGGTGGCGCCGCTGGTCTCGCCCAGTTCGGGATCACGCCCGCGCCGATCGCCTAGTTCACGCAGGTCTCTACAGCAGAGCGCCGCTACCAACGGGTAGCGGCGCTCTGCTGTATTGGGGGACTTGGCTAGCTGAACATCGGGAGCGTGGGCCACGCCTGCTCGAGCGTTTCCCACTCCGCCATGAACGCACCGCGAAGGCGCTTCGGCTCCCAATCGGCTTGGCGAAGCTCACCGGGCAGGAGCGGATCCACTGCGAGTGCCTGGTCAAGCCCCTCTGCGAGCTGCAGCGCTCGCGCGCTTGCGGCGATCTCATCGAGGCTTCCGTTCGCTGGCGACGCGAGTACGGCGGCCAGTGGTGCATAAGCGGCTATCGTCGTCTCGGCGGGCCACAGGCCCTCCGCGATGTCTTGGTGGGTGCTAAATCCAGGAAGGGTGAGGTCGGTCGAGGTTGCCCGAACGAGCCATCTTTCGATTGTGGTTGGCGAGAGCGTTGCCGCGAGCTCATCTCCGAGCTCGTGTGGGCTGGCATACATTCCAGCACCGATCGGTGCGGCGCCGAGCCAGACCAGTGCGTTTCGGAGTGCATCGCGTTCCGCGCGTGAACGTTCGGGGATGGAGAATGCGTACAGGCGCCATTTTTCGTCCCAGACGACGCTTCCCGCGTCCTGCGCGAATGCGAAGTCGACGAGCGCCCGTTCCCGACGCGTCCGTGCACGCGCGTCGGGGGTGCGTTCGATGCGGCCGGCGCGGCCGCGGCCTATCTGCGTGAGCTCGCCGGCGGCCTGCATGCGGCGCAGCGCGAGCCGCACGGTCTGCTCGGCGATGCCGAGCGCGAGGCCGACATCGTAGACCGCTGCAAGCTGCGCTTCACCCGCTGCGTTAAAGGAGCCGTCGATGAGCGTGCGTGCGGATACTGTGACGGTGGGAGACGCGACAGTGGGTGATGCGACAGTGGGCGAGGGGCTCGGCGCAGTGGCGCTTACGCTTGAAATCACTGCGCAGCCACCCGCGAGCCGCGGTCGATTGACTCCCAGGGGTAGCCGTGGCGGGTGAACGCCGCGGCGATTGCCGCCTTGCCGCCCTCGACATCGTCGTGAAACAGGACCCGGCCTTCGCGGGACTCGATCCGCACCTTGCCGCCTTTCGCGTAGACGCCCCCAACGTTCCTGCGCTCGATGACTCTTGTGTCGTCACCCTCAGTCACCTGAATTGACTGGTTGGTGATGACAAGTTGGGCTGCCTCGTGGGTGATGTAGAACGCAAAGGCGAGGCCAATGACGCCGAGGACGGCGGGCCTGCCGGCCACCATGAACGGGGAATCGATTGAGCCGAGCGCCTGAAGCGCGTTGATGTAAGGGATTGGCCACGAGGCAGCGTGCTGAAGGATCCAGGGGAGTGCGAGGCCGAGGCCGACGCCTGCCGCGCCGAGCACCGCCCAGATGAGTGCCTTCGTGCCTGTCGTCATCTTGAGCGTTGTCGCCTCGGCGCTTTCACCGGTCGCATTCATTCGAGCTCCCAACTATCTGTCCTGCAACGATCGTAGCAGTTCCGATAGAAATCGCCCTGTAGGGTCGATGGAGCCATGCAGAGTGGCTTGGGCGCAGTCCGCCTGCAGAGGGAGTCGTCAGTGTGTCCGCGCTCACTCCGTGGCGGTGGTGTCGCCGGCGTCGGCGACCGCTCCCGATTTGCGATGGAGAGCAACTCTGGTTCGGGTGGCGCACGTCGTGCTGCAGAATCGCTGCGCCGCGCGTCGTCCCTCGTCGATGAACGCCCGATCGCATCCAGTGGCCTCGCACAGGCCCCAGGCGCATCGGCCACGCTCCGAGAGCCAGGTCGCGAGCGCAAAGGCCCCGACGCGAGTGAGGGTTGTGGCAGCCGTCGATGTGCCGGTGAGGCTTGGCCGAAGCGCCCATCGGCCGTCAGGAAGTTCGGCCAGTTCTGGTTGCGTCGAGCACTCAGCGAGCAGTTGGTTGAGTTTGGCTGCGGCCTGGCCTGGATCCTGGATCTCAAAGATGCTTCGCAGCGCGTGCACCGCCGCGTGAACGTGCTCTTGCTGGGTTGCGAGTTCGCCGAGTAACGGGTCGCCGTGGGCCTCGGTCAGTGCGCTCCAGGAGGATGAGGGGTTGGGGGCGTTGATGGCGTCAACGACGAAGCGGAGGCCCAGGGGGCGTTCGGGGTCTTGGCGTTGGGTCTGGCGAGGCTGCATGCACCTAGTGTAACGTCTAATCTGAAATTAGGCGTTACGGAGGTAGCTTTGCAAGAGAACACGACGCGGCGAGAAGTCATCATCGTTGGTGCGGGTCCGGTTGGCCTGACGCTCGCGGCGCTGCTCGGCCAGCGGGGCGTCGACGTGCTTGTGGTCGAGGCGCACCCGGGGTTGTCTCGGCACCCGAAGGCTCGAGGCGTCTCCGCGAGCTCAATGGAGACCTACCGTGGGTTGGGCATCGAGGGTGCCGTGCGGGCGGCATCGCTCCCAGCCGAGCACGTGCGCTTTTTTCGGGGGAAGAGCCTCATTGACCCAGTAGCAGAGCTGACTGCAGGGGCCTCGGGTCCCACCGGGTCCTCGGTGAATACGCCCTCACCAGGTGCGCTGTGCTCGCAAGACCGCCTCGAACCGGTGCTCGCCGAGGCGGTGCGGGAGGCCGGTGCCGATCTGATGCTCGGGGCTCGGGTTGTTGATCTCGCCGAAGACGAGCGCGGTGTCACTGTCACTATCGATGGTGTCGCTGGGCGCAGTGAACTCCGCGCCGACTGGGTCGTCGGGTGCGATGGGGCGCGCAGTATCGTCCGAGAGCGGGCGGGTATCGCGCTTCAAGGTGAGCAGGATCTCGGCCGCTATCTTTCCGTCCGCTTCCGCGCGCCGCTCGGGAAGGTTGTGCAAGGACGCGAGGCGACCTCCTACTTCATCTCGGGAGGAAAAGGGGGGTTTCTCGCGGTTGACAACGATACCGAGTGGATCTATCAGTATCCGATTTCGGTCGGCGAAGAGTCCGACGCCCTCAGGCACGACCTGCCGCGGCTTGTGGAGCTCGTGCGCGACGCAGCAGGCATATCGGACCTCCCAGTTGAGGTCACCGACACAATGCTCTGGCGCATGGACGCCTGCGTTGCTGACTCATTCCGCGCGGGACGGCTCCTGCTCGCTGGCGACTCTGCGCATCAGACCCCACCAACGGGCGGACACGGCATGAATGTCGGAATCGCTGACGCTCAGGCACTTGCGTGGCAGCTAATAGCCGTGATCCGGGGCGAGGCAGAGGCCTCCCTCCTCGACAGCTATACGGCGCAGCGCCGGCCCGTCGCGGTCGCGGTTGTTGATCGTTCACTCGGCAACGCGGGCCGGGCGTATGGCATCGAGGACGAGTTGCTCTTAGGGAGTGGCTACGCGCCGGCGCAGGCGCTGCCCGAAGGCCCATATGCGCCAGCTGCGCTGCCGGGACGCCGGCTGCCACACGCGGAACTCGACGGTGGCGGCTCGGTGCTCGACGCCGAATGGGGGCGCGCACGACTTCTCGTTGCGGGCAGCGCTGAGCGTTGGGCCGATTGGAAAAGCTCGGTCCCTGCCGGACCGCACGTCGACCTGGCGGTTGTCTCGCTAACGGAGGGGGAGTGGGCCTCGGCGGCGCTCCTGAACCGCGCCCAGCTCGCGCCCGGCGAGGCCCTTCTCGTGAGGCCCGACGGGGTGATCGCCGCGCGCGCGGCGTCTTGCGAGCCGACCAGTTGGCTGGACGAGGCTGTCGCCGCGATGCTCGGCGGCTAGCTCGGCGCGGTGGAACCGCCTTCCGCTACTTCCTCGAGCCGCACGGGGCCCGAGCCCTGCTCCGCGAGTACGTCGCCGGGGTTGAGCGCGTTGCAGTTGCTGAGTGAGAGACAGCCGCACCCGATGCATGCCGCAAGCTCCTGCTGCAATGCCTCAAGCCGCCGCCTGCGCTCGTCGAGCAGGGCGGACCAGCGCGCAGAGATCCGTGTCCAGTCGCGCTTGCTTGGCATTCTGTCTGCTGGCAGTGACTCAAACACGACGGTGACCTCTGTGAGCGGAATCCCTAGACGCTTCGCGTAGCCGATGATCGAGAGCCGGCGCAGCGTGTGGCGGGGGTAGCGTCGCTGGTTTCCGGCAGTGCGCACGGATGAGATGAGCCCCTCCTGCTCGTAGAAACGGATCGCAGAGGTCGCGATTCCGGCTCGGGCGGCGACCTCGCCGATCGTCAGGTTGTCTGTCGGAGTCTTGCGTTCCATGATGCCCCTTGACTTCAAGTTAACTTGAACTTCTAGGCTAACCCGCGTGACTGAAAATGCAACGAACAAGACCGAAGACGCAGGCAACGCATTCGAAGGTGGGGGAGATGTCCGCCTCTTCTCAGCAGCCCACGTTGTGCAAGCATCGATCCTCGCGGGCGGGACCGTGCTGTACGCCATGAACCTGTACTTCACCGCGGCGCTCCTCCCCTCAATCGTCAGTGACATAGGAGGGGAGGCGCTATTCGCCTGGGTCGCGACGGGGTTCCTCATCGCCGCGGTGATCGCCTCGACGCTAGTCGCCGGCACCATCGCCGCGCTAGGCGCGAAAGGAGCATACCTCGTCGGATTCTCAGGCTTCGCCCTCGGGTCAGCCGCCGCCGCTGTGAGCGGCACAATGGAACTGTTCGTTGCGAGCCGCATCCTTCAAGGCGTCGGCGGTGGGCTGCTTGCCGGGCTCGGCTACGCAGTCATCAGGTCGGCGCTGCCACGTGCTCTCTGGCTGAAGGCCGCGGCCCTCGTCTCGGCAATGTGGGGTGTTGGGGCGCTTGTCGGGCCGAGCCTGGGTGGCGTTTCTGGGGAGCTCGGCGCGTGGCGGACAGCCTACGCAGTGCTTGCCGGCGTCGCGATCCTGCTCGGCGTGCTCTGCATCCGGGCGCTCCCGGCTCGTGCTATCACTGATCGTGTGCCGGAGCCGCTTCCCTATGCGTCGCTCCTCGTGCTCGCCGGCGCAGCGGCGAGCCTTAGCATCGCGCCTATGCTCCGCCCCGCGGGGCACGATAGCCTGGCCATTGCTATCGGCGCGCTTCTGCTCGTGCTCTTTCTCGCAGTTGAGTCGCGTGCGCGTCACACTGTGCTCCCTAAGCTTGCGTTCGCTCGCGGAAACCAGCTGAAATGGGTCTACGTGCTTGTCGCGACGCTCTGCGCCGGGGTCATGATTGAGACATACGTGCCGCTGTTTGGGCAGCAGCTCGGCGGCCTGTCGCCGGTGTGGGCCGGGTTCCTCGGAGCCGCGCTCTCGCTCGGTTGGACAGGAATGCAGCTCGTGAGCGTGAAGTTTGGCCCGCGGCTCGCTCGCGCGGCAATGATCGGCGCACCGAGCTTGCTCGCGGTGTCAATGGCGGCGTTCGGTCTGCTGCAGGCGCCTGAATCTAGCCCTGGCAGGATCCTCGCCTGGGCGCTCGCGCTCGTGCTCGGTGGGGTCGCGATTGGCGCTGTGTTTCCACACCTCAGTGTGCGCGCGATGGGCGTTAGCGCCGACGCCGCGGAGGGTGAAAAGGCCGCCGCTGCGCTCAGCACAACCCAGCTGATCTCATACGCTCTCGTCTCAGCTCTCCTGGGAATCTTCGCCGCTGGGGCGCACGGAGACCTCGTTGTGGCTGCCGAGCGGATCTCGTTTGGTCTCGCCGCCATTGCTGGGTTCGGTGTCGTTCCCGGTCTCATGCTGATCCGCAGCGCCCGCAATGCGCGATGACAGGGACAGCGTAAGTCTCTGGATAGGGTGCACACACAATCGAGAGGTAGACATGCGGGGGAATCGGGGATATGATTACTCGTTGGTGCTTTGTGCCTGTTTTCGTGATCGCGAAAACCGGGGGGAAGCATTCGCAAGACCGGTGAATCAACACGAGCGACAGTGAGGCTATGGCGAAGAAAGACGGCGTCATCGAGATCGAGGGCCAGGTAGCTGAGGCGCTCCCGAACGCACAGTTCCGGGTAGAGCTTACAAACGGCCACAGGGTGCTCGCGCACATCTCGGGCAAAATGCGTCAGCACTACATCCGCATTCTCCCAGGAGACCGCGTGATTGTTGAGTTGACCCCGTACGATCTGACCCGCGGTCGCATCGTCTACCGTTACAAGTAGACCTGCGCACGTCCATCGGAAAGTAACGACTCGCGGCATCCCGCGAGTACGAGGACAGCGAACCCGCTAAAGGAAAAACAATGAAGGTCAACCCCAGCGTTAAGCCCATCTGCGATCACTGCAAGGTGATCCGCCGCCACGGCCGCGTCATGGTGATCTGCAAGAGCAACCCGCGTCACAAGCAGCGCCAGGGCTAACCGGCCCGCTGCAGCTCGCAGATCAAGTAAATCAAAATAGAAACAGCGCATCGAAGAACCCCACGGCTCACGCCAAGGGGGGACACCTTGGGTCGGAGGCCTAATCCCACGATGCGCACCACACCTCCACTAATCCGCAAGGAGAGCCAGACATGGCACGTATTGCAGGCGTAGACATCCCGCGCGAAAAGCGCGTAGAGATCGCGCTCACCTACATCTATGGCGTCGGCCGCACGAGCGCACTCAAGACGCTCGAGGCGACTGGCATCGACGGGAACACCCGTGTTCGCGACCTGAGCGACGACCAGCTCGTTCTGCTCCGCGACCACATCGAGGGCAACTTCAAGGTAGAGGGTGACCTCCGCCGTGAGGTTCAGGCCGACATCCGCCGCAAGGTTGAGATCGGCAGCTACCAGGGTATTCGCCACCGCCGGGGCATGCCTGTGCATGGTCAGCGCACCAAGACGAACGCTCGTACCCGCAAGGGCCCGAAGCGCACCGTCGCCGGTAAGAAGAAGTAACACCGGTTCACACCGACCATCACACATAGCTTTCAGGAGAATTCTCAATGGCTGCACCTAAGTCGGCTGCGCGCAAGCCGCGCCGCAAGGACAAGAAGAACATCGCCGTGGGCCACGCCCACATCAAGTCGACGTTCAACAACACGATCATCTCGATCACGGACACCACTGGTGCCGTGCTGACCTGGGCTTCCTCGGGTGGAGTTGGCTTCAAGGGTTCGCGTAAGTCGACCCCGTTCGCCGCTCAGCTCGCCGCAGAGTCCGTCGCCCGTAAGGCGCAGGAGCACGGCATGAAGAAGGTCGACGTCTTCGTGAAGGGCCCCGGTTCGGGCCGCGAGACCGCGATCCGCTCGCTGCAGGCCGCAGGCCTCGAGGTTGGCTCGATTAACGACGTCACCCCGCAGACCCACAACGGCTGCCGCCCACCGAAGCGTCGCCGCGTCTGAGCCTCACTGTCGCGCCGGCCTCGGTCGGCGCGACACCGGCTCTCCTCACGCGAGATCCGGTACGTTCCCAACACCCTCTTTACCGCAGAGTCATATAGCGGACTCCAGCGAAAGGAACTAACACAGTGCTCATTGCACAGCGCCCCACTCTGACCGAAGATTCAATCTCCGAGTACCGCTCGCGCTTCACCATCGAGCCCCTCGAGCCTGGCTTCGGTTACACGCTTGGAAACTCGCTCCGTCGTACCCTGCTTTCCTCGATCCCCGGAGCCGCTGTGACAAGCGTTCGCTTCGAGGGCGTCGCTCACGAGTTCACGACGATCCCCGGTGTCACTGAAGACGTCACCGAGATCATCCTGAACATCAAGGGCCTCGTGGTTTCGAGCGAGCACGACGAGCCGATCACCGCGTACCTTCGCAAGACCGGGGCAGGCGAGGTTACCGCCGCTGACATCTCGGCGCCTGCTGGCGTTGAGGTGCACAACCCCGAGCTTGTCATTGCGACACTTGGCGACGACGCACAGTTCGAGCTTGAGCTCACCATCGAGCGCGGCCGTGGCTACGTTTCTGCAGCGCAGAACCGTAACGACGACGCAGAGGTAGGCCGTATTCCGGTCGACTCGATCTACTCGCCCGTGCTCAAGGTGACCTACCGTGTCGAGGCAACTCGTGCCGGCGAGCGCACTGACTTCGACCGCCTGGTGGTCGACGTCGAGTCGAAGCCAGCTATCAGCCCCCGTGACGCAATCGCGTCAGCAGGTTCGACGCTTGTCGAGCTGTTCGGGCTTGCACGCGAGCTGAACACTGCCGCTGAGGGCGTCGAGATCGGCCCCGCGCCGGTTGAGGTTGTCGCCGAGGGCGAGCTCTCGATTCCGATCGAGGATCTCGACCTTTCGGTTCGCAGCTACAACTGCCTCAAGCGTGAGGGCATCAACTCCGTGAGCGAACTCGTTGCGCTCTCGGAAGCCCAGCTCATGAACATTCGTAACTTCGGTCAGAAGTCCGTCTTTGAGGTGCGCGACAAGCTCGCCGAGATGGGTCTCTCGCTCAAGGACGCGGTTCCCGGTTTTGACGGAGCCAACTTCTACAGCTACGAGGACGACGTTAACTAACGATCCGGCTTCAACGCTGATCGAACACTTACAGGAGTACAACCATGCCTAAGCCCACCAAGGGCCCCCGCCTCGGAGGCGGACCCACTCACGAGCGCCTCATGCTCAACCAGATGGCTGCGCAGCTCTTCGAGCACAAGCGCATCCAGACCACCGAGACCAAGGCGAAGCGTCTGCAGCCCATCGCAGAGCGCCTCGTGACCTTCGCTAAGCGTGGAGATCTCCACGCTCGCCGTCGCGTCATGCGCCAGATCCTCGACAAGTCGGTTGTGCACGAGCTCTTCACCGAGATCGCACCGCTCGTCGAGAACCGCGAGGGTGGCTACACTCGCATCGTCAAGACCGGTTTCCGCAAGGGTGACAACGCACCCCTCGCAGTGATCGAGCTCGTTCTCGAGCCCGTCCAGCCGAAGCCGAAGACGAAGAAGGCTGCTGCTCCGGCTGCAGAGGTCGTCGAGGAAGCACCCGAGGCTGTCGAAGAGGCAACTGAGGTTGTCGAGGAGGCCGCTGAGACCGAGGCTCCCGCCGAGGAGAAGGCCGAGTAAGGGATCACTCCCACTCGACTGACGCAGAAACGCCCCGTGGCTTCGGCCCGGGGCGTTTCTGCGTGTCCGTAGGGCTCCAGCGAATGCGGAGCCGCGTGAGGGTTGGAGCCGCGGGAGGATCTCGGCGACGCGTTAGCGCCTGGCCACCGACCAACCGCGAGCTTCGGCAGGGGAGAGCAAATCGTCGAGCGCCTGCCTGATCGCGGCTGCGTAGATCTCGCCGCCCTCGGGCCCCGGATGGATGCCGTCCTCAGCGAGGAACTCCGGGGTGCCAGCTACGCCCGTGTCCCACTTGGCGACGACAACCCCTCTGTGGGCTGCGGCAAACGAGTTGAGGTTCTCGTTGACTTCAGGGATCCAGTCGCGATCCGCGTGGGCGTCGACAAGCACGAGGGGTCGCGCGCCAATCACGTCCTTGAGCGCAGTGAGCGACTCCGGCTCGACGGGCCCGTTCGTCCCGAGCCCAACGACGACGACGTCCCGCAGTTCACCCCGGGCGGCAATCTCGCCAAGGATGTCAACGCCGGCCCACAGCCCACGGGAGACCGCGGCATCAACCTCGATTCCCGGGAATGCCTCAGTGAGCTCGGGATAGCTTGCGAGCATAACCGAGTCGCCGACGGCAGTGATCTCGGGGCCAGTGAACTGGATCGCTGGCGATGCTTGTGCCTGATCCTGATCGCGAATTGCAGGCTCATCGGACGGCGGGGACGCGACGCCTTGCTCATCAGTGCCGTCCTGCTCGACGCCAGTGCCCTGCCCGTCGGCGGCACCCTTGTCGGCCTCGAGTTGTTCTTGGCCGCGCAGGATCGAGTCGGCCGACGACGTCCGCTCAGGTGCGATCGCGACGGCGACGCCCGTGAGCGGAAACGTCACCGCGAGCACTGAGGCAAGCGCGATGGAGACGCGCCGCTGCCTGGTTGTGTACCGACGCGGACTGAACCAGCGAAGAAGTGCGCCTCGCAGGCCAACGCGGCGCACGGGCTGCTCGACGAAGCGGTAGGAGAGTGCGGCGAACACGAGAGTGAGGGCGAGTGAGACGAACTGCGCAACCGGTGTCGTTCCGAGCCCGGCAGCCGTTGCGACACTCGTCGCGATCACCAGTAGCGGCCAATGCCAGAGGTAGATGCCGTAGGAGCGCTCGCCGACCCAGCGGAGCGGGGCGACGTCAAGGAGTTTGCCGATAAGCGCGCCCTCGCGGGTGACAGCCCACACAATACCGAGCGCTGCGAAAGTCGCAGCCTGGAACCCCCAAGCGAAGCTCTCCGGGCTCGCCTCCTGCAGCGCCACCGCGAGGTAGCCAAGCACGGCGAAGCCTGCAGCCGCGACGCCCACCGAGGCGATCTGCCCTGCCCGCCCGATGCGCTGCTGCTCGCGCGAAGACAGCACCACCGCCATGGCCGCGCCAAGAAAAAGCCCGAAACTATGCGAGTCGGAACCGAAGTAGACACGGGTGGGCTCAGCGCCCCCATTCGCGAGCGCGGCCATGAGAAACGCCGACCCGACCCCGAGGAGAGCAAGAGGGATCGCCCGGGTAAGCCGAGAGCGAAGCTTGAACACAAGCACCGCGATGAGCGGCAAGACGATGTAGAACTGCTCCTCAAGCGCGAGTGACCAGAAATTGCGGAAGAGTTCGGGAGCATCCCTGGCAAAGTAATCGGAGCCGTTCGCGATGAACACCCAGTTGCTCACGAACAGCAGCGCGCCGGCAATCTGCTGGGCCACGCCGACAAGCAGGTCACGGCTCGCCGCGAGCGCGAGCGACGTACTCACGAGCACAACAAGGGCGACAGCGGGGAGTAATCTCCGTGCCCTCCGACGCCAGAACGCGAGCAAATCGATGCGGCCGGTGCCCTGCAACTCGCGTAGCAACAGCGAGGTGATCAGAAACCCGCTCATGACGAAGAAGACGTCAACGCCAAGGAAACCGCCAGGCAGCGCGGTAGGAAAGAGATGGTACACAAGCACCATGCCAACTGCGATCGCGCGCAGGCCGTCAAGCCCGCCGAACCGGCGTCCGCGTGCAGTCGCGGGAGCTCCAGTCGGGCGCAACGGACTAACAGACACTCGAAGATGGTACCTCGGAAGGATGGGAGAGCCCAGTTCGGTGCCACGCGACTGCAGTCGTCACGCCCTCGCCACGTCCTGCCAGACATCTGGCAAGCTTGAGGGGTGGAAACGATCCGGCTGCGCCTCGACATCGCCTACGACGGGACAGACTTCTCGGGTTGGGCGACCCAGCCAGGCCTGCGCACTGTGCAAGGCGAGATCGAGGCCGCACTTGCACGGCTTTTACGCGCTGAAACGGGACAACTGCGACTCACCGTTGGCGGGCGAACCGACGCCGGAGTACACGCTCGCGGTCAGGTCGCGCATCTGGATGTCACGCCAGAACAGCTTGAAAAATGGGGTGCGACCCAGCGGCGGGGGGCCACGGTCGCGGCGGCGACCCCCGCGTCCGCCTGCACCGCATCCAGTGAGGCCGCCCGGCTCATGACACGACGCCTGAACGGGGTCCTGCAGAACAGCGCGAGCGACATTGCGATCCACAGCGTCGCCCGAGCAGCGGAAGGATTCGACGCCCGCTTCTCGGCCCTCCGGCGCAGATACGAGTACCGCCTTCGGCCGGAGAACGCTCGCCGAGACCCGCTCACTACACGCTTTACCGCCGACGTACCGCGCGTACTCGACCTCGCCACCATGCAGCGCGTATCTGAAGACCTCCTCGGGCTTCAGGACTTCACCACCTTTTGCAAAGCGCGCGAGGGCGCGACTGCCGTGCGGGAGCTCCTCGCGTTTGACTGGCGCGAAACCAATGACGGCGCATACGCCGCCCGAATTGAGGCAGATGCCTTCTGTCACTCGATGGTGCGAGCGCTCGTCGGCTCGGTCGTCGCTGTCGGGCATGGCCGCCTCACCCCGGGGGAGCTCGTCGGGCTGCGCGACGCGAGAGAACGCACCAGCCGGTTCACTGTCATGCCAGCACATGGCCTCTCGCTCGAAGAAATCGGCTACCCGGAAGACGCCGAGCTTGCGGCCCGAGCCGAGCAGACGCGGGCACGCCGCGACCCGCTCGATGACTGAACGATCTGTGCTAAAGTTGATCCTTGGTGCGCAAGCACCCGAATTGTTGAGCCCTCCACCGCACAGGAACTCACGAGGCACTGCCCCGCGAGACCTCGCACGGAGTGGGATTCAAGAACTCCTCCATTTCGACAGAAAGCAGCACGACAGTGACTCGCACATACTCGCCGAAGGCAGCTGACCAGAAGCACGACTGGATCGTCATCGACGCAACAGACGTGGTTCTCGGCCGCCTCGCATCCCACGCCGCAGCTCTGCTTCGCGGCAAGCACAAGACCACCTTCGCACCGCACATGGACATGGGTGACTACGTCATCATCGTCAACGCGGACAAGGTTGTGCTGACCGGCAACAAGGCAGCGCAGAAGAAGGCATACCGCCACTCGGGCTACCCGGGCGGCCTCCGTTCGGTGAGCTACACCGAGCTCCTCACGAAGAACCCCGAGCGCGCAGTCGAGAAGGCCATCCGTGGCATGCTCCCGAAGAACTCGCTCGGTGCAGACCTGTTCCGCAAGCTGAAGGTTTACGCGGGTCCGGAGCACCCCCACGCTGCGCAGCAGCCGACCCCCTACACCTTTGGCCAGGTTGCGCAGTAAGCGCGCTAGAGACGCAAGAAGAGAGACTTTAACGTGACTGAAGAGCAGACCGTGGCCCCTGAGAGCTACACCACTGAGACCCCCGCGTCGCAGGCAACCGCTGCAACCCCGCGTCCCGCACTCACCGTTCCTGGTGCAGCTGTTGGCCGCCGCAAGCAGGCTGTCGCACGCGTTCGCCTCATCCCGGGCGAGGGCAAGATGACCGTTAACGGTCGCGAGCTCGCTGAGTACTTCCCGAACAAGCTGCACCAGCAGCTCATCACCGATCCGTTCACCGTGCTCGAGCTCGGCGGCGCATACGACCTCATCGCCAACATCGATGGCGGCGGCCCCTCGGGCCAGGCAGGCGCACTCCGCCTCGCAGTCGCACGCGCCCTCAACGAGATTGACGCTGAGCACAACCGTGCAACGCTGAAAAAGGCTGGCTTCCTGAGCCGCGACGCTCGCATCAAGGAGCGCAAGAAGGCTGGACTCAAGAAGGCCCGTAAGGCGCCTCAGTACTCGAAGCGCTAAACCGGAGCGTATTCCCACATGGGACGCCTGTTTGGCACTGATGGGGTGCGGGGCTTGGCCGGGGTGGATATCACCGCCGACCTTGCCCTGCGCCTCGCGCACGCAGCGGCTCTCGTACTCGGACGTAACGCCCGAGGCGAGAGCCGTCGCGCTACCGCGATCGTTGCGCGCGATCCGCGGGTTTCTGGCGAGTTCATCTCGGCCGCAGTGTCGGCCGGCCTCGCCGCAGCCGGCGTCGACGTACTCGATGCTGGTGTCATCCCGACGCCTGCCGCCGCGTATCTCGTTGCTGACACCGGAGCCGACTTCGGCGTCATGGTGTCGGCATCGCACAACCCCGCGCCCGACAACGGCATTAAGTTCTTCGCCGAGGGCGGGCGAAAGCTCCCTGACGACGTCGAGGACAAGATTGAGGCCGCAATGCGCGAGCCTGCGATCGCCGTCACCGGACACGAGGTCGGCAGGATCCAGAGGTTCGCTGACGCTGAGGATCGCTACCTCGTGCACCTCCTCGGGACACTCGAGGGCCTCTCGCTCGAAGGGCTGTCTGTCGTGCTCGATTGCGCCCACGGTGCAGCGTCAGGCATTTCCCCCGACGCGTTCAGTGATGCGGGCGCGAAGGTCGTCGTGATCGGTAACGACCCCGACGGCATGAACATCAATGACGGCGTGGGATCCACCCACCTCGAACCGCTCATCGCCGCAGTTCTTGAGCACGGCGCCGATCTCGGCATTGCGCACGACGGTGATGCTGATCGCTGCCTCGCAGTCGACAGCGCAGGCAACGTAATTGACGGCGACCGCATCATGGCGATTCTCGCGCTCTCGATGTCCGCACGCGGCAAGCTTGACCAGAACACGCTTGTCGCCACCGTGATGTCGAACCTCGGGCTGAAGCTCGCGATGGCAGACAACGGGATCGACGTCGTCGAGACTGGCGTTGGCGATCGCTATGTGCTTGAAGCGATCAACGAGCACGGATATTCGCTCGGCGGAGAGCAGTCCGGTCATGTCATCATGAGCGAGTTCGCGACGACTGGTGATGGCATCCTCACGGGGCTGCATATTGCCGCCGAAATCGTCCGTTCGGGTAAGTCGCTTACCGAGCTTGGCGAGTGCATGAAAGTGTACCCGCAGGTGCTCGTGAATGTGCGCGGTGTTGACCGTTCACGCGCGAGCAGCGACGAGGTGCTCCAGCAGGCCGTTCACCAGGTTGAGGAGGCGCTGAAGGGCGAGGGGCGCGTGCTCCTTCGTCCCTCTGGCACCGAGCCTGTCGTCCGTGTGATGGTTGAGGCGGCCGAGGTCGCTCAGGCTCAGCAGCTCGCCGATGACCTTGCGGCGATCGTGAAGGAACGTCTGGCGGTCTAGTCCTCGCTCTTCGGCCGGGGTGTAGCGACGACTCGTCGCTGCGCCCCGGCCGTTGGCGTTCCCGGGGGAATTTGTGGTGCGATCGGCGCTCTTCTGAATCGGGTCTCTGCGTTTCTGCCCTGTAGAGCCCGTTGGCACCCGTCGGGCTCGGTGGAACCCGTTGGACTCTGTGTAACCCGTTGGACTCTGTGGAAACGTTTGACACCCTGTGGCCCCCTGCGGAACCGTGTGGAGCTCTGTGGGAATCTTTGGCTTTGCACCTTTCACCAAGTCGACACTGCCGGGCATCTGCGTTGCGTATGGGATCTTTACTTGGGATGCAGTAGCGACTTGCAATTGGCTTTTCTCGTGCAGATCACATGTGATGTGACTGAGATGCACCCCCACCCGCACGACCGAACCACTTTTGATGGCAGGACCGCGTCCTAGCGGACAACGAGGCTGGTTGCTCACTATGCGAGCCGCGCTGGCTGATGGAGCCCAACCGCAACTGCTCTCATAATGAGTGCCTGCGTCTCGGGCCAGGAATGCATTACCTGCGCATAGCTCACCCGAATAACGGTGAACCCGCGAAGTCTGAGCTGCGCGTCGTGTTCGATGTCGACATCGCGCTGTGGCCCAGTGTGGTGGGCGCCGTCAATCTGTACGACAAGGCGCGACCCAATGAGAAAGTCGACCCTCCGTCCCACGAGCCAGGCTTGCGCCACGAGCGGTAGCCTCATCCAACTCAGGCGCAGTCTGAAGTAGCTTTCAAGCCCTGAATCTGCGAATGGGTCTGTCGCCTGAAGCACACGCTTTGACGCGGTCGGCAGCGGCAAGAGGTCCAGCCCTGCCCGATCCACGAGATTCTTGTTGAGCGCAGAGTCCCAGGTCGCGACGGCATCTTCGAACGGCTCGCACTGTGCGACCAGCATGAGGACGTTTTCGATCGAGTCGACGAGGGCGAACCTCGCCCGTGGCACGATTGGCTCGTGGTAGTGGAGCACTGACCCGGGTGGGCGTCGTTCCGAGCCTGGCCGCGGAACGCCGAAGTGCTCGCCCTCGGGGACTCGCCGGACCCAGAGCCCCAGGCGTGCCGCCTGCGTGACGCAACTTAAGGTGAGGCCCGCAGTCGCGGCAGCAACCACCTGAGGGTCGGCCGTGGGCGTTGCGAGCCATCCTTTCTTGAATCGGATGAGCCCGCCGGCTGCGACCTCTTGCTGTATGCGGTAGCGGGTCATTCCGCGTGCAACAAGTTCGGAGCTTCGGATGACTCCGCCGCGTTTCGAGAGAATACCTGTGATCATGTGAGCCAGTCTGCGCCCGCGGGCTCTTCTTCGAGTGTCTCCGCCGCAGTCTGTGCAGAGCTGAGTGGGATTGCTGAGACACAACAGGTTGTGGACGAAGCACCTCGGGGGATGGGCGCCGTACGATGTGGCGACTGTCTCGTCGGCTGTTGTCGGGCCTGTTGCCGCCCATAGCAATGCGATCCCTGATGGATATGCCAAAAATCGAGCTGGTGGACATTAATACCGCCGATCCCAGGTGTACTGAACGCCAGAGTCGCTGTCGGCTCCGGCACGATGGCTGGGGCTGGGGCTGGGGCTGGGGCTGGGGCTTGGGACTTGAGCTGGAGCTGGATGCGGCAGGACCCGACACCCGGCAGCAGGTATGGGATCTGCGATGTCAATGCCGGATATCGGGCTGCTGGGCATTGATACTGCAGATCCCAGGGGTACTGGCGGCGGGCGGTGGCCAGTCGAAGCGGCAGCCGGAATGGTGGCGATGCCAGTGTGTGCAGCCGACAGCCGACAGCCGACAGCCGACAGCAGGTATGGGATCTGCGATGTCAATGCCGGTTATCGGGCTGCAGGGCATATGTACTGCAGATCCCAGGGATACTGGCGGCGGGCTGCGGGGCAGCAATACTGCAGATCCCATGGGTACTGGGGGGCGGGCTGCGGAGCAGCAACGCTGCAGATCCTAGCGATATGGGCGGCAGCCCCAACCCAGCGCCTACAGCTTCCGGAGGAGCACCTTTTCGACGCGGTGGTCGGCGCCCTTGCGCAGCACGAGCGTTGCTCTCGCCCGCGTCGGCCGGATGTTCTCAATGAGGTTCGGCTCGTTGATCGACTTCCAGATGCCGTGCGCGTAGGCGCGGCTCTCAGAATCGCTGAGCGTCGCGAACTTGCGGAAGAACGAGTTGGGGTCTGAGAACGCCCCATCGCGCAGCCTGAAGAAGCGCTGCGTGAACCACTCCTCGATGTGGTCGGTGCGCGCGTCAACGTACACGGAGAAGTCGAACAGATCTGAAACCGCGAGGGGGTGCTCGCGGGTCGGCGGCTGCAGCACGTTGAGGCCCTCGAGGATGAGGATGTCTGGCTGGCGAACCGTCGTGTACTCGTCGGGCACGATGTCGTAGATCAGGTGACTGTAGTGCGGCGCCCGAACCTCGGGCATGCCTGACTTCACCTGGGACACGAAGCGGAGCAGTGCTCGTCTGTCGTACGACTCGGGGAAGCCCTTGCGGTGGGCGATGCCACGCCGCTCGAGCTCGGCGTTGGGGTAGAGGAAGCCGTCGGTCGTGACGAGGGTGACGTTTGGCGTCTCGGGCCAGCGAGCGAGGAGGTCGCGCAGGATACGCGCGACAGTGGACTTGCCGACCGCCACGGACCCTGCGACGCCAATCACAAAGGTGCTCTGTTTTTCGCCTTCGCGTTTCAGAAAGCTGCGAGTTCGCTGATGCATCTCGCGGGCGGCGATTGCGTACTGGTTGATGAGTCGGCTGAGCGGCCGGTAGACCTCCGAAACCTCTTCAACGTCGAGCGAGACACCAAGGCCACGGAAGGCCTCGACCTCCGCCTCGGTAAGCGGCATAGGGGTTTCCCCAGCGAGCCGCGCCCATTCCGACCGGCCGATCTCCCCGAACGGCGAGGTGAACTCGGGCCGAACAAGTGTCTGAGTTTCAGGGCCGAGCACCAGGTTTCGTGAACTTTCTTCGGCAGCCTCGTCGTCGCGAGCAAGGTCGGTGACTGCGCCTTCGCTGTGTTTTTCGCTCATCGCACTCCATCGTGCCACTAAAATTGGGCGTATGTGTGGAATCGTAGGATATGCAGGCCCAAATGAGACCATTGAGGCCCTCCTGAACGGCCTTCGCCGGCTCGAGTACCGCGGATACGACTCCGCGGGTGTTGCCGTTATTGATGACACCGGCGGTATCTCGGTACGCAAGAAGTCGGGCAAGCTCCTAAACCTTGAGGATCTTCTTGAGGCGAGCCCGGTACAGGCCGCCGGAGCCGGCATCGGTCACACGCGCTGGGCGACGCACGGCGGGCCGACCGATGTAAATGCGCACCCGCACCTGGGTGACGACGGGCGCCTCGCAGTGATCCACAACGGCATCGTCGAGAACTTCGCCGAGCTCCGCGATGAGGTTGTCTCTCGCGGCGCCGAACTCGCGAGCGAGACAGACACCGAGGTTGTCGCTGCGCTGCTCGGCCTCGAGACAGGTTCGGGCAAGGACCTCGAGACGGCGTTCCGCGACGTCGTGGGGCGCCTGCACGGGACGTTCACGCTGCTCGCGATGCATCAGAGCGAGCCTGGCAAGATTGTTGCGGCGCGTCATCATTCGCCGCTCGTCGTTGGTCTTGGCGACGGCGAGAACTTCCTCGGATCCGACGTCGCGGCGTTCGTTTCGTCGACGCGCCGGGCGGTTGTGGTTGAGGAAGACAACATCGCTGTCATTACGCCCGACAGCGTCCGGATCACCGATTTTGCCGGTGCCGAGGTCGCATTTGAGGAGTACGAGGTCGAATGGGACGCCGGCGCCGCCGACAAGGGCGGTTGGTCGTCGTTCATGGCGAAGGAGATCAACGAGCAGCCGGAGGCGATCGAGAACACGATCCGCGGTCGCATCGTCGACGGCCACGTCGAGATCCCTGAGCTCACCGCTCTCGGTGAGGATCGCCTGCGGAGCATCGATCGCATCATCATCGTCGCCTGCGGCACCGCCTCGTACGCTGGCCTCGTCGGGTCGTACGCGATCGAGCAGTGGGCGCGCATCCCCGTCGAGGTCCAACTCAGCCACGAGTTCCGCTACCGCGACCCTGTGCTCACTGAGAACACAATGGTCGTCTCGGTGAGCCAGTCGGGCGAGACGATGGACACGCTGATGGCTGTGAAGTATGCGATCGAGCGCGGCGTGACGACTGTGTCGGTCTGCAACACTCAGAGCGCAACGATTCCGCGGGAGTCGGACGCCGCCGTCTACACGCATGCTGGCCCCGAGGTTGCAGTTGCTTCGACGAAGGCGTTCGTCGCACAGATCACCGCGCTGTACCTCCTTGGGTTGCACCTCGGGCGCGTGCGCGAGACGCTCTCCGCGGCAGACGAGTCGGCTGCGATCGAGCAGTTCGAGTCGCTTCCCGAGAAGATGGCTGAGGCAGTCGCGACGCACGACCAGATCGCTGAGCTCGCGCACTGGATGGCCGACACCCGTTCGGTGCTCTTCCTCGGTCGTCACGCTGGCTACCCGGCGGCGCTCGAGGGCGCGTTGAAGCTCAAGGAGATCGCCTACATTCATGCTGAGGGGTTCGCCGCGGGCGAGTTGAAGCACGGCCCGATCGCGCTCATCGATCATGGCCAGCCCGTGTTCGTGCTTGTGCCGAGCCCGCGCACGTCGCCGCTCATGCACTCGAAGGTTGTGTCGAACATCCAAGAGATCCGTGCGCGTGGGGCGCGTGTCATCGCGATCGTCGAGAAGGGCGACACTTCGGTGCTGCCGTTCGCAGACGAGGTCGTGCGGATCCCGCTCACTGACGCGCTGTTTGACCCGATCCTGCAGGTTGTTCCGCTGCAGTGGTTCGCGCTCGAGCTCTCGACGGCGAAGGGCCTCGACGTTGACCAGCCGCGAAACCTTGCGAAATCGGTGACAGTCGAGTGATCATCGGCATCGGCGTCGACACTGTCGATATCCAGCGTTTCGAGCAGCAGCTTGAACGCACTCCGAAACTGCGGGAACGTTTGTTCAGCGCGGCGGAGGGACAGCTGTCGATTCCGTCACTTGCGGCACGATTTGCCGCGAAGGAGGCGCTCATTAAGGCGCTCGGCGATTCGGGCGACCTCACGTGGCCTGACATGGAGGTGCGTCGGAACGAACTTCGAGCTCCGGAGTTTGTTCCGACGACCGGACTCCTCGCCGCGCTTGCCGCACGCGGGGCTGACAGGATTCACCTGACGATGACCCACGACACCGGGGTTGCGACCGCGTTCGTTATTGTTGAGCACGGAGGTGGGGCTAAATGAGAACCGGGTCTATGCGGGTTGCCGAGATCTCTGTGCCGGCGATTCGCGCGAACGTTGGCCGTGTGCGCGAGCTCACAGCTGGCGCAAACGTCATCGTCGTGGTGAAGGCGTGCGGTTACGGCCACGATGCGGCGATAGCGGCGCGCGCTGCAATGGAGGGTGGCGCGACGATGATTGCAACAGCCGACCTCGAGGAGTCGCTGAAGCTTCGCGAGAGCGGCATCGACGCGCCGCTCTTGTGCTGGCTGCACGGCCCACGGGTCGACTTTGCGGCTGCGATCGAGCACTCGATTGACGTTGGGGTGTCTCACCTCAGCCAGCTTGAGGCGCTTGCGGAGGCCGCGCGCGTCACTGGCAAGCGTGCAACGCTGCAGTTCAAGATCGATACCGGCCTGAGCCGAAACGGGGCTGCCCGCGAGGAGTGGGAGGCGCTGTTCGCTCGCGGCGCCGAGCTTGAGCATGAGGGTCTCGTCTCTGTGCGGGGCATCTTCAGCCACCTTGCGAACGCGGGGGAGGAGGCCGACCTGGCACAGGGAGCGCGCTTCGACGAAGCTGTTGCAGCGCTCAGGGCTGCCGGCTCCGCGCCCGAGATGATTCACCTCGCCGCGAGCGCAGCGATATTCACCCGCCCCGAGCTTTCCTACAACACTGTACGCGTCGGCATGGCGGCATACGGCCTGAGCCCGCTCGCCGGGAAGAACTCGGCTCAGCTGGGCCTCGTCCCGGCGATGACGCTCCGCTCGGAAGTCGTCGCGCTGCGCGGCGTCCCAGCAGGTACCGGCGTCTCCTACGGGTTTAACCACGTGTGCGAGGTCGCCACGACGCTCGCCCTCGTGCCTGTCGGGTACGCGGACGGCATGCCGCGCGCGCTGAATGGCGCGGGCGCGTGGGTCACTATCGCTGGGGAGCGCTGCCCGATCGTTGGCAGGATCGGCATGGACCAGTTCATCGTCGACGTCGGGCCGATCGCCGGCCGCATCGACATCGGGGCGCCGGTGATCCTCTTCGGAGACCCCGAGCGCGGCTTCCCGTCGATCGACATCTGGGCTGGCCTGATGCGCACAATCAATTACGAGATTCTTGTGGGGATCGGCCCTCGTGTGGTGCGGGTCGCGGTCGACGAGGATGAGCTGTGAGCGTCGTCGAGCGCTACTCCGCAGCCGATCCTGATGCGATGCACGAACTCGGAATTGAGTTTGGCAGGCGTCTCGGCGCCGGCGACCTCGTGATCTTGACAGGTGAACTTGGCGCGGGGAAGACGACGTTCACCCGCGGGCTCGGCGAGGGCCTTGGCGTGCGCGGCCCGGTGCAGAGCCCGACGTTCGTGATTGCGCGGACGCACCCGTCGCTCGTGGGTGGTGCACCACTCATCCACGTGGACGCGTACAGGCTCGCAGACTCAAGCGAGCTCGAGGACCTCGATCTCGATTTTGACGGCTCAGTCGTCGTGGCCGAGTGGGGCGCTGGCCTCGTTGACGCGCGCGATTCGTGGCTTGAGATTGTCATCGATCGCCCTGTCGGCGCTGGTGACGGCGCGGCAGATGCTGCCGAGGCTGACGACAACGTCGCGGAGGCGCCGATCGAGCCCCGCGCACTGACGGTCACGGGGCACGGCCCACGGTGGCAGGACGGAGTGCTGGCGTGAACGGTGTCGAGGTGCGTACAGTCGCGGCGCCCGAGCTTGGGGAGCGCGTGATCCTCGCGATCGATACGTCGCTTGGTACGAGCGTCGCAGTCGGCGCGGGCGGGCAGATCGCCGAGGTGTCGAGCGACGATCCGCGCGGGCACGCGGAGGTGATTGGCGACCTTATTGCGCGCGCGTTTGCAGAGATCAGGATCCCCGCGGCTTCGATAACCCACGTTGTCGCAGGGATGGGACCTGGGCCGTTTACTGGCCTCCGCGTCGGCATTGCTGCCGCGCACGCGTTCGCGCTCGGCAGGGGCTTGAGCATCCTGCCGCTTGTCAGCCATGATGCTGTCGCGCTTGAGCATCTCGAGACTGGCGCCATTTCTGGTGTTCGTGTCGTGCAGGACGCGAAGCGGCGCGAGCTGTTCGTGACCGACTACACCGGGCTTGACTGGACTGGCACCCCGGAGCGCGACGCCGAACCGCGCCTGCTGCCGCGGGAAGGTTACGAGTGCATCGTTAACGAGGTGTGGCCAGCACGCGTCCCAGCCGCCGCTCTCGTGCGCCTTGCCGCGCGGCGCCTCGCATCGGGCGCCACCTTCGAGGCCGACAAAGCACTGTACCTCCGGCTGCCTGATGTGATGCAGCCGAAGGCTCCGAAGCCGGTGACACCGTGATCCTGCGTGACGCGACGACCGCGGACCTCGACCAGATCGCGGCGCTCGAAGCCGACCTCTTCGGGAGTGACGCGTGGAGCCGCGACATCGTGCGCGAGGAACTCGCTGGCGAACACCGCAGGTACCTCGTGCTCGTCGACGGCGACGTGGACGGAGCCGGCGAGGGCGCAATTCGGGGCTATGCCGGGCTCCTCGTCGTCGGCACTGATGGTGACATCCAGACGATCGCCGTCGCCCCTGAGCTGCGCGGCGCCGGGCACGGCCGTGCCCTCATGACTGAACTGCTCGCTGAGGCCGCACGCCGCGGCGCGAGTCAGGTGTTTCTTGAGGTGCGCGCGGACAACCCGCCAGCTCGTGGCCTCTACGCATCGCTCGGTTTTGTTGAGATCGGCGTGCGCCCAAAGTATTACCAGCCCGAGGGCATCGACGCGATCGTGATGCAGTTGCAGCTGAAGGAGCAACAGTGAGTGAGACAGTACGCGCGGCAGCGGTCGGCGCGGCACCTGAGGCGGTCAGCCTTGCAACTGAGCCGCTCGTGCTCGGGATCGAAACAAGCTGCGACGAGACCGGGATCGGGATCGTCCGCGGACGCACTCTACTCGCGAACTCGATCGCCTCGTCCATGGACGAGCATGCCCGGTTCGGCGGAGTCATCCCAGAGATCGCAGCACGTGCCCACCTCGAATCCATGACGCCCACGATCGAGCGGGCACTTGCCGATGCTGGCGTGACGCTCGACGAGCTCGACGCGATCGCCGTGACCGGTGGGCCGGGCCTTGCCGGCGCGCTGATGGTCGGCGTCTCGGCAGCGAAGGCGCTCGCGGTGTCGCTCGACAAACCGCTCTACGCGGTGAACCACCTTGTCGGTCACGTCGGGGCCGACCTGCTCCACGGCGATGGCCTGCGGCCGGCTGTCGGAACCGTCGGCGAGCTCGAACTGCCGACAGTTGCGCTGCTCGTCTCTGGCGGCCACACGTCGCTGCTGCTCGTGCGCGACCTTGTCAGCGACGTCGAGCTGCTCGGTGAGACAATTGACGACGCTGCGGGGGAGGCGTTCGACAAGGTCGCCAGGCTGCTCGCGCTGCCGTACCCAGGAGGGCCGCACATCGATCGGGTCGCCGCCGACGGTGATCCCCAGGCGATTCGCTTTCCGCGCGGCCTGACGCTTCCGAAAGACATGGCGAAGCACCGCTACGACTTCTCATTCTCTGGACTCAAGACCTCGGTCGCGCGGTGGGTTGAGAAGCGCGTGGCGGCGGGTGAGGACGTGCCTGTGGCCGATGTCGCCGCGAGCTTCCGAGAAGCAGTCGTCGACGTTCTCCTGACGAAGGCGCTCGCCGCCTGCGCTGACCTTGGCGTTCCGCGGTTGCTGCTCGGTGGCGGGGTTGTCGCGAACGCTCGGCTTCGTGAGGTCGCTGCTGAGCGTTCGGCTGCAGTCGGAGTGGAGCTGCGCGTGCCGCCGCTATCGCTGTGCACCGACAACGGTGCGATGATCGCTTCGCTTGGGGCGCAGCTCGTCGCCGCGGGGCACGCACCTTCTTCGTTGAGCTTCGGCGCCGACTCGACTCTCCCGGTGACAGACATTCAGTTGTAGCCAACTCGCGCCCGGGCTGTATCGTTGTAGCTAGGGCTATGCCCTCCGTGACCTTTACCGTTAGGAACGCTATGTCCGACAACACGCCGAACACCGACCCGGGAACCACCCCCGAGCAGCCCCAGGCAGTGCCTGCCGCGCCCGAGGCGCCTGCAGCATTCCCGCCCGTCGATCCGTCGCCGGCCGCGGCGCCCGCCGCCCCGCCTGTGCCGCCGACGGCTCCGCCTGTTCCGCCGGCGGCTCCGCCAGTCGCCCCGCCACTTCCGCAGGCTGTCCCGTTTGGCGAGCAGGCCCAGCAGCAGCCAGAGAGCCCGACGGTGCCAGGAGCGCCGTACGTGGCTCCGGGAACCCCGGCGCCCGGGTACCCGGCGCCCCAGGGGCAGAACTACCCGCAGGGCTACGGCGCGATGCCGCAGGCGCCCCAGGGATACGCGCCGGTGCCCACGACAGTCCCGGGCAAGACGCTCGGCATCGTCGGCCTCATCGTCTCGTTCATCCTGCCGATCTCGCTCGTTGGTCTCGTGCTCAGCATCATCGGACTCGTGCAGTCGAAGAAGGCGCAGGCGAAGAACATTCCAGCCGTCGTCGGCATCATCGTCGGCGCGCTCGGCGTCATTACCGGCATCATCCTCGCAGTCGTGTTCATCGGTCTCGCGGTCGCTGGGGCTGACGCCGCGCAGGCGTGCCTCGACGGCGCGGAGTCGGTCCAGGTGTTCGGCGAGACGATCCCCTGCTCGGCGGTCCTCTCGGGCGCGTACGAGTTCAGCTACTAGCGGCTACTGCACCTCAGCAGCGCTCGGCGAGCAGCGCAATGTGCCTGTTCGCCGAGCGGCTGAGGATCAGCGTCGCAGCGCCTGAGCCAGTGAGGCGCAGGCGAGTGCGAAGCGCGGCGGGATCCACATCCACGCCGCGCTTTTTGATTTCCAGCCTGCCGATCCCTCGTGCGGCCAGGGCGCGCTTGAGATCCTTCTCGCGTGCGGGGAGCTCCTCGAGGATCCTGAAGACCTGCCCGAACGGCGTCGCGGTCGCGTTGTCGGCGGTGAGGTAGGCGATCCCGTCGTGGATCATGCCGGCGTCGAGCTCCGCAGCGAGCTTTCCGATGAGGCGCGCGCGGATCACCGCACCGTCAGGCTCGATGAGGTACTCGCCGAGCTCGCGGGTATCGGCGTCCGGAAAGTCGGCGGCCGCGCTGAGCTCATGCCAGACCGGTGTGCTGCCGGTGGCAGCTGCGCCGCCCGCGCCCGCCGCCCGCCCAGGGTCCCCACGCAGCACAGCTGCCGAGCGGCGGATACCCTGTCTGGTGGCGTCGCCGAACCACAGCCCCATCTCGACGACCTGGCCGTCGACCGAGACCCACTGAGCCTCGGCGTCGTCGGGAATGAGTTCGCGGTCGAGGCCGGGCCCGAGCTTGACGCCCCCGAACCGCACGGCTCGTGCGGCGTCGAACGCGAAGGTGAGCGAAGGGGAGTAATCGTCGCTCGAGGCGAGCCTGCGAGTGTCTCGGTGGCCGGCAGTTCGTCGTGCAGGGTCGAGAAACACGGCGTCGGCGGCGCCTGCCCCGAGCTCAGTCGCGTCGCCAATGATCACCTCGTGCGGCGGGACGCTACCGTGACAAGCCTCGATCCAGGCGGCTTCGACAGAGACATTGTGTGCAGCGAAGTCGGCAGTGAGCGGGTCGAGCTCGACCGCGCGTACTCCGAGCCCCGCGCGCAGAAACGCAAGCGACTCGGCGCCGAGACCGCAGCCGAGGTCGGCGACTGCTGTTGCGCCGTGAAAACGGCGCGCGTGAAGCTCCGCAACGGAGAAACGAGACGCCTGTTCGAGCCCTGCCTGGGTGAAGAGCATTTCTCCGGCCCGCGGCCCGAACTTCGCTGCTGCTTTCTCGCGCAGCCCGGTCACCGTGAGCGCCGCGGCGAGCTCGTCGGGGGCTACGCCGTCGCGCCGCAGGTGCCGCCCGACGCAGTCAAGGCTGTCACCTGCCTCTCGCAGGGCCGCAGCTGAGGCGAGCAGCTCCGCGCCACGCCGACTCGTGAGCACATCCCATCCAGGAGGGGACGAAGCGGGCCCCGGGCTGGTCGCCCGGGGCCCGTCGCTGCGTGAGCCGCTCACTAGTAGTAGTAGCTCCCGCTCGCTGCCGCGCCGATGATCATGACGATGAAGCCGATGTACATTACGACAAGCAACACGCCGAGCGCGATGGTGCAGTACCCGTAGATGACCGCGGTGAGCGCGAGGCCGCGCCCTGCGTCTCCGGTGCGCTTGATCTGGTTCAACCCAAGGTGCCCGAAGATGATTCCGGCGATGGGCGCGATGAACGCAAGGATGATCGCCACAAGCGCGTACGTGTTTGTGTCCTTGACGGTTGTGCGCTGCGGGGTGGCTGCTGCAGCCTGGTACGCGTAGGCGGGCGTCTCGTATCCGTACTGCGGCGCGGCGGTGCTTGCAGCGTCAGTAAGCTGCGCCCCGTGCGGCAGTTGCTCTGTCGGCTGTTCCGAAGCCGGTTGAGGCTGGTGCTCGGCTGGCACTGTGGGGTCGGTGGTGCTCATCATGCTCCAAGTCGTAGTGGGTGTACCACAGAGTGTACTCACTGGGTCTGAGGGGCCCGTGGGGTCGGTGTTCGCTGTCCGCGATTCGGCGCATCAACAGTTGGCACTCACCTTGCATGAGTGCCAACTGGGGTCATAGAATCTCGTACAGAGGCACTCGCAAGAGTGCGAAACTAACAGCTTTGGAAAGAGGTCAACCGTGTCGGTCGCCATTAAGCCGCTCGAGGATCGCATTGTCATTCAGCAGGTCGAGGCTGAGCAGACTACTGCTTCGGGTCTCGTTATCCCTGACAGCGCAAAGGAAAAGCCCCAGGAGGGCAAGGTTGTTGCAGTGGGCCCCGGCCGTGTCTCAGACAACGGCACCCGCATCCCCGTCGACGTGAACGTCGGCGACATCGTGATCTACTCGAAGTTCGGCGGCACCGAGATCAAGGCCGCTGGCGAGGAGTACCTCGTGCTCTCGAGCCGCGACATCCTCGCAGTCATCGAGCGCTAAGCATCGCTGAACGAGCCGGGGCCCGCCATCGCGGGGCCCCGGCTTTTTCGTACCCGCCAGTCGCCGTAGACTGTGAAGGTGAGGGACACTCGTGCTGGCTTAGGGTATGGAATCGGCGCGTATCTGATTTGGGGCGCATTCCCGCTCTTTTTCACGCTTATCGCGGTCGTGAACCCGTTCGAGGTCGTCTCGTGGCGAGTCGTCACGACGCTGCTTGTCTGCGCGGTGATTGTGACGGTGACGCGCAGGTGGCGTCGCGTTGGCAACGTGCTGAAGCAGCCGAAAACGTTTGGGCTGTTCGCCCTCTCGTCGATCCTGCTGTACGCGAACTGGCAGATCTTCGTGATCGGGGTGATCTCCGGCCACGTGCTTGAGACGTCGCTCGGCTACTTCATCAATCCGCTCTTCACGATCCTGTTCGGAGTGATCTTCTGGCGCGAGAAGCTCTCGCGCCTCCAGTGGATCGCGGTCGTCGTCGCGGGCACAGGTGTGCTGTTCTCGGCGATCTCCTACGGCAAGGTGCCGTGGATCGCGCTGGGTCTTGCCCTCTCGTTCGGCCTCTACGGCGTCGTGCACCAACGCATCGAAGAAGTCGACGGGGTCACGGGGCTCACTGTCGAGACACTCGTCTCCGTGCCGATCGGCCTGACCCAACTGGCAATCGTCGGTTCCGTCGCGGGTCTGAGCGCGTTCTCTCACGGGGGCGTGATTACGGCACTCGTGCTCGTCAGTGGGCTCCTCACAGCGGTTCCGCTCATCCTCTTCGGTGAGGCAGCTCGCAGGCTCCCGCTCACCTATGTTGGGTTCCTGCAGTTCCTCACCCCGGTGCTCGGTTTCCTCTTCGGGTACTTCATCATGCATGAAGAACTTCCCATCGCGAGGTGGATCGGCTTCATCGCTGTGTGGATTGCGCTCATGTTCCTCATCGCCGACATGATCGTGCGATTGCGGCGTTCGCCTAGCGCGGACCTCGCCCATCAGCCTCATACAGGTCCCATTCCCTTAGACTAGATAGTCTTCGACGACGCCACGAGCATTAAAGAGGTTGTATGGAACAGCGTGACCCTTTCGCGTTCACAGGACTCACTTACGACGACGTGCTGCTGCTTCCCGCGCACACCGACGTCATTCCGAGCGAGGCGGACACCTCGACGCAGCTCACCAGGCGCGTGCGGCTTGCAATGCCGCTCATTTCAGCGGCAATGGACACTGTCACCGAGACGCGCATGGCTGTCGCTATGGCGCGTAACGGCGGCCTTGGGATCCTGCACCGCAACCTGTCTATTCAGGATCAGGCGGAGATGGTCGACCGCGTGAAGCGGTCTGAAGCCGGGATGATCACGAACCCGCTCACCACGACTGTCGATGCGACAGTCGCTGAGGTCGACGCGATCTGCGGCGAGTACCGAGTCTCGGGACTGCCCGTCGTTGACTCGGCAGGGATCCTGCTCGGAATCATCACGAACCGCGACATGCGTTTCATCGATCCGAAGGACCGCGCGAATGTTCGCGTGTCCGAGGCGATGACACGAATGCCGCTCATTACCGCACCCGCAGGGATCTCCAAGGACGACGCGGCTGAGCTGTTCAAGCAGCACAAGATCGAGAAGCTCCCGCTCGTCGACGGCGAGGGGCGCCTGACTGGCCTCATCACCGTGAAGGACTTTGATAAGGAAGAGCAGTACCCACTCGCGACGAAGGACGACGCCGGTCGGCTTCGCGTTGGCGCGGCTGTCGGTTTCTTCGGCGACGCGTGGAAGCGCGCTGGCTCGCTGCTTGAGGCCGGCGTCGACGTGCTCGTCGTCGACACCGCAAACGGTGATTCGAAGGGCGTGCTCGACATTATTGCGAAGATCAAGGGTGACCCGGCGTTCGCCGGTGTTGACGTGATCGGTGGCAACGTGGCGACGTACAACGGCGCGAAGGCGATCGTTGACGCGGGCGCAGATGCGGTGAAGGTCGGCGTTGGGCCGGGCTCGATCTGCACGACTCGTGTGATTGCAGGTGTCGGTGTTCCCCAGGTCACCGCCGTCTACGAGGCCGCGAAGGCTGCGACGCCGGCGGGTGTACCGGTGATTGCTGACGGCGGCCTGCAGTACTCGGGAGATATCGCGAAGGCTCTTGTTGCTGGCGCATCGTCAGTGATGATGGGCTCGCTGCTCGCTGGCACTGACGAGAGCCCTGGCGACCTCGTCTTCGTTGGCGGCAAGCAGTACAAGACGTACCGTGGTATGGGGTCACTCGGCGCGCTGCAAACGCGCGGTGAGCGCACCTCGTACTCGAAGGATCGCTACTTCCAGGCGGATGTGCCGAGCGACGAGAAGCTCATTCCCGAGGGCATCGAGGGCCAGGTTCCCTACCGCGGCCCCGTTGGCGCTGTCGCGCACCAGATGGTCGGCGGTCTGCGCCAGTCCATGTTCTACGTTGGTGCACGCTCAGTTGCCGAGCTCAAGGAGCGGGGCCAGTTCGTGCGCATCACTTCAGCTGGTCTGAAGGAGAGCCACCCGCACGACATTCAGATGGTCGTTGAGGCGCCGAACTACCGCAAGTAGGGGAGCGCCCACTGCCTGAGCCGAGGGCCGCAGCGAATCAGTGTGATTCAGCTGCGGCCCTCGTGCCGTGTACGGGGCACAGCGCGACGTTGTCGCCCGTGAGGCCCAGCAGTCGCTCGGCGGCCGTGAGAAGCTCGGTGATGGCCTCGCTGTGAAGCAGTGAGTACACCGACGCCCTGCCCTGCGGGCGCGACTCGACGAGGCCAGCGTCTTTCAGGCGGGCGAGGTGCTTCGAGACTGTGCTCTGCGAGAGCCCCAGATGATCCGTGAGCTCGACTACGCGGTGCTCTCCGAGTTGCAGGTGGCGCAGAATCACGAGGCGCGACGGATCGCTCAGGCTGTGGAACAGGCAGGTCGCTGGAAGCAACATCTCAAGTTCTTTGGCCCTATCGCCGTCTGATGTTTCTACAGTGATCGCCATCTCTCGATGATACCGCTCGTCGTGCGTGATCCCTGGTTACGAGGTTGTACCCGTGCCTGCGAGCTCGCGGTGCAGTTGTCCCTCGTGTTCGAGGTGCGTCAACTCCTCGAGCTGGAAGGTGCAGTGCTCGATGCCAAAGTGCTGCCGCATTGTGGCGGTGAGCTCGTCGAGGAGTCGTGAGTTGTCGGTGCCGGCACTCGGTACGACATGGGCAGACATGACAGACACCCCGCTCGTGAGGCCCCACACGTGCAGGCTGTGAAGAGCCTCGACTCCCTCGGTGGCAACGATTTCGCCCCGCACCTCGTCGATATCGATGTTGTGAGGTACGCCCTGCATGATCAGGTTGACCGCCTGCTTCAGGAGCAAGAAGGCTCGCGGCAGGATGATCACTCCGATTGCCGCTGCCGCGATTGCATCACCGCGGTTCCATCCGAGCGTGACGTTGAGCACGCCTGAGATGATGATCGCCGCAGCGCCGATCCCGTCGCTCATGACCTCGAGAAATGCGGCCTTGACGTTCAGGCTCTCTTTCGCGCCGCGGTTGAGAATCACCAGGGACGCCGCAGCGCCGATGAGCCCAACGATCGCGAAGGCGATCACGCCGCCACCGGCGACGTCGGTGGGGTTGAACCACCGCTCGACGGCTTCGAACAGGATGTAGCCGCCAAGCCCGAAGAGCAGCAAGCAGTTAATGAGCACCGCGACGATTTCTGCGCGCATGAGGCCGTAGCTTCGCCGCTTGGATGCGGCACGCGTCGCGAGGATCGACGCGATCAGGGCGATGAGGATCCCGCTCGCGTCGACAGCCATGTGCATCGCCTCGGCCGCGAGAGCCAAGCTGTTCGTGACCGTGGCCCCAACAATCTGGGCGGCAATGATCGCCCCGTAGATCGACAGGACAAGCACGAGTCGTCGTCTGTGGGTGCCTGTCGCAGTCTGAAGCGCTCCGGCACCGTGGTCGTGGCCCATTCCCATAGGAGTTCCTCTCAATAGATAAATCATCGCTTTATGGCGATGATAGCGAACTTTAGCGATATTGTCGCCCCGTGTGCGGAATGTGTGGACTGTGCGGACTGTGCGGAACTCAGGATGCGCGGCTCACGCACCCGATAGACTGTCTGGGTGAGCAACGAGATCGAGATTGGTCGCGGAAAGCGCGCCCGCCGTGTGTATACATTCGACGAGATTGGTATTGTGCCGACGCGGCGTACCCGAGACCCCGAGCTCGTCTCGACCTCCTGGACAATTGACGCGTTCCAGTTCGACATTCCCGTCATCGGCGCGCCGATGGACTCCGTCATGTCGCCCGCGACTGCGATTCAGCTTGGAAAGCTCGGCGGACTCGGCGTACTCAACCTTGAAGGCCTGTGGACTCGACACGAGAACCCCGAGCCACTGCTTGCGGAGATCGCGCGAGTTGATGACGAGATCGCCGCGGTTAAGCGGATGCGCGAGTTGTATTCAGCGCCGATCAAGCCGGAGCTGATCCGCGATCGCCTCGCGGAAATCCGCGACGCGGGCGTTACCGTAGCCGGCGCGCTCTCGCCGCACCGCACGGCTGAGTTCACTGACACCGTCGTGAAGGCAGGCGTCGACCTCTTCGTCATCCGCGGCAACACTGTCTCTGCCGAGCACGTGTCGGTCGATGGTCGTGAGCCATTGAACCTCAAGCAGTTCATCTACGAACTCGATGTCCCAGTCATCGTGGGCGGCGCAGCAACCTACCAGTCGGCGCTCCACCTCATGCGCACGGGCGCGGCAGGTGTGCTCGTCGGCTTCGGTGGGGGAGCGTCCTCGACGACTCGGGTTACTCTCGGAATTCGCGCACCAATGGCAAGCGCAATCGCAGACGTTGCTGGGGCCCGCACCGACTACCTCGACGAGTCGGGCGGGCGCTACGTGCACGTCATCGCTGATGGCGGCCTGGGCACCTCGGGTGACCTCGTGAAGGCGATTGCCTGCGGAGCTGACGCTGTCATGCTTGGTGCGGCGCTCGCTCGCGCAACCGATGCGCCCGGCCGCGGCTGGCACTGGGGCCAGGAAGCGCACCACGAAGACCTTCCCCGCGGGCGACGCGTCGCCGTCGAACAGATCGCGCCGCTCGCCGAGATCATGAATGGCCCAGCCCACATCGCTGACGGCAGCGCGAACCTGCTCGGGGCACTGCGCCGGGCTATGGCGACGAGTGGCTACTCCGACGTGAAGGAGTTTCAGCGGGTCGACATCGTTCACGCTGAGCGGTAGTCGTGGCCTCGCGCACTCCCGAATACCTCGGGGAGCCGACTCTCGGACAGGTCATGCGGCGGCCCCAGTGGATCGCCGCGCTTCTGCTCGCGATGGTTGTCGCGGCTGTGTTCGCCTGGCTCGGGCAGTGGCAAATGGGCAACGCGATCCGCGACAACGTTGACGACCTCACTGCAACTGAGACCGTCCGCCCGATCGATACGCTCACCGAGCCGATCGCCGGCATCCCAGAGATCGCCGCGGGCGCTGTCGTCTCGGTTAAAGGGACGTTCGTGCCGGGTGACTTCTCAGTCATCGGCGAGCGGATGAACCAGGGAGCCGACGAGAGCGCAGAGCGTCGGCAGGGAGCCTGGGTCGTTGGGCACCTCGTACGCACCGAGCTCGACGACGCAAGCCTTGCCGTCGCAGTTGGTTGGGCGCCGAGCGAGGCTGAGGCGCAGCGCGCGGTTGAGCGGTTGAGCCAGCTCCCGGAGGCAGAACGGGCGCTCGAGGGTCGCTACCTACCGGCCGAAGCGCCCGAGATTCCGAGGCCAGACGCCGATTCGCGCTACATGCGAACGATGGTTCCCGCGTTTCTCGCAAATGAGTGGGAACAGGTTCCCACAGGCCCGATCTACGGGGGATACCTCGTGCTGCACGATGCCGCACAGGCACCCGACCTTGCGAGCGTTGGCCTCGAGCCAATTGACTCTGTCGCGCCGAGCGCGCCCGAGAAGGTGAGCTGGCTGAACGTCTTCTACGCCATCGAGTGGGTGGTGTTCGCGGGCGTCGCACTGTTCCTGTGGTACCGCCTTGCGCGTGACGCGTGGGAGAAGGAACACGAGATCCTGATCCTCACGGCCGAGGCCGAGGCCGAGGCCGAGGCAGCCGCAGCAGAATCCGCCGGTGACTCCGGCGCAACGCCCAAACCATAGAATGGAAGCCATGCAACTCCAGCCCAAGCCCGAGGACTACCCACGTATTCGCCGCTCGCTGCGCGTCTACAAGGTGACCTCGGTCATCACCGGAATTATGCTCCTGCTGCTCTGCGCGGTCATGGTCATGAAGTACGCGTTCAAGGTTGAGTTGTTCCTGTTCACCCCGAATGGTGTCGCCGAGTTTCTGCCGACGATCCCGAAGGGGCAGGAAGCCGAGTTCGTTCGCGAGGGCTTCGACCTCTTCAAAGCGATCCTCATCGCTCACGGCTGGTTCTACGTGGTGTACCTCATTGCGAACTTCATGCTCTGGAGCCCGATGCGCTGGAACTTTGCGAAATTCTTGCTGCTCGCGCTCGGCGGCGTGATCCCGTTTCTCTCATTCATCCTCGAAGGGCGCATTGCCCGCGAGGTGACACAGTTTTTGGATGCGAAGGAGTCGGCGATCGCCGACTCTGCAGCATCCGCTGACCCAGATCGCCAGGAAGGCAAAGCATGACAGAAGTAGCGCACGATGGGCATCGGCCCGTCCTCGTCGTTGATTTTGGTGCGCAGTACGCGCAGCTGATCGCCAGGCGTGTGCGCGAGGCCGGGGTGTACTCCGAACTCGTTCCGCACACAATCAGCGCAGACGAGGTCCGCGCGAAGAACCCCGCGGGTCTTGTGCTCTCGGGCGGCCCGTCGTCAGTGTACGAGGAGGGGGCGCCGGCATTTGACGACGCGATCTTCGATCTCGGCATCCCGACGCTCGGCATTTGCTACGGCTTCCAGGTCATGGCGCGCGCCCTCGGCGGTACTGTCGGCAACACTGGCGACCGCGAGTATGGCTCCACCGAGGCGAAGGTTCTCGGCGATGGCGGGGCGATCCTCGGTGGACAGCCTGTTGATCAGCTCGTCTGGATGAGCCATGGAGACGCCGTTCAGCAGGCGCCTCAGGGATTTGATGTGCTCGCAAGCACTGACGTCACCCCTGTCGCAGCCTTCGGATCGCCGGAACGCAAGATGTACGGCGTGCAGTGGCACCCAGAGGTGAAGCACTCCGAGCATGGCCAGCGCATCCTCGAGAACTTCCTGCACACAGTTGCCGGCATCCCTGCCGACTGGAACGCTGGCAACGTCATCGCGGAGCAGATCGAGGCAATTCGAGCGCAGGTCGGCAACGCCCGCGTGATCTCGGCGCTCTCGGGCGGCGTAGACTCGGCTGTCTCCACCGCACTCGTGCACGAGGCGATTGGCGATCAGCTCACCGCAGTGTTCGTTGACCACGGACTGCTGCGCAAGGGCGAGCGCGAGCAGGTCGAGCGCGACTACGTTGCATCGACTGGCGTGCGGCTCATCACGGTTGACGCCGCCGACATCTTCCTGGGGCATCTCGCTGGGGTCACCGACCCCGAAGAGAAGCGCAAGATCATCGGCCGCGAGTTCATTCGCGCGTTCGAGAAGGTGCAGCTCGACCTCGTTGCCGAAGCAAAGGCCGAGGGCGAGCCCATCAAGTTCCTCGTGCAGGGCACACTCTACCCAGACGTTGTAGAGTCGGGCGGCGGCGCAGGCACCGCGAACATCAAGAGCCATCACAACGTTGGCGGGCTGCCGGAGGATCTCGACTTCGAGCTCATCGAGCCGCTGCGTGCGCTGTTCAAGGACGAGGTTCGGGCAATCGGCCGCGAGCTCGGCCTGCCCGAGGCAATCGTTGGCCGTCAGCCGTTCCCCGGCCCTGGCCTCGGAATTCGTATCGTCGGCGAGGTCACTCGCGAGCGTCTCGACATCCTTCGTGAAGCAGACGCTATCGCGCGCGCTGAGCTCACCGCAGCCGGCCTTGACGACTCGATCTGGCAGTGCCCTGTCGTGCTGCTCGCCGATGTCCGCTCCGTCGGCGTCCAGGGCGATGGTCGTACCTACGGTCACCCAATCGTGCTGCGCCCCGTCTCGAGCGAGGACGCGATGACCGCTGACTGGACCCGGGTGCCGTACGACGTGCTCGCGCGCATCTCGAACAAGATCACGAACCAGGTGCCCGACGTGAACCGCGTCGTGCTCGACGTCACGTCGAAGCCGCCTGGGACGATTGAGTGGGAGTAGTCCCGGGCGTGACGCAGTAGCCCGAAGATCTGCGATGTGAATGCCGGGTGCGCCTTGCACCCGGCATTCGTTTTGCCTATTGCATTGCGTGTGTCTGATGCCGGCCGCTGAGGTTCTGCCGCATGTTCGCTGCCAACACGTGGCATAACCTGCGACACTTGAGGTGTGCTAGATATGCAAAACGGTCGCGTAGCGGTCTACCTCGACTTCGACAACATCGTGCTCTCGTGGTACGACCGAGTGCACGGCCGGAACTCGTTCTCACGTGACAGACAACACATTGCTGAGGGCGATCGCAGCCCAGAGATCGCCGCTCGGCTCGAGGCCGCGGTCGTCGACGTCGGTGCGATCATCGACTACGCATCATCGTTTGGCACGCTCGTGCTGACGCGAGCATACGCTGACTGGTCCGCGCCCATGAACGCGGAGTACAGGTCGCAGCTCGTTGCACGCGCTGTCGATCTTGTGCAGCTGTTTCCGGCTGCTGCATACGCGAAGAACGGCGCCGACATTCGACTCGCGGTCGACACCGTCGAAGACATGTTTCGCCTCGAAGATCTCACTCACGTGATCATCGTCGCAGGCGACTCGGACTACGTGCCGCTCGCGCAGCGTTGCAAACGCCTCGGCCGGTACGTCGTCGGGGTGGGCGTCGCTGGCTCGACGGCAAAGTCCCTCGCCGCCGCGTGCGACGAGTTCACGAGCTACGACTCGCTGCCTGGCGTCCAGCCACCACGGCAGCGCGGCGACGACGAGAAGGCGAGGCGCGGTCGGGGGAGCTCGAAGCGCGGGGGTGCAACGGGCGCGACCGACAAGCATGCCGCAGACCTCGCCGTGGGAACTGCGGCTGACACCGCCAGCAACGAACCGGCGTCAGGGGCCGTGATCGACTCAGCTTCGGATCAGGTCTCCGCGCCTGCCGAGGCGAGCCGCTCGGGGAGCAAACGTAGCTCGGCGGTGAAGCAGAGCCAACCGACTCGAAAGGCCGCCTCAGAACCCCACGCCACAGACGCCGATGGCCTCGACGAAGACACGCTCGACTCGGAGTTTGAGAGTGAAGAAGAGCGGGATATTGCGGTCACCGGCCTCCTGATCCGCGCGTTGTGGCTCAGCCAAGACACCGACGACTCGGGCTGGCTGTACAGTTCGGCAGTGAAGCAGCAGATGCGCCGGATGGACCCGTCGTTCAACGAGAAGGCGCTCGGGTTCCGTTCGTTCTCCGACTTCCTGCGCTCGCGCTCCGACGTCGTCGAGCTCGAGGAGAGCGGGCACGAGCGGCTCGTGCGCCTCGCGGACCAGTCGGAGTAGCGCACGCGAAGCCTCGGGCGGCTAGTTGAACGCGCGCTCGTCGACGAGTCCGGCCGAGACGAGATCCTGCCAGAGGGCGTCTGCAACCGTCTTCTCGTAGCGCGCGACAGTATCGGGAATATGGCCCTGGCGCGACGCTCCGACGACGACGGAAGCCACGCTGGGCTGCCGCAGCGCGAACGCGAGGGCCGCATCGGGGAGCGAGACGCCGTGCAGTTCGCAGACGTCGGCGAGCGCGTTCGTGCGCGCGACGAGCTCGGCGGGGGCGGCAGCATAGTTGTACTGCGCGTCGGGAGCGGGGCGAGGGGTCGCGAGTAGGCCGGAGTTGTAGACGCCGGCGACCACGACCGAAGCATGTGCAGCCCGAGCGGCAGGGAACAGGTCGGCGAGCGAGGCTTGCTCGAGCAGCGTGAATCTTCCCGCCACCATCACCAGGTCAGCGTCACCCTCGGTGATGAACCGGGCGAGCATGGCGGACTGGTTCATGCCTGCGCCGAAGCTTGTGATGGTGCCCTCGTCGCGGAGCCGGCGTAGCGCTGGAACTGCTCCCGAGATTGCCTCATCCCAGTGCTCGTCAGGATCGTGAATGAACGCGATGTCGATCCTGTCGAGCCCGAGGCGCTCCAGGCTCTCCTCAACCGAGGTCAGCACGCCCGCCTCGCTGTAGTCGAGCAGCCGTCGCTTCGTCGCTGGGACCGCGAATCCCTCGGTGTCCTCGCCGGTTCCACCGGGATTTGGGCGAATCAGGCGGCCGACTTTCGTGGCGACGACGTATTCCTCGCGTGGGTACCGGCGAAGGGCGGCGCCGAGGCGCTCCTCGGAGAGGCCGAGGCCGTAGTGCGGGGCAGTGTCGAAGAACCGAATGCCGGCGTCCCACGCTGCGTCAACGATCTCATCGACAGTCGAATCGGGCATCGCTCGGTACAGATTGCCGAACTGTGCGCCGCCGAGGCCGAGCTCGGTCAGTTCCAGGCCAGTGCGCGTGATCCGGCGGGAAATGTTGGGGCTCATGAGATCCTTTGCGAGCTGTCGCGGCCGGCGGCCGAGCGGGTGGGGGTGCTGTCCGTGCGGATGGATTCGTCAATCGCCGCTGCGAGACCGCTGTACCAGGATCGGGCGGTCCCTGCCCATACCGCAGCTTGCTCAGCGGGGCTCAGTTGGGCGAGGAAGTTCTCGGTGATGGCGACGGCGTCTGCATAGCCTCCTCCAAGGACGCTGACCGGCCAGTCGCTGCCAAACATCATGCGATTGGGCCCGAACGCCGTGAGCGCAACGCTCCCATATGGGGCGAGCCGCTCCGCCGTCATCTTGCGTCCGTCGAATGTGAGAAAGCCCGAGAGCTTGCAGGCAACAAGATCGTGGGCGGCGATCGCGGTAATCGCCCGCTCCCACTCGGTGAAGTCCGCGTTGCGCAGCGTTGGCTTCGCCAGGTGATTGACGATCATGCGGGTCTCCGGATTCGCTGCCGCGAGCCGCTCCGCCGCCCGCAGGTTGGCGGGGGCGAGCAGCAGGTCGAGCGTGAGGTTGCGATCGCCGAGCGCCCGGGCGAGATTGTGGACTGGCGGGGAGTCGAGGTAGTCAGGGTCGGGATTGTGCTCACCAGCGACGCGCACGCCGGTGAGGTGCTCGCCGCCGGTCCCTTCACGGAGGGCGTCGAGCTTCGCGCCCGCTGCGCCCGTGTCGGTATCGATGTCGATCCATCCGACGACTGCGGCCAGACGCGCATCCTCCGCAGCGAGTGCAAGTACTTCTGGTGTCTCCGCGGGGTCTGGCACTGTCTGGACAAACACTCCGTGAGTGACCCCGGCAGGGGCGGCGGTTGTCGCCCAGTCATCCGCGGTATATGGGCCCCCGATGACGACCTGGGTTGCCTCGTCCATCCAGCTCTGACGCCGCACTGTCTGATCCCACAGGTGGTGGTGTGCGTCGATTCTCATCGTTGATCCTCCGTGCATGTGTGGTCGCCGTTGGGGCACGATACACACAATATCGTGTATTGAATCAGCATATCGTGCAGGATTCTCGTGGGGCTGGCGAAACGGGCGGGGCGAGGTGAATTTGTGCGCGGCAGGCTTGCGGGCGGAAAGACAACGGTGGCCCGGAGGAAAACTCCGGGCCACCGTTGAATCGCAGGGCCGCGAGACCCGTGGCGCGAACTAGTCGCGGAAGATCGCGATGATTCGCAGGATCTCGAGGTAGAGCCATACAAGCGTGACTGTCAGGCCGAATGCGGCAGACCAACCCCACTTCTCAGGGACGCGGTTCTGCACGCCGTTCTGCACGAGCTCGAAATCCATTACGAGCGAGTAGGCGGCGAGCAAGACTGCGAGGCCACCGATGATGAGGCCGAGAGTACCGCCGCGAAGGCCCCACGGGTCGCTGTTGATGCCGGTGATCATCACGACGAAGTTGATGAGCGAGAACACGAGGTAGCCCGCCATCGCGATGAGCACGATCTTGGTGAGGCGCGGGCTTGTGCGCACCTTGCCGCTGCGGAACAACAGGAGGGTGACGCCGAACACTGCAAGCGTTCCGATCACTGCCTGCGAGACGATGCCCGGGAGGCGAGCCTCGAACGTGCCAGAAATCGCGCCGAGGAACAGCCCCTGCGCAGCGGCGTAGGCGATGATAAGCGGGACGCTCGGCTCCTTCTTGAAGGAGTTCACGAGACCGAGCACGAGACCAGCGATCGCGCCGGGAATCATGAGCGCTGGCATCATCCAGCCGACGGCGCCCAAGGCAAGCACGATGACGAACAGGAACACGGTCTTCGAGATCGTGTTCTCGTAGGTCATCGGGCGATCTGACGGAGTGATGACCGGCGGCTGGCCGGCATTCGAAGCCGACTCCGCAGGCACGTCGACGCCAGGGCGGTTCGTCGCCGCCGCGGGCTGATCGTAGATACGGTGCAGCTCCTCGGCGGTGAGGGTCTTCCCGTTCAGTGCCGGGTTGTTGCTGAGTGCAGGATTGCTCATTCGCTGGGACCTTTCGAAGCGTAATCGGGCAATAACTCAAGTGTATAGATTCAGCGGCTTTCGATGCTGAGACTGTGCATGATGTTCGCTCACGGCGGTGGCGCGGGAGGCCCTAGGCTTGGAGGCATGTCAGAGCCCCAGGCACTCCCACTCATCATTGGGCACCGCGGTGCACCCGGGTATCGCCCTGAGCACTCTGAAGCGTCGTACAGGCTCGCGTTCGATCTTGGTGCCGACGCCGTCGAGCCTGACGTCGTCGTCACGAGCGACGGAGTGCTCGTCGTGCGCCACGAGAATGAGATCTCTGGGACCACCGACGTGGCCTCGCGAAGGGAGTTCAAGAGTCGCCGCACCACGAAGGTCGTTGACGGAGTCCGTATGACGGGGTGGTTCACTGAGGACTTCACCTGGGCCGAGCTCGCAACACTCAGGTGCGTCGAACGGCTCAAGCGCGTGCGGGCCGACAACCGTGCGTACGACGGCCAGGAGCCGATGCTGCGCCTCAGCGATGTGCTGCGCATCGTCGACGAGGAGAGCGATCGGGGCGGGCGGCCGCTCGGCGTCGTGCTTGAGGTGAAGCACGCAGACTACTTCACATCGATCGGGTTCGACATCGCTGCGCTGATTCAAGACGAGCTCGCGCGCACGGGGTGGGCCGATCGGCCCGAGCGGCTCACGATCGAGTGCTTCGAGCTCGGCGTACTCCTGCGGCTCAGGCAGGCCGGGGTGCGTGCCAGCTACGTGTTTCTCGCCGAACGCAACGGTGCGCCCGCGGACGAGGTGGCGCACTCAGGAGAGACCGGTGTGCGCGCGAACACGTATGAGTGGTACCGGAGTGACGCAGGGCTCGACTACCTTGCATCGCGCGTCGATGGGATTAGTGTTGACAAGGGAAGTCTCATTCGCACGAACGCAATTGGGCTTGCGGCGGGCCCCGAGGACCTCGTGGCCCGCGCTCATGCCCGAGGCCTGCTCGTCTACACCTGGACGCTCCGGCCTGAGAACAGGTACCTGAACTTGCGGTTCCACTCGTCGCTGAGCGGTGCCGAGTGGGGGGACTGGCAGTCCGAGTTCTCGCTCGTGCTGTCGTCGGGGGTCGACGGGATTTTCGTTGACCACCCAGACCTCGGCGTCGCCGCGCGCGAGGCGGAGTCAGTTGCCGACTGACCCGGCGCGGGCCGAAGCCGGACGTCGCGACGGCTCGACGCACTCGCCGATGAGATTCATGGGCATGAGATGCGCAATCTCTTCGGTGGTGAAGCCGCGATCCAGCAGGTAGCCAAGCTTCGCGATTGACGCCTCGACTGTGAGGTCTGCGCCCGCAATGACGCCCGCTGCTGCAAGCTGTCGGCCCACCGCGTAGCGGTCAGTATCGACGCTACCAAGCGCGCACTGGGTGATCGCGACGACAGGCATGCGGTCGCTAATGCTCCGCAGCGCATCCTTCATCCCCGGCTTCGACATTGGCGCGTTGCCTGCACCGTAGCACTCGAGCACCAGGGCAGCGGTGCCTGTCGAAGCGAGCGCGAGGAGATCTGCTGCCGCTAGACCCGGAGTGAAACGGATCGCGGTAACTCGGGCGTGGTCGGCGCGCACGAGCGGCGCGTCCTCGGGGCTGCCGGGAAGCCCGCGCGGTGCACCGCCGAGCTCGCGCTCAGCGCGGAACGCAGTGAGGGCCTCAGCGTCTGCCTTTGTGACGCGCACCGCGGGCAGGATCTTGCCCCCGAACGCGACCGCCACCGGGGCGGACGGGTTCGCCTGGGTGACCGCGCGGATCGCGAGCTGCAGATTATCGAAGGCGTCGGTGGGCCTGGCGCCGTGCGCGAACTGACTGCCTGTCACGACAACAGGCACCCCGAGTCCCGATAGTTCAAACGCGAGCCGCGACGCAGTGTAGGCGAGGGTGTCAGTGCCATGCGTGACGACGACGCCGCTCGCCCGCATCGCGCCCACCCGGGCGCGGAGTGCGCGAGCGATCTTCGGGGCCGTCTCTTCGTCGGCGTTCGCACTGTCGATCGCAGGTTGGAGCTGGTTCACACGTGCGCGATACCCGAACCGTGAAGCGACCCTGTCGGCACGTTCCTCGAGGACCTCGAGGAACGTGGGGTCTGGTTCGAGCCCGCTCCCAACGTCATGCATCCCGATCGTGCCGCCTGTGGCGAAAATGAGGATCGTGGGAAGCTCGGGCGGTGTCTTGCGCATCCAACCATTGTCTCGCATCGGCAGGTTCTCCGTGAGCGCGCCGGGAATTGCGAGCCAGGGGGCCTCGGTTCTGCGCGAGGTGCCGCAACGTCTGAGGCCCCGCCTACACTAGAGAGACGATGAGTGAGTTCGAGCTTCTTGACCCAGGCGCAGCGTTCGGCGGCGCGCAGCCAGCAGACGGCACTGACCCGCTGCTTGACGGATTGAACCCGGAACAGCGGCGCGCAGTCGTCGCCCGCGGACCCGCGCTGCTGATCGTCGCGGGTGCGGGGTCAGGCAAGACCCGCGTGCTCACGCACCGCATCGCGCACCTCATTCGCGAGAAAGAGGCGTGGCCGAGCCAGATTCTCGCCATTACGTTCACCAACAAGGCTGCGGCTGAAATGCGGGAGCGCCTGGGCGGGCTGCTCGGCTCGGGCGTGGAGGGCATGTGGGTGTCGACTTTTCACTCGGCGTGCGTGCGCATTCTGCGGCGAGAAGCCGAGCGCTTCGGGTACGTTTCGGGCTTCACTATCTACGACTCGGCAGACTCGCGTGCGCTACTCAAGCGCATCATCAAAGACCTCGACGCCGATACCTATGGCTTCACACCGGCGAATACGAGCGCGAAGATCTCGAAGCTGAAGAACGAGCTCTCTGACGCGTCCGACTACGCCTCAACGATGAACCCGAGCGACCCGCGCGAGCGACTTTTCACCGAGATCTTCACTGCGTACGAGCAAGAACTGAAGCGGGCGAACGCCTTCGACTTCGACGACCTCATCGGGCAGACCGTGCAGCTGTTCCGCGCGCACCCCGACGTTGCTGCGATCTACAAGCGCAGGTTCCGCCACATCCTCGTCGATGAGTACCAAGATACGAACCACGCGCAGTACTCGCTCATCCGCGAGCTGACGAAGAGCGTTGAGCCCGCCGAGCTCGCGACACTCGTACCGCCCGTGCGCGAGCGCGAGCTCGATGGCCTCGGCCGGATTCCGGGCGCGAGCCTTACCGTCGTCGGCGACTCCGACCAATCGATCTACGCGTTCCGTGGCGCAGACATCCGCAACATCGTCGAGTTTGAGCGCGACTTCTCGAACGCCGAGGTTGTGAAGCTCGAGCAGAACTACCGGTCGACGCAGAACATCCTGAGCGCCGCGAATGCCGTCATCGGCAACAACTTCGATCGCCAGGACAAGAAACTGTGGACGGCGGAGGGCGACGGCGACAAGATTGTCGGCTTCACCGGCTACTCTCAGCACGACGAGGCGCGTTTCGTCGCCGAAGAGATTGAGGATCTTCACCGGGACGGTATGGCCTACGGCGATATCGCCGTCTTCTACCGCACCAACTCGCAGACGCGAGCGCTTGAGGAGCTGCTCATTCGGTCGGCGATTCCGTATCGGGTGCTTGGCGGTACGAAGTTCTACGACCGCGCCGAGATCAAGGACGCGATGGCGTACCTCACGACAATTGCGAATCCGTTTGATCCCATTGCTTGGTCGCGCATGCTTGGAGCGCCGAAGCGCGGCGTCGGGCCGATGGCGGAGGCTCACCTCGCGAACTTCCAGGAAGCCGAGGGCGTCTCGTTCCATGAGGCGATGGAGCGCGCCGCCGAGATCCCGGCGCTCGGACCGAAGATTCGCACCACAGTCGTCGAGCTTGCCGACATGCTGACGCGAGCGACCGCAATGGCGCTTGGCGGCGGGGCCACCGACGTGCTGCCGCCCGTCGCCGAGGAAGCTGAGGACAAGACCGCTGACGCGTCGCAGAAGAAGCCGGCGCCAGTCGCAGACGTGCTGAAGCTCGTGCTCGACACGACAGAGATGATCGAGAAGCTTCGCGCGAAGCGAGACCCGCAGGACGACGCGCGAGCGGAGAACCTCGAGGAGCTTCTCGCTGTGGCGCGAGAGTTCGACGCGCAGCAGCCCGGGGCAGGCCTCCTCGCGTTCCTCACCGAGGTGTCGCTCGTTGCAGCGGCTGACGACCTCGACGATCAGAGCGGCACTGTCTCACTGATGACGCTGCACACCGCGAAGGGCCTCGAATACCCTGCTGTCTTTATCACGGGCGTCGAGGAGGGGCTTATCCCGCACCAGATGTCGGTCGATGAGCTCGGCGGAATCAACGAAGAACGGCGGCTGATGTACGTCGGCATCACGCGTGCCAGGCAGAAGCTCTTCATCACGCTCGCATCGACGCGTGCAACGTTCGGAGACGTCGCGGTCGCGATGCCGTCGCGGTTCCTCCAGGAGATCCCCGAGGGCCTCATCGAATGGCGGCAGTCGCCGGGTGAAGTCACCGGGCGGGGTGGTACCGCCTCCCGGGCGCTCAACGCTGGCCGTGCGCCGGGTGCTGGAGGGTCGAGCGGTGCCTCGTGGTCGCGAAACCGTGACTCGCAGGTCTCGTTTGGGGCGAGCGGTGGTGGCGGCAGCTCCGCGGCGGTGTCCGAGCCTGCGAGCGGCAACATGCAGTCAGCGCTCGACAAGTGGCGCGAGCGCAAGCGCCTCGCCAAGGAAGCTCAGGCCGCGGGCGGGGGATTTCCGAACACCATCGTCGGCAACATTCGAGATAACGGCGATCTCGAACTCGCCCTCGGGGACCGTATCAGGCATGACGAATATGGTGAGGGCCGAGTCAACGCGGTCACCGGCGCCGGCTCAAAGCGTGTCGCACACGTCACATTCGACAGCGTCGGCGAGCGCAAGCTGCTCGTAAAGCTCGCGCCGATCGAGAAGGTCTCGGAGTAGCCCGAGCGCTCACGATGACGATGCCCGGTGGGGCGGCGGCCTCTGATGAGGCCCCGCCCACCGGGCATCGTGCATATCTCGGGTTACGTTAGCCTGCCAGCTTCACGACGTAGCTCCCCGCGAGGAATAGCAGGAACGCGAGGCCGAAAAGCGCGAGGACAAGCTGTGGCGTCTTGATGCGCAGTTCGCCGCGGTCGCGGTGCCTGCCGAGGAACACCATCACGGCGCCAATGAGCGGTACGACAATGATTGTCACGGCCTGCGCCGTGATGATGAGCTGGATCGGAATCCCGCCGAACACCGTCGCGATCACCCCGCCGAGCACGATGACGAGCGAGATGCACGCCTTGACTGGCGCAGACGCGAGGCCACCGCCGTCGATCTTGAACACACCCGCGAGCATCGACCCACCGATCGTCGAATTGCCGAGTAGCGACGAGAACGCCGCAGCCCACAGGCCGATCGCGAAGAGCCAGACCGCCCACGAACCGATCGGCTCGAGGATCTGGGCGAGCGCGGCCGGGGAGTTCGCTTCGATGCCTGCAGGGTTGAGCGTCGCGGCGGCGGCGATCATGATGACGGTCGACAGTGCCCCGAGGATGAGCGTGCCGAGTACGGCATCGCGGCGCGCGAGCTTGAAGTCGCCGCTCGTCCATCCCTTCTCGCGTACGAGCTGGATTTGATAGAGGGCGCCGACAATCGAGAACGTCGTTGCCGCGAGCCCGACGATGAGTGGGATAGAGCCGTCGGGGATCGAGGGAACCAGACCGCCGACGACAGCGCCGAGATCGGGCTTGCTCACCACGGCTGTCGTGATCATCGCGACGAGGAGCACGATGATCACGACGACCATCAGCTTCTCGAGGGCCGGGTAGAACTTGGGGATCCACACGAAGATGAGCCCGATGACAGTGAAGAGCACGGCGAAGAACCGGGGGTCGCCACCGAACAAGAGCTGGCCCGCAGCCCCTGTGCCGGCCGAGTTGCCGGCCTGGAACGATGTCACGACGAGGAAAGATCCAAGGCCGACGATGATCGCCACGATGCCAGTCAACCGGTGCGCGACGGTCCCGAGGATACTCGTGTCTGTCGTCAGGCCGATGCGCACTCCGATGTTCACGAAGCAGAGCATGAGAATCGTCGCGATCACAGGGACCCAGATGAGCTCATAACCGAACGACGCGCCCATCGCGCTCGCTGTCGCGATCGATCCTGGCCCGAAGACAAGCGCAGCGGTGATGAAAGCCGGACCGATCGAGCTAAAGACGCCGCGTTTTGGTGGCGCCCCTTGCGCGGTGGCTGTGACGGGAGTGGAGGTCATCAGTGACTCTTTTCTGTGTGGTGAGTTCCGCGCAGCGCCTCTGCTGCGCGGAGTGTGTTTGTGGCGACAGTGCGTGCCGATTCCCACGGCGCCGTCGCGCTTCCGCATTGGAAGTTTTCGAGAAGTGCAGCTGCGAGCTCTGCGAATCCGAGCGAGTCGTGTGGGTGGGGAAACTCGAGGCTGACTGACAGCGTGCCAGTCGCAGTGAAGACGTCGATGGCGTAGCGCTCGGGGCCTGGCGTGCCTGTCACTGTCATCCCGAACGGCACTTCGCGGTGATCCGGCACGGCGACGGTGCCGGCGAGCTGCGCGATCTCCTCGGACGCGCTGCGCGAGCCCGGGGAGCGGTGCGTCCAGCCGGAGACGTCGCCGATGAGCTCAGCGCCGGGGAGCACCGACTCCAGCATCTCCCAGGCGTGGAGTCCCGCCGTCACGAGCGTGCCGCCGCCGCGCTCAGGATCGTCTTGCCACGCCCGGTTGGGCGCGAGGAACATTTCGATGTCGTGCTGGGCGAGCACTCGCACTCCCCACACCTCTCGGCTCGCGACCTGCGTCGCGAGCTCGCGGAGGGCCGGTGCGAACCTGAGTACTGACGACGTGCCGACCCGATCCTCGTTGCCAGCGACCGCCGATTCCCACTCCGCGAGCTGCGCGGTGGTTCCCGCAACAACCTTGTTCGCGAAAATGAAGGCGTCCGTCGTGTGCAGCAGTTCGCTCACGAACGGGACAGTCTCGTGCGGGCGTGCGGTGAGAATGACGATGTTGGGCCGGGTGCCGGCGAGCTCCGCGATCGTTCGAACGGCCTCGCAATCGAAGCTCGTCGCGAACGAGCTCGCGAGCGTCGCGTCGGAATCATAGACGCCGACGAATTCGACGGGGGCGCCATGCTCGCGCAGCCGCGCCAGGTTTCCCGCGTCGGTCACCGGGTGAGAGTGCGCGAGGCCAGCGAAGGCGATCCGGATCGGGGTCATGGTCCGCTACCGCAGCCAGGATTCCAAGTGCTCGGAGATGAAGGCGTCGTCGCTGAGCTCTGGATACGCGAGGCGCACGCGGCGGATTTCGTCGGCTTGACCCGGAGACAGGCCCTCGCTGGGGTCGAGACACCATACACCCTCAAGGAGCCCCTGCTGGCGGAGCACCTCGTGCACGCCAGCGATCACCCCGGCGAAGTCGTGAGCCGGATCGAAGACGGCCTGGTTGAAGTCGACCATGTCCGCGCTCGCGCGATTGAGGTCCGCGAGCGATTCGAGATCCCCGGCTGCCGCCCGGTGCGCCGTGTTGAGCAGCGTGACAGCCGCGCGGGTGCCGACCGCCCACTGGCCGAGCAGCCCTCCCACGAAGCGCAGCGTGGTGGGGCCCGCTGGCGACGCGACGTGAAACTCAGACTGCAAATCGGACACGATCGCGTCGTCGTTGCCCGTGTACAGGGCGATTTCCTGTGCGCGACCAGACTCGGCGACGCCGCGGATGAGCTCGAGCGTCTTGTACCTGTCAAACGGTGCCGCCTTCACCGCGACAACGGCCGGGATCTCGGCGAACTCCCGCCAGAACTCGCGGGAAAGCGTCGGGCCGCCAATCGCGGTCTGCAGGTAGAAGCCGACGAGGGGGAGTACCTCTCCGATGGCGCGTGCGCGCTCGAGTAGCGACGCTTCGGTCGCCCCCGGGACTCGAGGGCTCACGAGCACGGCGTCGTAGCCGAGGTCGCGGGCGAGCTCGGCCTCGGCAACAGCCTGTGCCGTGTCGCCGGTGACGCCCGCGATCCGCACAACGCTGTCGTCGCCGTGTGCCGAGATCTCCTCCGCGGCGATCCGCAGCACGGGCTCAAAGAGATTGTGCTCAGGGTCGCGGATCTCGAACTGGGTCGTGTGCACCCCAACTGCGAGTCCGCCGGCGCCTGCTGCGAGGTAGTAGCGCGTGAGCGCGCGCTGGCGGCGCTCGTCGAGCGTGCGCTCGGCGGTGAGAGCGAGCGGTTGAGCTGGGATGACAACTCCTCGAAGGAGTGCTTCCCGTGCGGCACGTCGAAGCTGTGGCGTTGTAGACATCTAGAACTTCCCGTCGCGGACTGCCCACTTGGTGGGCTTTGCGGTCATCGGCAGGCCAGCCTCGATCCATTGCGCCTGCCACTCGATGAGGGTCTGCGCCGAGACCGCCGGGTACCCAAAGAGTGCCATGCACCGGCTCGAGTCGTTGAGAAGCGCCGTTGGCTGGGGCTCGCCAACGATTGTCACGTCGCGCCCGAGCAGGCTTCCAAAGCGGTGAGCCACGGCGTCGACCGACAGCGTCTCGGGGCCTGTGAGGTTGATCGTGAACACATCTGTTGAGGCATGGGTGAGGCTTCGCAGCACGACCTCGTTCGCGTAGCCCTGCCAGACGACGTTGACGTTCGCTGTGGCTACCGAGACGGGCTCACCCGAGTGCACGGCCGAGCCGATATCCGCGAGCACGCCGTAACGCAGATCGACAGCGTAGTTCAGGCGGACAATCGAGACGCGGGTGCCGCGCTCCTCAGCCGCGAACTCAAAGACCCGCTCGCGGCCGAGGCAGGACTGCGCGTACTCGCCGATCGGCGACGGAGCAACGTCCTCTGATGCGCCGCCAGAAGACGCAGGCACGAACGGATACACGTTGCCAGTCGACAGCGCGGCGATTGCGCTCGTGCGGTAGCGGCGGGCGATGCGGTCTGGCAGGGCTGCGTTGACCTCCCACGCCCAGGACGGGCTTGTCGCAGCGCCGAACTTTGCGCCAACCATAAAGACGACGTTGGGCGCATCGGGGAGCGCATCGAGGCTGTCGTTCTTGACGAGGTCGAATTGCACGACCTCGACCCCGGCCTGCGTGAGGCGCTCCCGGACGCTCTCCTCACCAAAGCGCGACACTGCGTACACAGTGTCGCTTTCTCGCCCGGCAGCGTTCAGGGCGTTGCGTGCGAGCACGGCGAGAGTCGGCCCCATCTTCCCGCCGGCGCCGAGGATGACGATGTCGCCCGCGCCTTTCGCGAAGTCTTCGACGAGGCCGGCGCTCGGTGCGACGAGTCGCGCCTCAAGCTCGGCTTCGGATGTAAAACCCTGTGGCATTCTCGATCCTCCATTGGTTCGTTAGCGAGCGATTCGCATGAGTGAAATTAAACACCAAGGTGTGATAATTCGCAATATTCGATCTGTGTCCCCGTAAACACGGGAAGATGTGGTTCAGTTTTTCTGGCACGGGCAGGGCATATTGGCCATATTCTCGACCTTGGGCATGGGGTGTTGGCTAGGATAATGGCCACTGTGCGGTGCCAACGCTGGCCCGCGAACTCAGCGCTTGGAGGTGCACCGTGGCAAAAGCGAACTCATCGTCAATTTCGGCGAGAGTGGCGCTCAAGCTTCGCGACGGCGGCCCAGACTCCGTCAACGGCATTGCCGAGGCACTCGAGCTGTCACGAACCTCTGTCGAGAACGTGCTCGGAGTCTTGACGGCCTCGGCTGACATCACCCGCACCACGGTTGCAGGCAGCGGGGTTGGTCGGCCGTCGCGCCGATACGAGCTTGACGCGCCCGCCGGCTACGTTGCGGGCGTTGACGTGGGCAAGGCGAGCATACGTGTCGTCATCGCAGACCTTGCAGGAACAGTGATTGCAGACCACGCGGGTGGCGGCGTCGGAACGGTCGCCGACGGGGCGTCGAAACTTGACACCGTGACACTGCAGGTGAAGGCGGCCTTCCAGGAGGCTTCACTCCCGCTCGATAGGCTTCGCGCGGTCGGGCTCTCGCTCCCCGGCATCGTTGACGAGGCGGGGAGCGTGGTGACGTCAGTCGTCATTCCCGAATGGTCTGGGGTTGATGTTGGCAGTCGGCTGGCCGTCGCGCTGGGTGCCCCCGTTGTCGTCGACAATGGCGTTCGGCTGGCGGCAGTCGCCGAACATGAGCTCGGCGCCGCCCAGCTTGTCGACGACGTGCTGTACCTGTCGGTGGGAAACCGTATCGCGATGGGCCTCATACTTGACGGGAAGCCCAGGCGGGGGCGGCACAACGCCGCGGGCGATATTGGCCGCCTGGCGGTTCGGGGCGTTGACCCCGAAACCGGTGAGATCCGCTGGGCCCACGGAACCGGTGCAGCAGAGCTGTTCCAGCGGGTCCGAGACGACGAGCCAGCCGCTATTCAGGAGCTCGCCGCATTCACTGAGGAGCTTGCGCATTCGCTCGCAACGCTGATTATGGCAGTGGACCCGGGCAAGGTCGTTGTCGGGGGAGGGCTCTCGCGTGCCCACGACGAGTTCCTCGTGCCGTTGGGGCGGGCGGTGTCGCGCCGCATTCGGTTGGCAGCGGAAGTGCCGATCGTTGGGGCCCGACTGGGGGACGAGGCAGCTGCACACGGGGCGCTCGTGCACGCTTTTGCCCACGCCTCCGAGCGAATCTATGGAATTGCGGGAATGACGGTGCCGAGAATCACGCCAATCGCGTAAGACGAGCCGAACCGCTCGACGGCTGGCAGGCTGGCCTGCCGTACGGGTGGGCTGACCTGCTGCACGGGTGGGCTGACTGGGCGGGAGCCAAAACGGGCCGCTGCGGTTGCGCGATCCTGCGGATTTGATCCCCACTATGCGCTGCCGAAGCCGTGTCGCGTAAAGAGTGCGATTTCCTACGGTATGGAGGCGCTGATTCGCCTGGATCGCTTGAACCGTGGGTGCCTAAATGCTGGTTCAGTCGAATCGTTGCCGCCGTTCGCGGCCGCGATCGCCGGGTGGCGTCTACAGCTGAGCGCCACGGCTGAATCTACCGAGACACCGGTGTTAGACTGGCAAACGGTCGACATTTCTCTCGACATCGAGACATTTTTGCCTCGGGTAACCAAACATCCCAAGCAGAAGGACAGTACGTGGATCTGTACGAGTACCAGGCACGCGATCTTTTCGAACGATACGGGGTGCCGGTGCTCCCCGGCATCGTCGCTGACACCCCCGAGGAGGTGCGTGCAGCAGCCGAGAAGCTTGGTGGCGTCGTCGTCGTCAAGGCTCAGGTAAAGGTCGGCGGTCGCGGCAAGGCTGGCGGCGTGAAGGTCGCAAAGAACCCCGACGAGGCGTTTGAGGCCGCGCAGGCAATCCTCGGCCTCGACATCAAGGGCCACACAGTCAACCGCGTCATGGTTGCCGCTGGCGCTGACATCAAGGAGGAGTTCTACTTCTCAGTCCTGCTCGACCGGGCAAACAGGTCGTACCTCTCGCTGTGCAGCGTTGAGGGTGGCATGGAGATCGAGGTCCTCGCAGTCGAGAAGCCCGAGGCTCTCGCGCGTATCGAGATCGATCCGATCGCCGGCATTGACGCGGCAAAGGCCGAGGAGATCGCACGTGCGGCGAAGTTCCCTGAGGAGCTCGTCGGCAAGGTCGTGCCCGTCTTCCAGAAGCTCTACGAGGTTTACGTCGGTGAAGACGCAACCCTCGTCGAGGTCAACCCGCTCGTGCTCACAGGCGAGGGCGACATCGTCGCACTCGACGGCAAGGTCTCGCTCGACGAGAACGCTGACTTCCGCCAGCCGGGCCACGTTGAGCTCGAGGACAAGGCAGCCGAGGATCCGCTCGAGGCGAAGGCCAAGGCTCAGGATCTCAACTACGTGAAGCTCGACGGCGAGGTTGGTGTCATCGGCAACGGTGCAGGCCTCGTGATGTCGACGCTTGACGTCGTTGCCTACGCTGGCGAGAACCACGGCAACGTGAAGCCCGCGAACTTCCTCGACATCGGCGGCGGTGCATCGGCTGAGGTTATGGCTGCTGGCCTTGACGTCATCCTCGGCGACCCGCAGGTGAAGTCGGTCTTCGTGAACGTCTTCGGCGGAATCACCGCGTGTGACGCAGTCGCAAACGGCATCGTCGGCGCGCTCGAGAAGCTCGGTGACGCAGCGAACAAGCCCCTTGTTGTTCGCCTCGACGGCAACAACGTTGAGGAGGGGCGCCGCATCCTCAACGAGGCGAACCACCCGCTCGTGACCCAGGCCGCCACGATGGACGAGGGCGCCGACAAGGCCACCGAGCTCGCCAACGCACGCTGAACCGCCCCCTGGAACTAGAAGGAATTACAGAACTATGTCGATCTTCCTGAACAAGGATTCAAAGGTCATCGTCCAGGGCATCACCGGCGGCGAAGGCACAAAGCACACTGCGCGCATGCTCGCTGCCGGCACCCAGGTCGTCGGTGGCGTGAACGCCCGCAAGGCAGGCACGACAGTGTCGCATGTTGACGCTGACGGCAACGCAGTCGAGCTTCCCGTCTTCGCGACGGTTGCTGAGGCGATGGCTGAGACCGGAGCCGACGTTTCGGTCGCATTCGTGCCGCCCGCCTTCACAAAGGATGCGGCGATCGAGGCAATCGATGCAAGCATCGGCCTGCTCGTGATCATCACCGAGGGCGTGCCCGTGAAGGACTCGGCTGAGCTCTGGGCTCACGCCAAGGCCACCGGTGGCAAGACTCGCATCATCGGCCCGAACTGCCCCGGCATCATCACCCCGGGCGAGGCGCTTGCAGGCATCACGCCTGCGACGATCACCGGCAAGGGCCCGATCGGTCTCGTGTCGAAGTCGGGTACCCTCACCTACCAGATGATGTACGAGCTCCGTGATCTCGGTTTCTCGACCGCAATCGGTATCGGTGGCGACCCCGTCATCGGAACAACGCACATCGATGCGCTCGAGGCGTTCGAGAACGACCCCGAGACCAAGGCAATCGTGATGATCGGTGAGATCGGTGGCGACGCTGAGGAGCGCGCAGCCGAGTACATCAAGGCGAACGTCACGAAGCCTGTAGTCGGCTACGTTGCGGGCTTCACCGCTCCCGAGGGCAAGACGATGGGCCACGCTGGCGCCATTGTGTCGGGCTCGGCGGGCACCGCTCAGGCGAAGAAGGAGGCCCTCGAGGCCGCAGGCGTGAAGGTCGGTAAGACTCCGACCGAGACCGCCGAGCTGCTGCGCGCTGCTTTCGCACAGCTGTAACGCGCAGCGATTGACCGCGAACGCTGCTGGCGCTACCGCGTCAGTGGCAGGCGAACCAGCGCCGATGCCACTGCGTCGGGCTTTCGCACAGCTGTAACGCGCAGCGATTACGCACAGGACCCCGCAGGCATTTGCCTGCGGGGTCCTGTGCGTCCTGGGGATTCCGGTTGAGTAGCCCCACCAGCGCTGGCCCCCGGGCCGGGGTGCCGGCCCTGCTCGTGCCGATCTGCCCCGCAAATGCACACGATCCTCGCAAAACCGCCCCTTAATTCAAGTATTTAACGTGTGGTTTTGCGAGGATCGTGTGCACCGGCGAGGCGAGCCGAGAGGCAAGGCCTTGGCGGCGCGGGTTCGGGGCGACCTCCAGCGGCGGCGAGGCATGCCCGGCGCCAGCCCGGCACTCCGGCCGCGTCAGCGCTAGAAGGCTGCAGGCACGTCGAACTCTTCGAGCACGGCGCGCACTTCGTCGCTGTGGAACGCCCGTGCGAGGGCCTTCACCTCTGGCGAGTTCTGATTGTCTGCGCGGCTCACGAGCGACACCGCGAACTGCGGGTCTTGCTCAACAGCAATCGCATCTTCTCCCGGCACGAGCCCAAGCTGGCGTGCGAACGTGCCGTGCAGGAAGACGCCGTCGGCCTCTGGATACGCCGCGTTCAACTGCATGAGATCTACCTCAGTGAACTGGAGGTTCTGAGGGTTCTCGACGACGTCCTTCACCGTGACCTCCCACTTATCGACCTTTGGGTCGAGCTTGATGAGCCCCGCGCTCGCGTACATCTGTAGCGCGCGCGACTGGTTCGAGAGATCCTGTGGAACGACGATGTGGCCGCCCTCAGGGATGTCCTCCATGCTCTCGTGCTTGCTCGAGTACGTGCCGACAACGGTGAGATACACGGGTTCGATCGCGACGAGCGACGCGTTGTTTGCGGCGTTGAAGTCTTCCATGAACGGCGGGTGCTGTACGAAGTTCGCGTCGAGCTCGCCTGCGGCGAGCATCGTGTTCGGCTGCACGTAGTCCGCGACCTCGACGAGTTCGATTGAGTACGGCTCCTCGATTGCCTCGGCAGCGGCACGCACGACTTCGGGCATTGGAGTTGTCGTCGCGGCAACCTTGAGCACGTGTGTGCCGGAGGTGTCATCGGCAGTGCTGTCTGCGCCTGGGGTTGCCGCGCAACCGGCAAGCGCCAGCATCGCCGTTGCGAGGGCGGCGGCCGTGATGAGCCTCGGGTGCTTGGAGGGTGTCGAGCGAATCATTGTGTGTCTCCTTTCGGGCCGTGGCTATGCCATCGGCCGGTTAACGCTTGTCGAGTGCGCGCGAGATCCTGAGGCCGGTGGCCTGCAGCAGAACGACGCAGGCGACGATGAGCAGAATCGTGGTGTACATAAGGGTGAAGTCGTATCGCTGGTAGCCGTAACGCATCGCGAAGTCCCCGATACCGCCGCCACCGACCACGCCGAGCACTGTCGAGTACGACACGAAGCTCACAGTCGCCGAGGTGAGCGCATACACGAGGCCTGAGCGGCCGTCGACGAGGAGAAACCGGAAGACTGTTTGTGGCACTGTCGCGCCCATCGAAGCCGCGGCCTGCCAGAGGCCACTCGGTAGCTCGAGGAGGATCTGCTCCGTGAGGCGCGCATAGATCGCGACTGCGACGAAGGCGAGCGGGAATGTCGCGGCGACGGTTCCGAAGCTTGTGCCAAACACGAGGCGCGTGAGCGGGATCATGAACACAACGAACAGGAGAAAGGGGAACGACCGAAACACGGTGACGTACAGGTCGGCGATGAGCCAGACGGCCCGGTTCTCGAGGATTCCGCCTGCGCGGGTGAGCGTGATGACGACGCCGAGTGGCAGCCCGATGAGTACGGCGACAACGATGGACGTGAGCACCATGTAGCCCGTCTCAGCCATCGCTGTGGCGATCTCGGCTCCGTGCTCGGCGAACACTCGCTGGAACTCCGTGAGGATCGCATTCATCGGCGGAGCTCCGCTCTCACGTGCTCGACGTAGCTGAGTTCCCGTGAGTCAGCGTGTGACTCGACCCGGATGATGTCTCGCAGTTCGCCCGCTTCGAATATCGCTGCCGAATCGCAGCTGCGCTTCACGGCGTCGAGCTCGTGTGTCACCAGCACGATACTTGTTCCGAACTCAGACCGGGTGGCGCCCAACAGGGTGAGGATCTCTCCTGTCGTGTGAGTGTCGAGCGCAGAGGTCGGTTCGTCACAGAGCAGCATTGTTGGGTTCGTCGCGAGGGCACGCGCGATTGCGACGCGCTGTTTCTCGCCGCCGGAGAGCTGGGCTGGGTAGTGGTCAAGGCGTGGCCCGAGCCCGACGAACTCGGCGAGCTCAGCGACGCGACGCGCGGCGTCGGTGCCTCTGGCTCGCTGTAGCTTGAGGGGAAGCGCGATGTTGTCGCGCACCGTGAGGTTGCCGACGAGGTTGAACGATTGGAAGACGACGCCGATCCGATGGCGCACGGCGTTGAGCTCTCGCTGGGTGAGCGTCGCGAGGTCAATGCCGTCGAACAGGACGCGGCCGCTCGTGGGGTGGTCGAGTCCGTTCATCATGCGAAGCAGTGTCGACTTGCCTGCACCACTCTCGCCCACGACACCGAATACGGCGCCTCGTGGCACAGCAAGGGAAACGTCTGTCAGGGCGTTCACTTCCTGTGCGCCTGTGCCAAAGCTCCGGGTGACATGAATGAACTCCACGGCGGGAGCTGTTGGAGCGGTCATCGTGCGTGCATCTCGGTGAGTCGGACTTTCGGGGAGGGATGGAGGCGGTGTGTGGTTGTCGGGGCCGGCCTGGACAACCCTGCAAGCATGACACATTTATTGGACTGCGTCTAACTTGTGGGTAATGTGGATGAGACCACTGTCGAAAGGAGTCCAGGTGAACGACCGAGAAACCACGGAAACACCCGGCCATGGCCCGGCCCTGTACACGGCTGTCGCGCGAAACTCGACGGGTGTTAACGGCGAGAGCACAGCAGAAGGTGGACTGACTGTCGCTGTCGCGTCTCCTCCGACTGGCGCTGGCTCTGCCCCCGCGGGAACGACGAACCCCGAGGAACTCCTCGCGCTGTCGTGGGCGACGTGCCTGAACGCGGCGGCGCGCGTCGTTGCGGGAGCTGGCGTCGAGGTTTCGGCGCGTGTCGAGATCTCGCTGCACGCGCGCGGGGCGGGCGACGGGTATGAGTTCTCCGGGCGCGCGGAGCTCTTCTTTGCCGGGATCGAGGAACCGCAAGCTGAGGCACTGGCGGCAGCCGCCCACGCACGATGCCCGGTCTCGCGAATGCTTGCGGGAACCTCGCGCGTGGAGGTCGCCGCAGTGGGCGCCCCGCGCTGACACGCTCGATGACCGCAGCGACACTCCGCCCAGGGGCGGGCGCCGGACCCGTCACGATTCGCAACACGGAACAGTGTGGGGGATCTGTCGGGGATACTTGAAGCATGAGCGACAGTCAGGTCCAGGGAGCCCACCTCGTGGGAAGCATCAACTTTGACGACGCGGAGCAGACGATGCGCGTCGCCGCCGAAGAACTCGGGGGCCTCCTCCGCAGGATTCCCGACGGCGAGGTTGGGGAGCGCTTTCACTGGATCCTCTTCCAGGCAGATAGGCTCGGCGCAGCCGAGGGCATTGAGCGGGTCGGTGACACGCCGATCCCGATGCGCATGCTCGACATTCGCCCCGTGAAGCTCGCGCAGGGCGTGCAGGCGGCGGATGTCACATTGCCGCCGCTCGGATACGCGGCAGCGGCCGTCGAATCCTGGCGCACCTTTAGCGGGCTGAAAGCCGCCGGGGTCATCCCCGCGAAGACTCGCTTCCAGGTTTCCCTGCCCACACCGCTCGGCGTCGTCGCAAGCCTCGTGCTCGCTGCGGACCGCGAGGCATTCGAGCCCGTCTACGAGCGCGCGCTCGCTGCCGAGCTTGCCGAGATTGTCGCCACAATTCCGGGCGATGAACTCGCGATTCAGTGGGACGCGGCGCTCGAATTTGCAATTCTTGAGGGGCTCACCGCGCACACCGGTGACCGCTACGAGTGGTTCGGCGACGTCTGGGATGCGACCAGCGAGCGGCTTGCCCGGCAGATCGACAGGGTGCCGCTCGACGTCGAGGTCGGCGTCCACCTCTGCTATGGAGACGTCGCTGAGAAGCACTTCGTCGAACCGCGCGATGCCGCACACCTCACCCGGTTTGCAAACGCGGTCGCCGCCGCGGCCGAGCGAGACCTCACCTGGCTCCACCTCCCGGTTCCGATCGAACGAGACGACACCGAGTTCTTCGGTCCGCTCGCCGAGCTGAACGTGCCCGCGACGACTGAGCTATACCTTGGTCTCGTGCACCGCGAGGACGGAGTTGAGGGCGCCACTCGACGTATCGCGGCAGCCACCCAGGTGCTGTCGCGCGATTTCGGCGTCGCGACCGAGTGCGGGTTCGGGCGAGCGCCCGAAGGCACGACGGTGCCGCTGTTCGAGACACACCGGGCGGTCGCTGCAGCCTGGTAGCCGTGTGCGTGTCGCCGGGTAGACTTTCGGACGATGAGAGCAATACTGACCGGGGTTGTCGCAACGATTGAGGCCGTCGCGGTCGCGCTGGCGTCGCTGCTCGCGGTCGCTGCCTACGCGTTCCTCGTGTGGTGGCTCGGCTTCGGCCTTGCCGCCGAACCGAGCGCGGTGTTCGGCGGAGCTGGCGCAGCGTGGCTGCTCGCTCACTTCGTGCCACTCACCGCCGAGATCTCGGCCGAAGCCATGCAGGTGCTCGGGTTCGCCCCTGAGGCGCTGACGTTCTCGGTGTCACTCGCGCCGCTCGGGCTCACTCTCGCAACGGTTGTCTTCGCAGCGCGTGCGGGCTGGCGGTTCGGTGCTCGTGGCGGCGCTGGCGGAGTTGGCGTGCTCGGCGGCGCACTCGGGTTTGGCGCTGTCGCAGCGGTCGTCGCCTCCGCGGTTGCTCCGGGAGGCGAGGTGGCGGTCGGTCTGGGCTGGGCGGCCGCCGCTGGGTGCGCAGCAATCGTCTACGGCACACCGTCTGGGGTTGCCTACCTCACCCGGGCAGCGCGCGACGAACACCCCTGGTGGATCGCGGCGGTCAGCGGGATCGAAGCTGGGCTCGGGCGACTTCGGATCCCGCGGCCTGCTGTCGTTCCCCGTGTGGCGGGGCAGGCCTTGAGGCTCGCCTCAGCGCTTGTCGCGGCATACATCGGGATCGCCGCGCTCGGATTCACGTTTTCGCTGCTCGGCCGTTTCGCGCTGGTGATCGGCGCGTCAGAGGCGCTGCAGCTTGACCTGGCCGGCACGATCCTGATGTTTCTCCTGCAGCTCGCGCTGCTGCCCGTGTTCGTGATCTGGAGCGGTGCGTGGCTGACAGGCTCCGGCTTCGCCGTCGGTATCGGCAGCTCGGCTTCGCCCTTCGGGCAACTGCTCGGCCCGATGCCAGGCATTCCGGTGCTCGCTGCGATCCCTGACGGGTGGGGGAGCGTCGCGGTGCTCGCTCCGCTTCTCCTCGTGCTCCTCGGGCTTGCAGTTGGGATCGGGCTCGGCGACGTGGCGCGCCGCCAGTCCATGGCACGCTTGGGCGCTCAGATCGCAGGGGCCGTGATCGTCGCAGGGCTCACCATCGCATTGCTCAACTGGACGGCGACCGGCGCTCTCGGGCCGGGGCGGCTCGCAGACGTTGGACCCGACGTCTGGCGGGCCGCGGGCCTTGCCGCCGCGGAGCTCGGGGTTGGCTGCCTACTTGGTGCGCTCGCGGCGCGCGCCGATATCGCCCGGCGGGTCGTCGCAGGGCCAGGCGAGGTCGCCGCGCGTCTCGGACTTGGGGACGACGGGGCCGCTGCCGACCCTGATCGAGGGATTGCACTCGGCGGAGAGCCCGACCCAGCGACAGTGCGCCAGGCTCCTGCCAGGACGGCGTCAGAAGAAGATCCCGTCGAGGACGAGCAACGGCTCGCGCCAGTGTCGCCACTCGTCCCGCACGCGCGAGCCTCGGCGGGGAGCCGCGTCGACGATCAACTCACCGAGCCGCTTGAGTTCGATGTCGATGTCGATGGTGACACCGACATCCTGCCCGACCTCAAGGGTACGCCAGGCATGCCGGGCGACAGCGCCTGGGCGCCGGCTAGCGACCGGGCATGGGGGCATACGCGCGACGCCGATCCAGCGGGAGTGGATTCAGCGGACGCGGATCCGGGTAGCGTGGACGTCCCCCAACCAGACGCCGAGCTCTTCGATCAGCACGCGGCGACGGGACCTGTCGAAGCCGTTACCGCACATCCCGCAAAGGAGGCGACCGCGAGCGAAGCCGTCGACGCTCAAATCGACGAGGAAGCCCTCGTCGAGGCTTACTCTTGGGACAACGTCGATCTCGACGCAGACCGCGGTGGCGACGAGAAGCGGGCCGGCTGGCGCTGGCCCGGCCGTAAGGGCTAGGCTGAGGGAGCAATCCACGGGAGTCCCGGCGCGCGGGGCTGAGAGGGAGCACGCGTGCTCCGACCGTTCAACCTGATCTGGTTCATGCCAGCGGAGGAAGGACTCTTCTCGTTATGCGTACACGTGCACGCTCTTACACATCGGCTGCGCTTATCGCGCTCCCACTCGCCGCCATGCTCGCCCTCACTGGCTGCGCTGGGGGCCAGGATTCGAGCGCTGAAGACGGCGACTCGGCGAAGGTCACGCTCGTCGTCCATGACAGCTTCGTCGACGGCGACGAGTTCTCACAGCTCGCGAGCGCGGCGACAGGCTACGACGTCGAAGTTCTCACTGCTGGCGACGGCGGCCAACTCGCGAACAAGCTTGTGCTCACAAAGGGGGCGCCGATTGCTGACGCGTTTTTTGGCGTCGACAATACGCTCGCCTCCCGCCTGATCGAGAACGACGTAGCGCTGCCGGTTCCGGCAAGTCTCTTGAAGGGCGACGGCCTCCTGCTCGCCACCGAGCTCGATGCCGAAAGTGCGGAATCGGGCAGCGTGCCGCTCGTGCCGGTCGACCGCGGGGCGACATGCGTAAACATCGACACCGCGTGGTTCGCGGAGAAGGGTATCGCAGAGCCGGAGACGCTCGACGACCTCGCGGATCCCGCCTACAAGGACCTCACCGTGCTGCTCGATCCCACGGCATCAAGCACGGGCGCTTCGTTCATGATCGCGACGATTGCAGCGTTCGGCGAGGACGGCTTCGTTGACTACTGGAAGCGCCTCGAAGCGAACGGCGCCCGCACCGTGCAGGGCTGGACCGAGGCCTACAACACGGAGTTTACCGGCGTGAGCGAGACAGGCACCAGGCCGATCGTCGTCTCCTACTCGACGTCGCCAGCGTTCACTGTGAACGACGTCGAGAGCGCATCGAATACGCGGGCGCTGCTCGACACCTGCTCGCAGCAAGTCGAATACGCTGGCGTGCTCAAGGGCAGCGAGAACCCAGACGGAGCGCGCGCCGTCGTTGAGTACCTGCTCTCTGAGGAGTTCCAGTCAGGCATCGCCGACAACATGTACATGTACCCTGTCGACGAAGACGTGGAGCTGCCCGCAAGCTGGGCGAAGTTCGCGCCGCTGCCAGAGTCGGGCCAGACACACGACCTGCCAGCAGCCGAGATCCAGGCGGGCCTCGACGGTTGGCTGCGGACGCTCGGCGACGCCGTCGGGCTCTAACAGAGCACGATACAGGTCAGAGGAAGTCGCGGTGCGTGCACGCTCACGTCGCCCGCTCGGGCCCCTCGCTTGGGGGTTCGCAGCGGCGATTCCTGTGCTCTTCGTCGGGGTCTTCTTCCTCTGGCCTGTCATCGCGCTCGTCGCGACGGGTCTCACGAGCGGCGGGCAGCTCGACCTCGGCGGCATCCCGGAGGTGCTCGGGCTCGAACGCAGCTGGCGGGTGCTGCAGAACACGCTCGTGCAGGCGAGCCTCGCGACTGTCGTCGCGATCCTGCTCGGCGTCCCCGCGGCCTACGTGCTCTACCGCCTTGAGTTCCGCGGGCGCGCGGTGCTCAGGGCGCTACTCACAGTGCCGTTTGTGCTGCCTGCCGTCGTCGTCGGCGTCGCGTTCACCGCACTGTTCGGGCCCGGGGGAGCCCTGTACTGGCTTGGCCTCGACAGGTCGCTCGTGGTCGTCGTGCTCGCGCTCGCATTCTTCAACGTCACCGTCGTGGCGCGCACAGTCGGGGGCTACTGGGCGCAGCTGGACTCCCGCCAGGGGCAGGCAGCGCGCACGCTCGGGGCAGGCCCGGTGAGGGTGTTCTGTACGGTCACGCTGCCCGCGCTCGGCCCGGCGCTCGCATCTGCCGGGGCGCTCGTGTTCCTGTTCTGCGCGACCTCGTTTGGCGTCGTGCTGATTCTTGGCGGGCGCGAGTTCGCGAACATCGAGACCGAGGTATACAGGCTCACGGTGCAGTTTCTCGATCTGCGCTCAGCGGCCGTGCTGTCGCTTGTGCAGTTCGCGATTGTAGCGCTCGCGCTCATCGTCTCGGCGCTGCTGCGGAGCCGAAACGAACGCGCCCAGGAGGTTCGCGTCGAGGTGCGTGCACCGCGCAGAACGGACGCACCAGTTCTGGCGGTGTTCGGCGTCACAGTGCTGCTGCTGCACGTGCTGCCGATCGGCGCGCTCGTGTGGCGGTCGCTCCAGGGGCCGCGGGGTGTCGGGATCTCGTTCGCGAACTATCGAGCACTCTTCGACCCGCCTGAGCGCTCGCCATTGCACGGGTCAGTCGTCGACGCGGCGCTGCTCTCGTTCGGGATCGCGTGCGTCGCGACCCTCATCGCGGTGACGCTCGGGATGCTTGTCTCGCTGATCGTGTCGCGACGGCCTCGCTCAGCGGCGCTGCGCCGGGGCATCGCCGTCTACGACGCAGCGATCATGCTTCCCCTCGGGATCTCTGCGGTGACACTTGGGTTCGGGCTGCTGCTCACGATGCACAAGCCGCTCGGAATTGGATTCGACCTGCGCACCTCAGTCGTGCTTATCCCGATCGCGCAGGCGCTCGTCGCGTTGCCGCTTGTGGTGCGCACGCTCACGCCCGTACTCAGGTCGATTGATCCACGTACCCGAGAGGCCGCAATGATGCTCGGGGCCTCACCGTTGCGCGTCTTGCGCACGATTGATTTCGCGCTGCTCGGTCGGTCGGCTGGCCTCGCGCTCGGATTCGCGTTCGCCGTGTCGCTCGGGGAGTTCGGGGCGACAGCATTTCTCGTGCGCCCCGACGCGCAGACGCTGCCAGTCGCGATCGCGGCACTCGTCGGCAGCCCAGACCCCGCGAGCTACGGAATGGCGCTCGCCGCTTCAGTGGTGCTTGGGGCGATTGCAGCGGGCATTATGGTCGTAGCTGAACGCTGGCGGGTAGACAGCGGAGTAGGGGGAAGCTGGTGACAGCACAGGCACGCACTGGGGTCGTGAGCGGGCTGAACGTCGCAGACGTCAGCGTCGCATACCGCCGTGACGAGGTCGTCGTGCGCGACGCGACCTTCGGCGTTCCACGCGGCGACGTCGTCGCCCTGCTCGGCCCCTCTGGCTGCGGGAAGTCGACGCTGTTGCGGGCTATCGCCGGGCTCGAGCCGCTGACGTCAGGCGTCGTCAGTTGGGCGGGAGAGGATCTCGTCGGTGTCCCCCCGCACCGCCGCGAGTTCGGGCTTGTGTTTCAAGACGGCCAGCTCTTCACTCACCGCTCGGTCGGGGAGAACATCGCGTACGGCCTGCGGGTGAAGCGTTGGCCGCGTGCGGATCGCGACGCACGAGTCGCTGAGCTTCTCGAACTCGTTGGGCTCGGGGGCTTCACGAACCGCCCAGTCACCGAGCTCTCCGGCGGTCAGCGCCAGCGCGTCGCCCTCGCACGCGCGCTCGCGCCGAGCCCGCGACTGCTGCTGCTCGACGAGCCGCTCTCCGCGCTCGACCGCGAGCTGCGCGACAGGCTCGCCGTCGATCTCGCCGATCTGCTGCGCAAGACGGCGACCACAGCGATTCTCGTCACCCACGACGAGAGCGAGGCCGAGACCATTGCCGACAGGGTTCTGCGGATGAGCGACGGGCGGGTCGCGGGGTGAGCGGTCAACTCACCGTTCCCGCGATTGGCGCGGGCGCGGAACCTTTTGCCTGCGGCGGGCCGGATGCGCTCGCTGCGCGGCTTGAGGGCCGGCTGGGCGCTGGCCGGCTCCCTGCGACGGGTCAGAATGGCGACCCATCTGGCTGGCCACGGGTGCTGTTCATCGACGGCAGATCAGGATCGGGTAAGACCTCACTCGCCGAGTCCCTCGCCAGCGCACGCGAGGCAAACGGATGGGAGCGCCCGCACATCGTCGGCATGGACGAGCTCTACCCTGGATGGGATGGGCTTGCCGCGGGCAGCGCCGCGGTCCCGGCGCTCCTGCTGTCGGGCGCTTACCGCCGCTATGACTGGTACGCGAAGAGCTTCACACCCGAAGTCGAGTTCGACAGGTCTGCGCCTCTCATCGTCGAAGGGTGCGGCTCTATCAGCGCGCGGGCCCTCGCTGCCGCCCGTTCACTTGGCTCTGCGTACGCGGTGTGGGTGGAGTGCCCGGCAACGCTGCGACGGGAACGTGCGCTTGCCCGCGACGGTGAGACCTTTATTCCGCATTGGGAGCGCTGGGCTGAGCAAGAAGTGCGGCACTTCGCGATCACACAGCCCGTGGCCCGGGCACACGAAGTGCTCCACGTGGCAGGTTGAGCGTCCCGTCGTAACTTGGGATCGGCCACAGCTCGTATCCCTGGGATCGGCAGTTGGTATTGCGCAACCGTGAGACGCAGGCATATGAACTGCAGATCCCAGGTGATAGGACGGACCACCCCCGGCAAACTAGTGCACGGAGAAGCCGCCGTCGACTGCGAGCGACTGGCCTGTGATGTACGCGGCGGCGGGACTCGCGAGGAAGACTGCCGCGCCAGCGAAGTCCTCGGGAAGTCCGTTGCGCCCGACAAGCGTGCGAGCGGCAAGTGCCGCGACGACCTCCGGGTCCGAGCTCAGCCTGGTGTTCAGCGGGGTTTGCACAAACCCTGGGATGAGCGAGTTCGCGGTCACTCCGCCCGCCGACCACGCCTCGGCCTGCGACCGTGCGAGCCCCTCTACGGCCGCCTTGGACACCCCGTACGCACCGCTTGAGGCGAATGGTCTGTGTGCCTGCTGCGAGCTGATGTGGATGAAGCGGCCGTAGCCGCGTTGAAGCATCGCCGGGGCGAGCCGCTGGCCGAGTACGAAAGGAGCTTCGAGGTTCACTGCCATTGTCGTGTCCCACTCGGGCTCGGTCAGCTCGCCAAGCGGTGGCCGGATGTTCACGCCAGCCGAGTTCACGACGATATCTACGTGACCGTGCCCCTCAAGTACGGCGTCAGCGAGCGCATGCGCGCCAGCCCGGTTCGTCAGGTCGGCTCGCAGCCAGGACACCTCTCCGCCCGCAGCGCTGACGGCTTCGTTCGCCGTGACCTCGGCGGTGGTCCGCTCGAGCCCTTCGACGGTCCGTGCTGCGATGACGACGTGTGCGCCTGCGCCAGCCAGCGCTTCGGCAATCGCTCGGCCGATACCCGAGCTTCCGCCGGTGACAAGTGCTGTGCGGCCGGTCAGGCCGAAGAGATCGTGAAGAAGCATGGGGAGAGCTTACCGCCGGGCCTGGCGGGCGCGAGGTGTGGGGTTCGGCAATGCAATTGAGCCAGAAACGCGAGCGCGAGGCTCGTCGTGCGGGCCTCCACACATCTACACAGCGAGTAGACTGGGTGAGTGTTGAGACTCGCGGTTCTTATCTCAGGTGGCGGCAGCAACCTTCAGGCCCTCATCGAGGCGACGGCAGATCCTGATTTTCCAGCTGAGATCGTGTGCGTCGGCGCCGACACCGACGCTGCAGGCCTCGCGCACGCCGCGGCTGCCGCGATCCCGAGCTTTGTCGTTCGACCGGCCGACTACGCGAGCCGCGCCGACTGGGGGGCCGCGTTCGCGGCAGCGATCCAGGACTACGACGTTGACCTCGTGGTGAGCGCGGGCCTCATGCGTATTCTCCCGGCAGCGTTCGTGAACACCTTCTCGCCGCGGCTCATCAACACGCATCCGGCATTGCTGCCCCTGTTCCCGGGCGCGCACGCGGTGCGTGACGCACTCGCCGCTGGCGCAACCGAAACCGGCGTCACCGTGCACATCATCGATGAGGGCGTCGACACGGGCCCGGTGCTGCGACAGGCGGTCGTCGCCGTGCATGAGGGGGAGGCGGAGGCTGACCTTCACGAGCGCATCAAACAGGAGGAGCGACCACTGCTCGTCCGAACCGTCCGCGAGATCGCCGACGGGTCGCTCGACCTCGCCGCCGTCGCTGCCGCAGCCGCTGCGCCCACCCCGTAGCCACGACTTTTTAGCCCCCACACCGCACGAATTCAAGGAGCCCCATGGCAGTCCAGAGCCACGACCCGAGCCTGTACGAGCATCGCGACCTCATCGAGGTGAAGCGCGCGCTCATCTCTGTGAGCGACAAGACGAAGCTGCTCGATCTCGCCGCAGCGCTTGCCGCTGCCGGCGTCGAGATCGTGTCGACAGGGTCGACTGCCGCCACCATTCGCGAGGCTGGCCACGCAGTGACCGACGTTGCCGAGGTGACAGGGTTCGCTGAGGCACTCGACGGTCGCGTGAAGACGCTGCACCCGGCGGTGCACTCGGGCCTGCTCGCCGACCTGCGCCTCGCGGACCACCGCGCGCAGCTCGAGCAGCTCGGCTTCGCCCCGTTCGAGCTCGTCGTCGTGAACCTGTACCCGTTCGAGCAGACTGTCGCAGCAGGCAAGCCCGCCGCTGACATCGTCGAGAACGTCGATATTGGCGGCCCAGCGATGGTCCGTGCGACGGCGAAGAACCATGCGAATGCGGCGATCGTCGTCTCGCCCGGCCGCTACGACGAGGTCATCTCGGCGATTCAGGCCGGTGGCACGACCCTCGCGCTTCGCCGCTCGCTCGCGACCGAGGCATTCGTGCACACCGCGCAGTATGACGGTGCGGTCGCGAACTGGTTCCTCGACCAGCAGGACGCAGGCTGGGAGGATGCCCCCGCGGCAGCAGAACTCGAGGCCCCCGAAGAAGACGAGGTCGCGGCGATCTTCGCCACGAGCGAGGGTTACGTCGGCTACGAGGTGTTTGGCCTCCGCGAGTCGGTGCTGCGCTACGGCGAGAACAGCCACCAGCGTGCCGCACTGTTCAGCGAGAACGAGGGTGTGGGGATCGCCCAGGCGACCCAGCTGCACGGCAAGGAAATGTCGTACAACAACTATGTTGACGCCGACGCCGCGCTGCGGGCAGCGTTTGACCACGAGCGCCCCGCGGTCGCCATCATCAAGCACGCGAACCCGTGCGGCGTCGCTGTCGCCCCAGAGGGTGCAGCCGACCCGATCGCTGCCGCACACGAACTCGCGCACGCATGCGACCCTGTCTCCGCATTTGGTGGCGTAATCGCGGCCAACCGCGTCGTCACCGAGGGTATGGCCAAGACAGTCTCAGAGATTTTCACCGAGGTCATCATCGCGCCTGGCTTCGAGCCTGAAGCGCTGGCGATCCTCGCACAGAAGAAGAACGTGCGCTTGCTCGTGCTGCCTGAGGGGTACGCGCAGAACCCTGTCGAGCTGAAGCAGGTCTCCGGCGGCTTCCTGATCCAGGACGCCGACCGCCACTTCGCACCCGCAGCCGAGTGGACCCTCGCCGCCGGCGAGGCAGCCGACCCAGAGACGCTCGCGGAGCTCGAGTTCGCGTGGCGAGCGTGCCGCGCAGTGAAGTCGAACGGCATTCTGCTCACGAACGGCGGCGCCTCGGTCGGCGTTGGCATGGGGCAGGTCAACCGTGTCGACTCGTGCCGCCTCGCGGTTTCTCGCGCCGGTGAGCGTGCCGCGGGCGCTGTCGCTGCGTCCGACGCCTTCTTCCCGTTCGCTGACGGCCTGCAGGTGCTGCTCGACGCCGGTGTTCGCGCCGTCGTTCAGCCGGGAGGTTCGGTTCGCGACGAAGAGGTCATCGCGGCGGCTCAGGCGGCCGGTGTGACGATGTACTTCACCGGTGAGCGGCACTTCTTCCACTAGACCCGCGCTTTGCCAGGCGGGCAGGAGAGATGAGCTCGACGCCCTGCCCGCTTGGCCTCACACGTTCCGGCCGTAGCGCCGACACCCACACACATTCGCAATTACACGGGAGGAATACACGATGGAAATTTTGAGAAACATCCTGCTGATCCTGCACATCGTTGGCTTCGCAGGCGTCGCTGGCGCGACGATCGCACAGTTGCCCAAGGTTAAGGAGGGCGTCGCCAAGGTATCGGGCGGCATCCTGCACAGCGCCTGGCTCATGCTTGCGACGGGCCTTGGCCTCGTCGGCATGATGTACGCAATGGGAGGCTCTCCGAACAACATGAAGATCGGCGTGAAGACGATCGTGCTCGTCGCGATCATCGTGCTCGCCCTGGTCTTCAAGAAGAAGGAGAACGTCTCGGGTGGCGTGCTTGGCGCGATCCTGGGGCTCTCGGTGCTGAACGTGGCGCTGGCTGTCGCTTGGTAACTGAGTAAGTCGTTCGCCGGGCGCCGGTGAACAGTTCAACGTCCCGCTGGTGGGCTGGGCGCGCAACGCAAGAGGCGGGGTGAGGATCAGATCCTCACCCCGCCTCTTGCGTTGCTCCTGAGCGATGCCGCCCGGCTGCGACCTACTCGGGGGCAGTGAACTCGGTCTTCTTGAGCGAGCCGATCTTCTTGCCCTCTTCATCGCTGAACGAGATCTTGTCGCCCTCGACGACGGCGGTCGATGCGCCAGTCAGCCACGTGTCGACGCCCTCACAGAACATCATCGTCGAAGCGAGCGGCCCGAATGTAACCTTGCCCTTTTCCTCGGTCCACGTGCCGTTAACGATGTTGCAGCCGTCAGTGCCGAAGGCCTTGCCGTCTGCGGTAAACGTCATTGCCGGTTCGCCGCGGGTATCGAGCGTTCCCCAGCTCGTATCGGCGACGGAGGCGCTGCCAGAGCATGCTGTCAGCACGAGCGCCGCAGCGCCGAGCAGGGCAGCTGCGGTCGCGCCGCGGAAGGTGCGTGAGCGGGTAACGGTGCGTGTGTTCGTCATGTGCTCAGCGTAACCTATCCGGTTCCAATCAGTGCATGGAATCGGCTGAGGGGTCGACTGTGGAATCGAGCGCTGCGCGGGCAGCCTCTGCGCCAGCTTCCTGCCTGAACGTATTACCCCTGGGCATCCTCGGGAATGCGCCTGCTGCGGAGTCTGAGGAGGAGCCAGACGGCGGTCAACGGTGCGACCAGTATCGGTGTGACCAGTATCGACGCGTGAGGGCCGGGGAGAAGCGGATTCGCCGAATCCTGCCCGCCCGCCACCGTGCTGAAGAGCCAGGAGAGGAGAGCCAGGATAAGCAACGCAAGTGGTGGGAAAATGATCGCCCAAACTTTCTCACTGATCCGCCAGAACCCACTTGTGGCAACGAGTACGCAGCCGACAAGCCAGCCAATGACTGGCAGCACGATGCCGCCTACTCCGAATGTGATGAGGCCTGCGACTGCATAGCCGCGGGTCTCCGAGAGGGCCCGTACCTGCGCCGGCTGAGGCGCTAGCTGTGTCGGGGCGGCGGAGCGAGATCCTGCCGCCTGGTCAGGCAAGGCAGCGGCTCCAACATGAGCCGGGGGAAGGTTTGTGCTGTAGCCGGCGAAAGGCGAGGCGCTGGTTCCCGGCCCCTCATCGCGCCCTGCGATCGCGGCGGCGCTGGCGACTTCAATGGGGTCCCCAAGTGCGGTGATCCGAGCGCGCAGTTCGTCACCTTCGAGGCAGGCGAGCTCTTCGCCCACCCCGGCGCGGAGTTCGACAGCTAGCCTGTGGGGCAGCCCGCCGATGGCTTCGTCGAGTGCTGCTAGATAGGCGGTTCGTTCATCGTCAGCTGTCAACGGAGTGTGCCGACGATCGTTCGTCGTGTCGTCGTTACTCATGATTCGAGCCCCTTCTCAAGTATCTCGGTGACGTTCTGCGTGAATGGCCCCCACTGGGTGCGGAAGGCCGCGAGGTGGGACTCGCCCTCCTGAGTGAGCCTGTAATACTTGCGCGTCGGGCCGCCCGACGGCGTTGCGACTCCGGCGTCGGGGGTCGGATCGGGTTCGCCATTGTCCTGCTGCTCGAACGTGACGATGAGGCCGCGGTCTCGCAGCCTCCCGAGTAGCGGGTAGAGCGTGCCGATGCTCGCGATGAGGCCGCGTTCAATCAGCGCGGAAGAAAGCTCCCAGCCGTACATCGGGCGCGCCGACAGGAAGCCGAGAACGCAGAATTCGACGACGCCCCTGCGCAGTTGCGTAGTGACGTCATCTATCATGTGACACAAGCTAGCATGCCTTGCAAGATAGCGTCAACGAGAGTGGTGCGTTTCGACGTCTCGACGTTGCGGCGGTTCGCCGTTTCGACGTCGCGGCGGTTCGGTCGTTCGGTGGTTCTGTGTGCCCGCCTGGCGGGCCCGAGTCTTACGGGCCTCAGTTTTTCTGTTCCACATCAAACTCCCTGGGAATTTGGCGCCCATAGGAAAAATTGAGGGCGGTGGGGCGTGGTGGACGCACGGACTAGCAGGCGGGGCACCGAGTAGCAGGCGGGGTCAGGAGTGGCCGGCCGGGGCCGAGAGCAGCCGCCGCCCCCTAAAACGGCAGTGCGGCCCACCCCTGAGGGGCGGGCCGCACGCATATTGAGTCCGGCCGGTGGGCGGACAGCGCCGCTATCCGCGGTACTGGCTGCCCCAGTCGCCCGACTGGCCTGCTGGCGAGATCGCCTGCGGGAGGCCGAGCGGGTTGTCATCGCGCAGCGCCTCGGGGAGGAACGCCTCAGGCGTGTTCTGGAACGCGACAGGACGCAGGAAGCGCTTGATGGCAGACGTGCCGACCGAGGTGCTTGCGTCGTTCGAAGTCGCCGGCCACGGGCCGCCGTGCTGCTGCGCGGGAGTGACTGCGACGCCTGTCGACCAGCCGTTGAACAGGACGCGGCCGACCTGCTTCGCGAGGGCCGCGACGAGTGCGCGGAGTTCGCCAACGTTTGCGGTCGTGCCTGACGCCTCATCGGCGCTCACGTGGATGGTGCCAGAGAGGTTGCCCTCGTAGAACTCGGGCATGAGTGCTGCGAGGTCGGTGCCCTCGGGGGTCTCCACGAGGATCGTGAGAGGCCCGAATGCCTCCTCTACGAGCTCCTGGTGGCCGGCGCGGAAGTCTGCGAGCGAGACCGAAACGACGGTGGGTGATGCCCAGCCGTGGCCCTCTTCGTCGAAGCGAACGCCGCCTGGGATGACAGCGGAGACGCCAGGGGCCGCGAGGATCGTGTCGCGACGCTCGTTGAAGCTCTGCGCGATCCGCGGGTCGAGGAGGCGGTGCTCGGGGAGTTCGTCCGCCGCGGCAGTTACGGCCGCGGGGAGAGCTGAGCCAGCAGGGATGAAGATGAAGCCAGGCTTCGTGCAGAGCTGGCCGGCCGAGCCAGCAACGCTCGTGATGAGGCCCGATGCGATCTCATCTGCGCGCTCGGCGATAGCCGCCGCGGTGATGAACACGGGGTTGACCGAGCCGAGCTCGCCGTAGAAGGGGATCGGGGTGGGCCGCGCGGCTGCGATGTCGGTGAGCAGGCGGCCGATGCCGATCGAGCCTGTAAACGAGCCCGCCTTGATCCGGGGGTCCTTGAGCACTGCAACGCCTGCCTCGCGGCCGTGGATGAGGTTGAACACGCCTTCTGGCGCGCCGACAGACGCGAGGGCCTCGCGCGCAACCTCCGCGGTCGCGTCTGAGAGCTCGGGGTGGCCTGAGTGGGCCTTCACGATGACCGGGCAGCCCGCCGCGAGGATCGATGCGGTGTCACCGCCAAGCACTGAGAAAGCGAAGGGGAAGTTCGACGCCGAGAAGTTGATGATCGGGCCGAGGGGCACGTGCGTGCGGCGAATGTCGGGGCGCGGTCCGAGGACGAACTCGGGGTCTGGGTAGTCGATGCGCGCGTCGAGGTACGACCCGTCCATGACGGTTTCCGAGAAGAGGCGGAGCTGCACTGCGGTGCGCGTTACTTCGCCGTTGAGGCGAGCCTCGGTGAGGCCGGTTTCGCGCATTGCGATCTCAACGAGGCGCGGCTTCGCTGCTTCGAGTGCGTCGCCGAGGGCGACGAGGATGCGTGCGCGGTCGGCGGGCGCGAGGGCCGCGTAGGCGGGCGCGGCGGCTGCGGCGCCGGCGACTACCGCTTCGAGCTCGGGGGTGAGAGTGCTCTCGGTCATCTATCGTTCCTTATGTGGTGAGGGATCGAGGCGCGCGATCGGTGCGCGCCAAGCAATCGTCATGTGACATTGTACAGGCTGGGGTGGGGCATGTCGCCCCTGACGCTACAGCGCCGGTTGTTGCTGGGTGATGCAGTGGATACCGCCACCGCGGGCGAAGAGCGGGCGCGCATCGATCGCCATCACCTCGCGGCCGGGGTACACGTCGCGGAGTACGCCGAGCGCGCGGTCATCCGCGGGGTCGGCGAAGGCGCACGCGAGCACGCCGCCGTTCACAACAAGATGGTTGATGTAGCTGTAGTCGACGAAGCCCTCGTCGTCGCGGAGCGTCTCTGGCGCAGGGAGGTCAACGATCTCGAACTGATCCGAGCGGTCGTCGCGGTAGCGCTCGACAACCTCGCGGTTCGCGCGCGCGATTGCGTGGTCTGGGTGGGACTCGGCGTCCTGGCGGTGCATGAGCAGCACGTCTGGCGTGGTGAAGGCCGCCAGAATGTCGGCGTGTCCGCGGGTGCCAAAGGTGTCATGATCGCGTGTGAGGCCCCGGGGAAGCCAGATCGCGCGGTCAGTGCCAATTGTGCGCGCGAGTTCAGCCTCAACCTGCTCCTTCGTCCAGCCAGGGTTTCGACCCGGATCGAGTTGCACGGTCTCGGTAAGTACGACGCGGCCAGTGCCGTCGACCTGGATCCCGCCACCCTCGTTCGTCATCTCAGAGTCGACGAGAGTTGCCCCCGCCGCCTCTGCGATGATTCGGCCGATGTGCTGATCCTTGTCCCACTCGGCCCAGTCTTGCCCGCCCCAGCCATTGAAACGGTAATTTACGGCCCCGAGCGTGCCGTCGTCGCCGAGAACAAAGCTCGGGCCGATGTCGCGCATCCAGGCATCATTCAGTGGGGCGACGAGGCGATCGATCTGACTCGACAAGTATCGGGAGGCGATCGCCTCGTCACCTGGGTTCACGACCACGGTGACTGCTTCAAACTCGCTCGCAGCATTCGCGACGGCGGCCCACGTCGTGCGAGCCGACTCGGCCTCCGCCTCGGTGTCGCCAAGCGTGTAGCCCGAGGTCGGCCATGCGAGCCAAATGCGCTCCTGCGTGTGGCCCTCGATTGGCATGCGCCATGTGGTCATCGGTGATCCCCCTGAATGAAGTACGAACTCGCGCTTAGTCGAACTTGAGCGCCTGCGTGA